>NZ_JABFNS010000116.1 GCF_013116825.1 Myxococcus xanthus
GGCCCTTCACAGCAGCGGCTGCGAATTACAGCCGGAAGCCGAAGTCACATTTCCCCAGGGCACCTCCGCACGCCAGCGCAACGCGGCCCTCCTGCTTCTTGCCGCCCAGGTGGAGCTGCGCACCCCGTCGCAGGAGCACTGGCTCGTCGAATCGGAGGTGCTCGAAGACGGGCTCACAGGCCGCGTCCACCTGCTGCTACTCGGGGACGGTGGCCCTCGACCGACGCGTGACGAGACAGAGCGCGGGCTGCAAATCCTGCACAGGGCCCTCCGTTGACATGGGCATGCGGGGCGGCAGAACAAGCCGCCTCCCCGCCGCCCACTCAATGAAACATACAGCACCACAGGCCCAGAGAAGGACTTGATACACCCGCCAACCAGAGCGTGTATGCCTTTCGCAACGAGCAACGAAGCGCCGCGCAAATCCACAGGAACGCACGTCATGACCACCTCCCCCAAGCCCCTCCACCTTGTCCACATGACGGTGGTTGACTTCCAGAACACTACCCTGCGCCTGGACCTCGCCACGAGCCGGTACGGCACGCCTCAACCGCAGTTGGACGTCATCCTCCCGCGCGGCTCAACCCACCGGCATCTGAGCGCGACGCTCCACGCCTTGTCAGCCGACCTGGAGCTACGCACGCCCTCTGCGGAGCGGTGGATTGTGCAGAGCGAGCGCCTCCTGGAGCCGAACCACGGCCGCATCTACCTGGAGTTGTCCGAGGGGGACCACGCCGAGGCCATGCGCGGAATGATGCTCCTCAGCACCCTGATGGGCTGAGCGGAAGGGGCAGGGGCACCCGCGCCACAGGACCGCGCGGGTGCCCCGCCACACCAATAACCGCAGCACCAGGAGGCCACATGCCGCACACCGATGACGACGTTGATGACCTCTTCTTCCTGTACCGCCAAGTCGCAAGCAATACAGCCCTGAGCATTGACGCGCGCGCCGGCTACCTGACGGCCGTGGTCCGTATGGACAGGCAGATTTCCAATAGCCTCGACTACCAATCGGACGAAACGCTCGTTGCGCTGTTCCGGGAGCGACTGGCGGCCGAGGACAGCCAGCCCGCCATTTCCCGCCCGAACGCCGCGAAGTCCTCCTGAGCCGAAAACGCCCGCCGATCAGCCCCTGTCGCGCTGAGAGGCAGGAGCAACGGGCCCCCGGGCGCTGACGCCGCCCCGCAGACTCAACTTGCATCACGCCCCACAAGAGCGCGTATGTCTTTCGCAACACCCCTTCCTACGGAACGCGAGGACAATGATGGCCGCGACGAGCCAGCAACTGATGGTGGTGGGACAGCGCACCGCGCGCTACGGAATTCCCCAGCCGTACATCGAGGTGCGCTTCCCGAGGGACACGCGCCAGCGCACGCTGAACGCCGCGCTCCATCGCCTCTACGCCGACGTTGAGATGGCAACCCCGGAGAGAGCGCGCTGGAACGTACGCATCGAACTACTCCCAGACATCCTCATCTACTCCGGGGGCATCGTGTACGTGGAGCTTGCAGAGGGCACACCGGACGAAGCCGAGCGCGCGATGGCGATGCTCAAAAGCCTCGTGGGATGAGCCCTCCTGAGCCCCTCGGCAGGCGCCGCGCGCCCGCCAGCAGCCCGGCTCCGATGGGAGGCTCCTCCGGTTGAGCCTGCGGGCGGGGTGGAGGAATCCGGTCCGGGATATGTCGCCCCCCTGGCAACATGCCGCCGAGACAATCACACACACTGGAATTCCGCCGGCTGCCCCCCAGCCCAGGCAAGCTCGCCTCGCCCGTCTCACAGACAGCCGCCGCGCAACCTCGCGAATTCTCGCGACTACCCCAGACACCAGAATCCACCAAGCCAGACACCGAAGTGGACTTGCTTCATTCGCACACAAGAGCGTGTATGTGTTTCGCGACGGGCGCCACAGCCCCGCGCGAATGCGAGAGGCAAATCCCATGAAGACGCTCCGGTTTGGAATTGAGATTGAGACGGTTGGCGCCACCCGCCAGAAGCTGGCCTACGCGATTCAGGGCGCGGTGGGTGGGCATGCCTCCGGCGACTACCGGGGTTGGCAGGTGACGGACGCCCAGGGCCGCATCTGGAAAGTGGTGTCGGACGCCTCGCTGAGCGGGGGCGAGCGCAGCGGCGAAATCGTCTCCCCCATCCTCACCTACCAGGACCTGGACGCCTTGCAGGAGGTGGTGCGCGCCGCGCGCGAGGCGGGCGCACGCGCCGACGCCTCCACCGGCATCCACATCCACGTCGACGGCAGCCGCTTCGACGCGAAGGGCGTCACCAACCTCGTCAAAATGGTGCACAAGCAGGAGCGCCTCTTGGAGACGGCCCTCGGGGTGAGCGCGGCGCGGCTGAGCCGCTACTGCAAGCCCATCGACGGGGCCTTCCTCCAGCGGCTGGAGGCTCGCCGCCCGCGCACCCTCCAGGACGTGAATGAGGCTTGGTACGGGCGCCGCAACAGCATGCCCAACCGCTACGATTCGAGCCGCTACCACGGCCTCAACTTAAACAGCCTCTTCTTCCGGGGCACGATTGAATTCCGGTACTTCAACGGCTCGGTGCACGCGGGAGAGGTGAAGGCCTACGTCCAACTGGTGTTGGCCCTGGCCGCCCGGGCCCTGGCCTCGAAGGCCGCCTCCAGCAAGCGCCGCGACTTCAACCCCGCCACCGCCAAGTACGACTTCCGGGTGTTCCTCCTCCACCTCGGCCTCATCGGCGAGGAATTCAAGACGGCCCGCCTCCACCTCCTCAAGAAGCTGGAGGGCAGCGCCGCCTGGAAGGGCCAGCGCCGCGACCGGCGCGGCTCGGGCGGGGGGGAGGATGGCTCGCCCGGCAGCGAGGGCACGCAGGGCGCACAGGGCGCCGCTGGGGGCAGCGCGCCCACCGAAGCCTTGGCCGCCGCGTGACGGGGCCTTCGCGGGCACCACGGAGCGCTGGCGCCCGCCTGCGCTCGCGCCAAGGGGCTCCCAAGGAGGGGGGCCGGGCCCGCCCATCCCGCGCCCCTCGCGCCTCCTCAAACAGGGCTTGCTTCAATGCCGAACCAGAGCGTGTATGTCTTTCGCGAAGGGCGGGTGCCCTCGCCAATACAAGAGACGCACCAATGAAAGCATACGGAATCAACCGGAAGGACCGGAGCAACTGCCGATGGGGCTGCTGCCCATCGCCCGGCAGGTACCCCACAAAAAGCTACTGCGGACGTCTTTCTCGGAAAGTCCACGTCCGCGGCACCCGGCTCGCACACCGGCGCGCCCGGGCGCAAGCGAGGGCGGCCCTCTTCAACGAGAGGCGCAACGCCTCGCGCAGCGACAACGAGGGGTAGGCCCCGCCGCGCTGGGCGGCGAAGCCACCCCAGCACGCCCCCACCACGGAGGCACCGCGCCAGAGCCCTGCGGGTGCCCTGGCTGGCAATGACAACGGCGGGCCGCGCGCCCGTCCTCCACCGGAGAATCCACATGCTCTACTTCGCCTACGGCTCCAACCTCGACAGGGCCCAAATGCGCACGCGCTGCCCCGGCGCCACCGTCGAGGCCCGGGCCATCCTTCCCGGCCACACCCTGGTGTTTGGCGGGTTCAGCCACCGCTGGGGCGGCGCCGTCGCCAGCCTCCAGCGTGTGCGCGGCGCCCACGTCGAGGGGCTGCTTTACCGCCTCACCCCGGAGGACTTGCGCGCCCTCGACGGCTTCGAGGGGCACCCCTTCGCGTACCGGCGCACCACCCGGCTGGTGACGGACAGGGCCGGCCGCCGCCGCCGCGCGCTGGTGTACCTGCAGCCCGAAGCAAGCCTCGAGTCCTGGCCGCCCGCTGTCCGCTACTTCCGCGTCCTCTGGCACGCCTACGGTCGCCTGGGCTTCAACCGCGCCGTGCTCGCGGACGCCCTGGGAGGTGCGGCGTGAAGCGCGCTTCAACCTCGACGCGCGTCTTCGTCTACGGGACGCTGCTGTCCGGCGAGCCCAACCACCGCCTCCTGCGCGGCGCACGCCTCATCGGCCCAGCGCGGACGCAGCCCCGCTTCACCCTCTACGACTACGGGCCCTTCCCTGCCCTCGCATCCAGAGGCAAGCACGCCGTCGAGGGCGAGGTGTACGAAGTCGACGCCCTCATGCTGGCGGTGCTCGACAGGCTTGAGGGCCACCCTCGCTTCTACAAGCGCACGTCCATTGCCCTCGACGGTGCCGGCCGCGTCGAGGCATACCTGTTCCCCAAAGGGCGGTTGGCTGGCCGCCCCATCATCGAGTCCGGCTGCTGGCGTCGACACCTGAAGGTGAGGAAACCATGGTAATCGTCATGCGCGACGGGCGTGTCCTCCAGGGCACTGCCGTCCAAATCGTGAAGGGAATGCAGGACGTCGCCTTCGGCGTGGAGAGGCTCTCGCTGCCCGAGTACATCGACTGGGTGGTGGCCAATGCCCAGCGCTTCGAGTCCGTCGCGCTGCGCGTGCAAGGCGCAACCGACGAGGAGAAGGCCGCGTCCCTCGTCGACGAGATGCTGCGCGAGGGCCTGGCAACGAAGGGGTGAGGGCGCGCCCTCCCATACGGCGAAGGACGGCTTCAGCCGCTCGCCGTAGCGGCTCCGCTTCGAAGGAATCGCTCAGCGGACACTGGCCGCGCCCGCCGCTTGCGGCGCGGGCCTCGCCACTCATCAGCCACCTGGCCACCGTGTGCAGCGACGTGGCTTTCAGCCAGGAGGCCCACCGTGGCGCGAAGAGGGCCTTCACCGGCCCCTCGCGCCTCCACCAACACCAAGGCTTCACGGGCGCCCAGCATCTGCAACGCTGCGGCTTCCGCCAGTCGGTACTCGGCTTTCGCCTCGGCAAGCCGCGTCCGCGATTCGGGACTCCCGTCCAACCTCGCGTGCGCCCGCTGCAGCTCCACCTCTGCCCGCCCCAGGCGCTCCGCGAGCGCCCGCCGCTTCTTCATGCTCATGGCCGAAGGTGGAAAGCAGGTGGCATGCCGCGCCTCCACGGACGCCTCTTCCCTCGGGGCATGGTGAGCGCCGGCTTGCTGCCCCCGTCTCTCGACACGCACTCCCCAGTCCGAGCCGGAAGACGCCAGCCCCAGCGACTCACGGGCTGCAGGGTTGACGATATTGGCCGTGAATCGTCCCTCCCCGAAGGGCGATGCCACTGAGCGGCTCTGCTCCAATCAGGCCGCGCTGCCGCCAGCTTCGTTCACAGGCTGACGGTGACTGGACGTATTGGGTTTAGCGCGCTTTGTCTCGGCCGCGCGTTTTCAACTTAATGCTCGCCATTGCTACTGCATTTGTAGCAATGGCTCTCACGCGCCGACTGCAAGCGAGGCCGAAAGGCCTTCGCGCATGCATCTGAGCCCTTGCAGCCAGGCGCAGCGGCATCCAGAGGGGGGAAGAAGACACCATGCTGTTGGTAGACGTGCTGGAGGAGCATCTCGACGAAGCGGAGTTCCGGTGGCTGCAGTGGGAGAGGGCGCTGGGGGCGCCAGACTTCTCACTGACTGAGACTGCGAGACTTGAGGAACTTCTTCTCGCGCATTTGGACGGGCTGGTGGTTGGCGCATCCACCGCTATCGAATCCGTGCTGCGCCCCGCATTTGAAACAGAGGACGCCTTTCGCATCTCCGCGGCGACGTACGCGCTGCTCGCCCTCGGCGAGGTGGATGAAGTCCTGCTGCGACTGCGCGGGGCAGAGCCCGAAGCGCGTCCCGCAATTCGACGGGCCCTGGAGCTCAGCGAGGCCCCAGGGCTGGGCGCACGCCTGCTCGACTTGTTGAAGCTGGAGGACACCGCGCTGCAGGCAGCAGTCCTGGAGGCACTGGTGTTCCGCCAGGAAGCACCGCCCGAGGTGCTGTTGCGCTTCTTCACCCATGACGAGCCACGGGCCCGGGTAGCAGCCCTTCGTGCCGCCCTTCCCTTTCCGGACGGCGCAGCGCGAAGCCTGCTTCCCATGCTGCTGGACTCCTCCCACCCCGGCATTCGAGCGGCGGCAATGGAGGCAGGAGTGGCCTCCGGTGTGAAGCAAGCATGGGAGATGTGCCGCACCGCCGTGCGCGCTCAGGACGCACACAGCCTTGAAGCCATGGTGCTGCTCGCCATGGGCGGCGGTGTGCAAGAACTCCCCTTCCTCATGGCGCTGCTGGATGCGGAGAAGCTCCGCCCCCAGGCCCTCTGGGCCCTGGGTTTCAGCGGCTGGGTGGCAGCCATGGAGGCGTGCCTCGCCTGGCTGGAGGTACCCGGCGTTGCACAACTGGCCGGGGAGGCCTTCGCCGCCATGACGGGTTTGCGGCTGGAGGGGCCCTACGCCCTGCCCCCAGGCGAGAGGCCCGAGGACGTCCCACCGCCGCCGGAACTCGAAGAGGACTTGGACGCAGACTTGGTGCCCAAGCCCGAAGACGACTTGCCGTGGCCAAATGCGGCCTCCGTCAGGGGCTGGTGGGCCGCGGAGAAGAAGCGCTTCGTGAGGGACACGCGGTACCTCCTGGGCCGGCCCTTCAGCGGCAGCGGCTTGGTGGAGGCCCTTGAAACCAGTCCCATGCGCCGCCGCCACGTCGTGGCCCGCGAATTGGCCCTGCGGAGCCAGGGCACGCTGACGGTGCGCACTCGGGCCTTCACACACGTCCAGCGCGCGGAGCAGGCCAAAGCCCGGGCCGCCAGCGCCCGAATCCGCACGCAGTCCTTCGACAGCGGCCTGCGCTGACAACAAACCCCACGCTTCGTTGCCAACCATGTGGGCACTTCAGAATAAGACACCCTACGCGGCCGAGCGGACGTGGGTCCGCGACAAGGACGGCCACCACCACTGGGTTGTCGCCGTCAAGGCCACCTTCGACGTCGACGACGCGGGCCGCCTCCGCCCTGCCGACGTGCAGGAGCCTCCACTGCCCGCGCCCGTCTACTGGGGAGAGGCGGGCCACTCCAGCTTGCGCTACGAGGCCGAGCTCGTCGCCCCCAAGCCCCACACCGACGTCCTCCTCAACGCGTGCGCCCATGCGCCCGGTGGACGCCCCGCGCCCAGCGTCGAGGTGGCCATCCGCATCCACGACGTGGACAAAATGCTCGTGGTGCACGGCGAGCGCTACTACACGCGCGGCTTGACGGGCGTGAAGCCCTCGTCACCCAAGCCCTTCGTCACCCAGCCCATTCTCTACGAGTGGGCCTGGGGCGGCACCGACACGCGCGACGCGGACGCGCGCAAGCACGCCAGCGACATGCGCAACCCCGTGGGGCGCGGGGTGGCCAGCAGCGAGGCGCACCTGGTGGACCAGCCCGCTCACCGCATCGAGTACCTGCGGGGCACCCCAGCGAAGTCGGGGCCGGCCGGCTTTGGCCCCATCGCCAGCTACTGGTCGCCGCGACTCAAGCTGGCAGGCACCTTCGACGAAGCCTGGAGGAAGACGCGACACCCGCTGCTGCCGCGAGACTTCGATGAGCGCTTCGCCCTCTGCGCCCCCGCTGACCAGCGGCCCTCACGTCGCCTCGTGGGCGGAGAGAAGGTGGCCCTGGTGCACCTCACGCCGAAGGGCGCGCTCCACTTCACGTTGCCCCGCCTCAGCTTCGGCTTCGCCACCTACTTCGGCGCCGTCCGACGCTTCCACGAGGCCACCCTGGGCACCGTCGTCATCGAGCCCGAGGTGAAGAAGGTGCGCATGGTTTTCCAGACGGGCTTGAGCGTCGGCCCTCGGGACGTCGACCGCCTCGACTTCACAGCCATTACTGAAAGGACGGACTGACATGCCCGCTGAGGCGGTACTCGTAGCGTCTGGGGCGCGTGCCCCCGTGGGGACGACAGCGGAGAGCGTCGCGGCGGCGGTGCGTGCGGGCATCAGCCGCGTGCGACTCCTCCAGGTGCCGGAGCTGGGGCGCCAGGCGGACTCCTTCATCGCGAGGGACGGGCTCCTGGACGCACAGGAGTGGTGTGGTGTGACGCGCATGGCCGCGCTGGGGGCCGCGGCGTTGGAAGAGGTCCTCGCAAAGCTGACACCCGCCCTCCCGCAGAGGAGTCTCGACGTTCCGGTGCTGGTGGGCCTTCCCGAGGAGCGCCCGGGCTGGAGGGCATCAGACGCCTCGCGAGTCACCGCCGCCCTCTCGGCCCTCGGAAGTGCGCGCCTGAACCTCCAGGTGGAGCCGCGGTTGACGGGCCACGCCTCGGCGCTGGAGGGGCTACGAGAAGCCGTGACTCGGGTTGGCCACACCTCTCGCTGCCCACTGGTGATTGTGGGAGGCATCGACAGCTACCACGACGTCCAGACACTGGCCTGGCTTCGCGAGCGGAACCAGTGGCTGGAAGAAGGGACGCGCATGGGCTTCGCCCCCGGCGAGGCCGCGGCCTTCGTCGCGGTAATGGCCACGCAGGACGCGCGCCGGTGGAGACTGGCGCCCAACGCTACGGTGCGCGCCGCCACCACGGCCCACGAGACGAAACTCATCCACAGCGACGACCTCAACTTGGGCGAGGGGATGACGGCCGCCGTGGCCGAGGCACTCGCGCCACTGGAAGGCACGCGTAAAGTGGTGGCGGACGTCCACAGCGACCTCAATGGCGAGCGCTACCGCTCCGAGGAGTGGGGCTTCGTCACCCTGCGCCTTGGGGCCGCGTTCCGCGACGCCTCCGCCGTCCACACACCTGTGAGCAGCTGCGGCGAGGTGGGCGCCGCCACGGGGGCGTTGAACCTCGTCCTCTGCGCGCAGGCCTGGCAGCGCCGGTACGCGAGCGGCCCTCGCGCGCTACTCTGGGGCAGTTCGGAAGCCGGGTTGCGCGCCGCCGCACTGCTGGAAGAGCCACTTTCCGGAAGTGAAGAAGGAGCGAAACCATGGCCAAGGTAACAGTCAACTTCCCGAGGACGCCCGTCACCCAGGGCAGCTCGGGCATCGCCGCAGCCACGCTGCCCAACGTCTGCAAGATGCCCGGCCCGCCGGCTCCCTTCGTGCCCACACCCTTGCCCAACATCGGCAACAGCGGCGACGCCCCGGAGGGGTACTCGAAGACAGTCACCATCAACGGGCACCCCGTCGCCATTGCCGGTGCCAGCTTCGGCAGCAAGGGGGACATGGCCAGCAAGGGGACAGGCGGCGGGCTCATCTCCAGCAACACCCACGGCCCCACGAAGTTCATCGGCCCTGGCTCGATGAACGTCAAAATCGAGGGGCGGAACGTGCAGTTGCTGGGCGACCCCATGCTCAACAACTGCGGCCCCTCCGGCAGCCCAGCCAATGCCGCCACCATGACGGGCATCATCCAAGCCTCCGGCGTCATGAGTGTCATCTACGGCGACGACATCCCGTGCTCGCTCTGCGGGAAGACGCATCCCCTTGGGGCAGGAGAAGAAACGCAGGCGGCGATTGCGCGGCTATTCGAACGGCTCCAGCGAGCGCTCGACGCACAGAAGCAACGAATTCTTGAGTACGCCAAACTCAAGAAAGAGGAGAGGAGCAAGGAGCGCAGGCTCGAGGAGTTAGACAGAAAGAACACGGACGACAACCGAAGGAGCGGGAAAGGCCCCAACCCCTCAGAGCGAACGGAACTGGCAAGCCTACCGAGCGAACTCTCCACTCTCAGGAGGCAAATCGCCGCGCTTGAGGACTTCTTCGGCAACCACGCCGTTCTTCGGTACAATCGAGAGCGCAAGTCCTACGTCAAGGGCTACATGATTGGCGCAATGGCGTGCGTATGCACAGGCAAGAAGCTCGCGGCCTGCTCCGGCCAAGCCCCTCCGGGATTTATGAAGGCCGTGAAGTCTCTGGGATTCGAGTGCGCAAGCGCACCCGTCGATTCGGAGATTGCACGAGAGGCTTGGGACTGTGCCGCCAAGCAAATCATGGAGAAGCACGGAGGGCACAAGCCCCAGCAACTCATCGAGCGCCTATTCTATCCAGCGGTCGCGGGACTCAAGCCCGACAGAGGCCCCCGGATACAATTCAAAGTTCGGATAGAGGATTTGAAAACCAAGAGCCTCTCTGAGCCAGAGGAGCGCGAACAGACATTCCAGAGCGGCGAGAACGTCCCATCGTGCTCGGACTGCCAGGAGAAGCTCCCGGCAATGTACTGTACCACGGCTTGCGCCTAATCGAGAATCCGCAATGAAATCACTCGTCGAATTCATCGAGAGCTACCGCCCCGATTTCTCCAAGGAGATTGTTCCGGCGGACGAGATAGACATCGCACTTCTGGAGAGGAAAGCAGGCTCTCTCCCGGGAGCCTATCGTCGTTTTCTGGAGACGATGGGCGCGAGCATGGGCGACCTTGAACTTGCAGAAGCCTCCCTCTCAATCGAGGGGGCTCTCGATGTCTACAACGCCAAGACGTGGCTTCAACATGGGCGATTTATCCCGGTGGCTGGAGATAAAGGGCCTTCCAGCTTCGACTGGTTCCTGGATCGTTCGACTCCGCATGGAGCCGATGACTGCCAGGTCGTCCGCAGGCCACTGTCGAAGAACTATCCTCCCGAGGCCAGTTCTCCCCAGTACGTGGGGTTGGAGGAATTCCTCTACTACGAGGCCTTCAAGGAGCTTCGCCTGCCACAGCTACCCTTCCGGCGGAAGTTCTCGTCACCGGATGACGCCGCTGCCGCAACTCGCTACCGGGCAGACGTGGTGACTGCGCTGGCCGAGGAGAAGGGCTTCAAGCGGCTCCCTCCTGTCGAGCACTGCGCGCTGTACGAGAGAGGAGACGCAGCGCTGCTGCTCTACCGACATCCGACGCAGCCCACCTTCTCATTCATCCTGGGCTGCGAGGACTCGGCGGAGATGGAGCGACTGGCAAAGGACTTCGAGACGAGAACGGGGCTGAAGAGCGTCATCACTCGGTAGGCAAAGCCTGGATGTCTTAGCCCTCGTCGAGCGGTACGGGACATGCCCGGCGCCGACCGACGAGGTCGTGACGGACAGCAAAGTGGTGGAGTTCGTCCGCGGGCCACTGCAAGAGTGTGCAGGAGGAAGGCATCCTCAAGAGGTGCGCTCCTGCGGCTGTCACATCCCGTGTGCAAGTGCGTGCACCGCTATCGACTACGCCGCTGCCCTGGGGAATGGTAATCGTCTCTCAGCGTTGCTTTGTCGCCGCATCCACAGCGGCGCCGTCGGCGCATCCGGTGCAACGCCTTTTACATATGCCTAAATCCCATCGTCTTCGCGAATCGCAGTCTTTCCAACACCCGAAGCAGGGCCTTTCTGGCGGCGCTCTTCCAGCGCAATTCCTTGAATCCGAGTTTCGGGCGGCCATTCGAGAGGAGGTTGCCGGCCCTGTCGCTGCGCTCACCGCAGCGCTGAGTCGCCTTGCGCGGCGGTTGTCCGGGGAGCCACAGCCCGTCCGCGCCGTGCGTACGGAGAGCCCCGTGCGGCCGGCGGAGGCCCCCCAGCCCGTCCGTGTGCAACCAGCGCCGGCCGCCGCGCCCACGCCCCGGGACTGTGCCGTCATCGGCTGCAAGCGGCCCCACCGCAGCCAGGGCTACTGCGCCGCCCACTACCAGAAGCGGCGCCTCATGGCGGCCACCGGCCGCCTGCACGCCGCGTGGGTGGAGGACGCCGCGCCCCACAGCATCCCTGAAGTCATTCTCCCGCGCGGGCGCAGGCCCAAGGCCGACGCCACGCCTCCAGCTCCCAAGCCGCTCGTCAGCGCCACCCCTCGCATGTGGGTGCGCAAGAAGGGGGCAGCAGGCGCGGACGGCACCTCCGGACAAGGGGCGCCAACGCCTGCCGGGCAGCCGCCCCTCGCCTCGGAGCGCGAGCGCGCCGCTGCCACCGCCCAGCGCTGGGCCAGCGAGTTCCGCTCGGGGACGCGGCGCGGCTGAAGCGCCAACGCCCGCGCCAGGCCCCCTCTCGCCCTGAGAGGGGCGCCCTTCCCCATCGGTGGCGTCAGGGCCGCCCGTCCGGTTCGACGGGAGCCAGGCGCCCGTCCCCCGTGACGCGCACCACGTGGGCGGGGGCGAATGTGCCAGCCCGGCCACACACGATGGCGCCGAGTCGCTGGTTCGTCGTCCCCACCACCAAGTCCCCCGCTTCATCCAGGGCGTATGCCATCGGCGCGCCTGGGAGAGTCACCCAAGGCGTGGCACGCCACCGCCCCTCGGACGCGTCGACACGCACCAGACGTCCGGCTCCGCCATACATGTGCGCGAGGCCTTCCACCACCACGAGGGCGCCGTGCATCCGCACGACACGCAGGGGGTTGGCCCGGGGCTCCTCCAGCACCGTCACCCGCCCGGCCTCATGCACTTCCAGCGTGCCCCCAAACTCCCCGTCGTCCCATCCGACGAGGCAGGCCTCTCCCATGGCTTCGAGGACGGATGCGGAGTCCCCACCCGGCACGGCTGCGCAGGGACTCCCCTGTGGGGGCGCCTTCGGCTTGTCCCAGTGCAACTGGACAGAGGTGTGTCCCTCGCACAGCGTCCACCCTCCGGCGCGGCTTGGCCTGATGCGGGCGCAGTCGATGGACTCCGCATGCCGCACCTCCTGTTCGGAGAGGCCTTGCAGGGCCAACCTCGCGTGGCTCCGCGCCACCGGAGAGGCGTGCGTCGTCACCACCCGCTGGAGCAGCGGCACCAACTCTTCCGCATGCGCCCGGAAGGCGTAGCTGCCCAACGCATCAACCGCCGCAGCCTGGACTTCGCTGTGCGGCGCGTACACCGCCTGGCCTAGCGCCTCGAGGGCGGCTGCGTCTCCCACGCGTCCAAGGGCCTCTGCGGCCCGCGCGCGCTCCCAGCCCTCCTCCCCCGTGGCCAGCAGCCGCAGCAGCGGCTCCGTCGCGGAGGGCCGCGCCACATCCCCCAGGGATACGAGGCTCGTGAGGGCCCAGGCACGGCACTCAGGCACGGCGAGCTGCTCAAGGACGCCCGGCACCGCAGCAGGACTCCCGAAGGCCACCAGCGCCTGCAGCGCCACGGGTGTGAGGCGCACGTCCGCCCGCTGTAGCGCCTGCACCGCCTCGGGCGCGGCCTTCGCGCCTTGGCGCCCGTAGGCCGCCAGCACCGACGCCACGTAGGCCGCTCGCGGGGTGCACGCGTCGAAAACCGCCCCGCAGCCTGGCGCCGGCGCTGACGGGCAGGACGTCCCTGGTGGGCGCCGGAGAGCGGGCTCCTCCAGCTCCCGCGCGAGGAGCGTCCGCAGGCGAGGGACGAACGTCGCGGTGTACATGGAGGCCCGCCGGGCGAGGACATGGCGCACCAGCACCAGCGCCTCCCAACTCGAATCCGGATTCTCCAGCACGTCCAGCAGCACCGGGGCCAGTGTCGGGCCGAGGTGCGCCAGCGTCGACGTGGGCGACTCCAGGAGGTGGCGCACAATGACTGGTGCTGCTCGCTCGTCATCGAGTAAGGAGAGCGCGTGCAGGGCCAGCCCACCGGGTTCCCTCTCATACGCCTCGATGAGCGCAGGCACGGCGCCCCTGGCCTTCTCCTCCAGCTTCGCCAGCGCCTGTGCTGCACCGCCGCGCATGCGACGCTCTGGGTGCCGAAGCAGCGAAACCAGCCGAGGGACGACGTCCTCTCCCTCGCGCCCCAGTTTCCAGGCCGCACACGCCTGCTCCGGCGGCAGCCACTTCTCCCCCGTGTCGGGGCCGTGGACTTCCTGAAGCAGCGCAAGGCATGCGTCGGCCCCCTCGCAGCAGCCCTCCCACGTCCTGGTGTCTTCCCGCTTCCACGGCCGGGAACACCCCATGGACAGCGCCACCACCACACACACGAGCCCGGCCAACCAGCGGGGACGCCCAGACTTCATCTCTTCCTCCATGTCATTGCCTCTCATTCTCCCCTCGCTGTGTAGGGACTCCGAACCCAACACTTCAGCCAGTCACGAACCGCGCAGCGAAGGAGCGCTACGCTCGAGGTGCCTTCACGACGCGGGTGCCGGCCACCCAGTCGTGGAGACACCGCCGGTCCTCCCCGACGATGAAAAGCGCATCCACAAGGCCGAACCAGACGCAGTAACCGCACAGCGCCATCGGGAGCGCGTTCCGCAGCAGGGCGATTCGCCACACCCCAGCCGGACGGCCGTCGCTTCGGACGACTCTAATTCCCAGGAGCCGCTTGCCGAGACTCGCCCCAGTGCCGCGAATCAGGCTCGCCTGCACGAGCAACGCGAGGAGCGCCGGGACGTAGACGACTGGAGCCTTCATCGCCGGCGCACCCGGCAGCGCCAGGCACCGGAGGACGCCCAGGAACAGGGACGGGAGCAGGAGCGCGGCACCGTCAACAAGGCTTGCTGCGAGCCGGGCCCTGCGCGTCGCCAGCTCCGGAGCCGCATGCAGGCACCGACGGCATAAGCCCGCCCCGGACGAGGCACAGAAGGCACAGGTGTAGGTACCGCAACGAGTACAGGCCAGGGCAGCGGAGAAGCCAGGATGCGCGGAGCATGGGGACTCCGAAATCGATTCAAGGACCTCGCGGAAGTCGGACATGGAGGGCCGCAGCACAGCTACGCCCGCCCCAAGGCGGCAAGTTTCTTCGGCGAAAGGCTCCCGTTTGTGCCACAAACACAACTAATTAGGTACAGTCAACTAGACCTAACATCTTCTTTGTTCGCCACCTCCTGGCTGCTGCGACTCCTATTTCTCGGATCGGAGTCCGCTCTACTCAAGAAGCCCGTCAATGGAATCCGCCACCCCGGGGCGGCTTCAGCAAAAAAGGCATTCTTCCAACCAGGGAAGCGTGACCAAACTCGGTCGCTGCGTCATGCGTGCATCTAGACAAGGGCGCAGGGCGCTCACGAGCAGGCGAGACCTGTACCGGTGAAGCGACGATTGAACACCCCAAATGTGACCCGGCCTTTGGTCCGGATGCGAACCAGGATGGGGAGTCACCCTTGGCCATATTCCCCGTGCGCCAAGCCAGCCCCGTTCCCTCCTCGCACGTAGTATGAAACGCGCACAACCTTTATTGGAGTTCCAGTCCTGATAGAAGGAAGGAGTGCCTCGTGAACAGAGATGGCTCGGTCGTGCGATGATGGGCCCCCAGTGGCTCGCGTACCTGGGGGCCGTAGGGCCCACTCAGGAACACGCGCATCATGCGTTCCAACTCGTTCACGCTATCAACGGGCCGCTCCTGCTAGAGGATGCACAGGGTGCGCTCGTGGAGGGACAGGTCGCCATCATTCCTCCGGACACGCCCCATCGCATCGAGCGCGGGTCGGAGCGTGCGTTGCTCGTCTTCATCGATCCGGACGACCGCGCCGGCCGTGAGCTGCGACAGCTAGACGTGGGCACTGCTTCCACCGCGTGGGTTCAGGCGGGAGCGCCCTTGCTTCGCGTCCCCCTTCCCTCCGAACCAGTCCGCGCGGAGGACTGGTCGCGACTCGTGGCGGAACTGGTAATGCAACTGGTCGGCGAGGCTTGGCGCCCCGGTCCGCTCCATCCCGCCATCAAACGCATCCTCGCGCTCCTCCCGAGCCGCATTGAAGCGGGAGACGTAAGCCAGGGCGCGCTCGCCCGAGAGGTGGACCTGTCCGCCGGTCGGCTGGGCCATCTCTTCTCCACCAGCGTGGGCATCCCCTTGCGTCCCTACATCCTCTGGCTCCGCCTACGCCGGGCCACGGAGTCCTTCCGCCAGGGAGACACGCTCACGCACGCGGCCCACGTCGCGGGCTTCACCGACAGCTCGCACCTCAGCAACACGTTCCATCGTATGTTCGGGCTCACCCCCTCCGAGATTGCGCGGGGCATTGAGTGGGTGGGCGAGCAGTCGTTCGCGCCGACGAAGTAGCCAGTTCTTCCAAGTCTGATGCGAAGTGGCGGTGCCACCCTGATTCCATGCTGACAACCTCCCTAGGCGTCCCTTCAACGGGCCTAGCGCGGCAGGTCCTGCGCGCGAGTTACCCACTCTTCATGCTGGTCGGTGTCAACGGAGCGGCCCTGGCCCTCGTCCATGGCGGCGCCTCGAAGCCATGGCTCGGAGGACTTCTCCTGGCCGCGATTGTAGCGACCTTCCTCGTCGAGCGCGCCATCCCCTACGAGCCGGACTGGAATCGCTCTCACGGAGACGTCGGCCGAGACCTCCTGCACTTCCTCGTCAACGAGACCTCCAATGTCCTGGCCCTCCTCTCGCTGCCCTTTCTGTCGGGCTGGGCGTGCCTGCGCGACGCGTGGCCTCATGAATGGCCGTTCGTTCTCCAGGTACTCCTCGCGGTGCTGGTGTTCGACTTCGGCGTCACCCTGACGCACTGGCTGAGCCACCGCGTGCCCGCTCTCTGGCGACTTCACGTCGTGCACCACTCGGTGAAGCGCTTCTACGGCTTCAACGGACTGATGAAGCACCCCCTCCACCAAGCGCTGGAGATGACGGTGGGAGTGGCGCCGCTTCTGCTTGTTGGGCTTCCCTCGGGCGTCGCGTCAGCTCTGGCTGCACTAGCCTTCGTGCAGCTCCTCATGCAGCACTCAAACGCGGATTACACGGTTGGACCAATGAAGTACCTGTTAGCACTCAACGCAGGGCACCGCTTCCATCACCTCAAGTGGGCAGGCGTCGGTGACGTCAACTTCGGATTCTTCACCCACCTCTGGGACTACCTGCTAGGCACGTGGTCCTACACGCCCGAGAAGCGGTTTTCCTCGGATGACCTCGGCATCGCCAAAGAACCAGACTTTCCTGTGGGCTACTGGGCACAGCTGCGCGAGCCGTTTCTTCAAGGTAGCAAGGAAACTTGAGCGTGAACCCGGCCTCGCTGATGGCCGTCAACGGGGAGGACTCCAAGGATTCATCTCGTCCTTGCTGGGTACGTTCATGCTCGTGCCGCTTCAGCCCTGGGGCAAGCGGGTGGCCTCGAGGGTGAACATGAAGTCACTGCTCGCTACGCACCTCTACTGGCTCGTGATCAGCCTCATGCAGTGGGGAGCCGCGTTCATGATGAGCCGGTCGTCCGAAACGGCCTCGCCGTGGACAGCTTGGCTTCTCGTTTTCGGGGGCAGGACGAACGCACGCCCGTACCTACTTCACTGCCTCGGCATCAATGCATTTGTGCTCGGCGGCTCGTGGAGGCAGCGGGCAGCCGCTGGAATGGCAGGGCTCAGTGCCGCAGCGATTCTCTCCGCCTGGAGCGCAGACTGCTGCTGCTGCTCTCAATGCTCCCTGTACTTCGTAGGTGAGGATATGGCCACAAGGCGCGTAGAGGGTTGACCCGAGCGCATCACTTGCTTATATACGCAAACGTGAAGACAAGGCGACCACGAGCCTCCCAGGAGACGACGCCGCTGTCCGCCGACGCCTGTCAGGTGGACTTCGTCGACGAGGCGAAGGTGGAGGCTGTCCAGCCCCGCCTGCTGAGCGCCGACACGGCCCAGCAGGCGGCGGAACTGCTCGGCGCTTTTGCAGACCCGACCCGTCTGCGGCTACTCCATGCGCTCTCACTCTCGGAGCTATGCGTCTGCGACTTGGCCCACTTGGTTGGGCGCTCCATGGCCACCACCTCGCGGCAGCTTCAGCAACTGCGACACTTGGGACTGGTGAAGTACCGGGCCGATGGCAAGCTCGTTTATTACTCCCTCGCAAGTACCTGGGCGAAGGGGCTCATCCACGACGCCATCAGGCAGCTTGAGGGCAGGGAGGCAGCATGAAGGGCGCCCGCCCTCTGAAGCGCATCATTGCCCTTGGGCGCATCTTCCTAGTGATGCTGTTGGCACTCACCTATTCCGGCGCTCCTCGGTACGCGCTTGCCGCGCTGGGCTTCGCTGAACCGGGGTGTGCCACTGAGTGTGCAGGCTCGCTCGAGGCCGAGGAGTGCCCTCCAAACTGCCCCGTGGGCCCGTGCGCCCAATGCCCTCCGGCTGCCATGCCGGCGGCACCGGCCCTCCTCGTTGAAGCACGCCCCTCCTTCGACGCGCCGCTGCTGGCACCACACGCCCCTGTGGCCCCCGTGAGCGAAGGGCTGTTCCAGCCGCCCAAAGCGTAGCCCCCCGAAACGCTCACGGGAAAGGTGCGCCCTGGCAGCGCTGCCGCACTTCGCGGTGGCCTTGCGCGGGCGCGCCCCTCCTCTCGCATCCTAAGCCACACGAGCGGACACTGCGCTTGCCTCTCGAGGCGCGGTCTGCCGCCTCGGCGCCGGAATAGATGGACTGCCGCGGTGACGAGTACCGCGCCGCCCTTCATGCGAGGCGGCGCACAGCTCCCCCCCCGGGCGCCCGGCCTCCTCTCCCCCTTTTTTCTGTGGAGACGACACCCAATGAAAAACGACAACACTCCTCCAGACGCCACCGACAGGAGCGAATTCAAGGTACCCCGCATGGACTGCCCCTCAGAGGAGCGTACTGTGCGCATGACTCTCGAAGGCCTGCCCATGGTGCGCGCTCTCGCCTTCAACTTGCCCGAAAGGCGCCTCACCGTCTGGCATGCGAGGGGCACGGCATCCGAGGTGGCAGGACGTCTGGAACCGCTCGGGTTCGGCGCCCAACTTGTCGAGACGCACGGAGGTGCGGCCGCAGAAGAGGGCATGCCAGAGGCCGGCGAGGACGCGGGCAAGGAGGCCCGCACGCTCTGGGTGCTACTGGCCATCAATGGGATAATGTTCGTGGCCGAGCTCGTCGCAGGCTGGCTCGTCCAGTCCACGGGCCTCCTCGCGGACTCCCTCGACATGCTCGCCGACGCAATGGTGTACGGCCTCAGCCTCTACGCGGTGGGCCGTACGGCCGCACACAAGCTGCGCGCCGCGCACCTCAGTGGCTATCTGCAAATAGCGCTCGCACTGGGTGCCCTCTTCGAGGTGGGACGGCGCTTCCTCCTTGGCAGCGAGCCGGAGCCCACCTGGATGCTGGGGGTGGCCTCGCTCGCCCTCGCCGCTAACGTGACGTGCCTCCTGCTCATCTCCCGTCACCGAAAGGGCGGGGCCCACATGAAGGCCAGCTACATTTTCTCCACCAACGACGTGCTGGCGAACCTTGGTGTCATCGCGGCGGGCATCCTCGTCGCTCTTACCAAGTCCCCCTACCCCGACCTCCTTGTAGGCCTTGGCATCGCGGTGCTCGTCCTCTCGGGCGCAGTGCGCATTCTTCGTCTCCGGGCGTGAAAGAGGGCCCATGCTGCTCAAGCACGTTGAACTTGAGGCACAGTCTGCTCTGCCCGATGCCGACACTCGGAGGTGCGTTGGCCCAGGACATCAACCCCGCTGCCCGAGTCCCGGTACATCTTCGCCGTGGCAGAGCTTCACCGCCGGTGCAATCAACGCCGGTGGGTGGACGTCCAGACAAACCATGACGCCTCCTGTTCCTGTGGGGCTTCCCATTCGGGACGGCCCTGTCGAAGAAGGGGAAGCGTCGCTCGGCGTGGGAATGGACAATGCCCCTGCCACAGGACTACGTCGGACAGCGGGCCTGGCCGTTTCGCCGGGACAGGAAGTAGGCCCGCGTTCTCTGTGCGGACACCAGAGGTACAAGGAGTATCCATGCGCCCGGAAGTCCTGGAAGCCCTCATCCACAACCGGCAACGCTTCCTGGCGTTCCTGGTGCCCCGTGTCGGAAGTACCGAGGCAGCGGAAGAGGTGCTTCAGGCCGCGCTCCTCAAGAGAATGAAGAGCAGGAGCACCTTGCGCCAGGAGGAGAGCGCGGTGGCCTGGTTCTATCGGGTGCTGCGCAACGCGCTCATCGACCGCCACCGGCACGAGGAGCGCGAGGAGCGCGCACTTCGCGGACTGGCCGGGGAGAGCGCCCTGTCCACCGAGGACGCCGTCGCGCTGGAGAGGGCTGTCTGCGCCTGCGTCTCCGCCCTCTCCATCGCCTTGAAGCCGGAGTACGCGGAGGCCCTGCGCAAGGTGGACCTGGAGGGGCAAAGCCTCGCCGCACTCGCCGAAGCGGCCGGCATCCCCATGCCGATGCCAAGGTCCGCCTCCATCGGGCACGATAGGCGTTGGGCCGCCGGCTAGAGCAACCGTGCGGCCCTTCCTGTTGCTGTCGAGGCTGCGTGGACTGTCCCTGTGAGCCCACCTGAGGAAAGCGCCTCGCGCCCTACTTGGTGCCGAGCAAACCCGTGCCCATGTCCATGATGGAACTCTCTGCGGATGGCCGCGCCGCGGCCGCCTTCATCGCACTCTCTGCGCTCGGTGTCTGCGGCGCCATGATTCACGAAGCCCGGCGAGGCACGGCAGCGCATCGGGAGCGCGTCACCACAAGCCTCGTGGTGCTCCTCGTGCTCATCCTGGCCGTCCTTCCCGCTCTCGAAACAGTGTCGCCAGGAGAGCCACTCGCCGGCGGCGAAGTCACCGAGAAGGGACAGCACATCGCCATCCCTCCTGCTGCAGAAGGGGGCGTCCTCCTCGTGGTGAGAGGGAGTCTCGCCAAGGAGGGGGCCAGGGAGGTCCTGTTCTCAATAGCGGGAATGGAGGAGGTGGTAGTTGGGACGCTGGAGCAGACCCATACTCACATGCGAAGGAGGGGAGTGCGCACCCATGCCTGGAGAGAGCGGCTGGGCTTCCACCAGCGTGGCTTCATCCCACAGGGCAGCCACGAGTTGAGGGTGGAGCGCCTTGAAGGAAGCCTCGAAGGCCCGTTACGCGTGGAACTCTACCGAAGCAGGTGGCCATTCCCTCTTCTCGCATGCGCCGCAGGCCTCAGCCTGCTCACCGCCGCGGTGCTGCACGCCCGCCTCCGATTGCGGCGGTATGCGCTGTGGGCTGGTACCGCACTTGGAATGGGCCTGTTCACAGCCGGTTGGGGCGAGCCCCACGCAGACATCATGTTCGCGGCGGCCAGCCTCTTCATGGGATTCACGCTGGGCGCTCCGCTCGGGTGGCTAGCTGTCCTCTCACTGCAGTCCCTCTTCTCTCCGACTGTCCGGGGAAAACGACGCCGGAGCTGAAGGTCAGGTGGCTCTTGAGCTGGACCTCGGCGTCCAGGGACGCTGCGGACCTCGAAGGAGCAAGGAGCGCCTGGACACTGCCCGGCACGCTCTCGGACGGCCTTTGAGGCAGGCGTACGGCCCCCTGGCTGCAGGAAGGCAGCGGCTTCAGTGGTCGTGCGGCGGCTCGAGGAAGCCCCGCTGTAACCTCGAATGTGTCCGCGCGTCAGCCGTTCCAGACGGTGAACAACTTCTCGTCAAGCGCCGGAAAGGCCTGCTCCGTCGCGACCATCTTCGTTCTGGAGGCACTGACGCGCATGTCGGGTACTCACAGTCACGCAGCGCCCTCGTACAGCCGGGCCTTCGCCGTGGGCATTGCGATCAACCTAGTTTTCGTGGCCGTCGAGGCCGCCTTTGGCGTCCTCTCCGGTTCGCTGGCTCTGCTGGCCGATGCTGGCCACAACCTGAGCGACGTCCTTGGGCTGGTGCTCGCTTGGGCGGCGAGCCTCCTGGCCCGGAGGAGACCGACTGCGCGGCATACCTATGGCCTGCGCAGCTCGTCCATCCTCGCAGCTCTGCTCAACGCGTTCCTGCTCCTTGTAGCGATGGGCGGCATCAGCTGGGAGGCGGTGCGGCGCATGGGCCATCCCGCTCCTGTCGCTAGCGGAACTATCATGGCCGTAGCCGGGGCGGGCATCATCATCAACACCGCGACGGCGCTGCTCTTCTGGAAGGGCCGCAAGAATGACCTCAACATCCGAGGAGCATTCCTCCACATGGCCGCTGACGCTGGCGTGTCACTGGGCGTCGTCCTGGCCGGAGCGCTCATCCACTTCACCGGATGGGCCTGGATGGACCCCATTGTGACGCTCGCCATCGCAGCCCTAATCTTCTTGGGCACTTGGGGGCTGCTCAAGGACTCCGTCAACCTCGCGCTGCAAGCGGTGCCGAAGAGCATCACCTTGCCCCTCGTACGGGAGCGGCTCATCCAGGCACCCGGTGTCTCCGAGGTGCATGACCTACACGTCTGGGCAATGAGCACCACCGAGGCGGCGCTCACCGCCCATCTTGTCGTCCGCAGCCCCCAAGTGGACGACTCGTTCCTGAGCCAGTTGAAGCGGCAGCTCCACGATGAGTTTGGCATCGAGCACGTCACACTCCAGATAGAGGCGGGGGACCTGTCCAACTGCTGCCAGCTCGCCCCCGCCCTCGCGCCCCGGAGGACGAACGAGGGGGAGGCAAGCCATGTCTGAAGCCTTCGTCCTGCCCAACCCCCGCCTGCCGCTGCTCACCGTGAGTTGGAACCTTGTCGAGGGTATCATCGCCGCGGCGGCGGCTCTCGTCTCCGGCAGCGTGGCGCTGTTGGGCTTCGGGGTGGACAGCTTCGTGGAGAGCACGTCCGCGGCGGTCATGCTGTGGCGGCTTTCTGAGGAGCGGCGGGAACGCCGCACTCTTGCAGAGCTGGAGAAACTGGACCGACGAGCACACCGACTCATCGATCTTTCACTCTTCGGGCTCGCCGCGTTCGTCACCTGGGAGGCGGCAACGGCGCTGCTGAACGGCGAGCGGCCCCAGCCCAGTCCTGTGGGCCTCATTCTCACAACTGTTTCGCTGGCGGTGATGATGTGGCTTGCACGCGCGAAGAAGCGCACTGCTGTGGCTCTCGGCAGCCGCGACATGGAAGCAGATGCATTTCAAACCACCGCATGCTGGTGGTTGTCGCTCATCACCCTGGGCGGCATCGGCCTCAACGCGGTCCTCGGGTGGTGGTGGGCGGCCCCTCTGGCCGCCCTGGGCATGACGTTCTTCATCGTGAAGGAAGGTCGCGCGGCGTGGCGGGCCGAGGACACCTGCACATTCTGTCATTGACACTTTGGAGACAACACGAAGATGAAACCGACGCTGCAAGCGCATTTCAAAACGGAACTAGAGGAAGCCTCAACGTCTGAGGCCCGTGGCGACTACCAACAGGCGTGGCGTTCCCTTGAACGTGCTCACATTCTGAGCCAAGCCCATACTTGGCCGCACCTTCGGGTATATGGTCTCATGTTCGCTTTCGCTTGGCGCCGCCGGAATCTACGAGAGCTAGCCGGACAGGTACCCCGGCTCTTGCTGGCCGCTCCGGGCTCCTGGCTCGGACGTGCGCCCTTGGGCAACACGGGAGGAGCCAACGTGGGAATTTTCACGCCAATGCCAATTCCCAGTGACATTCAGCCCATCCTCCGAGAGGCAGCACCCGAGCTGGCCAAGGAAGGGCCCACCTCGACGAGCCCACATGAATAGGGCCGTACACCAAGAAGTCATGAGCCGCAGAGTCTTGCGTACCACTTCCAGACCTACTACGAAGGTACCGTGCTGCGTGTGGTGCTAGTTATCCTGCTGGTGAACGGCCTCGTGCCCTCCTTCGGGGAGGCAGTCGAGCTAGCCGTTCACTACGCCGTTGCGGGACATGCAGCGCACTCCGTTCAGGGGGAATCAGACCTGGGTGACCTCGGCAAAGAGCATGGCTGCGGGCCCACAGCGCACCACTGCGGGTGCTGTCCAAGTCAGGCCCTGACTCCCGTCTCCCCTCCCCCGGTGAGTTGGCTCGTTAGTACCGGAGTCCAGCAGAAGATTATCGGTGAGGAGCAGCGAGGGGCCGCAGGTGTGTCCCCCCGTCTTCTGCGACCTCCCATAGCAGCCTAGCAGCAAGCCTCAGCGCCCTCCTTTTATGCACTCGTGATGTCCCCGTGCGGGCAATGGCCGGCTGCGGACGTGAGCTGTCCGAGAGCGTAGGAGCGGCTGCGTCTTGGCGCTGAGGAGGCGCACGAGCACCAGCCACAGCGCCCCTATCCCTGTCAGGTCCCCGGACTCCGTAGATGGCGCCCCGTGGACCACATTCCATCTAACCCACGGCGACCCCTGACGCCGAGGCGGTGCGTATCACCGGACGGGCAGACTCCGTCCACTCCCGCATTTCCTCGAAGCCCGGCGCTGCCGGCAGTCTTCCACTCCGATGAACGTCCTTTCTCCGTCCATCCGACTCTCAAGTCTGTTCCTCCTCTTCTCGGCGCCGGCCCTTGCGGCCCGGCCACTAACGATGGAGCAATCCGTCGCGCTCGCCCTTGAGCGCAGCCCCCGTCTCATCGAAGGGCGGGCCGAAGCCGCATCGGCCCAGGCTCAGTTGGAAGGGGCGTCCCGCCTCATCCAGGACAACCCTCAGCTCCAGGCCGCGGTCGGCCCACGCTTCCGCGACGTGGGAAATACTGTCGAACTCAACCTGGGCATCAGCCAGCCACTCGAACTCTTCGGCCAGCGGGGGGCCCGCAAAGAGGCCGCACAAGCCACCGTCTCCGCGCGGCAGACCCGCCTGGAGTCTTTGAAAGTGGAGCTCGCTGCGGAGGTGAGGCAGGCCTTCGGCGCTGCGCTGGCAGCCGAGCAAGAGCTCACACTCTCCCAGGACGCGCTCGCTCTCGCGGAAGAGGGCCGTAAGGCCGCAGAGGAGCGCCTCAATGCTGGAGCAGCATCCCACATCGAAGTGAACACCGCGCGGGTGGAGCTGGGCAGGGCTCAGAGCGAGCGCGTCCGCGCCCAGCGGCAGCGCACGCAGGCACACGCCGAGCTGAAGCTTCTACTGGGCCTCGACCCGAGCGAGGCCATCGATCCAGACGGCGAGCTTCGCGCCGAATCCGCGCCAGCGCCCACTCTGGCCTCGCTTATCGAGAAGGCGGTGAGCCAGCGCCAGGACATGAAGGCCGCCCGGTTCGAATGGGAAGCTGCACAGGCGGAGGCCCGACTCGCTCGCCGCCAGGCCCTGCCAACCCCTAGCCTCGGCGTGAGCTACGGCCGCGAAGAGAACTACAACATCATCCAGGGGACGATTGGCATCAACCTCCCCCTCTTCGACCGCAACCAGGCCGCGAGAGGCGTGAGCTCCGCGCGTGAGCTGCAGGCCCGCCAGAATCTCTCCGCACTCGAGCGGTTCGCGCGCACCGAGGTGGAGCTCGCCTTCAACCGATACCTCACAGCCCAAGCTGCCGCCGAGGTGTTCGGGGGAGACGTCCTTGCCGCCCTCCAAGAGAACCTGAGCCTCGTCACTGAAGCGTATCGGGCAGGCAAGGTGGACTTCCTGCAATTGCTCATTATCCGCCGAGAAGCCCTCGATGCACGCCGCGGCTACATCGAAGCACTCGAGGAACTCAACAGCGCCAAGGCCCAACTCCTGAAGGCCGTAGGGAACATCCAATGAACGCCCGTGTCTATCTCCCCGTCTTGGTGGCACTGACCGTCCTCGCGAGTGGATGCAACGACAAGAAATCCACCCCTCCCTCGGAAACAGCAGCGCAGACTTCTGCCGGCGACAATGCGCATGACCACGGCGAAGGCGACGACCATGCCTCTGGGTCAGACGCGTCCCATGGAGACGCAGGTGACGCGGACCACCAGGAACTCATCACCCTCTCACCCGAGGCCGTACGTTCGGCGCGCCTGGAGCTCGGACAAGCTCAGGTGAGGCCTCTCACGACGGGCCTCTCCGTGCCCGCCCGCCTCACCTTCACACAAAGCGGAGTGTCCAAGGTCTCCTCGCGCGTCCCAGGCAGGCTCGACTCCATCGCCGTCGTCCTGGGACAGAAAGTGAAAAAGGGCCAGGTGCTCGGCCACCTGGACAGCCCGGACCTGGGCCAAGCGCGAGCGGACTACCTTTCCGCAGCCACCAAGGCGCGTGTGACCGAGGCGAACTTCCGCCGAGAGAAGGAGCTGCTCGACAAAGGCATCACCAGTGAGCGGGAGATGCGTGAGGCAGAGAGCGCCTTCGTCACCGCCCAGGCCGAGCGAAGCGCGGCGGATGGAAGGCTCCACGCACTTGGCCTGTCGGATGCCGAAATCGCCACCCTGCGTTCCAATGAGCACTACAGCTCGCGCTTTCCAGCCATCAGTCCGATGAACGGCACCGTGGTGGAGATACAGGGCACCGTCGGACAGGCCGTCGAAGCCACGACGTCCCTCTTCACCGTCGCCGACCTCTCACAGCTCTGGGCGCTGCTGGACCTCCCCGAGTCCCAGCTCTCCCAGGTCCGCTTAGGCCAGAAAGTGGAACTCACCGTCCAGGCCCTTCCCGGGAAGCGATTCGAGGGTGAGGTCGGCTACATCGGAGACATCGTCAACGAGAAGACCCGCACCATCCCGGTTCAAGTGGTGGTGGCCAATGCCGACGGGGCGCTCAAAGCAGGGATGTTCGCGCAGGCGATGATTGCCACCACGGCCGAGGACACCGACGCGAGCGCCAATGGCAGTGTGGTCATCCCCCGCTCCGCCGTGCAGCAAGTGGAAGGAGCGCAGGTCGTCTTCGTTCCCGTTGGCACGAATCAGTTCCGCCCCGTCAAGGTCCAGACAGGGGCCAGTTCCGCCAGCGAAGTGGAGCTTCTCTCCGGCCTCGAGCCAGGCGCGACCCTCGTCACACAGGGCGCCTTCATCCTCAAGTCCGAGCTCTCCAAAGAGAGCATGGGCGAGGGCCACTCTCACTAGGCGGCCACCATGTTCGACAGGCTCATCCATTTCTCCATCAAGAACCGCTTCCTCGTCTTCCTCCTCACCTTGGTCCTCGTCGGGTTCGGGCTGAATGCGCTGCGCACGCTGCCCATCGACGCGGTGCCAGACGTCACCAACGTGCAGGTGCAGATTCTCACCTCCTCGCCCGGCCTTGGCCCCGTGGAAGTCGAGCGGTTCATCACCGTGCCCGTCGAGACGGCGATGAGCGGACTGCCAGATACCGAGGAGATTCGCTCCGTCTCCAAGTTCGGTCTTTCCGTCGTCACTGTCGTCTTCGACGATGACGTGAACATCTACTTCGCGCGCCAGCTCATCCAGGAGCGCCTAGCCGCCGCGCGGGAGAGCATTCCAGAAGGTTATGGCGCCCCGGAAATGGGCCCCATCTCCTCGGGCCTGGGTGAAATCTACCAGTTCGAGGTGCGGGGCGAGGGCAAGAGCCCCATGGAGCTGCGCAGCATCCTGGAGTGGCAGATATCTCCGCGGCTGCGCGCCGTGCCGGGCGTCGTCGAGGTCAATGCCTTCGGAGGAGAACTCAAGACGTATGAGGTGCAGGTGGACCCCGCCCGGCTCGCATCCTATGGCCTGTCGCTGGAGCAGCTCTTCAAAGCCCTTGAGGAGAACAACGCCAACGCTGGCGGAGCCTACATCGCCCGAGGACCGGAACAGGTGCTCATCCGAGGCGAGGGGCTCGTGGAAAGCCTGGAGGACATCCGCGACGTCGTCCTCACCACGTCGGAGCAAGGCGTCCCGGTGTACGTCCGTGACGTCGCCGAGGTAGCCTTCGCCCCGATGGTCCGCCAGGGCGCCGTCACCCGGGACGGCCGGGGCGAGGCGGTTACCGGCATCGTCATGATGCTCATCGGCCAGAACTCGCGCGAGGTGGTCAACAACGTCAAGGCTGAGGTGGAGAGAATCCGTCCGTCACTGCCTGCTGGCGTCACGCTCGACACCTTCTACGACCGGACGGACCTGGTCAGGAAGACCATCCAGACGGTGGCCAAGAACCTCATCGAGGGTGGCCTGCTCGTCATCGTGGTGCTCTTCCTCATGCTACGGAACCTGCGGGCGGGCCTGCTCGCCGCAGCGGCCATTCCCCTGTCCATGCTCAGTGCATTCATCGGCATGCGGGCGCTGGGCATCTCAGGGAACCTGATGTCATTGGGGGCCATCGACTTCGGGCTCATCGTCGACGGCGCGCTCATCATCGTGGAGAACGCCGTGCGCCACATCTCGGAGCGCAGCCACGCGCTCGGCCGAGCGCTGACGCGCGAGGAGCGGGACGATGTCGTCTACCGCAGCGCGGTGGAGGTCCGGCAGGCCGCCGCCTTCGGCGAGGTCATCATCGGAGTGGTGTACCTGCCCATCCTGGCCTTGAGCGGAATCGAGGGAAAGATGTTCAAGCCCATGGCCATCACCGTCATCTGCGCGCTGGCCGGTGCATTCGTGCTGTCACTCACCTTCGTTCCCGCCCTTGCATCCGTCATGCTGCCCCGGAAGGCCCGGGAACAAGAGAGCATCATCGTCCGAGGCGCCCGCGTCGTGTACGAGCCTGCTCTCGCCTGGTGCCTCCGGAAGCGGGGCGTTGTCGTGGGAGTCGCCGCCGGTTTGCTCGTTGCCAGCCTGGCCACCGTGCCGTTCCTTGGGGCCGAGTTCATTCCCCGGTTGGATGAAGGTGCCATCGCCATCCAGGCGTGGCGGGTCCCGTCGGTATCCCTGGAGGAATCCACGCGCCAGACGGGGCTCATCGAGAAGGTGCTCAAGCGATTCCCAGAAGTCACCACCGTCGTCTCCCGCACGGGGCGCGCGGAAATCGCCACGGACCCCATGGGCGTCGAAATCAGCGACATCTTCGTCATGCTCAAACCCCACGAAGAGTGGACGACGGCGAAGGACCGCGAGGGTCTCATCGCCCGCTTCAACGAAGCCCTGAGCAAGGAGGTGCCCGGCAGCTTCTTCAGCTACTCGCAACCCATTGAACTGCGCGTCAGTGAGCTCATCGCGGGCGTGCGCTCGGACGTCGCGCTCAAGCTCTACGGCGAGGACCTAGAAGTGCTGAAGCAGACGGGTGACAAGCTGGCGGCGGCCCTTTCAAAAGTGCCGGGAGCCGCGGACGTCAAGGCCGAGCAGGTCGCTGGACTTCCTGTCGCGCGCATCCAGATTGACCGCAGGGCCATTGCCCGCTACGGAATCAACGTCCGGCAGGTCCTGGACACCATCGAGACCATCGGCGGCAAGGAGGTGGGCACAGTCGTGGAGGGCCAGCGGCGCTTCGCGCTCCAGGTCCGCTTCGCCCCCGGCGCGCGGACCAGCGTGGAGCAGCTCGAGGGCATCCGGGTGGCCAGCCCCACGGGGCAGCTCATTCCCCTCTCCCAACTGGCCCGGGTCGTCGTCGAGGAGGGCCCCGCGCAGGTGAGCCGGGAGAACATCCAGCGGCGCCTCACCATCGAAGCCAACGTGCGGGGCAGGGACCTCCAGGGCTTCGTGACGGAGGCCGAGGAGACCATCGCGCGAGAGGTGAAACTGCCCGCGGGATACTGGGTGGACTGGGGCGGCCAGTTCGAGAACCTCCAGTCGGCTTCGCGCCGGCTGGCCTTCGTGGTGCCGCTCACCCTGGCGCTCATCTTCGTCCTGCTCTACACCACGTTCAGCGCGGTGCGCCCCGCCCTGCTCATCTACCTCAACATCCCCTTCGCCATCACAGGCGGTCTGCTGGCGTTGCTGGTGCGGGGGATGCCACTTTCCATCTCCGCGGCGGTGGGCTTCATCGCGCTCTTCGGCGTGGCGGTGCTCAACGGACTGGTGCTCGTCGCAGCCATCCGCAAGCTGAGGCAGGAGGGCCTCCCGCCAGCCCAAGCGGCCCACGACGCCGCCCACCAGCGGCTGAGGCCCGTGCTCACCACCGCCCTGGTGGCCTCCCTGGGCTTCCTTCCCATGGCCTTCTCCACCGGCGCGGGCGCGGAGGTGCAGAAGCCGCTAGCCACCGTCGTCATTGGCGGGCTCTTTAGCTCCACGCTACTCACGCTCCTAGTGCTGCCCACCGTCTACGGCTGGTTCGACCGTGGCGACCGCGAGGGAGCCCCGGTTCCGCCCGCCCAGCCCCCTGCCCCCA
>NZ_JABFNS010000117.1 GCF_013116825.1 Myxococcus xanthus
CTATTGGAGGCGGGGGGCTGGCTGTGCTCCGTCGCGGGAGGCCGGTACACGTGGGCGGTGGAGCCCGCCCCGGGCGTCGACGAGCTGCCGGAGGCGGAGTTGCCCGCGGCACACCGGCGGGCCGCGGAATCCTATGAGGCCCTTCCGGAGCCGCTGCGTCAACGCGCCTGTATGGAGTTGACACGGCAATGGCTGTCGGCGGAGGAGTCCTCCCGGGCACTGCCTTATCTGGTATCACTGGCAGGCTGGAACCTGGCGGCATTGGAGCCGGGGCCCGCCATGGCTGTGTATCGCTTCGCGTTGGGGCTGGCGGATGCTCTCAAGCCAGACGCCGCGCTGGAGTGGCAGCGGAGGCTCTGGGAATACATGGGCGACGCGCACCGGCTCGCGGGTGAGCCCGTGGAAGCGGACGCCGCGTGGCATACGGCGCGGAAGCTGGATGATGAGGGATTGGCGTCTCCCGCAGGGGACCGGGCCCGGCGTCTGTTCAAGCAAGCGTCGGTGGTGCTCGCGCTCGGCAGGTATGAGGAGGTGTTGGGGCTCGACAGGGAGGGGCGCCGGGATTGTCTGTCCGCGGCGCCGCTGTTGTCCGTGTCGCTGGACGCGCTGTCCGCGTTGGCGCTGTCCGCGCTGGGGCGGTTCGAGGAGGCGCGCGCGAGGATTGTCCTGGCCCGCGAGCAGTTGCAGCAGGCGGTCCGGGAAGACGGCCCCGCTTGGGCGGGCGTGGAGGCGCTGCTCCACCGGGCGATGGGCTGCGTGCAGATCGGGCTGGGATTTCCGGAGGCCGCGGCGTCCGAATTCGCTCAGGTCCTGCGCTGGAGCGAGCGCGCGGGGGATACGTGGGAGCACTCCACCGCGCTGCTGAACCTGGGCGATGCGTATTCGCGGGCAGGCGACAGGGAGCGCGCGGCGCACTTCTTCCAGCTCGCGCTCGAGCTGGACTCCCGCACGGGAGACCGCAGGGGCATGGCCTACACGCACCATGGCCTGGCGCTGCTGCATACGCGCGCGGGCGCGCCCGAGCTGGCGAAAGAAGACGCGCTGCGAGGGCTCCAGTTGGCGTCCATGCTGGAGGATCGGCGGCTCCAGTCGTTGCTCCGCTGCGTGCTGGGGCGGGCCCAGTTGCAGTTGGGCGAGTTGGATGAAGCCGGGCGTCAGCTCCAGCTCGCGGCGAGAGACGCGTCCGCCGTGGGAGCCCGCCTGGAGCTGCTTCAGGCGGAGGCGTGCCTGCGGGTGCTGGAGGCGCGGCGCTGAGCGTCCGGGGCCCCTGGGACCGCGAAGATGCACATTCGCCATGCGCTGCACTCCTCGCTACCCCAGGGCGGCGAGGCGTGAAATTGTTCATGGGTGATCGAAATCGAGACCATCGAGGCATTCGAGCGGCACCTCGCGGCGGGCGTCGGGTTCGCCAACGTCATCATCCAAGGGCTGGACCTGCGGCGGTACACCCAGGCGCTGGCCTCCGCCGAGCTCACGGGGGCCGTCTTCCTGGGCTGTGAGCTGGAGAAGGATGCGCTGAAGGCCACCGTGGAGCATGGGGCCATGGTGTTCCCGCCCATCTCCGGCGTGCCCTATCAGCCCTACCGTGGCGCGCTGTACACGCCGGAGGAGCTGTACGCGGGCTTCGACCCGGCTCAGCCGGAGTCCTACGCGGATACTCCGGATGCGCGCATCTACGCGCACTGGGCGGCGAACGGGCGCGGCAGTCCGCCCGCGCTGCTGGAGACGCTGGCGCAGCGGCTCCACGACCACTCGGTTACGGAGGCCATGCAAGGATTGCTGTACCGGTCCGGGGGCGTGCGCAAGGTGGTGGCCATCATGGGCGGCCACTCCATGAAGCGCGGCCAGCCGGATTATCGCGCGGTGGCCTCCCTGGCGCGCGAGCTGGCGCGACGTGGCTTCTTCATGGTCAGCGGCGGTGGTCCAGGCGCCATGGAGGCCACGCACGTGGGCGTGTGGTTCGCGCGGCGCACGGAGGCGGAGCTGGACGCGGGACTGGCCCTGCTCGCGCAGGCGCCCAGCTACACCGACCGGGAGTGGCTCTCGCGCGCCTTCGACGTTCGCCGGGCATTTCCCCTGGGCGAGGACGACCTGCCGTACTGCACCAGCCTGGGCATCCCCACGTGGCACTACGGGCACGAACCGCCCAACCCCTTCGCCACGCACATCGCGAAGTACTTCGCCAACAGCGTGCGGGAAGACGGCCTGCTGACCATCGCCAAGGGCGGCATCGTCTATTCGCCCGGCAGCGCGGGCACCATCCAGGAAGTGTTCCAGGACGCGTGCCAGAACCACTACAACTCGGTGGGCGTCATCAGCCCCATGATCTTCCTGGGCACCGAGTTCTGGACGCGCACCCGGCCCGTGTACCCGCTGGTGCACCAGCTCGCGCAAGGCTACGACTACGCGCGCTACCTCATGCTCACGGATTCGCAGGAGGAGGTCGTCCGGGCGCTGGAGGCGTTCGACCGCGAGGCGCATCCGTCCCTCTGAACGCCCGCTGCTTCGCCGGGAATCTCCGAGTCCCCCGCCTTCCAACGGGCAGGCACGGGGGCAGGGGCCCGGCGAATCCGCATGGACGCGGTCGCCCCACTGCGTTGTCGCTGTTCGACGCAGCCGGGGCGGCGTATCCTCGCCTCGGGAAGGAGTGCTCGGATGCGGCCCCGGGCCGTCTTCTTTGACCTGGATGACACGCTGATTGACCGCGCCGGCGCCTTCACGCGCTACGTGGACACGCTCGTCTCTCGTTACCTGTCGTTGCTCCCCGAGGCTCGGCGTGCCGAAGCCGTGGCCTGGATGCACGAGGTGGATGGACGTGGCGGCGCGTCCCGGAGCGCGTTCTGCCAGCAGGTGACAAAGGCGTTCCCATGCCTGGGCCTCACGCCCGACGCGCTCTGGGAGGACATGGCGTCGCGCCTGCCTCTGCTCGTCCAGGAGGACGCGGGCGTCTGTGATTGGGTGGCCTCCGTGGCTCGCAGCCGGCCGGTGGCGGTGGTGTCCAATGGCTCGGCGCGGGTGCAGCGCACGAAGCTGGCCCGCGCGGGGCTCGCGAAGGTCCTGCCAGATGTCTTCCTCTCCGGCGAGGTGGGGGCTTCAAAGCCGGATGCCCGCATCTTCGAGGCCGCGCTGGCCCACGTCGGACGCTCGCCGGAAGAGGTGCTGCACGTGGGCGACGACCCGGAGCGGGACGTCATGGGCGCCGCGCGGCTGGGGATGGCCACTTGCTGGGTGTCTCACGGCCGGCCGTGGCCCTCCGCGCTGCCTCCGCCCATGTTCATGGTGGAGTGCATCCCTTCGCGCATCGACGACATCGCCGGAGTGCTCACGCGATGGACATGAACGCGGTGGTCGGCACGCACGACCTGCTCTTCATCACCCTGGACACCCTGCGCTACGACGTCGCCGAGGCGCTCGCGGCCCAGGGGCGCACGCCGAACCTCTCCGCGCTGCTGCCCGGAGGCCGGTGGGAGCAGCGGCACTCTCCCGCGAGCTTCACGTACGCGGCGCACCACGCCTTCTTCGCGGGCTTCCTGCCCACGCCCGCGACGCCGGGGCTGCATCCCCGGTTGTTCTCGATGCGCTTCGAGGGCAGTGAGACGACGGCCTCGGACACCTGCGTGCTGGACGCGCCGGACCTCGTCACCGGGCTGGCGGGCCGCGGGTACCACACCCTCTGCATTGGTGGCGTGGGCTTCTTCAACAAGCGCAATCCGCTGGGCAACGTGCTCCCCGGGCTCTTCGCGGAGAGCCACTGGAGCCCCGAGCTGGGCGTGACGGACCCTCGGTCCACCGAGCACCAGGTGACGCTGGCTGTCCAGCGGCTGGAGGCGTTGCCGCGTGAGCAGCGCGTCTTCCTCTTCATCAACGTGTCGGCGCTGCACCAGCCGAATCGGCATTATGTGCCCGGCGCCACCCAGGACTCGCGCGAGTCGCACGCCGCGGCATTGGCGTACGTGGACTCGCAACTCCCTCCGCTGTTCGCCGCCCTGCGGCGCCGGGGGCCCGCCTTCTGCATCGTCTGCTCGGATCACGGCACCACCTACGGCGAGGACGGCTTCACTGGCCATCGCCTGGCCCACCCCGTGGTGTGGACGGTGCCCTACGCTGAATTCCTGCTACCTCGAGAAACCGCACCATGACGCGTCTGGAGCAGATGCTCGAAGGGTCGCCCTACGTGGCGTACCTCTACGGCTACCCGCACAAGACGGCCTACCGGCCCTTCACGCCCGCGCTCCCGTTGGAGTCCGTCTGGGCGGAGGAGCGGCGCGACGCGCTGTTCCTCTACATCCACGTGCCCTTCTGCGAGATGCGCTGCGGCTTCTGCAACCTCTTCACCGCCGCCGGGCCGAAGCAGGACGTGGTGGACGGGTACCTGGGCGCGCTGGTGCGCGAGACGAAGCGGGTGAAGGAGGCGCTGGGGACGGCGAGCTTCGCCCGGGCCGCCATTGGCGGCGGCACGCCGACGCTGCTGGACGTGGCGGGGTTGAACACCGTGTTCGACATGGCCGAGGGCGTCATGGGCGCGGACATGAAGAACATCCCCGTGTCGGTGGAGGTGTCTCCGGAGACGGTGGACGCGCAGAAGCTCCAGGTGCTGCGCTCGCGCGGCACGGACCGGGTGAGCATGGGCATCCAGAGCTTCATCGAGGCGGAGGTGGCCGCGGTGAAGCGGCCCCAGAAGACGGCGCAGGTGGAGGCCGCGCTGGACCTCATTCGCACCACCGGCTTCCCCACGCTGAACCTGGACCTCATCTACGGCATGGAGGGGCAGACGGAGGAGAGCTTCCTCTACTCGCTGCGCACGGCGCTTCGCTACTCGCCGGAGGAACTCTATCTCTACCCGCTCTACGTCCGGCCGCTGACCTTCCTGGGCAAGAAGGCGCGGGCGTGGGACGACCTGCGCCTCTCGCTGTATCGCGTGGGCCGCGACTTCCTCCTGTCGGAGGGCTACACGCAGGTCTCCATGCGGATGTTTCGTGCGCGCCATGCACCGGACGCGGGTGGTCCGGTGTATCGCTGCCAGGAAGACGGCATGGTGGGGTTGGGCTGCGGGGCGCGCTCGTACACGGGCCAGGTGCATTACTCGTCTGAGTACGCGGTGGGTTCTCGCGAGGTGCGCTCCATCATCTCGTCGTACAGCGAGCGGACCGAGGCGTCGTTCGGCGAGGTGGGCTACGGCTTCCGCCTGGACTCCGCGGAGCGGCGGCGCCGTTACATGCTGCTGTCGCTGTTGGCCGACGGTGTGGACCTCGCCGTGTACCGGCAGCGCTTCTGCACCGACGCGCTGGAGGACTTCCCGGAGCTGGAGGAGTTGGAGGCGCACGGACTGGCGCGGAAGCACGGTGGCGTGGTGCAGCTCACCGTGGCGGGCGTGGAGCGCTCCGACCTGATTGGCCCGTGGCTGCACTCCGAGCAGGTGCAGGCGATGATGAAGGAGTACGCCTGGCGATGAAGCTCACCGTGCTCTATCGGGGCCCGCTGTCCAGTTGCAACTACGGCTGCGAGTACTGCCCCTTCGGCAAGTGGAAGCACACCGAGGAGGAGCTGGCCAAGGACCGCGCGGACCTGGAGCGCTTTGTCGCGTGGGTGGAGGCGCGCACGCAGGACACGGTGTCGGTGTTCTTCACGCCGTGGGGTGAGGCGCTCATCTGGCCCTGGTATCAAGAGGCGCTGGCCCGCCTGTCACATCTGCCGCATGTGGAGCGACTGGCCATCCAGACGAACCTGTCCTGCAAGCTGGACTGGGTGGCCCAGGCGCGCGCGGACAAGCTGGGCATCTGGGCCACGTACCACCCGGAGTGGACCAGGCGGCACCGCTTCGTGGCCCAGTGCGCGAAGCTGACCGAGCTGGGCGTGCGGCACAGCGTGGGCGTGGTGGGGTTCCTCCGCTTCACGGAAGAGGCGGAGGCCCTGCGTGCCGAGCTTCCCGCGGACACCTACCTGTGGATCAACGCGGTGAAGGACGGACAGGAGGAGCCGTACACGGCGGAAGACGTGGCGCGCTTCACGCGGTTGGACCCGCTCTTCCCGGTGAACAACACGCGCCACCCGAGCCTGGGCCGCGCGTGCCGAGGCGGGGAGTCCGTCATCTCCGTGGACGGCGAGGGCACGGCGAGGCGGTGTCACTTCATCGACGAGCCGATTGGCAACATCTACGCGCCGGACTTCGACTCCGCGCTGAGACCCCGGCCCTGCGCGAAGCAGACCTGCGGGTGTCATATCGGGTACGTGCACCTGGAGTACCTGGAGCTGGACCGGGTCTTTGGCTCCGGCATCCTGGAGCGCGTCCCGGCCACGCCCCTTTGGAAGTAACTGGAGCGATTCCCGGCGGCGTGAGGTGTGTCCGTCACGGAAGCTGACGCAGGGCTTCTCGAATCTCCCACTCGTAGACGGTGAGCCCATCGCGGCGGAGGTTGGGGAGCAAATCGCCGAAGGCGTTGGCTTCCAGCACGCGGTGCCCGGTGAAGTGCTCTTCGTACATGAGGTCGATGCCCACGTGGAGGCAGTCATGGCTGCGGGCCACCGTGCGGCAGCTCTCCATGGCATCCGCGAGCTCGTTCCGTGGCACCGCCGCGTGGAAGTCGTCCAAGTCGCCCCGCCAGCCGCCCAGGTGCAGGTTGGTGATGGGCCGCATGCTCTGCCGCACCACCGTGAAGGCTGGCTCGCCTCGGACCATCAACACTCGGCAGTCGAAGTAATCGCCGCCCAGCCGGGCCTTGGGAATCGAGCGCTCCACCTGTGAGCCCTCGCCCAGCAGATACGTGAGGATTTCATCCACCTGCTCTGGGGCCTCGATGCGGCGGACCTTCAGCGAGTTGTACCAGCCCGTCTTCGCCACTTCGATGGTGGTGGTCAGCGTGTCCGCCGAGCGCCCCCGCCGGTAGATGGCGAGGCACGACGCGGAGGAGCCACACGACACCTTCACGAACACCTCGCGGCAGTCCTCCTCCCGTATCCGTTCGCGGAGTGATTCCACGTCCGTGACACCGTCCAGCGGCTCGGGAACCGGCACGCCAAGGGCGGCGTAGCGACGGGAGGTGATGCGCTTGTCGAAGAGGTCCGCGATGGCGGAGGGCTTCTGGAGGATGTGCCAGCGAGAATGCGCCGCGAAGATGAACTCCAGCTCCGCCAGGACTCGCAAGAACCCCAGGTGGTGCTGCCGCGGGCTGAGAATGCGGCCGCGGTCCACGGGCAGGCGGTCCACCTGCTCCGGCGTCAGGACGGAGCAGCCCTGGCCCACGGCGTCCTCGTAGCCGCGCTTGAGCAGGGCCTTCTCCACGTCCCAGTTCTCGCCCGTGGAGTCGATGCGGACGAACGCCTCCGAGTCCGGCAGGTCCGCCAGGAGCCCCGGCGACGCCAGCAGCTCACGCCAGGGGACGACGTGCGCCGGGGGAAGCCCCTGTCTGGCGAGGGCCTCCTGGAACAGCGTGACGCGCCGGTTCTCCGGGTTGCCGACGAGGATGAACGGAGGCGCGCCCATGATGCCGGACTACTCGCTCACCGCGACGTAGCGACCGCCTTCGTCATCGTCGTAGATCTCGCGCTGGTTCCCCGCCACGACGTCCGGGCACAACGAGGCCAGCAGCTTCACGCCTTTGCGCGTGAGCTGGTTCTGCGACACATCCAGCTTCTTGAGGTGCTTGAACACCGCCGCGTTCGCCGCCAGGACCTCGGCGTCGGTGTCCATCAGCGTGCCCTTCGACAAGTCCAGCGACTCCAACTGCTTCAGCACCTTGGCCTTCGGCAGCACGGTCGCGAGCTCGTCGGAGAAGGCCGCGTTGCACAGTCCCAGGTGCTTCAGGTTCGGCAGCCCCGTGGCGTCGAGGATGGGCTGGATGTCACTCGGGCGGAACCGTCCGCCGTACTCCTCGCTGCCGAACCAGACTTCCAACTGCTCCAGCTTCGGCCACTTCGCACTGGCGATGGACTGCACCGCGGGCCGAGGAAGGCCGCCCGACTCCATCGTGAAGCGACGCAGCTCCGGCAGCTCCACCGGCCCCAGGCGTACCTCTCCGCCACGCAGCCTCAAGGTGGTGAGCTGGGGCAGGGCCTTGAGCAGGGGCGCGAGGTTCCCCAGCTTGACCCAGGAGATCTCCGACTCGTCCGGGAAGACGAAGTCACCGATGAACAGCCGCTGAAGCGTCTTCGGTGCCAGCCTGGTGATGACCTTGACGAGGTCGCCGTACTCGTTGTCACCGTCGTTGTCCGGCAGGCCGAGCGTCAGCTCCTGGAGGAACCGCGCGGAGGGGCTGCGGAGCAGCATCGTCAGGGTTTCGACGACGTCGAAGTCGGCGTCCGAGTCGAAACCCGGCGCCGCTACGCGCGCGCCACGGATGAAGCCCAGATGCCACTCCAGCGTCAGGGCTTTCTCGCCGAGCATCGACGTGAGGCCCACGCCCAGCAGTGTTCCCTGGTGCTTCTTGTACAGGGCCGCGACCTTCCGCTTGAGGCTGGTGGCCTCCGCGCCCTGGGCCTGTCGCTGCGCGTGCTGGAGGGCCATCAGCTCGCCGCGCGGGTCGCCCTGGCCTTGGAGCCAATCGGCATAGACGAGGTAGCCGTCGTCAGACTCCGGAGCCTGGAGGATGGCGGCCTCCAGCTCCGGGTTCGTCTTGGCCGCGGGGGCCGTGTCCTTCGGCTTGATGCGCGTGTACCCCTTCTTCGTCTTCTCCAGGACCTGCTTCTGGTACGCCTGCAGCGCTTCATACGTCTGCTTGAACTTCTGGGTCTTCTCCTGGCCCTCAGCGCCGATGCGGCCCCAGCGGGTGGTGACGACGGTGTCCTTCCGTTCGATTTCCCAGAACTTGCTCGACGTGCCTTCGGTGTATTCGAAGCGCGGCATGGTGTGACCCCCTGGAGTGCGCCGCGACGCTACTCGCCCACCGCGGAGTAGCGGTACTCCTCTTCGTAGTCGCGCTGGTTGCCCACGTTGGCGTGGGGAATCGCCTTGGGCAGCAGCGACTGGCCTTCGTCCGTCAGCGTGTTCTCCGTGACGTCGAGCTGCTTGAGGTGGGCGAAGGCCGCCGCCTTGTCGGCCAGGGCGCGCGCGCCCTCGTCGGACAGGGTGCCCATGGAGATGTCCAGCGTCTCCAACTGCGGGAGCACCTTCGCGGTGGGCAGCGCCTGGGCGAGCGCGTCCGTGAACTCGGAGTTGCGCAGGCCCAGCTGCTTGAGGTTCGGCAGGCCCTTGCCGTCGAGGATGGGCTGGATGTCCTCCACGCCGCCCTCCGCGCCGTAGTTGTCGCTGCCGAACCACACCTCCAGGCGCTCCAGCTTCGGCCACTTCGCGTTGGCGATGGACTTGACGGCCGCCAGCGGCAGGCCGCCCGTCTCCACCGTGAACTCGCGCAGCTCGGGCAGATCGATGGCGCCCAGCTCCAGCTCACCGCCGCGCAGCCGCAGCTTGCGCAGGTCGGGCAGCACCTTGAGCAGGGCGGAGATGTCGGTCAGGTGCGTCCAGGAAATCTCGGTGTCGTCCGGGTACTCGAAGTCACCGATGAAGAGCTCCTGAATCGTCTTCGAGCCCCCGGCCTCGACGAGCGCCTGGATGGTCTCACCGTATTCGTTCTCACCGTCGAAGCTCGCCATGCCGATGGTGAGGCTGCGGATGAAGCGCGCGGAGGGGTGCTTGAGCAGCGCCCCGGCCGTCTCCGGGACGTTGAAGTCAGAGTCGTATTCCTTCTGACCCACGCGCGCGGAGCGGATGAAGCCCAGGTGCCACTCCAGGGACAGCTCCTCCGACTTCACCCCCGCGGCCAGTTCGCCGAGCAGCAGCGACTGGTACTTCTTGATGTGCGCGGTGGCCTTGCGCTTCAGGTCGCTGGCCTCCGTGCCGCTGGCCTGGGAGGCCGCGTGCTGGATGGCGATGAGCTCGCCGCGAGGGTCGCCCTGGCCCTGGAGCCAGTCGCTGTAGACGAGGTACGCGTCCACGTTGTCCGGGTCCTTGAGGATGGCGGCCTCGAGCTCCGGATTGGATGCGGGTTCTTCACCCCCACCACCTTCGGAGTCGTCATCGTCGCCCTTGCCGGCCAGGACGTAGCCCTTCTTCTCCTTCTCGCGGACGAGCTTGTCGTGCTCCTTCTGGGCCTCGGCGGGAGAGCCGAAGGTCTGGGTCTTCTCCTGGCCGTCGGTGCCGATGCGGCCCCAGCGCGCGGTGAAGCTGTTGCCGGAGAGGTTGATTTCCCAGAACTTGCTGGAGCTGCCTTCCTTGAACTCGTACCGCGGCATGGCCCGTCCTTCGTCCGTTGCGCCGGGTGAGGCGCGTTGTGAGACGGACGCTAGAGAAGCCCTTGCGCAAGCTCAAGCGTTACGCCGACCCAGGCCTCCCAAGGGTCGCTGTTGAGGGCGGCGCCCATCGGCGCTTCCGACTTTCGAGAATCCAGGTCTTCTCGCTTGTCTCGGATGGTTCGCACGCGAGGGGAGGGGCCGCTGAGGTCGAGCACGTGCCGCTCGACGCGGGAGGCGCCGGGATGGAACATCGTCTCGACTTGACTGCTTGCGCCGAGCAGCACCAGGTCCACCCGCGCGCGCTTCGCACGCGCTTCCGCATCCGTCAGGACGTCGTCGAGCGTGGCGGCGGTGAGGACCTCCGCCGTGCCACGGGCGCGCCACTCGCGCAGCAGCAGCTCGCAGAGGCCGCGTTCAGCCTCCAGGGGGACAGCGCCGTCATGGGCGTGCAGGAAGACGGCGCGGAAGTGGAGCTCCTCGCTGCCGAGCCAGAGGGAGAGCCGCCGCACGAGGCAGAGCAGCAGGCCCAGTGACACCACGACGCGCTGCCAGCGGACCCCCGCGTCCTTCACGCGCGCATCCACGAGGTCCGGCGGCAGGACGAAGGTGATGACGCGCCGGCGGCGAACGGAGATGCTCTCGTCGCGCGTGTAGTAGAGGAGTTCGCCCTCCACATAGCGCACGTCGAAGAGGTCGAGGTTGGGCTCGTCCTCCATGTAGACCAGCTCGGAGGTGACGAGGTTCTCCAGGCTGCCCACGTTGGACACGGACGAGAATCCACCTTGTGGGAAGGCGGCCTCGTCCTCCAACGCCATCGGGAGCGGTGCGGTGCTCACCGGGCGGGCGCGGAGCTTGGGCGGAAGGGTTCGCGACAGGGCCTCGGCCGCCTCCACTGCTTGCTCCAAGGCCATCCGCTGCGCCTTGCCCTGGAGGTGCTCCAGGTTCTCCAGCGTGAAGGACTCCGCGTCGCCGAGCAGGGCATGGGCGCGCCGGGCCGCGCTCGCCAGGGCTTCGTAGCCTTCCGTGAGCCGTTCCAACGCGGCGCTGGTTCCTGATTCGCGCAGGGCCGTGTAGCCCGCCTGGAGCAACTCCGTGGGCGGACGCTCCAGGACGCGCCGGGCCAGGGCGGGGCTCACCGGGCTTCCAGCGGTGAAGCCCATGCGGGTCAGGACGCGCGCGACGAGGAAGGCGACGCCTCGCGGCCGGAGCGTCTCGGGCAACCGCGCGAGGGCGGCGGACACCGCCTCCAGGTGGGGCTCCGCGGCCAGTCGCGCCAGCACGTGGTCGTCATACGCGCGCACCGCCGCGCGCAGCCGAGGCTGGGTATCGGGAACGGGCGCGGAGGGCGCGAGCGGAACCCCCGCGACGAGCCGACCGAGGTCCGCGATGAACGCGGGTGGGGGCAGGGCAGGCGACTCCGCGAGCGTGGCGAGGAGCCACGGCACAGCCGAGGTCAACGCGTCCGCCGTGAGGTCCTCGTGCCGAATCAGGCACAGCCCCGCGCACAGCCAGCGCTCCGTGTCCTGAGGGCTTCTCAGCTCCGTGCTCATCCGCGACTCACGAGAGGCCCAGCAGCCGGGGCACCTTCTCCTCCAGCAGGTCGATTTCTTCCCGCGTCTCGCCCAGGTACGACAGGAGCTGGAGGTCCTGCCGCTCCACCGCGCCGCCGTGGAAGATCCACGCCCGCGTCCGGAGCAGGCGGTAGAGCTTCACCAGCTTGCGGTCGCTGATGAACACGCCGTCCTCGCGCGTCAGCGTCTGCACCACGCGGCGGAACTCGCGCAGCAGGTCATCGCGGAAGAACAGGTCGCGGTCGCGCAGCTCGCGGCCATCCGGGCCCGTCTCGCGCTTGCCCATCATCAGCGTCAGGTAACGGTGGGCCTTGAGCACGTCGTCCAGCGTGGCGTGCCCTTCCGCCCAGGGCTTCTGGTTCATCTCCCGGTGCGTCTGCGAATCCAGGCCGGAGTCCAGCAGCTCCAGGAAGTAGCGGTCCTGCACTGGACGGCACGCGGCCTTGAGGCAGAAGCGGTCCTTGAGCGCGCCCAGCTCGGCGTGTTCGGGCAGCTCGTTGGTGGCGGCGAAGAGCACCTTCAGCTTCACCGGCTGCGGCGCGCCGTCCTGGTAGAACTTGCGCTCGTTGATGACGGTGAGCAGCGCGTTGAGGATGGCGGAGCTGGCCTTGAAGACCTCGTCGAGGAACACCAGCCGCGCAGTCGGCAGCTTGCCGCCCTCACGCCGGATGTAGCGGCCCTGGCGCAGCAGGTTGATGTCGATGGGGCCCAGCACCTCCGACGGCTCGGTGAAGCGCGTCAGGAGGTACTCGAAGTAATCCTCGTTGGGGATGCGCAGCGCGTCCCTGAACTTGAGGACGAGGTCCGACTTGGCCGTGCCCGGTGGGCCCACCAGCAGCAGCGGCTCCTGCGCCACCGCCGCCACCGTCATCAGGTCCACCAGCGTCTGCTTGCCCACGAAGTGACGGCCCAGCGCCAGGCGGAAGCGGTTGAGGCGCTCGCGAAGGCCGTGGGCCTCGCTCGAGAGCGCGTCGAACGTCAGCTCGGAGATGGCGGGATGACTGCTCATGTGCGCTCCTCCAGCTCCCGATGGATGCGCCGTCGCACCAGGAATTCGTCTTCGTCGAGCCAGCTTCGCGCACGCGCTCCGGTGCCTTGCGCCACCTCCACGTGGCCCAGCACCAGCGCGTCCGCCAGCTCCACCACGGAGAGGCAGAAGTGGCTGTTGGTGTTGTAGCTGTCCGTGATGATGGGCAGCCCTTCCGAGATGCGCGCCAGCCCCGGGAGCGCCAGCTCCACGGGGGCATGTGCCAGGGCGCTCGCGAGGCTGCGCATCAGCGCCAGCCGCTCAGGGAGTCCGCCCTTCGCCGCGCCCAGTGACTCGAAGGCGGCGTCGAACACGTCGACGGCCTCGGCCGTGCGCCCCTGCATGGCCAGGCCCGCCGCGACGCCGAGCCGCGCCGTCAGCGGTGTCTTGGGCCCTGTCAGGCGTTCTTGCGCCGCGTCCACCAGCTCGGCGGCTTCGCGAGACAGGCCGACCCGGCGCAGGCCGCGCAGGCTCACACCCAGGATGCCCTGGCCCCATGCGGGCGACGTGGGGGCCAGCGCCGTGAGCACCTTGCGCAGCCGCGCCGCCAACGTCATCGCGTGGTCCGCGCGGCCGAAGAGGGCCGCCAGCGTCAGGGCGTCCCCCAGCATCACGGCCTGGGCTTCACCGGGAAGCGCCTCCATCGATGAGACGAGCCGGTTCAGGAGTGGAAGCGCACGCGCCGGAGCGACGCGGGGCAGCGTGTCCAGCAGTCCTCCGATGATCCGCTGCCGTTCCTCGGCGGGCAGCGTCGCATCGGTGGCCCGGCCCGTCAGGGCCTCCACCCGCGCCGCCACCTGCGCCGGGTCCTTCACGTCGCGGAGAGCGGCGAACTCCTCGCCGCGCAAGTCCCTCGCGCCGCGCCCGAAGGCCCTCGCGGGGTCGAGCCGCTCGCTGGGCTCCAACAGCGCCGACGCCTGCCGCAGCCGATCCACCTTGTACCGCTGGAAGGTCCCCAGGGCATTCAGCTCGGCGGCGATGTCGGACGGCAGCGGTGTCTCGGGCGGCTGGCCTTCCAGGGCCTGGGCCACGCGCGCGCCGTACGCTCGGGAGAGGAAGCCGTGGATGGCTTCCTTCGCATCGACTGCCTCCGCCGCAGCGGACGCCAGGGGGCGGGCACGGTCCGCCTGCCCGAGCCGCGCGAGTCCCACGGCGAAGACATAGCGGACATAGGCCAGCGTGAGGGCGGGCGCCGCTTCGATGGACGAGCGGCGGCGGGGCGTGTGCTCGAATCGCTCCAGCAGGGCCTCGAGCTGCGCCAGCACCCGGGGCGCATGGGCCGAATCGGTGCCACCTCGCAGGAAGCGCGGCACGTCTCTCGCGAGGGAAAGGCCTCGCTGAAGCATCTCCAGCAGCCGGTCGCCCGCTCTTGCAAGTCCGAGCGCATCGCCACCCGCCAGCGTGTCGAGCGCCGTCCGCGTGAGCCAGAGCGCCCGGACGTCGAGCTCCGCGTCGTGCCTGTCCAACCACCGCTGAAGTGCCGCCACGTCGACAGGCGCGGGCGCACCTGGGACGCGCACCGCGCGCACCAGGCTGCTGGCGACGCCGCGCACGTCATCGCCCGTGGGCGCGGGTGACGCCATCCGTTCGGCGGGGGTGGCGCCTCCTTCGTTTTCTGAATCGGACCAGCGCCGTGCAAGCTCGGTGGCCTCGGTGTCGGAGGCGGACCACAGCGCGCGTGTCCAGCACAGGCTCGCGTCGCGCTTGCGGCCCAGCCGCCCGTTCAGCTCCGCCATGCGCGTCCAGAGCTCCTGCCGCTGCGGCGAATCGGCGGGCACCTCCAGGGCCAGGAAGGACTTCTCGAGCGAACTCAGCTCCTCTTCCACCGCGCTGGATTGCGCGGGCGTGAGCGGCGCCAGGCGGACCCCGGTGGGCGCGGGTTGGGCGACGCGGACCGCGACGATGGGGGGCGGGCTCGCGGGCGTCACGGGGGGCGCCGGCGCTTCACGGCGGCTACGGCGCGTGGCTCGCGGGCTCCGGTCGTCCTCTTCGTCCGATTGCATCGCGCGGGCCGCGCTCTGCCACTCACCCTCCGCGGCCTCGAAGGCGGCGAAGTCGAAGCTGGCGCTCCGGACCCACGGCATGAGTGCGTCGGCGTCGGCATCCACGACGTAGTCCACCCACGTGTCGAGCGGCTGGAACGCGGATTCCGGCAGCCGTTCCGCGCGGAAGCCTCCATCCCCGGTGGGGTGGAGCCACGTCACGGTATCGGCCTGGGGCACGAGCAGCGCGCGCAGGCGGTCCCTTCGCACGGGGGGCTCCAGCAGTCCGTCACACGGGAGGAAGAGGTCCGCGAGCTGAGGCAGCGGCGCGTACGCCATTCCCGACAGGCCCAGCTCCGGGGGCCGCTCCCGGCCCGCTCGGGCGCGGAGCACGATGCACGGCGCCTCCGGTGGCCCCGTGACGGCGAAGCGAAGCTGCGCGAGCAGCGGCTCCGGCACCGTGTGGACCAGGGACTCCACCTGGGCGAGCGCATCCTCGCGCAGAACCCAGAGGCTCGCGGGTTCCGTACGTGCGGCTCGCGTGAGGCGCAGCGGCACCGTCAGCCGGCCCGGGGGGGGCGCGGGCGTCCAGTCCTCGCCTGTGGCTGGGAGCCGCAGGTCGGTGTGTTGGTACAGGTCCGTCCACGGGCCGTCCGGCGCGGTCAGCCAGGGGCCTTCGCCGCGGACGAGCAGCAACGTCCCCGCGGGCGCGTGCAACGTGCGCGCGAGCGGATGCGTGTAGCCCACCTCGACCCAGACGGCGTGTTGCCCTGGGACAGCGGGAACGAAGGCACGCAGCGGGCCCGAGGCGTCCAGCGCGCTGGTGAGGGTGAAGTAGGGCGGTGCCATCGCGCGCAGCAAGGCGCGCTGTCCGCTTTCCCCCGAGGCTTGGGCGAAGCACACCTCCTGCCGGTCGCATCCCAGGCGCAGCATCTCGCCCGCCAAAGGGAGGAGTGCATCGGCGCTCGGGGGCAGGAACAGCACCGGGCCGGTCGGTGCGCTCTCCAGCGGCACGCGCCGCGCCGTCACCAGCTCCGCCCAGCAGAGGACCGGCGTGGCCTCCATCGCGCGGCTCCGCGTCACCTGCACGCCGAGGGACGCGAGGTGCGCGAGCACATCCTTCGCGGGCATCACCTCCGGCAGGACGTGAAGCGCGCCGTCGGGCGTCCGATGATAGCGGGCGGGTGCGGCCTGGACTTCGGCGGGGACGAGTCCGGAGGTCAGCGCCAGGTGGAGCGCCTCCTCACTGGTGAAGACGAGCATGGACATCAGGCCTTCTGGCTGACCTTCTCGGAGGCGTCCTCGGCGGTGGAGGCGGGTTCGGCGGCCTTGCCCGACGGCGTGTCGCGCTGGACGATGACGCGGCCCAGTTCGGAGGCTTTCAGCGTGCCGCCCTGGATGAGCGAGTCCACGAGCCGCCGGTGCTCGTCCTCGTGCTCCATGGGCAGCGCGTCCGCGTCGCTCTCGTACTGGATGATGACGTCCTTGCGGCCCGTCGCCGGGTCCACCTGGAGGCGGAGGATGAGGCTAGCCAAGCGCGGGCTCCTTCTTCGGCGCCACGGGCGCGGGCACCAGATGGGTGAAGGCCTCGCGGTCCAACACCTTGCGTTCGATGAGCAAATCTCTCAGGGCCACGACCCGCCCCTTTTCGCGCTGGAGGATATCGCGGGCCCGGGCCCGTTGGACGGCCAGGACTTCCTGTATCGCGGCCTCCAGCGTGCTCCGCGTCGCGTCGGACAGGGCATGCCGGTCCGCCTGCCGTCCCGGTGCATCAAAGCGCCGCACGGGCACGCCGTCTCCGCCCATGCCCAGGTCCTCCACCAGCTCGCGCGCAATCTCCGTGGCGCGCTCCAGGTCGTGTGCGCTGCCCAGGGAGAGGTCATCCAGGAGCAGCGCCTCCGCCTCCCGGCCGCCGAAGAGCATGCAGATGCTGTCCAGCAGCTGGCCTCGCGTGACGACGTACCGGTGCGCCGGGTCCGCGTACTGCACGTGCCCCAGCGAGCCCGCCAGGTCTCCCCGGATGCTGATGCGGTCGATGGCGGGCGCGTGCTCACAGAAGAGCGCGCACACCGCGTGCCCCGCCTCGTGTGTGGCCACGACGCGCTCCTCCATGGGCGTGAGCTCCGGCCGGTCCAGGAACTCCGTGAGGGCGCGCTCCACGTCCACCGCCTCGGTGGGGCCCTGGGCGCCTTCGCGCAACCGCCGACGCGCGAGTGCCCGGCACAGGGCCTGGATGTGGTCGCCGGAGAAGCGCGTGCCGGTGCCTTCCACGCGGTCGCCCGTGCGCTTCACCGCGTAGTCCAGCGCGCGCTCCGTCATCTCCAGGCCCAGCTTCTGGTTGTAGATGGACAGGATGGCGCGCCGGTCCGCGCTGTTGGGGTAGGGGATGCAGAGCTGGAACTCGAAGCGGCCCGGGCGCAGCAGCGCGGGGTCCAGGGACTCCACGAAGTTGGTGGTGCCCACCACGAAGACCAGCTCCTCCTTGCGGAAGCCGTCCATCTCCGTGAGGAGCTGGTTCACCATGGAGTGCTCCACGCCCGAGCCCGTGTACGTGCCACGCGCCGACGCGAAGGAGTCCAATTCGTCGAAGACGATGATGCTGGGCGCCGCCTGCCGCGCGCGGACGAAGATCTGCCGGAGGTTCTCCTCGCTCTCGCCCACCCAGCGGCTCTTGAGCTCGGGGCCGCTCACCACCTGGACGGCCGCGCCCAGCGACGAGGCCATGGCCTTGGCGAAGAGCGTCTTGCCGGTGCCGGGAGGGCCCCAGAAGATCATCCCGCGCGGCAACAGCGCCTCCACGCGCTTCACCGCCTCCGGGTCGCTCAGCGTGTCCTTGTGCGCCAGGACGTCCAGAATCTCCTGCTGGAGCCGCTGCTTCACCTTGGCGTAGCCGCCGATGTCCGCGTGCAGCTCCAGCTCCGGCACGCTGAGCGAACCGGTCAGCGTGGCCGAGCGCAGCTGCGCATACGCGGGCTTCGGGTTGGCGGGGTAGTCCTCGCCGGTGATGGCGCCCAGCAGGCGACGCAGCCGCACGGCGTTGACGCCGGAGACGTGCTTGTAGAGCGCGTAGGGCTGCAGGCCCCTTCCGAACTTGCGGCACTCTCGCTGGGTGATGAGGTAGCGCAGCCGGTCGCGCCCCACGCCGAGGATGCTCTCCTTGTGGGGGAAGAGGTTCTCGATGACGCGCGGCACGGCGAAGGACGGATCCTTGAACCCGACCCAGACCATCTCCGGGTTTTCGTACAGCAGGGGGATGACCTCGCGTGCCTCGCTGGTGAGCCCGCCGTTGCTGGTGGTGAGCAGGTCCAGGTGGGGCAGCACGACGATGCGCTCGCGCACGGCGCCACGCACCGCGTCCCGGAGCTGCGCGATGAGCGTGGCCATCATGCTGGGCGCGGGCATGCCCGGTGGAGGCTCCTGCGCGGTGCGGCCGTCCAGGTAGAGGAACTGCTTGCCGTCCTTCTTCAGCCTGTCTCGCAGGCACTTGTAGAAGTAGGGCGTCAGCTCCTTGTCCGCCTCCACCATGACGGGCAGCCCGCGCAGCAGCGCCTCGCAGACGCGGTTCAGCTCGGCGGGGTAGGCGGCCTCGACGGCGGCGAAGGGCGACAGCTCCGTGGGCAGTGACTCCTCGGGGATGCGCTGACTCATACGCGCACCTTGATGGTGAGCGAGCCCGTCGCCGCGTCCTCGTGGACCTCCTCGATGGTGCCGAGCTGCCCGGCGCGCACCTTGAGCGCCTCCGCCGTCACCTTGTTGGAGATGGAGTCCAGCTCCGACTTGAGGTCCTTCAACCGGCCTTCGAGCTTCTGGGTGACCTGCTGTCGCAGCTTGTCCGTGGCGACGTCCGCCGCGTCCTCCAGCCGCGCGCGCGCCAGGTCCTGGGCCCGCAGCTTCGCCTGCTCCACCTCGTGAGGGCTCTCCACGGCCAGCTCGCCGCGCGCCTTCAGCTCCACCTCCTGCTCGCCGCTGAGGGTGACGCTGACGTCACCGGTGGTGACGTCGATGGCGATGCGGACACCATCCGCCTCGGTGCGCAGGGCCACGTCGCCCTCTTGCGTGAAGCCCCGGTTCGCCAGCTCGGCCGCGAGCAGCCCGGCCAGCTCCTCGCGCGAGAGGAGGGGGAGCAGCTCCAGCTTGGAGCAGAGGCCGTCCTCGGCCTGCACCACGCGGTTGAGGGACTCGGAGACGGAGACTCGGTAGGCGCGGCTCATGAAGCGCTCCCGGCGGAGGAAGGTGGAGGTGTGGCGGAGGCGCTGGTGAGGGCGGTGGCCAACTGCCGGGCGTGGTCCTCGGCGCGGCGGAAGCCTGCTTCACCGAAGGCGTTCCATTCAGACAGCAGGTGCTGGGCGGCGTCGTAGTCGTCGTCGAAGAAGCGCACCGCGCGGTGCTCCGCGTCCCAGCGCGACAGCCGTCCCAGCGCGCGCAGGAAGGCGGCGGCTGCACGAGCCGCCGCGGCCCGGGAGGACAACGTCGCCGAGGAAGACAGCCCCTCCACCCAGCGCGTGGCGGGCTGCTCCAGCAACGGGCGCGCCGCTTCGAGGAGGAAGCCCGCGAGGTCCCTTCGGCCCGCGCCATCCACCGCGTCGAGGAAGGCGGCGAGCACGGCCTCCTGCGCGGTGCCCAGGGCCAGGGCCTCCTCGGGTGACGCGATGTGGCGCTTGGACTCTTCCAACCCACGCCAACGCTGCACGAGCTCCCGCCGCAGCGCCTCCAGCAGCCACGCGCCGTCCGCCAGCAGTGGCGCGAAGGCGGTGGCATCGAACTCCGGACGGTGCGTCCCGAACTGCTCCGGGAAGCCCAGCCAGCAGAGGGCGGAGCGGCGGAAGAGGTGCTGTGCGCCCAGGGCCGGCGCGCAGGGGGTGCCCGCCACCAGGCGGCAGCAGAGGAAGAGGATGAGCTCGTCGGCGAGCGTGGGGGGGCCGTCCACCTCCAGCGGCATCGCCCCGTGCTTCGTCAGGGGCTGTTCCAGAAGCCACTTCAGGACGTGGAAGGTAAGGGGGGAGAAGCGCAGGGTGGGCGGAGCATGCCGCTCCCAGAGCCGGCCGGTGCGTGCCTGCCCGTCGCGCACCGTGAGCTGCCGGCGCCAGCCGCCGCATCGGGCGAGCGCCATCACACTGCCCTTGGCGAGTGTGTCCCGCAGGACCTCCATCGCGCCGGGACTGAACTTCGCTGGGACGGCGTGCCGGTTGCGGAGCAGGTCCTCCACGGGGGCGTATTGCCCCAGGCCGACGATGGCGCGGGCGAGCGTGAGCAGCTCGAGCTCGGACGGAGCGACGCGAATCATGGACGGAGCCGGTCGGCGAGCGCGGGCCAGCCGTTGATGACGAGCTTGCCGCCGACGAAGTGCACCTCCGCCGTGTTCGGGGCGGTGAAGCACGCGTCGTGCGGAGCGTAGCGGCCGGTGAGGAAGTGCATCACCTGGTTGCGCGAGCCAATCCACCGCCGCGCCGTCTCCGGCTGGTCCTTCTCGAAGCGGCCGTCCACCAGCAGGTCCACCGTCGCGAGGAGCCGGTCCACGTCGTCCCGCGCCTGGGCCCGCAGCTCCGCGAGCGTGTGGCCGGTGAAGACCATGATGCTCAGCCCGGCGGCGCGGACGCGCTCGCACAGCGCCGCGGCGGGACCGGGCTGGGAGAAGGGCTCGCCGCCCAGCAGGGTGAGTCCTTCGATACCGGGCGTGGCCAGAATCTCCTGGGCCAGCGCCTCCACCGTCTCCACGGTGCCGCGCTCGGTCGCGAACATCTCCGGGTTGCAGCAGCCCGGGCAGCGCAGGGGACAGCCCTGGACCCAGAGGGCGTAGCGCACACCGGGGCCCTCCGCTTCCGTGCGGGGGACTCGCTGGGCAATCCGGAGCGTCGGGCCGGAGCTGGGGGGGCCTGCGGTGATGGCCATGAAGACGGCTCCAGCATGCCAGCAGCGGCGGCGCAGGGGGAGCGCGAGGACGTGTCTCATGCCGCGAGACGGGCTCGTTTGCTTGTTGAGTGGTGGCTAGCGAATCTTCTAACGTCGCAAATTGTCAACGTCGCTTCATCCCTCAAGTAGACTGTGGTGGTCATGACGCGGCCTGTGTCCGCCTACGCCCCTCGAAGCGAACGCAAGCCGTTGTACGTGAAGGTGGTGACGCAGCCCGCGCTCCATGGGTGCTGGGCCGTCAACATCAGTGAGACGGGCATCGGGCTCATCGCCACGCCGCACACGCCGTCCGAAGGGCCGCGTGAGGGCGAGGACGTGGAGCTGTCATTCTCCCTACCGGACTCCGGTGAGCACATCCGCGTGCGCGGCGTGGTGCGCTGGCGTCACGACGCGTCCGGCGCGGTGGCGGCCATGGGCGTGAGCTTCCGCGCCTTCGAGGAAGCGGACGGCGTGAAGCTGGCGCGCTACCTCGCCTCGTCGCACCTCCAGGTGGTGGTGGCCTTCGCCACCGAGCAGGAGTCGCGCGCGGTGACGGCCGCGCTGGAAGGGGTGGCCCAGCTCCACTTCGCCGCCAGCCCGGCGGACGCCCACGCGCTGGTGACGCGCGGGGACGCGGCGTGCCTGGTGGTGTGCGGTCAGGACGAGGAGCAGGCCCTGGCCCTGGTGGAGTCCCTGGCCGCCCGCCGCGCGGACGCGGACCCTTCCGGCGCGGGGCCGCCCAGTGACCTGGCATCGCGAATCGTCTACTGCGCGCCGGCCGCGCCGGAGCGGCTGGTGGCCCTCTTCAACGCCGGGCGCATCTTCCGCGCGCTCGGTCCTTCACCCACGCGGGAGGCCCTGCACCAGGCGGTGCTTCAAGCGGGGCGCGAGCACGGCGTGCGCACCGAGCAGTGGCGCATGGCGCTGGAGCTGGAGCGCAGCTTGCTGCGCGAGCGCGCCCTGTCACAGAAGCTGCCGCCGGCCCCCGGTGGGCGCGGCGGGGATGAGGTGGGCTTCCGCAGCGCCGCCATGCAGCGGGTGATGGAGCTGGTGCGCCTGGTGGCGCCCCACCGGGTGGCCGTGCTGCTCCAGGGCGAGACGGGCACGGGCAAGGAGGTGCTGGCGCGCATCCTCCACCGGCTCAGTGGCCGGGGGGACGTGCCGCTCGTGGTGCAGGACTGCGGCGCGCTGTCGGAGACGCTGCTGGAGAGCGAGCTCTTCGGCCACGTGAAGGGCTCCTTCACGGGCGCGGTGGCGGACCACCCCGGGCTCTTCGTGCTCGCCAACGGCGGCACCATCTTCCTGGACGAAATCGAGAACACCACCGCCAACCTCCAGGCCAAGCTCCTCCGCGTGCTGGAGACGGGGGACGTGCGTCCGGTGGGTGGCACCCAGGTGCGCCACGTGGACGTGCGCGTGGTGGCCGCCAGCAACAAGGACATGGGCGAGGAAGTGCGCGCCGGCCGCTTCCGCGCGGACCTCTTCTACCGGCTCAACAGCTTCACCGTGGACATCCCCCCGCTGCGGGACAGGCCGGAGGACGTTCCGGAGCTGGCGCTCTACTTCCTGGAGTTGTTCAACCGCACCTTGCGCCGCTCCGCCAGCGGCATCGCGCCGGACGCGGTGGACGCGCTGCGGGCCTACGCCTGGCCGGGCAACGTGCGCGAGCTGCGCAACGTCATGGAGCGCTCGGTGCTGCTCTCCCGCCCGGGCGAGGTGGTGTCGCGGCGGCTGCTGCCGCCGGTGCTGGGCTCCACCCTGGCCCTGCGCAACGAGCCGGGAGGGGATGGCTCGCTGCGCGCGCGGTTGGATCGGGTGGAGCGGGAGTTCATCCGCGAGGCGCTGGAGCGCCACGGCGGGGTGCTGCGGCGCGCGGCCGTGGCGCTGGGGATGGACCCGGTGACGCTGGGCCGGCGGGTCCGGCGCCACGGCCTGTGGAAGGGAGACAGCTAGGCCCAGCGTCTCAGTGGGCGCGAATCCACTGGAGCATGGGCTTCCAGACGCGCACGCGCGCGTCGTCCGCCAGGAACAGGTCCGCGTGCCCGTAGTCCAGGGCGCGCGCGGCTTCCGGCAGCGTGCGGATGTTGAGGAGGGTGACGTCCTGGCTGCCCAGCAGCGTGACGCTGTGCTCGCCGTAGCGGCCCACGCCGCCCGCGGCGCCCACGTACAGAACCGGCACCTTCACGTCACGCAGTCGGTCGTCGTAGGGCACGTGCATCCCGCAGGCCCACGCCTCCGTCTCCACCACCTCGTTGATGCTCTGGTACGGGGCGGCGCGCTGGCCGAACTCGAAGAGGTAGCCCTCGTGGGTGAAGGACAGCCGCTCCGGCAGGCCCATGGCATCCGGCGTGCTGCCCATCAGGTGGTAGGCCGGGACAACCGGCTGCAGCGGCGCGAAGAGCACGCTCGTCGCGCCCGCCGCGACCAGGGCCAGCTTGCGGTTCGAGGGCCGGCCCGTGCCCGGCCCGAAGATGTCGTCCTGCACCAGCGGCGACGGCGCGGCCGGCTGCACCGCGGCGAACTGGCCAATGGCCTGCAGCATGATGCCCGGCGCCGGCCCGAGCAGGCCACCCTCCAGCTGGCCCTCCTGGCGGGCATTGCTCAGCGCCGCATGGCGCTCGCACGCCCACGCCTGCTGCTGCGCGTCCTCCGGAGAGAAGCGCACCGCCATGTCCATGGGGATGAAGCCGTCCACCTGGCGCAGCCCGCGCGGCAGCCGGGCCTCGCGGTTGAGGTATGCGTAGCCCACCACCGCGCCCCGGCTCCAGCCCAGCAGGTGCATGGTGCCCTGGAAGTTGCCGCCCGCCAGCCGCAGCAGCTTCGCCACGCCCAGCGCCACGCCCACGTCGGCCGCGTGCGTTTCCAGCGTCCAGTTCTTCATGAAGCGAAAATCCTGCGTGTTCTGCGGCACGCCCGCCCACCGCAGGTCGATGCCCCACACGTCCACGCCCTCCTTCGCCAGGTACGCGGCGATGGACTGCTCTGGCGGCACGAACGCGGAGCCGATGCTGGAGAGGAACGTGGCCTCGAAACCCCACCCGTCGCCGTGCACCATGAACACCGCGCGCGTCGCACGCGCCGGCCGCCACGCCTGGTTCTCCCGCACCACCCGGTGCAGGGTGACGACGTCCTGCTGCGACGGTCCCACTTGCAGGCGGTAGCGGTAGTGGGCCACGTCGCCGAACAGCGCCACCCGCTCACTGCCTCCCCGATGGCTGGAACCGACGAGCGCGGCGCCGACCGGCGCGCCCTCCGCCAGCGCCACGCCCTGGAGCGCCGCGGCCCGTGAGACAGCGTGTCGCATGTCATCAGAAGGGGCCCCTTCGGCGGTTCGAGCCAACGACAGACATGCCAACGAGACGCAGAGGAAGAACACGGAACGCATACAGACCTCGGATCGGCTGAAGAGGTTCGGGGAGTCGAGTTACGCCGGCCCATGACGCCCCTGACGTGTCGCCCCCCCGAGCAGAATTCACGCCAATCATTAAACCCCTGTAACTCCTGGAGTGTTATCCAGGCAGGGACTTCATGGGTGAATGCCACTGTGGATCGAACCTCTGACATCCCCTGCCAGGTGGGGTACTTCGGCGCATGCTTCATCGCTGAAGCCCGCGCATCACCGGTGCGGCTTCCGGGGCGTCACGAGGAGCCCGGCAGGGATTGCGAGGCGTGGGTGACGAGCGCGCGCAAATGACCACAGGCGACCAGAACGGGCAAGAGCCGATTAGCTCTCCAGTACGGGGAGACTGACGGGGTCCGAACGGCACCAGGTGACGTGGGAGGGGTGCTGAACACACGCGCCCATGGGGCTCTCGCCACCCTCCTGGGTGGGGGGCACATGGAAGCCAGACTTCAACGTGAGGCGGCCCATGTTCGAGCAGCGGTTCCAGCGCAATCTGGGCGTGGTGGACGCGGAGACGCTGGTCAAGCTGTCACGCACGCATGTGTTGGTGGCGGGCGTGGGCGGCGCGGGTGGCCAGTGCGCGGTGGACCTGGCGCGGCTGGGGTTCGGGGGCGTGACGCTGGCGGACTTCGACGTCTACGAGCGCCACAACATGAACCGGCAGGTGGGCTGCTTTGAAAGCACGTTGGGCCGCTCCAAGGTGGAGGTGGTGGGGCGGATGTGCCGGGACATCCACCCGGCCCTGCGGCTGCGGGAAGTGCCGGAGGGCATCACCGAGGCCAACGTGGAGGACGTGCTGGGCGGGGACGGTGTGCTGGGCCCGGTGGATTACGTGGTGGAGGTCATCGACATCGCGGGGGCGCATGAGAAGCAGGTGCTCCACCGCGCCTGCCGCCAGCGTGGCGTGCCGGTGATGACGGGGCTGATGTTGGGATTCGGCGCGGCGCTGCACGTCTTCCAGCCGGACGCGCCGCTGTACGAAGCGCTCTACATCCTGCCGGATGGGCGCATCGACCTGCCGGCCATCATCCCCCACCTGGGGAGCTACATGCTCCGCGAGTACATGGACGCGTGCTTCCAGGGCCGGGGCCACGCGCCCACCTGCGTGGTGGGCGCGACGAGCGCCGCGGGGATGATGGTGACGGAGTTGACGCGCGCGGTGATGCGGGGCCCCCGGTCCATGGTGTCGTGGCCGGAGTACCTCTATGTGGACTTCTTCGACCACAGCTTCGTCCGGGGCACCGCCGCGTCGGCCCTGGCGCGGCGGGTGGACCCGGCGTCGCGGGCCGGAGGTGCCCCGGCCGCGAGCTGACGTCGCTGTACGGAAGGACGGGCCGCGCTCACACCACGCCGCGCGCCCGGGCCTCCTCGATGACCTTCACGCCGTCCACGCCCAGGCTCTTGCCCAGGTAGGGGGCGACGAGGTCGGCGTGCTTGTGCACGCGGTGGAAGGCCTCGTCGAAGGTGCGCGTCACCAGGTTGATGCCGGAGATGATGACCCGCTGCAGGTTGTATTGCAGGTCATTGCCTTCGACGATGGCGTGAATCTCCGTGAAGAGCGGGCGCGCGTCCGAATGGAAGGTGGACAGGTTGCGCCGCTGCTCCGAGTTGGGCACGGAGGACTTCGGCGAAAGGCTGGCGACGAGGACGAGCGGGTGCCGAAGCTGCTCGTGCGCGTCCTTCATCTGCTGGAAGACGGTGTGGATTTCTTCCTGACTGGGTGGTGCCTCCCAGCGGAGGAAGAACACTCTGCCGATGATGGCGGTCTTGTAGACGGATGTGGCCATGATGTCCCCCTGCTGCTGCCGCGGTGATTCCACCGGGAAATCCCGGTGCCCCTTCGCCAGTAACGAACGGTGGCGCCTGGCGGTCTGCGCACCCATTGGCGCGCGTCCCTGGAGCCGACGGAATCAGACTGGAGGGCGGACATCCGCGGCCCGACATTGCCCCGCCGGGCCGCGAGGTGTCCGGCCCCCGACGAATCGGGGGCCGGCGGGGACGTCAGTCGCCGGTGAGGGTGATCTGCTCAGCCGGCGCGGCGGCGATTTCCTCGGCGGTGTAGAGGATGGGCCGCCACTGCTTCTGGGAGAACAGCCGCGTCTGGTCCGCGTAGTACGGCGAGGCCGGGTTGCTGGACTCGCTGTAGGTCAGCAGGGCGCTGGCCTGCACGCCGGTGGGCGTGAACTCCATGGCCATGATGAAGCTGCTGCCGTTGTTGATGACGTAGCCGCCGTTGGCCAGGGCCGTGCGTCCGTTGACGACGGTGCGCGTGGCGCTGCCCACCTCCGCGTTGGGCGTGGTGGACTTCAGCGTGCCGAAGCCGACGATGTTCGCCGCGCCATCGTAGTTGCCACCGCCGTGGATGGGGATGCGCTCGCCGCTCACGCGGGGGGTGAACTGCGCCTCGCCCAGCGGGAGGTCCAGCGCCAGGCCCGCGCGCGTCAGCGTGGTCACGGCCTGGGCCAGCTTGGTCAGGACGGGGTCGGTGCCCTGGGCGGGCGCGGGCGCCAGCGTGTGGGGCGTGGCGATGGGGTCGGCCGGGTCGAAGGGCGTGGCGTACAGCGCCGGGCTCGCCTGCAGCTCGCCCATGGTGAACGTGCCCGCGAACTCGCGCCACACGATGGCGCCCACGCTGTCCACGTCATAGCGGCGGTCCCACTGGGCAATCAGCGAGCAGGCCTGGCTGATGTCCACGGTGTTCGTGCCGTAGGGCACCGTCGTGTGGCCGGTGCAGCGGGCCACCACGTCGTCGATGAGCAGTTCGGCGACCATGCCGCGGTTGCTGAGGATGGCGTCCTGCAGCTCGGTGCGGGTGAAGAGGCCGTCCGCGCCGGACGCGCCACCTTCGACCTGCTCGGTGAGCATGACGGCGTTGAGGCGCGTGCGCGGCGTCTGGGGCACGTCCTCCAGGCCGTGCAGGGGCGAGAAGCCCTTGAGCGGCTCGGCGGGGTTGGTCAGCCAGTAGCTGTCATTGGCGTTGAAGACGAAGTCGGTGCGGTCCAGCTTGGGCACCTTGCTGAAGGGGACCAGGCCCGGGCTGCGGGCGCCGGGCTCGTCCTGCCACTCGTTCTGGCTGTTGCTGCCGTCGAGCAGCACCAGGCCCATCTGCTGCCAGATGGCGGTGGTGGCCAGGTCCGCGCCCTGGCGGGCGGCGTTCCAGGTGGCCAGGGCCACGGGCGACAGGTTCGGCGTGGGCGTGGCGTCCGTGTACCAGGTGTTGCCCGCGCGGTCGGCCGCCATGGTGTTGACCCAGGGGATGCCCTGCTCGCGCGCGTAGACGGCCTTGAACTCATCCATGCTGCGGGCCTGGTTCATGCCCAGGAACTGCGCCAGCAGGGTGTCGTTCTCCAGGTTGGCGTCGCGGTAGGTGAGCACGGACTGCTCGGTCCACTCCGCGGTGCCGGGGATGGAGATGATGGGGCCGTAGTGGCTGCTGTACATGCGGCGGGTGACGTTGACGAGCGTGCCGTTGTCGAGCAGGACCAGGATGGTGATGTCCTTCCAGGTCATCTCCCGCTCTTCGTTGTCGTAGTAGTACGAGGTCGGCTTGCCCGGCACCAGGCGCAGCCCGTACAGCGTCATGCGCTGGCCGGAGGAGAAGGTGTGCGTCCAGGCCACGTCGTTGTTGAAGCCGATGAGGACCGCGGGCACGCCCAGCAGGCCCACGCCGTAGATGTCCAGCTCACCGGGGACGGTGAGGTGGCTCTCCCACAGCTTGAGCTCGCCTTCCCAGGGGAAGTGCGGGTTGGCCACCACCATGCCGTGGCCGGTGGCGGAGCGGTCGCGGCCAATGGCCCAGCCGTTGCTGCCCACCTGGTGCAGTTCAGGCCGCTGGACCTTGACGTGGTCGCGGTCCGGCGTGCCCAGGGTGGTCGCCGTCACGTCGGGCGGCGTGGCCGCGGCGAGGGCGAGGGCGACCTGGTAGCTGCTGCCCGTCAGCGCCACGCTGTAGGCGTAGGCCAGCAGGTCCACATCGGAGATGGGGCGCACCCACCTGGCGCCGGTGCAGGGCGCGGGGAGCTGATCCTTCGGCGTCTCCTCGATGTAGCGGTTGAAGCCGGCCGCGTAGCCCTTGAGCATGGCCTGGAGGGTGGCGGGCTGCGCGCTGATGCGCTCCGTGGCGCGCGCGTGGAGGCCCAGCGAACGGTAGGCGAAGTCGCTGCCCGCGTAGGTGCTGCCGGGGCCCATGCCCAGGAAGCGGGCGCGCTCACCGCGCACCTTGAGGATCTGATCCGCGAGGATACAGACGTGGTCCTGGGCGAAGGCATAGCCATTGCCGTACGCCACGCTGCCCATGTCCTTTCCGGTGATGTGGGGGATGCCGTGGGCGGTGCGGCGGATGGTGACTTCGTAGGTGGGCGTCGGGGTCGGAGGCGTGCCTTCTTCGTCGTCACCACACGCGGAGCTGAACAGCAGGCTCACGCCTGCGAGAAGGGAGAACTGCCAGCGGGTGCTCCGCGTACGCCGGAGCACACCGCGCCGGAGGGGCGAGGGAGGTTTGGGGTGCATGACAGTCGTCGAGCGTAGGGAGTGGCTGATCACACCGTCAAAATGTTTCTGGAACTGGAATGATTTCTCACACCGCCGGGCACAACGCAGTGTGGCAAGAACGAGCTTCCGGCCGAGCGGGAGGGGTGTGGTAGGAAATCGCGCATATGTCGACCGAGCCGTCCCGTGCCCGCCGCCCGCGCCGTCACTTTTCGATGATTCGCACGTTCGTGCTCGCTGACTTCGTGACGCTGGGCAACGGCTTCGCGGGCGCGGGCGCCATCCTCGCCTCCATGCAGTACCTGGCTTCCGGGGACGTGAGTTGGCTGTGGGTGGCCTTCGGCCTGATGCCGGTGGCGTTGGTGATGGACGTCATGGACGGGCGCATCGCGCGCTGGCGCTTCAAGAAGTCGCCTCTGGGCGCGGACCTGGACTCATTGGCGGACGTCATCTCCTTCGGCATGGCGCCGGCGGCGCTGGCCTTCGCGGTGGGGATGCGCGGCTCCCTGGACGTGGCGGCGCTCCTCTACTTCGTGGCGTGTGGCATCAGCCGGCTGGCGCGCTTCAACGTCACGTCGGCGGACCTGTCGGACGAGTCAGGGAAGGTGAAGTACTTCGAGGGAACCCCCATTCCCACCAGCCTGGCGCTGGTGATGGTGATGGCCGCGGCGACGTGGGCGGGGCGCATCGGTCCGGACCTGTGGGGGGG
>NZ_JABFNS010000118.1 GCF_013116825.1 Myxococcus xanthus
GGCCGCGCGGGACCTGGCGGAGCAGGGGGACGGGGCGTTCATCGTGGTGGGGGAGTCCCAGCCCGCGGCGGTGCACGCGCTGGCGCATCTGCTCAACGCGACGTTGCACGGTGGAGCGGTGCGGTGCGTGGACTCGCTCCTGGTGCCCGCGCCGGACGCGGCGGCGTTGCCGGAGCTCGTCGCGGACATCCGTGCGGGCGTGGTGGACACGCTGCTCATCACCGCGTGGAACCCCGTCTACCGCGCGCCCACGGACGTGCCCCTGGGCGAGGCGCTGGGGCAGGTGGAGGACGCCGTGTACTGCGCGCTCCACGACGATGAGACCGCCGCGCGGGTGTCCTGGTCCGTCCCCTCCACGCATCCGTTCGAGGCCTGGGACGATGGGCGCGCGGTGGATGGCACCGCGACCGTCCTGCAGCCGCTCATCGCGCCGCTGGTGGAGAGCGCCGTGCCTCCGCTGGAGCTGCTGGCGGCCTTCGCCGGAGCGCTGGCGACCACGCCCTACGAGCGACTGCGGGCCCAGTGGCGTGAGCACGCCGCGGCATCGGGAGGCTTCGAGGAGGAATGGGAACGCTGGCTCGCGGAAGGCGTCGTTCCTGGCACGCGGCTGCCGGTGCAACAGGCCGCGGTGGATGCCGACTCGGTGCTCGCTGCGGTCCAGTCGCTGCCGCCCCTGGGGGACGGGCTGGAGCTGCACTTCGTCACGGACGTCAAGGTCCATGACGGTCGCTACGGCGCCAATCCCTGGCTCCAGGAGCTGCCGGACCCGGTGACGCAGCTCACCTGGGACAACGCCGTGTGGGTGAGCCCCGCCACGGCTTCGCGCCTGTCGCTGGCGCGAGGCGACCGCGTCCGCCTGGAGCTTCGCGGCCGTTTAATTGAAGCGCCCGTGCTGGTGGTTCCCGGACAGGCCGATGACACCCTCACGCTGCCGCTGGGGTACGGCCAGCGCCTGGGCAGTCCGGTGGCGCGCGGCGTGGGCTTCGACGCCCAGGTGCTGCGCTTCCAGGACGCGCCCTGGTGGGCCTCCGGCGTGCGGCTCACGCGCGTGGAGGGCCACCACGACTTCGCGCTGACGCAGGAGCACTGGCACATGGAGGGCCGGCCCATCGCGCTCCAGACGACGGCCGCCCGCTTCGCGGCACACGGCGATGCGCGGCTCCCCGCGCTCCAGGCACCGGAAGAGCACCTGTATCCGCCTCGGCCCGTGCCGGACGCGCCGGGCCATCGTTGGGGCATGTCCATCGACCTGCACCGTTGCACGGGGTGCAGTGCTTGTGTGGTGGCGTGCCAGGCGGAGAACAACATCCCCGCCGTGGGGAAGGACCAGGTGCGGCGCGGGCGGGAGATGCACTGGCTGCGCATCGACCGTTACTTCATGGGGGACGCGGACAACCCAGCCGTCATCACCCAGCCGCTGATGTGCGTGCACTGTGAGTACGCGCCTTGCGAGTACGTGTGCCCCGTGGCCGCCACCGTCCACTCGGACGAGGGGCTCAACCAGATGGTCTACAACCGCTGCGTCGGCACGCGGTACTGCTCCAACAACTGCCCCTACAAGGTCCGGCGCTTCAACTACCTGGAATACAACCGCGGCGGGCCCCTGGACCGGATGTACCGCAACCCCCAGGTGACGGTGCGATCGCGCGGGGTGATGGAGAAGTGCACGTACTGCGTGCAGCGCATCGAGGCCGCCCGCATCACCGCGCGCGTGGCTCACCGTGCCATCCGGCAAGGGGAGGTGCGCACCGCGTGTCAGCAGGCGTGTCCCACGGAGGCCATCGTCTTCGGTGACTTGAACCAACCGGAGGACCCCGTCACGCGGCTGCACCAGGACCCGCGCCACTACGCCTTGTTGAACCACCTGGGGACGCGGCCGCGCACCGTCCACCTCATCCGGCTGAAGAACCCAAGCGAGGCCACGGGATGAGCGAGCCACTGCCCCTGGCTCCGGTGACGGCGGACCCGCTGGTCGTCCACCCGTTGCTCGAGGAGCGACGCCCGGACGCGCAGCTCGGCGAGGCGCTGCTGCGGCCGGTGCTCACCGCGCCGGGCATGGGGTGGTGGGCGCTGGTCGGCGTGTGCGCGGCGCTGACGGTGCTGCTGGCGGTGGCCATCACCATCACCTTCGTCACGGGCGTGGGGGTGTGGGGCAACAACATCCCGGTGGCGTGGGCGTTCGGCATCATCAACTTCGTCTGGTGGATTGGCATTGGCCACGCCGGCACGCTCATCTCCGCCATCCTCCTGCTCTTCGGCATGAAGTGGCGCAGCTCCGTCAACCGCATGGCGGAGGCGATGACGCTGTTCGCCCTGGTGTGCGCGGCGCTGTTCCCCCTGCTGCACCTGGGCCGGCCCTGGAAGTTCTACTACCTGGTGCCGTACCCCAGCTCGCTGCGCATGTGGCCGCAGTTCCGGTCACCCCTCACGTGGGACGTGGTGGCCATCACCACGTACCTCACGGTGTCGGTGCTGTTCTGGTACCTGGGCCTGTTGCCGGACCTGGCCACCGCGCGGGACACCGCGAAGCAGCCCTGGCGGCGCCGAGTCTGGGGCCTGCTGTCCCTGGGGTGGCGGGGGAGTGCCCGCCACTGGCGGCACTGGCGCACCGGGTACCTGCTGCTCGCGGGGTTGGCGACACCGCTGGTCGTGTCGGTGCACACCATCGTCTCCTTCGACTTCGCCGTGTCGCAGCTTCCGGGCTGGCACAGCACCATCTTTCCACCGTACTTCGTGGCGGGCGCCATCTTCTCCGGGCTGGCCATGGTGCTCTCGCTGTTGATTCCCGCCCGGCGGGCGCTCCATCTGCACGCCGTGGTGACGCAGGCGCACCTGGACGCGCTGGCGCGACTGCTGCTCGTCTCCGGTCTCTTCGTGGCCTACGGCTACGTTCAAGAGCACTTCTTCGGCTGGTACAGCGGAAACCCCTACGAGATGCACGCGATGAACATCCTGCGCACCGGCCCCTATGCGCCGGCGTTCTGGACCGTCTTCGCCTGCAACGTGCTGGTGCCTCAGCTCTTCTGGTCCGCCCGGCTGCGCACCCAGCCGGTGGTCCTGTGGTGCGCGGCGCTGCTCGTCAACGTGGGCATGTGGCTGGAGCGCTTCATCATCATCGTGTCTCCGCTCAGCGAGGACTTCCTGCCTGCGAGCTGGCGGCACTACGCGCCCACCTGGGTGGACCTGAGCCTGCTGTCCGGAACGGTGGGGCTCTTCGGGCTGGGCTTCCTGCTGTTCCTCCGCTTCCTGCCGCCGGTCCCCATCAGCGAGGTGAAGGAGCTCCAGCACGAGCTCGAGGCCTCCGAGGCCTTCGCCCATGACGTATCGGCACGGGAGGGAGGCGCGCGATGAGCCGCTGGGTGCTGGGAGAGTTCCGAACGCCGGAGCGGATGGTGGCGGCGGCCCGGGCGCTGCGGGCGTCGGGCTTCCTCCGGTTGGAGGCGCATACCCCGTATCCGGTGGAGGACGTGGACGCCGTGCTGGGACTGTCCGGTTCGAGGCTGCCGCTGCTGGCGTTGCTCGCCGGGGTGGGCGGCGCCGCGGGCGCCTATGTCGTGCAGTGGTTCACGCAGGCGGTGGACTGGCCGCTGAACGTGGGCGGCCGTCCGCTGCACAGCGGCCCTGCCTTCATTCCCATCACCTTCGAGTCCGCGGTCCTGGCGGCGGCGGGTGCCATCTTCCTGGGGGTCATCGTGGCGTGTGGCCTGCCGCGCGTGACGCATCCGTTCCTGGACCTGGAGGCGTTCCGCAGCGCCAGCATCGACGGGTTCTGGCTCGCCGTCGCGGTGGACGGTTCGGAGGGCGTGGACGCGGCGGAAGGCGCTCTCCGCCAGCTCGGCGCCGCCGTCGTGCTCGCGGTGGAGGGCCGGCGATGAGGGCGCGTCTTGCGCGGGTCGCCTTCGGGCTCACGGCGGTGGCCGGCTGCGAGGACCTGGACCCGATGCGGGTGCAGGCTCGCGACGGTGCCTTCGTCGCCAACCCGTACTTCGCGGACGCGCGGGCGATGCGGCCCCGCGTCCCCGGGACGGTCGCTCGCGAGTGGTACTTCCAGGAGGCCGCGTATGCCCGCCGGGGCTCTCCGGATGGCGGCTGGGTGGAGGTGACGCGGCTCCCCGTGCCGTTCACGCGCGACACGCTGCGGGAGGGCCGTGCTCACTTCGAGACCTGGTGCGCGCCGTGCCACGGACTGCTTGGTGACGGGCAGAGCATCGTCGCCCAGAACATGGGCGAGCGGCCGCCTCCCTCGCTGTACGGCGCGGCGCATTCACATCCCGAACATGGAGGTGTGGGGCCGGCGGACGCAGGGGAGGGCGCCCGTCCGGTGCCACCTGGATGGGAGGCGCTGCCACACCCGCCGGGCTTCTATTACTCGGTCATCACCGGCGGCTACGGGTTGATGCCTTCCTACGCGGATGCGCTGACGCCCGAGGCGCGCTGGAAGGTCGTCGCCTGGCTACGGGTCCTGGCGTACAGCCAGCGCGCGCCGCTGTCCGCCGCGCCCGAGGACACACGCGATGAGCTCATGCGGGCCCCCGTGGAGGGCGCGCCATGACGGCCGCGGTGCTGACACGCCTGACGGCAGGCCGGCGCGTGGTCTGGGGCTCCGCCGCGGTGGGGAGCCTGGGGCTCCTGGCCACGCTGCTGGGGGGATGGGCCGCGCCCCGGGAGGCCGCCCACGGCTATCTGTTCGCCTTCGCATACTGGCTGTCGCTCAGCCTGGGGGCGCTCATCATGCTGGCTGCGTTCCACGCGGCGCGCGCGCGGTGGCCCACCGTGCTGCGGCGGTCGCTGGAAATCATGGCCGCGAGCTGCCCGCTGTTCGCACTGCTCTTCGTCCCCGTGGCCCTGGCGATGCCACACCTGTTCCCCTGGGTGGCGCTTCCTTCCAGCCTGAGCGGGCATGACCTTCAGTTGCTGGCGCACAAGCAGCCGTACCTCAACGTGCCCTTCTTCCTGGGCCGGGCCCTTCTGTACTTCGCCGTCTGGGGCGCGGTGGGCGTCCTCCTGTTCCGCTGGTCGGTGCGACAGGACGCGGAGCCGGGAATTACCGAACGGGCGGTGCGCATCACCCTGTACCAGCGGCGGCTGGCCTCGGGGGCGCTGCCGCTGATGGTGCTGTGCCTGTCCTTCGCCAGCCTGGACTGGCTGATGTCGCTGGAGCCCCTGTGGCAGTCCACCGTGTACGCGCTCACGGTCGGGTGTGGCGCGGTCGTGGGCGCGCTCTCCGCGGTGGCCCTCACCGCCGCGCTGGCGCGAGGCGCGGGACAGTTCGGCGCGTTGATGGGGCCGGCGCACTTCCTCCGGTTGGGAACGCTGCTGCTCGGCTTCATCTGCCTGTGGGCCTACTGCGGCTTCTCGCAGTTCCTGCTGGTGTGGATTGCCTCGTTGCCGGAGGAGGTGACGTGGTACCGCGCCCGCCTGGACGGAGGCTGGCTCGCGGTGGCGGTGGCGCTGGCCGTGGGACACTTCGGCGTGCCGTTCTTCCTGCTCCTGCTCCGTCGCGTGAAGCAGCACGCGGGCGCGCTCGCCGCGGTGGGCGCCTGGCTGCTGCTCATGCGGGCACTGGACGTGTACTGGCTGGTGTGGCCCGCGCTCTCCCCGGGGATGGCGACGTTCCACTGGACCAGCGCCACGGCGTGGGCCGGCGTGGGGGGATGGACGGTGGCCGCGTGGGTGCTGCTCGCGCGCGGTGGCTACATGGTGCCAGTGAGAGACCCCTTCCTGCCCCATTCGCTGCGGGTGCCCCGCTCATGAGCGCCGGCTTCACGCCACCGCCGCCAGAGCACCGGCAGCTTCCAGCGCGGCGCCTCGCCGGGGTGGGGGCCGCGTGGATCCTCCTGGTCGCGGCGGCGCTGCTCGTGGTCCGTTGGGGAGAGGACTGGTACGCGCCCGTGACAAGCGCGGGTTTCCCCCCGACCCTGGGGGCGCCCGAGATCGCGGACGTCAACCAGCGCCCCTTCGCCCTGGAGGACGGCGCGCCCCGGCTGCGCGACGCACAGCAGGCACGGTTGCAGACGTATGGCTGGGTGGACCGGGACGCGGGCGTCATCCACGTTCCGGTGGAGCGGGCCATGGAGCAGGTCCTCTCCGCGGAAGAGGGGGCGCGGCCATGAGTGACCTGATGCGACGAATCCTCTTCCTTCCGGAGGCGGCGTCGTCGCTGGCCCCGCGCGTGGACCGGCTGCACTTCTTCATCATCGGCACCACCTTCGTGGTGGGCGCGGGCATTGGACTCACCGGGCTCTTCTTCCTGGTGCGCTACCGCCGTGGGCGCTCCCCCGCGCAGGAGCCGGCGATGGCCGCGCCCACCTGGATGGAGGCCGCGTTCGCCGGGGTGCCGCTGGCCTTCTTCCTTCTCTGGGGCGCGCTGGGGTTCCACGACTACGTGTGGGCGCGCACGCCACCGCGCGACGCGCTGGACGTCTACGTCACCGGCAAGCAGTGGATGTGGAAGTTCGCGTACCCAGACGGGCCGGGGATGGTGGGCGTGCTGCACGTTCCCACCGGCACGCCCGTGCGCCTGCTGCTCACGTCGCGCGACGTCATCCACTCCTTCTACGTCCCCGCCTTCCGCATGAAGATGGATGCGTTGCCCGGGCGCTACACGGAGCTCTGGTTCGAGGCCGTGAGGCCGGGCCGCTACCGGGTGTTCTGCGCGGAGTACTGCGGCCTGGACCACTCGCGCATGCGCGCCGAGGTGGTGGCGCTGGAGCCCGAGGCCTTCGAGTCCTGGCGGGCCCGGCAGCTGGCTCAACCCACCTGGGTGGCGGATGAATCCTCCGGGGAGGAGGGCACCCGGGGACCGCTCGCGCGGCGAGGGGCGGTCGTCGCCACGCGGCAGGGCTGCTTCCAGTGCCACACCATCGACGGCACGCCGCACATCGGGCCCTCCTGGCTGGGGCTGTATGGCCGCGAGCAGCCGCTGACCTCGGGTGACAGCGTGCGCGCCGACGTCGCGTACCTCACCGAGTCGATGATGGACCCGCTGGCGAAGGTGGTCGCGGGCTACGCGCCGGTGATGCCGTCCTTCCACGGGCGGCTGAGCGCTGGCGAGGTGGGCGCGCTCGTCGAGTACATCAAGTCCCTCCAGCCGGAGCGTCCGGAGCCGCCCCCCGCCCAGGAGCCCACGTATGGCCCCCTCCCACGCTGAGCCCACCGTCGCCGGGCCCAGCTATCTGGACGCGGAGCGAGGGCTCTGGTCCTGGCTCACCACGCGCGACCACAAGCGCATTGGCGTGATGTTCCTGGCCGTGCTGCTGCTGATGTTCCTGCTGGGGGGCATCTTCGCCCTGGCCCTGCGCGTGGAGCTGCTGACGCCCGGTGAAACGGTGATGGGGCGGCTGGCCTACAACCGCGCCTTCACCGTGCACGGCGTCGTCATGGTCTGGCTGTTCCTCATCCCGTCCATTCCCACGGCCTTCGGCAACTTCCTGCTGCCGCTGATGATTGGCGCCCGGGACGTGGCCTTCCCCCGGCTCAACCTGGCCAGCTTCTACCTCTACGTGCTCGGCGCGGTGATGACGCTGTGGGGCGTGTTCCAGGGCGGCGTGGACACGGGGTGGACCTTCTACACGCCCTACAGCACCGTCACCGGGCGGGACGTGATGCCCGTGCTCCTGGGCGTCTTCGTGGTGGGGTTCTCCACCATCCTCACCGGCATCAACTTCATCACCACCGTGCACACCCTGCGGGCCCCCGGTGTGACGTGGATGAAGGTGCCCCTCTTCGTGTGGGCGATCTACGGCACGTCCATCATCCAGGTGCTCGCGACGCCAGTGCTGGGCATGGTGTTGATGCTCGTGGCGCTGGAGCGGGTGGCGGGCGCGGGGCTGTTCGACTCGAGCCGGGGAGGGGACCCGCTGCTCTTCCAGCACCTGTTCTGGTTCTACAGCCACCCGGCCGTCTACATCATGGTGCTGCCGGGCATGGGCGTCATCAGCGAGGCGGTGTGCGCCTTCAGCCGCAAGCGCCCCTTCAGCTACCGGGTGATTGTCTGGAGCACGGTGGGCATCTCCTTCGTGGGGTTCCTCACCTGGGGCCACCACATGTTCGTCTCCGGCCAGTCCACCTTCGGGGCGGGCGCGTTCAGCCTGCTGTCCATGCTGGTGGCCATCTTCACGGCGATGAAGATCTTCACCTGGCTGGGCACCATGTACCGGGGGAGCCTGTGGGTCTCCACGCCGTTCACCTACGTGCTCGGCTTCATCTTCCTGCTCTTCTTCGGAGGCATGAGCGGGGTCGCCGTGGCCGTCACGTCCGCGGACCTGCACTGGCATGACACGTACTTCGTGGTGGCGCACTTCCACTTCATCATGGTGGGCGCGTCGCTGATGGCCTTCCTCGCGGCGCTGCATTACTGGTTCCCGAAGATGTGCGGCCGCATGTACCCGGAGGGGATGGGCATCGGGACGGCGGTGCTCATCATCTTCGGCTTCATCGCCACCTTCCTGCCTCAGTTCCTGCTGGGCAATCTGGGCATGCCCCGCCGGTACGCGGACTACCCGGAGGCGTTCCAGCCGCTGCACGTGGCGTCCACCGCTGGGGCGTCCCTGCTGGGCTTCGGCTTCCTCATCGTCGCCATCTACCTGGGCTGGTCGCTGCGACATGGCCGCGCGGCGGGGCGGAACCCCTGGGGCAGCGAGGGGTATGAGTGGCTCAGCGACTCACCGCCCCCCGAGTTCAATTTCCATGCGCCGCCGCGGTTTCCCAGGCCGCCGCACGACTACGCGAACCCTGGCGCCAACACGGAGGTGGAGCATGCGGCATGAGGCGAGCCCGCGCCCGGTGGAGCCTCGTGCCCTCCACTTTGGAGACGAGGCGTCCCGCCAGGACGCCGCGCACCTGGGCATGTGGATCTTCCTGGCCACGGAGGTGCTGCTCTTCTCGGTGTTGTTCACCGCGTATGCCCTGTACCGGCTGACGTATCCCGGTGTGTTCCAGCAGGCGCCCGCGCACATGGACGTCTTCCTGGGGACGCTGAACACCTTCGTGCTGGTGGTCAGCAGCATCCTGGTGGCGCTCGCGGTGGATGCCATCCGCAATGGACGCGACTTCGCCGCGGCGGCGTTGCTCGCGCTGTCGGTGCTGCTGGGCATCGCGTTCCTGTTCATCAAGGCCGCGGAGTACACGAAGCACGTGCATGACGGAGCGCTGCCTGGCGCCTGGTACGCCTATGAGGCGTTCGCCCTTCCCGGCGCGAACCTCTACTTCACGCTGTATTGGGTGATGACAGGCGTGCACGCGGTGCATGTGCTCGTGGGGGTGGGCGTGCTCGTCACGCTGGCGTTGCGGACGCTGGCGGGGGAGTTCGGGGCCCGCTTCCACACGCCCGTGGAGCTGGGTGGGATGTACTGGCACCTGGTGGACGTCGTCTGGTTGTTCCTCTGGCCACTGCTGTACCTGACGTGAGGAGGCGCGCATGCGGGGCGGGGTCCGGGTGCTGGCCGTCGGGGCCGTGTTGCTGGCGCTGGCCACGCTGTCCTTCGGGCTGTCGAGGCTGCCCCTGGGGGCGTGGGCGGTGCCGGCCGCGCTCGGCATCGCGCTGTGCAAGGCCGTGCTGATTGCCTTCTTCTTCATGCACCTGGCGGAGCGACCCGGCGGGCCCCGGCTCGTCATCGGCACCGCGGGTGTCTTCGTTGGCATCCTCGTGGGGCTGGTGTTGGCGGAAGCCGCGGCCCGGGCGTGGCCGACGTTGCCGCCAGGGCCCTTTCCCGTGTCGCGGCTGCCGGGCACCGAACGAAGCGGCCCCCCTCGCGCGGCGCCGCCCTGGCTGCCGCTGCCCTGATGCGCCCGAGCCGCGGGCTCAGGGTGGCGGCGCCGGGAGTGCCCGGACGCCGCGGCGCTTCGCATCCAGGAGGAGCAAGGCCTTCCGGACAGGCGTCAGGACGCCCAGGCACGCGCCGAAGGCCAGGTGCAGGAGCATGAACGCGGCGATGGGCGGTCCCGCTCGCTCCAGCGGGGGCGCGGCCCAGGGGACGACCAGCGCGGGCATGACGGCCTGGAGCGTCAGGCCCGCGAGCAGGCCCAGCATCACGGCCGTCAGTGCCGGGCCACCTCGAGGCACCAACATCGCGAAGGTGGTGGCGAGCGCCCCCGCCGTCGCGAAGTGCAGGGCGAAGCCGAGCACCACCGCCGCGGTCCCAGCGGGCGCGTCCCTGAAGACCACGCCGCCCACCAGCCGTGGCGCGTACCAGAGGTCGCCCTGGGTGACGCCGCCCAGCAGCAGGGCCAGCGCGGCCATGGCGCATGCGCCGAGCGTGCCCACCAGCCCTCCCGCGATGAGGACGTCCCGGACCAGGTTCCACCGGGCCACGGCGTCCGCGTGTTCCGCCTGGAGCTGCCGCGTGCGGTCCATGGCGCCACCTTCCTTCTGATGCGTCCCGACCCATGACGGGATGGGCCTGAGCCTGGCGGCAGTGTTCCTCGCGCGCTCGGGCCGCGCGTAGTGTCTCGCGGGCGCGTCGTTCGCGGCCTGGCGGGCATTGTGCCGCTCCAGGGGGCCAGTAGCCCCAGACGCCGGGCGGAGCGGCCCGCCGTGGTCCGGTGGACCTTGGAGGCGCGGCGTTCATTCCTCGCCGTCGGGCCCCAGGCGCGGTTCGTACGGACCTCCAGCGGGGTGGTGTTCCTCCAGGTCGTTCTGGTGCGTGCGCTCCCAGAGCGGGATGCCAGCGCGAAATGCCGCCTGCGCGATGAGCAGCGTGGCCACGGGCGTCATGACGAAGACGAAGGTGACGCCCAGCGCCGCGCGGGCCACGACGCTGACGTCTCCCAGGCCCAGCGCCGCCGCGCCCAGCAGCAGGCCCACGCCCAGCGAGGACGCCTTCGCGGCCCCGTGGAGCCGCAGGAACAGGTCCGGCATCCGGAACAGGCCCAGCCCCGCCAGGAGCATCAGCAACGCCCCCAACACCAGCAACACCGCGGTGATGAGCTCCTTCATGGCGTGCCCCTCTGCGCGCTGTAGAGGTACCTGGCGATGACGATGGTGCCCATGGACCCGATGACGGCCAGCACCAGCGCCACGTCCACCAGCTCGGGCTGCCCCACCCAGAGTGCGTAGACGGTGATGACCGCCGACGTCTGGAGCGAGAAGAGGTCCAGCGCCACCACCCGGTCCGTCAGCGACGGACCTCGGAGCAGCCGGTGGAGCGAGAACAGCATCGAGACGGAGATGGCCCCGAGGGCCCCCTGGGTGATGCTCTGCAACCAGTCACTCATCGCAGTGCCCTCAACAGTGGAATCTCCACACGCTCGCGGAGCTCCTGGCAGAACGCCTCCCGGGTGGTGGCGAACATGACGTGGACGTAGATGGCCTTGCGGTCCTCGGACACCTCCAGGGCCAGCGTGCCCGGCGCGAAGGTGACGATGAGCGTCAGCAGCGTGATCTCCGCGTCCGTGCGCGCCTCCATGTCGTAGCGGTAGATGGCGGGACGGGTGTGGAGCTTGGGCGTCGCGATCTCGTAGGCCACCCGCACGTTGGCGACCAGCACGTCCCAGCCCACCCCCGCCACCAGCCGCACCACGTTCCACGCCTGCGTCCCATAACGCGAGGGCCCATGCTGCGTGTCGATGAGGGCCAGCAGCGCGAAGCCGATGACGAACCCCGTGAGGAGGTTCTCTGAAGTGACGTTCCCCAGCATCGCGGCCCAGAGGAGTGCCAGCATCAGGTTCCAGAGAAACGCGGTCATGGGCGTCCTCCCAGCACCGCCCGCACGTACTCCTCCGGGTTCAGCAACTGGCCCGCGGCGGCGTCCGCCAGCTCCAGCAGTGGCTCGGCGCCCAGGCCCAGGACGACCATGAACAGCGTCATCGCCATGCAGGGCCCGAGCACGCCGTCTCCCAGGCTCAGCGGCCGGGTGGGCTCCTGCGGCTGGTCCTCCGGCGGCGCCTTCCAGAAGGCCTCGCGCCAGATCTTCATCATGGAGAAGAGGGTGAGCAGGCCCACGACGACGGCCGTCCCCGCGATGATCCAGTTTTCGGCCCGCAGCGCAGCCTGGATGACGGCCAGCTTGGCGAAGAACCCGGAGAAGGGCGGCACGCCCGCGAGCGACAGCGCGGGGATGAAGAACAGCGCGGCCAGCAGGGGCTGGGTCCGGTACAGGTTGCCCATCTGGTGCAAGTCGTAGGTGCGGGTGACGCGCGCGGTGGCCCCGCTCACCAGGAAGAGCGCCGACTTCGCGAAGATGTAGTGGATGAGGAAGGCGATGAGCGCCGTCAGCGCGCTCCGGGTGAGCAGCCCCAGGGCGGCGATGAGGTAGCCAATCTGGCTGATGATGTGGAAGGACAGCAGCCGGCGCATGTCGTACTGCGCCACCGCGCCCAGCACGCCCGTCACCATGGTGAGGCCGCCCATCACCAGCAGGAGGGTGCTGGTGAGCTGCGCGTCCTGCGTGAAGACCAGGGTGAACACGCGCGCCAGGGCGTAGACGCCGACCTTGGTGAGGAGCGCGGAGAAGAGCGTCGTCACCGCCGCCGGGGGCGTGTGGTACGAGGCCGGCAGCCAGAAGAAGAGGGGAAAGGCGCCCGCCTTCAGCGCGAAGGCCACCAGGAAGAACATGGACACGGCCGTCATCAGGTTCGGCGTGCCCAGGCCCGGCACCGTGACGGCCAGGTCCGCCAGGTTCAGCGTGCCCGCGGCCCCGTACAGCAGGCCCACCGCGCACAGCAGCACCACCGAGCCCATGAGGCTCAGCGACATGTACTTGATGGACGCTTCGAGCTGCTCCTGTCGGGCCTCCAGCGCGAGCAGCACGAACGAGGCGCCCAGCATGACCTCGATCCACACGAAGAGGTTGAAGAGGTCTCCGGTCAGGAACGCGCCGCACACGCCGCCCACCAGCACCAGCACCAGCGGGTAGTAGGCGCCCGCCTCCTTCGACGACGGGAGCGTGGCCGCCGAGTAGGAGACCACCGTCAGGCCCATCACTCCCGTGACGAGCACCAGCAGGGCGCTCAGCAGGTCCGCGACCAGGGTGATGCCAAAGGGCGCCGCCCACCCGCCCACCTGCATGGACTGGATGCCCTCGCGGCGCACCGTCACCAGCAGCATCGCGCCCACCACGGAGAGGGACACCATGGTCATCAGCGCCAGCCACCGGCGAGGCCACGCGCGTGACGGGGTGAGCAACCCCGTAGCCGCGGCGCCCAGGCACAGGATCATGGGCAGGCTGAGCAGCGCGGAGGGCGTCATTGCTTGGAGTCCTTCAGCTCGGTGCGCAGGGCCCGCGTGTCATCGGTCCCCGTCTCCTGCGCGGCGCGGTGCACCAGCACCAGCAGCAGCGCGAGCAGGCCGAAGTTGATGACGATGGCGGTGAGGATGAAGGCCTGGGGCACCGGGTCTGCGAAGGGCGGGGAGAGGGCCTCCTGGCCTTCGGGCACCAGGGGCGCGAAGCCGCGCTGCAGCCCGTTGATGGTGAAGATCAGGAGGTTGGTGGCGCTGCCCAGCAGCACCAGCCCCAGCGCGATGCGGACGATGCTGTGGAGCATCAGGCAGTAGAACCCCGCCGCGAAGAGGCCGCCCACGGTGATCGCGAGGAACAGTTCCATGCCTAGCCCCCCATCTCCGGCGCCGTGGTGTCCTCGCCCCGGGCCATGCCCAGGATGAAGGACATGGCCGTCCCCAGGACGACCAGGTAGATGCCCAGGTCGAAGAGCTGCGGGGTGCCCACCTTCAAGCCATCCGTCCCCGGAACGGGCAAGCGCGCCCAGATTCCAGACAGGAAGGGCCGGCCTTGCATCATTGGAGGGACGCCGCTGAAGAGCGCCACCAGCAGGCCCGCCGCGGCCAGCCGGGTGGGGTGTACCCGCAATTGCTTGCGCGCCGCGGGCCGGCCAAACGCCACCATCAGCAACGCGAACGCCGTGGCCGCCATCAGTCCACCGACGAAGCCGCCACCGGGGATGTCATGGCCACGCACGGCCAGCACCAGGGACACGAGCAGCAGCACCGGGGCCATCAGCCGCGCCACGGTGTGCATCACCACGGGGTTCATACCTGCCTCTTCTTTCGCTGCGAGCGCGTGCGGAACAGGAGATAGACACCCAGTCCGGATGTCGCCAGCACGGTGGCCTCTCCGAGGGTGTCGAACGCCCGGAAGTCCACCAGGATGACGTTGACGATGTTCAGCCCCTTGCCGGCGGGGACGCTCTGCGTCGCGTAGAAGTCCGCCAGCCGCGTGTGCGAGGGCGTGGAGGCCACGTGCAAGATGATCCAGGTGATGAGCCCGCCCACGGCCAGGGGCAGGGCCGCCGTCCACCAGCGGAAGCGGTGCTCATGCGGATGCACCGGGAAGCGCGAGAAGACGAGCGCGAACAGGATGACGGTGAGCGTCTGCACCACGATCTGCGTCATGGCCAGGTCCGGCGCGCCGAAGAACACGTACAGCAGCGCCTCCGCCAGACCCAGCGCGCCCAGCGCGAGGATGGACGTCAGCGCCGAGCGCGACACCACGGCCAGCACCGCCGCCGCCAGGATGCCCACCAGGACCACCACTTCATGAGACAGCACGTATTTGGACACGCCCCGGGGCCATTCCCCCAGCCGCAGGACGACGGCCAGCGCCAGCAGTCCGCCGAACGTGGCCAGGGTGACGACGATGTACTGGTGCAGCGAGCCGTTCTGGAGCACCCGCGTCATCGACGAGGACAGCTTGAGCAGGCCGCTCAGGGAGGCCTGGTAGAAGCGCTCCGGGCCGTGGTTGGACAGGTTCAGGGCGCGCAGGCCCTTCAGCACCGGCTGGCGCAGCGCGAAGAGGCCCCCGCCGATGACGAGGCTCCCCACGCTCAGCCCCAGGGCGGGCGTCACGCCGTGCCACAGCGTCAGCTTGAGCCCCCCCGCCTGGCTCCCGCCAATGTCCACCGACGCCATGGCCAGCAGGGGCTGGATGGCCCAGGGCACCAGGCCCAACACCAGCCCCGCCGCGCCGAGCAGCGCGGGCCCCACCCACATGGCGGGAGGCGCTTCGTGGACCTTCGACTCCGGCTTGCTCGCGCGGAACGTCTTGCCCGCGAAGGGCTGCACGCCCACGCGCAGCGCCGCGGCCACCATGCCGCCGAAGCCCACCGTGGCCCCCATCGCCAGGGGCCAGCCCCCCGGGCCCTCCAGGCAGGCCTCGTAGATGAGCTCCTTGCCCACGAAGCCGAAGAGCGGGGGCAGGCCCATCATCGACAAGGAGGCGGCCGCGGAGGCCGCGGCCGTCATCGGCAGGCGCTTGCGCAGGCCGCTCAGGTGCGCCACGTCGCGCGTGCCCGTCTCGTGGTCCACCGACCCCGCCACCAGGAACAACGTGCCCTTGTAGAGCGCGTGCGCGGTGAGGAACGTCACCATGGCCTGGATGGAGGCCGCGGTGCCCTGACCCAGCAACATGACCAGGGCCCCCAGGACACTCACCGTCGCGTACGCGAGCACCAGCTTGAGGTCCGTGTGCCCCAGCGCCAGCAGGGCGCCCAGCACCATCGTCATCGTGCCCACGAGGGTGAGGATGGTCTCCCATGGAGGCGTGCCTCCCAGGACGGGCGACAGCCGCGCCAGCAGGAAGACGCCAGCCTTCACCATGGTGGCGGAGTGGAGGTACGCACTCACGGGCGTGGGCGCTGTCATCGCGCCCGGCAGCCAGGTGTGGAACGGCATCTGCGCTGATTTGGTGAAGGCGCCGCCCAGCACCAGCAGGAGGATGGCCAGGTAGCGGGGGCTGTCGCGCACGGCGTCTGAGGTGGCGATGGTGCCGGAGATGGACAGCGTGCCCACCTCGTCGCCCATCAGGAGCAGGCCCACCAGCAGGGACTGTCCGCCCAGCGCGGTGATGAGCAGGGCCCGCTGCGCGGATTCGCGGGCGGCGTCTTCCTTGTGCTCGAAGCCGATGAGGATGAACGAGCTGAAGGTCGTCACCTCCCAGCAGACGAAGAGCAGGAGCGTGTTGTCGGCGAGGACGATGCCCAGCATCCCGCCCATGAAGAGCAGGAGCCATCCGTAGAAGCGGCCCAGCACCTCATGGTGGACCAGGTAGCGCCCCGCGTAGATGACCACGAGCGTTCCCAGGCCGGTGATGAGCAGCGCCATCAGCAGGGACAGGCCGTCCAGCCGCAGCGCGAAGTCGATGCCCAGGTCCGGCATCCACGGCAGCGTCAGCGAGGGCACCTCCCCCTGGACGCCAGCGGGAACCTGCGCGCCGAACCACACCGCCAGGCCCGCCGGAAAGAGGGCGAGCACCCAGCCTGCCCAGGACTTGAACAGCCGGGTGATCAGCACGGCCAAAGCCGCGGCGATGAATGGAACGAAGAAGGCGATACACAGAGCCATGACCAGGAGGCAGCAGGCCATTGCCTGGGTGCTGCCTCCATCCTTCTTCCTTGCAGGCTCCCCGTGAGAGTCAGTGGTGGACACTCCCCGCGGTCACCCGGCCCCGGAATGTCGACCAGTGCCCGGTCGCTGCCCCGGCCGCTGGACGGGCGGATGAGAGCTCCGCCGCAGGCGGCGGGGCCCGGGTGCCTAGCTTGATGGCGTCCCCGAACCCGAGGAGCCGTCATGAGCGCCACCGTCTCCGATTACCTGCTCCACCGTCTGTCCCAGTGGGGCGTCCGCCGCATCTATGGCTATCCCGGTGACGGCATCAACGGCATCCTCGGCGCGCTCGGGCGCACGTCGGAGTTCCGCTTCGTGCAGACACGCCATGAAGAGATGTCCGCGTTCATGGCCTGTGCGCACGCGAAGTTCACCGGTGAGCCGGGCGTGTGCCTGGCCACGTCGGGGCCCGGGGCCATCCACCTGCTCAATGGCCTCTATGACGCCAAGCTGGACCACCAGCCGGTGGTGGCCATCGTCGGACAACAGACGCGCTCCGCGCTGGGCGGCAACTTCCAGCAGGAGGTGGACCTGATGTCCCTCTTCAAGGACGTGGCCAGCGAATACCTCACCATGGTGACCAGCCCCTCCGCCATCCGCCACGCGGTGGACCGGGCGATGCGCGTCGCCATCTACGAGCGCACCGTGACGTGCGTCATCATCCCCAACGACGTCCAGGAAGAGGCCTACCAAAAGCCTCCGCGCGCGCACGGAACGGTCCATTCGAGCGTGGGCTACAGCGTGCCGCGGGTGCTGCCTCGCGAGCGGGACTTGCGGCGGGCGGCGGATGTGCTCAACGCCGGGAAGAAGGTGGCCATGCTGGTAGGCGCCGGAGCGCAGGCCGCGGCGGACGAGGTGATGCACGTGGCGGAGTTGCTGGGCGCGGGCGTGGCGAAGGCCCTGCTGGGCAAGGCCGTGCTGCCGGATGACCTGCCCTATGTCACCGGCGCCATCGGTCTGCTGGGCACCAAGGCGAGCTGGGACATGATGTCGGACTGCGACACGTTGCTGATGGTGGGCACCAGCTTTCCGTACTCGGAGTTCCTCCCGAAGGAGGGACAGGCCCGGGGCGTTCAAATCGACCTCGATGGCCGGATGCTGGCCATCCGCTACCCCATGGAGGTGGCGCTGGTGGGGGACAGTCAGGAGACGCTGAAGGCGCTGATTCCCATGCTCGAGCACAAGACGGACCGGAGCTGGCGCGACAGCGTGGTGAAGAGCATGCGGCAGTGGGAGAAGACGGCGGAGGCGCTCGCGATGGACCGCGCGAATCCCGTCAACCCCCGGCGCGTGTTCTCCGAGCTGTCACCCCGGCTGCCGGATGGTGTCATCCTGACGGCGGATTCGGGGTCGGGCACGAGCTGGTACGCGCAGTACCTGAAGATTCGCAAGGGGATGATGGCGTCGCTGTCCGGGAACCTGGCCACCATGGGCTGTGGCGTGCCCTATGCCATCGGCGCCAAGTTCGCCTTCCCGCACCGGCCTGTCATCGCGCTGGTGGGCGACGGTGCCATGCAGATGAATGGCAACGCGGAGCTCATCACCGTGGCCAAGTATTGGAAGGAGTGGAAGGACCCGCGCTTCATCGTCATGGTCCTCAACAACCGGGACCTCAACATGGTGACGTGGGAGCAGCGCGTGCTGGCCGGCGACCCGAAGCTGCCCGCGTCGCAGGACCTGCCGGACTTCCCGTACGCGGCCTATGCGGAGTCCCTGGGCTTCCTGGGCATTCGCGTGGACCGGCCGGAGTCGCTGGGCCGCGCGTGGGATGAGGCACTGAGCGCCAGCCGGCCCGTCGTCTTCGAGGCCTACGTGGACCCGGACGTCCCGCTGCTACCGCCCCACATCACCTTCGAACAGGCGAAGCACTATGCCCAGGCGCTGGCGAAGGGCGACGTGGACACGGGCGGCATCCTGAAGCAGTCGCTCAAGGGCATGGTGGAGACACTGCTGCCTCGGGGCGGTGGCAAGTCCTGAACCATTCGGTGTCCACCCTTCAGCCCCATCATCCGTTGCGTTAGATTTCCAGCATGGTGGTGAAGATTGCCTCGCGGCTGGAGCCTGTGCGTCCCCCCGAGCCAGGCCGCCTGCGCGCGTGGCACCTCGTGTGCCCCTCCGAGGCGCTCCGGCCCGGGCAGGTGATGCGTTGGAGCACGGGCACACGGGAGCTGGTCCTCTTCCGGGGACGGAGCGGCGCGGTCCACGCGCTCGCCGCCCATTGTCCGCACATGGGCGCGCACCTGGGCGGTGGCACCGTGGTGGGGGAGTCGCTGCGGTGTCCGCTCCACCACTGGCAGTTCGACGGCAGTGGCGCCTGCCGAGGGAAGACGGCACAGCGGGCCTTCCCCGTGGTGGAGCGGTACGGCGCCATCCTGGTCTTCAATGGCCCGGTGGTGCTCTTTCCTCCACCGGAGGTGGGCAGCGGGGCGTTGCGCTGGGGCACGTCGGCTCCCTTCGCGGTGCGTTGTGACTGGCTGCCCGTGGTGGCCAATGCCTTCGACCTGGAGCACCTGCGCACGGTGCACCATCGTGAGCTGCGGGGCGCGCCGGTGGTGGAGCGCCCGGACCCGTTCACCTTGCGCGTGCGGTACACGTCCCGCGTCACGGGCAGCGGGCTCAGTGACCGGGTGATGAAATTCCTGTCCGGCGATCACATCGGTGTCACGCTCACATTGCACGGCGGAACACTCCTGTCCGTGGAGAGCGACCTGGGGCGCACGCGCAGCGCGCTGCTCGCGGGCCTTCATCAGCGCGAGGAGGGGTTGTTCGTGCGGCTGGCCTTCGCCGCGCGCCGCAGCCGGGTTCCAGGGGTGGACTGGCTGGCACTCCAGGTGTCGCGGTGGCTGTTCACGTCGTTCCTGCGGCGCGACCTGTCCGTGCTCGACGGGATGCGTTTCAACCGGGCGGGGGCGGCGGCGGACCCGGTGCTGCGCCAGGTGCTCGACTTCACCGACAGCCTGCCGGAGGCGCCCGATGACGACCGCGGGTGAGGGCGAGGGAACCCCGATTCCGGCCGCGCTCAACGCCGTGCTCCTGGTCTGCGCCATGGCGGCCTGTGCCGGATGCTTGTGGCTGGCGTCACACGCGGAACGACTCGCCGTCCAGCTCCTGGCTGCGGTCGTCTTCTCCTTCGTGAACAACACCGTGTTCTCGCTGCTGCATGAGGCCACGCACGGCGTGCTGCACCCCGTGCGGCGGATGAACGACACGCTGGGCCGGGTCGCCGCGGCGTTCTTTCCCACATCCTTCACGATGCAGCGCGCCTTCCACCTGAATCACCACCGCCACAACCGGACGCACCTGGAGCAGTTCGACTACTTCCGGCCCGGAGACAACCGCCTCCTGAAGCGGGCCCAGTGGTACTCCATCCTCACCGGGCTCTACTGGCTGTTCGTCCCGGTGGGGGCGGCGGTCTTCGCGCTCGTTCCCGGATTGCTGCACCGGCTGCGCGGCACGGGCACCCGGTACGGCGAGCAGACGGGCGCGGACGCGTACCTCGGACGCCTGGAAGCCGTTTCCGGAGGTGCCATCCGCGCGGAGGTGCTGCTGGCTGCCTGTGTTCAAGGAGGGCTCGTGGTGGCGCTGGATGTGTCAGCGACGGGGTGGGGGCTCTGCTACGCGGCCTTCGCCGTCAACTGGAGCGCGCTCCAATACGCGGACCATGCGTGGTCACCGCTGCATGTCCGCGACGGTGCGTGGGACCTGCGCGTGGCCGCTCCGGTGCGGTGGCTGTTCCTCAACTACCACTATCACCGGGCCCATCACCGGCACCCGCACGTTCCCTGGCTCTACCTGGGGCGCTACGTGGACCCGGAGGTGGCGCGACCGTCCTTCCTGCGCATCTGGCTGTCCATGTGGCGAGGCCCTCGGCCACTGCCCGCCGCAGTGGAGGAGCGATGAGCCCGCGTCCCGCGTTGTTCGGCTGGCCACGCAGGGAGGAGCTGGCCCTCACGGCCGCCATGGCCACGGGCTTCGCCCTGTTCTTCGTGGCGGTCTACGGCGGCGCGAGCTGGCTCACGGGCTTCTACTCCGGGGGCCTCCGGGTGGAGCTGTCCTTCGAGCGCCACATCCCGTTCATGCCGTCCTGGGCGCTGGTCTACGTCAGCATGGACGTGCTGCTCCTGCTGTCCCTCTTCGTCTTCCGGACGTGGCGGGACATGGTGCCCTTCGCGCTGGCGCTGTGCGTGGAGACAGCGCTCGCGGCTGTGTGCTTCCTGCTCTTCCCGGTGGAGGTGGCCTGGCCGCCGCGCGTCGTGGAGGGGACCTGGGCGGGCGTCTTCCAACTGGCGGACACGCTGAACCTGGAGCGGAACTACCTGCCGTCCCTCCACGTGGCCTTCGCCTGCACGGCGGCCCTGGCCTACGCGGAGCGGGCGGAGGCGCTGGGGCGTATCTTCTTCGGCCTGTGGGCGCTGGCCATCGCGGCGTCGACGTTGCTCATCCACGAGCACCACGTGGTGGATGTGGTCGCGGGGGCGTTGCTGGCCTGGGGCACCTGGCGGTGGGTGGCCCCCTGGGCGCGCCGCACGGCGTTCCTCGAGGCCCTGCGAGTCGAAGCCTTGTGCGCCCGGGAGTCCTATCGTTTCGCGCGGCGTCACCTGCGTTACGGGCTGATTGCCCTGGTGCTCTACCGCTATGCGGTGAGCCGGTGGTGGCGCGAGGCACGGGTGGCGCGGGTGGGCTTCTGTTTCCTCCAACTGGTGGATGACGTGCTGGACGGGGATCGCGCGGTGGACGGAGAGCCGCTCGACTGGGTGGACGCGCTCCTCTTGGAGCTGGAGTCCGGGCGAGGGGAGGCCCGGGGGACGGCGGCCACGCTGGGGCGCGTGCTGCTCGAACAGTTGGGAGACGACGCGGCTCGCGCCCAGGTCTTCGCGCTGGTGCGGACGATGCGCAAGGACCGGGAGCGGGTGAAGGCCGGACAGTGGTGGAGCGAGGCGGCGCTTCGCGCGCAGCAACGCGACACGTTCTGCTTGTCGGTGGACTTGATGCTGCACGTCGCCGGGGCGGGCGTCCGAGCCGAGGACGCGCCTTCGCTGATGGAGGCCTTCGGCTGGTGCTCGGTGATGCGGGACCTGCGAGAGGACCTCGCCCAGGGGCTCTACAACGTGCCGGAAGAGGTCGCGGCGGTTGTCCGTGGCGACGGCGCGGACCCGACGGACATCGACGCGCTGCTGGGGACGGAGGCGGGCCGCGCGTGGATGACGGCGGAGCACGTCCGGGCCAGGGCGTTGCTGGATGAGACGGCCGGCCAGCTGGCGGCGCTGGAGGGCCGTCCGGGGCTGGCGTTGCTGCGCCTGTTCCACCGCTCCATCGAGTCCTTCTGGCGTAAGCGCCTTCCCCGGCGCCATCTCTTCTTGTCCGAGGTGACGGCCCGCCGGCTTCAGGGCGCGTGAGGGGCGGGCCCAGGGCTGTGGCGCCGCAGCCTCCGGCCGATGGCCGCTCCCGCCACGAGCGCGCCAAGTCCAATGACTGTCGCTCCCGCGAGCGCGAGGTGCTTCACCCGCGTGAGGAGGGGATTGTCGAAGACGTTGGTGGAGTAGTGGAACGCGGCGATCCGCCAGCGGTCGCCCTCCCGGACCAGGGTGCAGGTCCACCGGCCGTCGATGACCATGTCCGTGCCGTCCGTGAGGACGTAGCGGTCCCGCGACGAGCCGCGCGCGATGCCGGTGTCGCCGTAAAGGCGGGTCAAGTCGTCCACCTCGAACTTCGCCTGGATGCGGTCCACGACGCGATTGGGCCCGCGCATCATCTCGTCGTAGTACGCGCGGATGGATTCCTTCCCCACGCGCACGTCGTTGTTCATCGTGGTGAAGGAGACGTCCGGGTGCAGGTGGCTCAGCAGCCGGTCGATGTCCTGCGTATTGAGCGCGTCTTCCATCTCCTGCTTGAGGACGCGCAGGGCGTCATGGGTGGCGGCGTCAGCGGTGAGCTGCTGGGCCACCACCGCGGACGGCAGGACCGCGAACAGCAGCGCCACCACACAACAGCCAGGCAAGCGGATCATCGATGCTCCGGAGGAGTGAATCCGCCCATCCTAGAGAGGCTTCCGGCCGGGGGTGAATGGAAGTTGCCGTCCGAGGTGCCCCGGGGCCCGAGAGTCGGTGGACAGGGGCCCACGCCCCGGGGTGATTCCCGCCGCGCTGGCACGCCCCTATCCATCTGCGCCAGGTCCATTTCCCAAGGAGGCGTGCCATGAAGGATCGTCCCGCAACGCTCGTACTGTCCGGCGGTGGGGCCAAGGGAGCCTTCCAGGTCGGCGCCGAGCGCGTCCTCCGGGAGGTCCACGGCTTCCGCTGGGAGCGCATCTTCGGCGTGTCCGTGGGGGCCCTGAACGCCGCGCTGCTGGCCCAGCATTCCTACCGGGCGCTGAATGACATCTGGTTGAACATCCGCGAAGCGGACCTCTACCGGAAGCTGCCGTGGCCGCTCGTGGCCCTGCGCGTGGGCTTGTTCCGCAAGCTGGGGCTGTACGACAACACGCCCATGCGGGAGCTGATCCAGCGGCACCTCGCCGGACACCGCTTTCGGGTGCCCGCCCATGTGGGGCGCGTGTCCCTGGTCTCTGGCAACTACGAGCTGGTGCCCAGCGACTCGAGGGACTTCCTGGACGCCGTCTGGCAGAGCTCGACGTTGCCCATCCTCTGGGAGCCGGTGGGCGCGACGGCCCTGGTCGACGGAGGACTGCGCAACGCCACGCCCCTGGGGGACGCTCTGGAGTTCGGCCCGACGGAAATCGTCGTCATCGTCTGCTCACCCTCCAAGATTGAACGGGCGAAGCCGCCGGCCAATCTCCTGGAGGTGGCCACGCGCAGCCTGGCCGACATCACCCTCAACGAAATCCTTCTCAATGACGTGGATGCCTTCGTGCGCATCAACGACATCGTCCGTCAGGCCTACGAGGCGGGGCTCACCGTGCGGCGTCCGGATGGGGTGCCCTACCGGTACTGCCGCATCACCGTCATCGAGCCCACACGGCCCATGGGAGACATGTTGGACTTCGCGCCGGAGGTGATCCGGATGCGGCTGCGACATGGTGAGGAGACGGCCCGGGCCGTCTCGCTGCCCACCGGCGTGGGCCCCGGGGAGCGCGTGCAGCGCCGCGTGGAGCTCTTCCCGGAGCCTCCCATGCATGCCTAGAGCGCCGCGGGCTTGGCCGTGGCTTTGGAATGGCCGATGGCGCGTCGCGCGGGCGGCGGCGGCTCCGCGCGTGGCTTCGGCGCGTCTTCGTTGAGCTCCTTGTAGAAGCGCCGCCCGATGTAGGCGCCGAGCACCAGTGAGACCACCAGGCCCGCGGCGGCGACCGCCGTCATCGTCGTGCGGCCCTGGGCCAGACCACTGCCGAGCTGCGCCGTGAGGAAGGTGCCAGGGAGGGTGCCAATCAAGGCGCCGGCCAGCGTGGGCAGCAGCCGCGCTCCGCTCGCCGCCGCAGCCGCCAGCATCACGTCGGTGGGGCACAACGGACTGATGCAGGCGGTGAAGGCGAAGAGGAAGTCATGCCGCCTCGCCGCCCGCACCAGTGCGGGATACTTGCTGCCAGCCAGGCGCTTCATCAGCCCGGTGCCCAGCTTGCGCGCCGCGGCGAAAAGCAGCAGGCCCGACAGCAAGCCGCCCGTTAGTGAATAGAGGGTCGCTGCGAGCGTGCCAAACATCATCCCGCCCACGGCCGTCAGCAGCTGACCTGGAAGCAATGTCACGGGCCGGATGGCAAGGAAGCCGATGTATGCAATGGGCGCCCACTTCCCGAAGGGCTCCAACCAGCTGGCGAGGCGCTGCTGGTCGACGAAGTCCGGTCCGAGCAGCCGGAGTGCGACAAGCCCCCCCATTGAGACGAGCATCGGGGCCAACACCCGAAGCCAGGTCTTCACCGACTGCGCCACGCCGTATCTCCCCCGCGGCCCACTTCCGCCGCGCCGTGGGCCTGAAAGTGAAGGTGGTTTCGGGAATCCGCAATGTGCAGTGGGGTGTTTCCAACATGAAAGCATCCGGCCGGGCAGCCCGCCGCCCGGTCCGAAAGCTCGGCAGGCGTTGCGAAGCCCACGAAATCACAGGTGTTTTCGTGTGGCGTATCAGGCGTGAACGGCTGGCGGTGTACGGAGCTTGCTTGCATCGGGGCGCTTCCGTCCCAAGGTTTCAAGCAAGGGGCACCAAGGCGAGGGCTGGGGTAGTCACGAGAGGAGATAGGGAAATGTCGGACAAGGACAACAAGGGCAGCATGACGGTGGCCGAAGCGGGTCGGAAGGGTGGCGAGACGGTCCGGAACGAGCGCGGACGCGAGTTCTACGAGACGATCGGCCGCAAAGGCGGCGCCACGGTGAAGGCCGAGCGCGGTCGCTCCTTCTACGAGGAGATCGGCCGCAAGGGCGGCGAGACGGTGAAGGCCGAGCGCGGCGCCAAGTTCTACGAGGAGATCGGCAAGAAGGGTGGCGACCGGGTGAAGGCCACCCGAGGGCCGAACTTCTACGAGGAGATTGGCCGCAAGGGTGGGCAGAAGGTGAAGAAGCTCATCGAAGAGGGCAAGCGGGCCGCGCGGGCCGCCATGGCGGCGCAGGAGGGCGCGGCAGGTGCTCCGCCCCAGGAGGGTGCGGCGCCGTCCACCCCCCCTTCTTCCGGAGAGCCGGCGGGGCCGGGTCAAAACGAGTAGCACCGCGAGCGTGGCGCCAGGCTCGCGGACGGACTAAGAGGGCCGCGTGTACCTGGTCATCACGTTCCTTGAACAGTTGGAAGGAACCGAGCGGGCCATCCGCCGGCTCCGGGAGTTCGGTATCCCGGAGCCGTTGGTGGTGCGGGCTCGGAGCGCGGCGGCGGCGTTATCCGCCGAGGTCCCCGTGTTCGCGGGGCTCCGCAGTCTGGCGTTGGGCGCCGATGACGATCGCGTCATCCTGGTGAGCCTGTTGCCAGGCCTGCCCGCCGAGGAGATGGAACGCTTGGTGCAGCGCGTCCAACTGGAGATGGACGCGGACGAGCCGCCCATGGGACGACTGGTCGCCATGCCAGTGATTTCCGCGCCCACGCATCGCCGGTCGTGACGGGAAGCGTCCCGTCGTTATAAGCACGGGCTGTGCAAGCGCTGCTCGTCTTCCTATCCATCGCGGCGCTGTCGCTGCTCGCCTCCAGCCGTGCGCTGGACCCGGGGCGCTTTCCAGCGCTGGCGAGACTGGCGGCCAGCGGCTTCCTCTTCGTTCTGCTCGGCATCTTCCTGGGGCCTTCCGTGGCGGGGGTGCTCACCGAGCGGCACCTGGAGGCCATGCGCCCGGTGATGGCGCTGGGGTTGGGCACCGCGGGCGTGCTGCTGGGCCTGAACCTGGAGCCCCGGCTGCTGCGCCTGTTGCCGCGGTCCGTCTACCTGTCGGGGCTGGCACACTCCGGAACGGCCTTCTTCTTCGTCGCGCTGCCATTGCTGGTGCCGCTCGTCTTCACGTCCGCCCGGGGGCTGCTCGGCGCGGTGGGCGCGGCGGCGATGCTGGGGGCGGCGGCCAGCCTGTCTTCGGGGCACTCGGCCGTGCTCGCGTGGCGCGCGGGGCGCCTGGACCGGGCGCGCGGCCTGGGCGTGGCGCTGCTCACCATGCTGGATGACGCGGTGGGCCTGGGCGTGCTGGCGCTGGCGTTGATGATCGGCGCCGCCAGCAACGTCGGCGAAGGCCTGGGGCTGGTGTGTCTGGCCTTGCTGCTGGGCGTCATGTGTGGGGCGCTGCTGGCCTTCCTCACGCACTCGTTGAAGGACCTGGCGGAGCTGACCACGGTGACACTGGGCGGCGTGGTGCTGGTGAGCGGCGCGGCGGCGTACCTGCGGGTGTCGCCCTTGCTGGCGGGCGTGGCGTGTGGGGCGACGCTGGCGGTGGTGGGAGGCCGCACCTCGGAGCGCGTGGCGCGCGCGCTGGGCCGGGTGGAGCGGCCCGTGTTCCTGGTGCTCGTGTTCCTGGTGGGCTGCGCGGTGCATGCGCGGGACTACTGGGCGTGGGTGCTGATGCCCGCCTTCGTGGGCCTGCGCTTCCTGGGGAAGATGCTGGGCGGCCGGTTCGCGCGGCGGCTGGTGCAGCAGACGCTCGTGCTGCCACCCCGGCTGGGCTACGCGCTGATCGCCCAGGGCGGCCTGGCGCTGTGCCTGGTGGCGGAGTACGGGATGCTCGTGCCGGGAGGGCTGTCGCGGCGCGTGCTGGACGTGGTGGTGATGGGCGCGGTGGTGAACGAGCTGCTGGCGGGCCAGGCCTTCCAGTACGTGGTGGACCCGCCCCGCGGCATTTCCGAGACCTCGGCTGACAGCGACAAGGTGGCGGCATGAAGGGCGCGGTCATCCGGCTGCTGCTGTTGATGGTGCTCCTGGCCATCATCAGCCGGGCCCAGGTGCTCCGGGCGGACTCGGGGACACCGGTGATGCTGGCGGCGGGCGCGCTGCTGTTGTGCGGCCTGTTCGCGGGGAAGGTGGCCAAGGGCCTGGGGCTGCCTCGCCTCACCGGTTACCTGCTGGTGGGCGTGGCGGTGGGGCCCTATGCGCTGGGCTTCATCCCGAACGCGGGCGTGAAGGGGCTGGAGCTGGTGAAGGGGCTGGCGGTGAGCCTCATCGCGCTGGTGGCCGGCACGGAGCTCCGGCTGGGGCTCATCCGCCGCGTGGGCGCGCGCGTGGCCTTGCTGTGCGCGGCCGTGTGCGGCGTCACCTTCCTGGTGTGCTTCGGGGCCACCTTCGCGATCAAGCCCTTCCTGCCCTTCCTGGCGGACATGACGGTGCCCCAGGCGCTGGCGGTCAGCGCGCTGCTGTCCACGGTGGTGGTGTCATTCTCGCCCACTGTCACCATCGCCATCGTCCAGGAGACGAGCGCGCGCGGCGCCTTCACGGAGTTCCTGATGGCGCTGGTCATCATCGGCGACCTGCTGGTGATGGTGGCCTTCGCGCTGGCCGCGGGCCTGACGAAGGCGAGCTTCGGCGGCGGGCTGGACGTGACGGAGCTGCTGGGCGGGGTGGGGTGGGAGCTGTTCGGCTCGGTGGCGGTGGGGCTCGTGCTGGCCGTGGGCATGCTCGTCTACATGCGCGGCGTGAAGCAGGAGCTGCCGCTGTTCCTGGTGGGCCTGTGTTTCGCCGCGGCGGAAGGGGGCACGCGCCTGCACCTGTCCCCGCTGCTGGTGGCGCTGGCGGCGGGGGCGCTCATCGCGAACCTGGACGAGCACGCGGGCGAGCGCATCAACAACGCCATCCAGCAGGCGGGGCTGCCCGTGTTCGCGCTCTTCTTCGCCGCGGCGGGCGCGGGGTTGAAGTTGGACTCCCTGCTGACCGTGGGGCCGGCGGCGATGTTGCTGGTCGCGCTGCGCGGCGTGGCCATCTGGTTCTCCTGCCGCCGCTTCGCCCCAGCGGACGACCCGCGGCTCAAGCGCTACCTGTGGATGGGACTCATCTCCCAGGCGGGCGTGACGTTTGGCCTGGCGGCCCTGGTGTCCAGGACCTTTCCGACCTTTGGCCCCCAGGTGGAGGTGCTCATCGTCGCCATGATTACCGCCCACGAGTTGGTGGGGCCGGTCCTCACCCGGCGCGCCTTGGCGGCCTCCGGGGAGATCCGCGCGGACGACGCGCAGGGAACGGCATAGGCTGTCAGGCATCCACACCTTCAGCAGCAGTCACAGGAGGCACGGAGGACATCATGGCCGCACCCATCCTCGAGGTGGACACGGAGCACCCTTCACCCCGCCACATCCAGCGAGCGGTGGAGGTGCTGGAGCGCGGCGGCCTGCTGGCCTACCCGACGGACACGTACTTCGGGCTTGGCTGCGACTTGAGCTCCAAGAAGGGCATCGAGCGGCTGTACCAGCTCAAGGGACGCGACAAGAAGAAGCCCCTGTCTTTTCTTTGCCCTGACCTGTCGGACGTGGCCCGCTACGCGCACGTGAGCAACTTCGCGTACCGGACCATGAAGAGCCTCACTCCGGGTGCGTTCACCTTCATCCTGGAAGCGACGCGTCTGGTGCCGGACCTGATGATGTCCAAGCAGAAGCAGGTGGGCATCCGGGTGCCGGAATCCGCGCTCGTTCGCGAGCTGACCCGAGCCCTGGGCCGCCCTCTGGTGACGACCTCCGCGACCAATACGGAGGGTGAGCCCCTCACGGACGCAAAGGATATCAAGGAAGCGCTGGGTCACGGCCTGGACCTCATCCTGGATGGGGGCGTGACGCTCAATGAACCGTCGACCGTGATTTCACTCATCGGCGATTCACTTGAAATCCTCCGGCAGGGGAAGGGTAGGCTGGAGGACTAGAACCCGAGAATAGGGGGATTTCTTGGCACAGGGGGGAACACGGCCGAGCTCCGTGGATGCACCGGAGCAGGTCCCAGGGCTGCTCAAATTACTGTTGTTGCTCCTGTTCCGGCCGGTGGACCTGCACTACCGGCTGCGAGCCGCGGGCATCCGCGTTCCGGGCGCACGGCTGGGGACGTTGTGTCGCGAGCAGGCCGAGGGAGGCCGGGCCACGGCCGTCTATGTCCGGCGCATGCTGCTGGTGTTGCTCGTCGGCGCGCCGGTGGTGACGCAGGTGCTGGGCCTGGCGCTCGTGACGGCGGGCCTGCCGCTGGAGCGAGGCTGGGTGTTGTCGGCGCTGTTCTGCTCGGCGGTGGGGCTGCTGGTGGCGCAGGTGTTGGGGCTGGCCGCGGGCGTCCTGCTGGGCTCGCTGTCCAGTCTGGCCACGCTGCTGGGACTGCACGCCACGGCCGCGGATGCCTTCGGGCCGGAGCTGGGTGGGGTGGCG
>NZ_JABFNS010000119.1 GCF_013116825.1 Myxococcus xanthus
CGGGGGGACACCAGTAGGGGGGAATGTGCCAGAAACAACCGGCGGCGGTCGCGCGGGTTGTGGGCGGCCGGGGGCCTCAGGCGCCCTGCAACCAACCATCCGCGAGCTGGATGACGCGGTGGCCGTAGGCGGCGTTCGCCTCCGAGTGCGTCACCTGGATGATGGTGGTGCCGTCCCGGTTGAGGCCCTGGAAGACCTCCATGATTTGCTTCGCCTGCTGCGAATGGAGGTTGCCCGTGGGCTCGTCCGCCAGCAGCACCTTGGGGTTGGCGATGAGCGCCCGGGCGATGCCCACGAGCTGCTGCTGCCCACCGGAGAGCTGCGAGGGGAAGAGGTCCTTCTTCCCCACGAGTTGGAAGCGGTCCAGCATGTCGCCCACCAGCGCCTCGCGCTCGCCGCGCTTGAGGTCGCGGTAGGACAGCGGCACCTCCAGGTTCTCCGCCACCGTCAGGTTGTCCAGCAGGTGGTACTGCTGGAACACGAAGCCGATGGTGCGCCGGGAGAGCTCCCCGCGCGCCTTGGGCTTCATGGCATGTACCGCCTGGCCATCCAGCAGGTACTCGCCCGTCCAGTCCACGTCCAACATGCCCAGGATGGACAGCAGCGTGGACTTGCCCGCGCCCGACGGCCCCATCAGCGTGACGAACTCGCCCGGCTGGATGTCCAGGTCGATGCGGCGCAGCACCCAGGCCCGGCCCCCAGCCAGGGGGTAGGACTTCTCGACGTTCCTCAGGGAGATGAGCGGAGATGGCATGTCCGTCTCAGCGGCGCTGCTCGTCCTGGACGATGCGGCCGTCGAAGAGGCTCACCGTGCGGGTGGCCACGCGCGCGTGCGCCGGGTCGTGCGTCACCATGCAGATGGTGGCGCCGCCCTTGTGGAGCTCCGTCAAGAGCTGCATCACCGCCTCGCCGTTCTTCGAGTCCAGGTTTCCCGTGGGCTCGTCCGCCAGGAGGATGAGCGGGTCGCCCGCCACCGCGCGCGCCACCGCCACGCGCTGCTGCTGACCACCGGAGAGCTGCCCCGGCATGTGACGGGCCCGGTGCGCCATGCCCACCTTCTCCAGCGCGCGCTCCACCCGCTGCTTTCGCTCGGCGGCGGGCATGCCCCGGTACGTCAGCGGCAGCTCCACGTTCTCGAACACCGTCAGGTCTCCGATGAGGTTGAAGCTCTGGAAGATGAAGCCGATGTGCCGGTTTCGCACCAGCGCCCGGTCCGTGGCGGACAGGTCCAACACGCTGCGCCCGTCCAGCAGGTAGGCCCCGCGCGTCGCCGTGTCCAGCAGCCCCAGCACCGCCAGCAAGGTGGACTTGCCCGAGCCCGACGGGCCGACAATCGCCACCCACTCTCCCTTGCGCACGTTGAGGTGGATGTTGGAGAGCGCGTGCGTCTCCACGTCCTCGGTCTCGAAGACCTTGGTCAGTCCGTCCAGGTGGATGAGCGCCTTGCCGGGCTCCGCGCCCGCGCCCTCCTGCGCCACCGCGCCTTCCGGGGAAGCAGCCGTCTTCGTGTCGTTCGTCATCATCGCTGACCCACCCGCTCCACCGCGTTCCACGCGGTCATGTCTGAAGTCTCCATCGGGCTACTCCGCTCGCAGGGCGATGGCCGGGTCCACCCGCGTGGCCCGGCGCGCCGGAAGCCAGGCGGCCAGCACGGCCACCGTGCCCAGCAGCAACGCCACGCCCGCGAAGGTCCACCCGTCGTACGCCGCCACCCCATACAGCATTGCATCCAACAGCCGCGCCAATCCCAACGACAACCCCAGACCCAGCACCACGCCCAGCGCGGTGAGCCGCAGGCCCTGCCCCAGCACCAGCGTCAGCACGTGGGTCCGCGAGGCCCCCAGCGCCATGCGGATGCCCATCTCCCGCGTGCGCTGCGCCACCGAGTAGCCGATGACGCCGGAGATGCCGAGCGCCGCCAGCAGCAGCGCCGTGCCCGCGAACAGGCCCATCAGCAGCGCCGACACCTGGCGGGAGCTGATGGACTCATCCACCAACCGCGTCAGCGGCGCCACCGCGTACAACGCCAGGTTGCCATCCACGGCGCGCAGCTCCGCTTCGATGGCGGTGCGCAGCGCCTCCGGGCTTCCGCCGGACTTCGCCCGGACCGCGAGCGACAAGAAGGGCGTGGGCACCTTCGCAGCCGGGTAGTACGCGGCGGGCCGCGCGGGCGTATCCAGGCCCCATTCGCGCACGTCGTCCACGATGCCCACCACGGTGGTCCACTGCGCCGTGTCCCAGTGCAGCTTCAACCGCTGGCCCAGCGCATCCCCCTGGGGCCAGTAGAGGTCCGCGAAGGTCTTGTTGATGACCACCTGCCAGGGCGCGTCCGGCCCCTCCGTCCCATCTCCCTCCAGGAGGTGTCCCTGGCGCGGGGTGACGCGCAGCGTGCGCAGGTAACCCGGGCTGACGGCGCGAAACTCCACCGCGGGCCAGACCTCATCCGGCGCCCGCGGTCGTCCCTCGATGTCGAAGCTGCTGTCCGAGCGCCCGCCCAGCGGCAGCAGGTTGGTGACCCCCACGGCCTCCACACCCGGGAGCGACTGGAGCCGGCCCAACAGCTCCCGCTGGAAGGCCACCTTGTGTGCCGCGTCCGGGTAGCGCGCGGAGGGCAGCACGAGCTTGCCCGTGAGCACGCCCTCGGGCGTGAAGCCCGCGTCCACCGCGCGCAGGGCCAGGAAGCTCTTGGTGAACAGCCCCGCGCCCACCAGGAGCACCAGCGCCACCGCGACCTGCCCCACCACCAGCCCCGCGCGCATCCGGCCCGAACCCTGGCCCTCCGTGCCCCGGCTGCCCTCGCGCATGGCGACGCTCAAGTCCTCCCGGCTGCCATGCAGCGCCGGACCGAGCCCGAAGAGCACGCCCGTGAGGAGGCTCACGCCCATGGTGAACACCAGCGGCCGCGCATCCAGCCGCACCTGGCTCGCGCGAGGCAGCGCCTCTCCCACCAGCGCCACCAACGCGTCCGTGCCCCACAACGCCAGCAGCATCCCCAGCACCCCGCCCCCCAGGGACAGCACCAGGCTCTCGGTGAGGAACTGCGCCACCAGCCGGCCCCGGCTCGCCCCCAGCGCGGCGCGGATGGACACCTCGCGTCCGCGCGCCGCCATCCGGGCCAGCAGCAGGTTGGCCACGCTGCTGCACGCCGCCAGCAGCACGAAGCCCACCGCGCCCAGCAGCAGCCACAGCGTGCCGCGCACGTTGCCCACGACCTTTTCGTCCAGCGACGTCACCGAGAAGGACCAACCCACCTTCTGGTATCGCGAGGGGACGGCCTCCTCCATCTCCAGCGCCACACGCGCCAGGTCCGTGCGCGCCGCGTCCTGCGTCACGCCGGGCTTCAGCCGCCCCACCACCGACAGGAACCGGGCGCCGCGCTGGTCCTCCCGCCGCTGTGTCTCGGTGGGCACGAAGGGCACGTACATCTCCGCCCAGGCGGGGTAGGCCACCCCCGCGGGCAACACGCCCACCACCGTGTACGGCTCGCCGTCGAGCTGCATCGTCTGGCCCAGCACCTGCGCGTCCCGCGCGAAGTGCACGCGCCACGCCGTGTCGGTGAGCACCACCACCCGCTCACGCCCCTGGACGGCCTCCGCCTCCGTGAAGGCGCGGCCGAGCACCGGCGACACGCCCAGCGTGGTGAAGAACGACGGCGTGGCCGCCACCGCGGCGAGCTGCTGGGGGGTGTCCCTGCCCGTGAGCGTCAGGTTGCCGCCCCGGTAGGCCGCCACCGATTCGAAGGCGCGCGACAGCGTCGCCAGGTCGAAGTACTCCGGCACGGACAGGGTGATGTCCTCGAGCCCGGCCTGCGCGATGTTGCCCTGGAGGTGCACCACCCGCTCGGGCTCCGAGAAGGGCGGCGGCGTGAGGAGCACCCCGTTCACCACGCTGAAGACGGCGCTGTTGGCGCCAATCCCCAGCGCCAGCGCGAGCACCGCCACCAGCGCGAAGCCGGGGCTCTGGCGCAGCGAGCGCAGCGTGTACCGCACATCACGGCGAAGTGTGTCCATCATCGAAGGCGCACCCTCTCCACGGCGTCCCACGCGGCCATGTCCGACAACACCACCTGGTCACCTTCTTGAAGGCCCTGCAGCACCTCCACCGCGTTCACCGAGCCCCGGCCCAGCTGCACCGGAACGCGGACGGCTTCGTCGCTGCCCGGCATCAAGCGGAAGAGGGCCATGGTGGCATTGGGCTGCGCGCCGGCCGGACGCCCCACGGACAGCACGTCGCCCAGCCGCTCCAGCTCCACGGTGCCCTCCACCGTCAAATCCGGCCGCGCGCCGCGGGGCAGCTCCGCGGGCAGCGACACCTCCACGCGCACCGTGCCCTGGCTCGCCGCGGGCGCCACCCGCGCCACCTGGCCTTCCACCACGCCGTTGCGGGTGTCCACCAACGCCTTCAGCCCAGGCTGGATGTCGCGCGCCTGCGTCTCCGCGATGCGCAGCTCCGCCTTCAGCCGCTCCGGCTTCACCACCTTCGCAAGCAGCACGCCCGGCGTCACCCACTGCCCCAGCTCCAGCGGCAGGTCCTGGAGCACGCCATCCTCACCCGCGAGCACCTTCATCGACTCCACCTGCGCGCGGCGGAAGCGGGCCACCGCCTTCAGGCGCTCCACCTGGCCCTGCTGCGCGGTGAGCTGCTCCTTCATGCTGGACGCCACCACCTGGAGCTTCTTGCGCTCCAGCTCCAGGCGACGGTTCAGCTCCGCGGCCTTCTCGCGCGCCTGCTGCATCTCCAGGTCGCCGATGTGTGCCTTCTGGTGAAGGGCCTCGTTCGCGTCGGCGCGGCGTCCCGCCTCGGCGGACTCGTTGATGAGCGACGCCACCATGGCCTCCTGGGCCAGCCGCTGCGTCTCCAGCTCCATGCGCACCTGGATGAGGTCGGCCTCCACGCTGGCCAGCTGACGCTCGGCCTCCAGGGCCTGGAGCTGCACGTCCGGGTTCGACAGCTCCAACAGGAGCGTGTCCGCCGTCACCGTGGCCCCGGGCCGCACGTGGATGCGCTCCACCCGGCCCGCCGTGTCCGCGGTGAGCCAGCGGATGTATTCCGGCACCAGCGTGCCCGCGCCCTTCACCTGGCGCACCATGGGTCCACGCTTCACCGTGTCCAACCACACCGAGGCCCGCTCCACCGTGGGCGCCGCCGGGCGCAGCCGTGACAGGCCCACCGTCACCAGCAGGAGCGCGCAGGCTCCACCGATGGCGAGAACCCAGGGCTTGCGACGCGGCTTCTTGGCTTTGGGAATGTCCACGCCCCTGCCCAGAGCGAGGCCCGTGCCAAGACCAGCTCCCACGCCAACCCCCTGGATTTGCTCGGGATGAAGGACCGCCTCACGAAGGCCGTGCCCACTTGCGGAAAGTGCCGTCCCAGAAGCGGACAGCGGCCGGAAGGGGGGTGGAGGCCCCCGGGGGCGCCAGCGCTAAGGTGCGCGCCCATGTCGGCCTCCCTTCTCGAAGTCTTCCTGGACCATGCACACCGCGCGCCCGAGCGGCCCCTGCTGACGTTCGAGCAGGAGCGCTTCACCTACGGGCAGTTCGCCACGCACGTCACGGCCTTCGCCCGGGGCCTCAAGCAGCGCGGGCTCCAGCCGGGGGAGCGGGTGGCGCTCTTCCTGGAGAACAGCGCCCGCTTCGCCATCGCCTACCTGGGCGTGCAGGCCGCTGGCGGCGTGGTGGTGCTGGTCAACACCGCCTACCGGCAGGTGGAGCTGGCCCACATCCTGTCCGACGCGGAGGTCTGCGGCTGCGTCACCGGCGCGGCGGGCGCCGCGGAGCTGGTGCCGCTGCGGGCCCAGCTGCCCTCGCTCCAGTGGCTCATCACCGTGGAGCGCCCCACCACCGCGCTGCCCGAGTCGCTCACGGAGGTCCCCTTCGACACGCTGCTCGCGGAGGGCACCTCCGCCACCGCGCCGCTGGTGATGCCGCGGCCGGAGGAACTGGCGGTGCTGGGCTACACCTCTGGCACCACCGGCCGCTCCAAGGGCGCCATGCTGCTGCACCGCAACCTGCGGGCGAACGTGCGGGCCGTCACCGAGGCGTGGCGGTGGACGGAGAGCGACAGGCTGCTGCTCACCCTGCCGCTGTTCCACACCCACGGCCTGATGGTGGGCCTGCACGGCACGCTGTTCACTGGCGCCAGCGTGGACCTGCGCCGCCGCTTCAACGCCGCCGAGTCCCTGACCGCGCTGCGCGATGACGCCTCGCTCACGATGTTCTTCGGCGTGCCCACCATGTACAGCCGCCTGCTGGAGGAGGCGCGCGCGTCACGCGTGAAGCCGCGCGCGCTGCGCCTGTGGGTGTCCGGCTCGGCGCCGCTCAGTCCCCAGCTCTTCGCGGACATCGAAGCGGAGCTGGGCGCCCGCATCCTGGAGCGCTACGGGATGACGGAGACCATCATGAACACCACCAACCCCTACGAAGGCGAGCGCCGCCCCGGTACGGTGGGCTTCGCCTACCCCGGCCAAGAGTCGCGCGTGGTGGACGTGCGCACGCGCCAGCCGCTGCCGCGCGGCGAGACGGGCGAAATCGAGGTGCGGGGACCTCACGTCTTCGCCGGGTACTGGCGCCGCCAGGACGCCACCGCCGAGTCCTTCGACGCGGACGGGTGGTTCCGCACGGGCGACCTGGGGGATGTGGACGCGGACGGCTACCTGCGCATCACCGGGCGGGCGCGCGAGCTCATCATCAGCGGCGGCTTCAACGTGTACCCGCGCGAGGTGGAGGAGGTGCTCGCCATGCACCCGGGCGTCGCGGAGGTCGCGGTGCTGGGCCTGCCGGACGCGGACCTGGGCGAGCAGGTGGTGGCCGTGGTGGTGCCTCACCCCGGGGCGACCCCGCCGGAGTCCCAGTCCCTGGTGGACTGGTGCAAGGACCGGCTCGCCAGCTTCAAGAAGCCGCGCCAGGTCATCTTCACGGATGCGCTGCCGCGCAATGCGTTGGGCAAGGTGCAGAAGCACCTCCTCCGGGCGGCACTGGTGCCACCTGGCACGCGATGAGCCGCGCGTCCACCGCACGGTTCCGAACAGACGCCGCGCAATTGCATGGCGTGGGCACCTTGCTGGCCTAGGGTTTTCGCCCAGGACGGAAGGAGCATCGTGTGACGGACACCTCTGAGCGGCCGGACGAACCCGACGCGCGGGTTCCCAGCGGCGTGCCAGGGCTGGACGCGCTCCTGCGCGGCGGCTTTCTTCGCGGAGGCACGTACATCATCACGGGGGCGCCGGGGACGGGGAAGACCATCCTCGGCAACCAGTTCTGCTTCGCCACCGTGGCCCAGGGTGGCCGCGCCATCTACCTCACGGTGCTGGGGGAGTCCCACGCGCGGATGATGCTGCACTTGCGGAGCATGCGCTTCTTCCACGCGGAAGAGGTCGGACGCGCGCTGAACTACGAGAGCGGCTCCGCCGCCCTCAAGGCGGAAGGGCTGGCGGGCCTCAGCAAGCTCATCTTCCGCGCGGTGCGCGAGCACGGCGCCACGGTGCTGGTGGTGGACGGCCTGGTGGCCCTGGAGGAGCGCGCCGAGGACCCGCTGAGCTTCCGGGAGTTCCTCCACGGCCTCTGCGTCCACAACGCGCTCGCGGGCTGCACCACGCTCCTGCTCACCGGGCAGCGCGGCGACCCGCCCGACCCACGCTACGCCATGGCGGACGGCGTCGTCGCCCTGGCCCAGGAGCGCGTGGGCGTGAAGTCCGTGCGCCTGGCCGAGGTGACGAAGTTCCGCGGCGGCCCCCAGGTCCCCGGCCGTCACGGCTTCGAGATTTCCGACGACGGCCTGTCCATCCATCCCCGCATCGAAGCCCTCCACACGCGGCTGCCCACGCGCACGCCCTCGACGGACGCGCGGCTCACCTTCGGCATCCCCGCGCTGGACGAGATGCTCTCCGGCGGCCTGGTGCGGGATTCGTCCACGCTGGTAGCGGGCCCGCCCGGAAGCGGCAAGACGCAACTGGGACTGCACTTCCTGGCGGAGGGCGCACGCCGGAACGAGCCCGGGCTGTACCTCGGCTTCGTGGAGCCGCCGGCCCGGCTGGTCAACAAGGCGGAGCGACTGGGGTTGGGATTGGGCGCACACGTGGAAGCGGGCCGGGTCCACCTGGAGTCGCGCGTGGCGGCGGAGACGCAACCGGATGCGCTGGCCGAAGCGATGTTCGAGTGGGTGAAACGACACGGCATCCAGCGGCTGGTGCTGGACGGACTGGAGTCCTTCTGTCAGGAACTCACGGACTCCGAGCGCACGCCCCGCTTCCTCGCCGCCCTCATGCACGAACTGCTCAACCTGGGCGTCACCCCGCTGGTCCTCCAGCAGACGCGCGCGCTCGCCGCGCCGGAGGCGGACGCACGGCCGGACGTGGAGGCGCTCGTCGACAACGTCCTGGTGCTGCGGATGGTGGGGCTGCGCTCGCGGAACTACCGCGTGCTCTCCGTACTGAAGGCGCGGGAGAGCGCCCACGACACGGCCCAGCGCCTGTTCTCCATGACGCCTCGGGGCATCGAAGTCGCGGCGGACAGCGAGAGCGCGGAGGCCCTCTTCAACGGGCGGGCCCCGTCCCCCGCGGCGCCCCCGCGGAAGCCGAAACGCAAGACAGGGAGCAAACCGGTCCGGCGCGGCAAGCCGTCCCGGCGCGGGGGGCGTGGCGCATGAAGCGGCTTCTCATCGTGGACGACGAGCTGGCCATCGTCGAGGCGCTCCAGGACATCCTGTCCGTCGAGGGCTACGACGTCGACACCGCCTTCAACGGCGCCGAAGGACTGCACCGCATGGCGGACGCGAAGCCGGACCTGGTGCTGCTGGACTTGATGATGCCCGTCATGGACGGCCGGGAGATGCTGCGCCGCATGCGCGAGGACGACGACCTGCGAGGCATCCCCGTGGTGGTGATGAGCGCCGGCCGCATCTCCGACGAGGAGCGCCGCTCCAGCGCGCGCTTCCTCGCCAAGCCCTTCGAGCTGGACGTGCTGCTCGACACCATCGCCGAGCTGCTCGCCGAGCCCCAGCCCAACGCCTAGGCCGGCGTCCCGCGGAAGAGGGTGTCGCGGTAGTACTGCAGCTCCGAGATGCTGGCGCGCACGTCCGCCAGGGCGGTGTGCCCGCTGGGCGCCTTGCGCGGCTCCACCAGGTTCGGATACCAGGCGCGCGTCAACACCTTGAGGCTCGTCACGTCCACCATGCGGTAGTGCAGGTAGCGCTCCAGCAGCGGCATGTAGCGGATGAGGAAGCGCCGGTCGGTGTGGATGGAGTTGCCGGCGAGGATGCCCTCGCCCAGGGCGCAGTGCTCGGTGACGAGCGCCATGACATCCCGCTCCGCCACGCGCAGCGAGGTGTTGGAGGCACGCACCTTCTCCAAGAGCCCGTTGCGGGTGTGCATCTCCCGGACGACGGGCTCCATGCGCAGGAGCACCTCCTCCGGCTGCCAGATGACGCGCTCAATCTCCGCGAGGGGCCGCAAATCCGGACCGGTGATGATGACGCCCACCTCGATGATGGAACACGTCTCCGGGTCCAACCCGGTCATCTCCAGGTCCAGCCACACGAAGCGCTGCTCACTCGAAATCATGCGGCGGACCCTACCAGCCCGCGCGTGTGCCCGGGGCGCTCATTGCTCCACGTCCGTGTGGACATCCACATCCGAAGCCAGCGTCCGGTGCACCGGGCAGCGGTCCGCGATGGCCACCAGCGCCGCGCGCTGCGCGTCCGTCAGCGGGCCCTCCAGCCTCACCGTGCGTTGCAGCCGGTCCATCTTCCCGTCCTTCGTCTCGCACTCCTCGCACGCCTTCGCGTGCACCTTCTCGTGGCTCAGCCGCACGTGGACATGCTCCAGCGGCCAGCCCTTGCGCGCAGCGTAGAGCCGCAGCGTCATCGCGGTGCACGCCCCCAGCGCGGCCGTCAGCAGCCCGTAGGGCGTGGGGCCGGTGTCCTCGCCGCCCACCGACAGCGGCTCATCCGAGCGCAGCCGGTGCGCCCCCACGCGGATGTCCTGGGCGAAGCGGCCCTCCCCCGCCTCGTGGACCTCCACCACGCCCGGGGGCAGAGGCGCCTCACGCTCCCGCACCGGCGTCACCTGCCGCGCGGCCCACACCCCCAGCACTTCGGCGGCATGGCCCGCGTCCGCGTCGTGGGACAGGAAGTGGTCCGCGCCCTCCAGCAACATCAGGCTGGCCGGACGGCGGGCCATGGCCATCCACCGCCGGGCGTGTTCGAGCGGCACGTACCGGTCCGCCGGCGCATGCAGCACCAGCAGCTCGCCCCGAAAGGCGTTCAGCGCTCGCCGTAGGTGCGCCTCGTCGATGTCCTGGAGGAAGTGGCGCGTGAGGCGCAGACGGCCCGGCCCGAAGTCGAGCTCGCCCTCACCCGACTCCCGGGCGGTGGAAGACAGCCGTTCGAGCAGCGGTCCACCGCCTACCGGCGCATTCACCAGCACCAGCGCGGCCACCTCTGAAAGCCGGGGCAGCGCCGCGGCCGCCGCCGTGCCGCCCAGGCTGTGCCCCACCAGCAGGCGCACCGGCGGGTAGCGCTCCCGAAGCCACGCCGCCGCGGCCTCCACCGCCCCCACCGAGGGCACCGTGTCCGGCCGCGGCCCGGCAGCCGCGGGCGCGGTGAAGTCCAGCGACAGCACCGCGAAGCCGCGGGCCACCAGCGCGTGGGCCAGCCGGGAAGGCGCCGGTGATGGCCCCAGGCACGCGAAGCACCCCACCCGCACCGCGCTGGCCACGGGCCTGCCGGGTGGCAGGTCCAGCCGCGCCGTCACCGTCGAGCCCTCCGCGCCTCGCAGCGCCACGTCCCGCGCGCCCATGCGTCACAGCTCCACTTCGCACTCGGCCGTCCACAAGCCATCCGCGCCCTGTGACACGCGGGCGTCCACCAGCGACACGCCCCGCACGTCTCGCGCGAAGGGGTGGCGCTCCCGGTCCAACGGCTCACCGAAGGCGTGGCCGAAGAGGCGCGTGCCGTCCATGCGCACCGCGAAGCACCGGAAGCACAGGCGGCGCGCCGCCATCTTGTGGACGATGGCGCGCAGCCAATCCGCCAGCAGCCGCTCCGGCGCCGTCGCCTCGCACACCAGCTCCACCTCCTCGCGCACCTCCACCGAGGCGGGGTCCACGACCAGCGCGCACAGCGCCACCGCGGCCTGCTCGAAGGACTCCTCCAGCGAGCGCCCCCGTCCCCGTACGACGCGCGCCGAGCCGCGGGTGAGGTGCTCCCACCGAGGCATCGCCTCGCACGCCGCTGACGCCTGCCCCTTCTCCATGACGCCTCCTTCGTGGGTGTGTCCAGACGTCAGATTCACGTGCGCGCCTCCGCGCCGACGCCGCCGAGGAAGCGGAGGAACCACGCGGCGGCCTGGCGGGCCACCTGCTCCAGCGCGCCGGGCTCCTCGAAGAGGTGCGTGGCCCCCGGGATGATTTGGATGCCCTTCAGGCCCTCCATCCGCGCGAGTGACGCCTCGTTCAGCTCCAGCACGCCCACGTCCTGCCCGCCGACGAGCAGCAGCGTGGGCGCCTGCACGCGGGGCAACACCGGTCCGGCCAGGTCGGGCCGCCCGCCACGCGACACCACGGCGTGGATGAGGTCCGGATGCAGGGCCGCCGCGACGAGCGCCGCCGCGGCGCCGGTGCTGGAGCCGAAGTAGCCCATGCGCAGCACGGCCAGCGCCGGCTGCCGCTGCGCCCATTCCGTCACCGCCGCCAACCGCCGGGCGAGGAACGGGATGTCGAAGCGCAGCTCCCCGGTGCGCGCGTCCTCCACCTCCTCCGCTTCGCTCAACAGGTCGAACAGCAGCGTGGCCAGCCCCTGCGCGCGCAGCGCACGCGCCACCGCGCGGTTGCGGGGACTGAAGCGGCTGCTGCCGCTGCCATGGGCGAAGATGACCAGGCCTCGCGCGCCATCCGGGATGCCCAGGCTGCCCCCCAGCACCACGTCGCCTACCTGGACCTCCACCTCCCGGACGTCCGGGTCCGTATTTCCTTCCTGCCACATGTCGTCCGTGCCTCCTTGGTCTCTCGTCACATCCAGAAGCCGCCCAGGTCCGTGGACTCGAGGACCTCGCGCGGCTGCATGGGCTCCCGGGCGCGCACGAGCAACTGCCGCAGCTCCACGTCCGGCAGCGGCCGGTAGTCGTCGTAGGCCTCCGACACGTCGCGCATCGCGGGCAGCACCTCCACGCAATGCACCGCGTCCGCTTCCGGGCGCACCCGGGCCAGCCCATGCGGGGTCCCCACGGGGACGCCCAGCACCAGCCGGGCCGGGTGTTGCCGCCGCAGCACCTGGAGCGCGGCCATGGCCGTGGCGCCCGACACCAGCCCGTCATCCACCAGCAGCACCGTGAAACCACCCATCACGGGCTCCGAGGTGCCCCGCAGCCGCTGGACCTGCCTGTCCACTTCCGAAGCCTCCGCCCGCGCCAGGCTCCGGGCCTCCACCTCCGGCAGGCCCAGACCCCGCAGCGCGTCCTGGTCCAGGTAGATGCCGCCCCCTTCCGACACCGCGCCCAGCACCGTCATCCGGCCCGGCACGTCAATCCGGCGGGAGACCCAGACGTCCAGTGGCGCCTCCAACGCGTGAGCCACCTCGTACGCCACGCGGAGCCCGCCTCGCGCCAGGCCCAGCACACGCACCTCGCCACCCCGGTAGGGCAACAGCCGCGCCGCCAGCCGGCGGCCCGCATCTGCTCGGTCCCGAAAGCGCATTGCGTCCTTCCTCCTCCCCTCAAGGAAGTCACGGGGCGCGCGACTGGCGGCGGAGGGCCATGCGGGGGCCGTCCCGGAGGGATGCTCGCGGGGGGACCGCCGAGGACGCGCCGTCCGACCGGCAGGCGCGCTAGGGTGCGGCCCATGGACCCTGTCCTCCTTGTTGGCACGGCGAGCCCCCACCTGGGACGCGCGCTCGGGCAAGCCCTGGGCGTCGCGCCCGCTGACTGCCACTTCGAGCGCTTCCCCGACGGGGAAATGCACGTCGAGGTGCCCGAGCAGGTGCGAGGCCGCACCGTCATCCTGGTGCAGTCCACGACGCCTCCCGCGGGCGAGCACCTGCTGGAGCTGCTGCTGATGGCGGACGCGTGCTGGCGCATGGGGGCCGCCCGCCTGGAAGCCGTGGTGCCCTACCTGGGTTACGCGCGACAGGACCGGCGCGCCAGGCCGGGGGAGCCCCTGGGCGGCCGGCTGGTGGCAGACCTGCTGTCACAGGGCCGCTTCGCGCGCGTGCTGGTGGTGGACCTGCACAGCCCCGCGCTGGAAGGCTGCTTCGGCGCGCCGCTGGAGCACCTCACCTCGCTGCCGCTGCTGGCGGACGCGCTGCGCGAGCACGTCACCGACACCTCCGTGGTGGTGGCGCCAGACCTGGGCGCGGTGAAGCGCGCGGAGGCCCTGGCGCGGCTGCTGGACCGGCCGTGGGCGGTGATTCACAAGGTGCGGCTGAGCGGAGACGAGGTCCACGCCAGCGGGCTGATGGGCGAGGTGCGCGGACGCCGCCCGATTCTGGTGGATGACATGGTGTCCACCGGTGGCACCCTGGCCGCCGCCGCGGGCACCCTGCGCGACGCGGGCTGCGTGGAAGACTTCACGGTGGCGACGACCCACGCCCTGCTGGTGGGCCCCGCAGTGGAGCGCCTGCGCACCTTGCCACTCACCCGGCTGGTGAGCACCGACAGCGTGGAGCCTGTCCTGGGGCTGCCGTTCCAGCACCAGGTGGTGACGCTCGCGCCCCTGGTGGCCCGGGCCCTGCGGCCCTGACGGCCAGCGGACACTTCCCGTGGCCCAGCCCCTGCCCGCCCGACGGGGCCCGGGCTCCCCGGCAGCACCGGTAGCCAGGGCGTGGGGTGCCATTCTCCCGCCCCAACGCACGGAGTCGGTTAGGCTCCCCGGCACCATGTCCGACACGCTGCTGACGAAGCTCGACTCGGGGGTCCTCACCCTCACCTTCAACCGGCCCGAGAAGAAGAACGCCTTCACGCATGCCATGTACGAGGCGGCCACCCGCGCGCTGAAGGACGCGGAGGGCAACGTCGACGTGCGCGCGGTGCTGCTCACCGGCGCGGGCAACGTCTTCACCGCCGGCAACGACATTGGCGACTTCATGGAGCACCCGCCCGCGGGCGAGGACAGCGCCGTGTTCCGCTTCCTGCGCGCGCTGGTGGACACGGACAAGCCGATTCTGGCGGCGGTAGACGGCCCGGCGGTGGGCATCGGCACGACGATGCTGCTGCACTGTGACTACGTGGTGGCCAGCGAGCGCGCGCGCTTCCACATGCCCTTCGTCCAGTTGGGGCTCTGCGCGGAGGGCGCCAGCAGCCTGCTCATCCCCAGGACGGCGGGCTTCGCGCTGGCCAGCGAGCTGCTCCTCTTCGGCGAGCCCTTCGACGCGGCCACGGCGCTGCGCGCGGGCATCATCAACAAGGTGGTGCCGGACGCCAGCCTCCAGCAGGTGGCCACCGAGCGCGCCACCACGCTGGCCTCCCGCCCGGCGGAGGCGGTGCGCGTGACGAAACGGCTGATTCGCGAGCCCCTGCGCGCCCAGATTCGCGAGACGCTGGCCCGCGAGGGCGGCGAGTTCATCCAGCGCCTCCAGTCCACCGAAGCGCAGGAAGCCTTCATGTCCTTCATGTCCCGCGGCCGGAAGTAGGGCCTGGCGGAACCTCCGGGCCCGGATACCCCATGCGGGATGCCGGGCCCGGCCGTCCGCGCGACTACCGCGACGAGGGTGCCCGCGGCGGACGCTGCGGGGTGCCCTTCGCGAGGAAGGACTCGACGCTGGCCGCCTGCGTCTTCTTCAGCGCGATGCACTGGTCCACGATCTCCAGCACCTGCGCCAGCACCCGGGGGCCACCCGGCGCCTTCGCGCTGCGCTCGGAGAAGAAGTCCTCCACCTGCTGACGCTTGCCCGCATCGCAGAAGTTGCTGCCGATGTAGGCCATGTGTCCGGCGGCATCGAGCGGCAGCAGCGCCTCGGGTGAGTCCCCCACCAGCCGGTCGTAGTTCTCCTTCACGAAGTCGAAGGCCACGTCCTGGGTGCGCAGGCCCTGCGAGGCCGCGAACGCCATCCACATCGTCTCGCGCGGGTCCAAGCCCTTCTCGAACACCAGGGCCAGGTTCTGCTTCACCAGCTCCGGGTCCGTGAAGCTGCTCAGCGCACCGATGAGGTGCTGGCGCGTGCGCCGCTCCTTCTCCGAGCGCACCTCCACGACGAGCTGCTCCCGGAAGGCCGCGTCGTTCTCGGTGGCGGCGAGGGCGAGCACCACGTCCACCATCTCCGGCGCCACCGCGCGCTTGTCCTTCAGCCACTTGTTCGCGAGGACACGCGCCTCCGCGAGCAGCTTCGGGTCCCTGCCGTCCCGTCCCGCCAGCCGCACCAGCCGGGGCCGGAGCAGGCGCGTGTCCTCGCTCTCGCCCTGGCGCGGGGCGAAGCCGAGCTGCCGTGCCCTGGGGCCATACGTCTCCCGCAGGAAGCGGGCCCGGTCCTTCAGCTTCTCGTCCGGAAGCAGCCGCGAGCTGACCAGCTCCAGCAGGTCCAGCGAGGCCAGGGTGACGACGCGGTCCGGCTCATTCGCCAGGCGGCTCGTCAGGGCCAGGGCCTCGGCGGCGGGAATCGTCCCGGCCAGGGCCAGCGCGCGCACGTCCGTCAGGAACGTCACCTGCTCGGTGCGCGACAGCCGCTTCATCCCGGACTTCGCCAGCTTCGCCGCCGCGTCCCCATCCAGTTGGACCCGGAAGTAGCCCGCGCCCTCCGCGTTGGGGAACACCCAGTCCGGGCACGTCTTCGCCTCGCTCAGGGCCACCTCGGCGCGCGCGCCCTCCAGCAGCGTACAGGTCCGGGCCTCCTTGCCGCCCGCCGCGTACTCCACGCATACCGGCACCTTCCACGTCTGCGGGCCCGGCGACGCGGCCCCCAGCCGTAGATAGCGCTGCTGCGTGAGCACCACCTTCGCGCCGTCCGCGCCGCACGCCAGCGACGCGGTGACGAGCGGCGCCCCGCTCTGGTCCAGGAAGGTCCCCAGCATGCCCGTCACGTCCTTGCCCGCCTCGGCGGACACGGCGTCCAGGAAGTCCTTCGCGGTGGCGTTTCCACCCGCGTGCTGGCGGAAGTAGCGCTGGATGCCGCGCTGGAAGACCTCCCGGCCCAGCCACTCCTCCGTCATGCTGAGCACCGCGGAGCCCTTGCCGTAGGTGATGCCGTCAAAGGCGTTGTGGATGTCGTTGGCGCTCTCGATGGGCTGGCGGATGCGGCGCGCCGACAGGAGGCTGTCCGCGTCCAGGGCCCGGGCGCGGTCGTGCACGCGCTCGACGGGCGCGTCCCAGGCGGGGCGCCACGTTTCGATGATGCGCGGCTCCATCCACGAGGCGAAGGCCTCGTTGAGCCACAGGTCATCCCACCACTGCATGGTGACCAGGTTGCCGAACCACTGGTGCGCCAGCTCGTGCACCTGCGTGTCGGAGAAGGCACGCTGGCGGCCCAGCGAGTCTTCCTCCGGCTTCGCGAGGATGAGGCGCGAGTTGAACGTCACCAGGCCCGGGTGCTCCATGGCGCCGCCCAGCAGCGGCACCGCCAGCACATCCAGCTTCTCGTACGGATACGGGATGCCGAAGTAGTCCTCCAGCGCGGCGAGGATTTCCGGCGTCACCTGCGCGGCGTAGGTGCCCTCCTCCGTGCGGCCGCGCGGGGTGATGATGCGCGTCTTCACCTTCTTCTGACCCGCGTCCGCGGCGGGGAGGAAGTCGAAGGGCCCCACGCCGAAGGCGATGAGGTAGCTGGGCAGCGGCTGCGTGCGCGCGAAGCGGTAGGTGCGGCCACCGTCCGGGCGCACCTCCTCCGACTCCTGCGGCGTGTTGGTGACGGCCACGACGCCCGCGGGCACGTGGAAGGTGAGCTGCCACGGCACCTTGAAGCCGGGCTCATCGAAGGAGGGGAACACGCGGCGCGCGTCCACCGGCTCGAACTGGGTGTAGATGTACCAGTCCCCGCCTTCATTGACGCGGAAGGCGCCGTCCGTCTCCTTCTCCGACGCGACGCCTTCATAGTTGATGACCAGCCTCGCCCGGCCGGCGGGCAGCGGCTTCGCCACAGAGAAGCCGAGGAAGTCCTCCTCGCCCTTCACGGGCGTCCCGATGAAGGCCGAACCGTTCTGGATGAACACGGCCCCCGTCACGTTGAGGCGCTTGGCGTGCAGCCACACCACGGACGTGGCCGTCGTCACGTCGAGCGTGATGTCCATCACGCCCTGGAACGAGGACACCTTCGGGTCCAGCGTGAGCTCCACCTTGTAGCCGGTGGGGCGCACCTCCGTGGGGAGGCGCAGCTTCGGTGACGGCGGCGTGGCGGAGACGGCCTGTCGTGACGCCTGGGCCGAGGGGGGTTCAGCGGTGGAGGGAGGGTTCTGCCGGGCACCGCACGCGCTGAGGAGGGCGACAGCGGCCAGTGCCGCTGGACGGAGCAGGTTGGGCATGGCGCGCAGTGTGTCCCATGCCGGGCGAGCAAGGTAGCGCGCAACAGGCAGGTGTGGCCTTGCCGTCATCTCCACTTCGAGGTGGAGTGCGTCACGTGTCCCAGATTGCGCCTGCACCCCCGCCCCCTGACTCACCCGCCGTGACGCAGAAGCTCCCCTCAGAGCACCTGCGCCGCATCGTCGGCACGCCACCCGGACGTGTGGTGGGATTCCTCACGCGCTTTGTCTGGGCCTTCTTGACGTGGCTGTCCCCGGAGTCGCGCGACGCGCTCGCTCGCTTCGTGGGCAACCTCGCATACAGGCTGGGTATCCGTCGTCGCGTGGCGTTGGAAAACCTGGCCATGGCGATGCCGGAGAAGAGTGACGCGGAGCGCCGGGAGATTGCGCGCGGCGCCTACATCAACATGTCGCGCGTAGTGCTGGAGTCGCTGCCCTCCGGCGACCGGCTGCCGCGGGACTGGGCCGAACAGGGCGTGGAAGGCGATGCGGCCTGGCAAGCGCTGAAGGCGCGCGTGGCCACGGGCCAGGGCGCGCTGCTGGTGACGGCGCACTTCGGCAACTGGGAGCTGCTGGGGGAGATGCTCATCCGCCATGGCATCCCGCTGGACGCGCTGGTGCGCCCGCTGAAGGGCGCGCTCAACACGCGCATCGCGGAGAACCGCGTGAGAATTGGCGCGGGCCTCATCTATCCGCGAGGCGCCATCCAGGAAATCATCGACGCGGTGAATCGCGGCGAGTCCCCCTTCATGCTGCTGGACCAGGCGCTGCCGGCGAAGGGGGCGGCCTTCGTGCCCTTCTTCGGCAAGCTGGCCTCCACCACGCCGGCCATGGCGGTGGCGGCGGCGCGCACGGACGCCCCGGTGTTCGTGGTGATGGGCGTACGCAACGGCCGAGGCGGTGCCCGCTTCCGCATGGAAGTGGAAGGCCCCATCCTCCCGCCCGCGCCGGGTGAGTGCGCCGACCCGATTACGGAGCACACCGCGCGCGTGACGGCCGCGCTGGAGCGCTGCATCCGCAAGCACCCGGACCAGTGGATGTGGCTGCACCGCCGCTGGAAGGTGCAGCCACCACCGGAGGCCGCCCTGCCCGCCGGGACTACGCCACCACCGTCCGCTTCAGGTGCGCCCCCAGCCGGGTGACGAGCTCGTAGTGAATCGTCTGGGCCCAGCCGGCCAGTGACTCGGCGGGCACGGACTCCTCGCCGTCGCGGCCCATCAGGGTGGCCGTCACGGGGCGCTCGTCGGACGTGGCGCGTGTCACGTCCACGATGAGGTGATTCATCATCACCCGCCCCAGCACCGGACACCGGCGGCCATTCACCAACACGTGCGCCTTGCCCGACACGAGGCGCGGGTAGCCGTCGTAGTACCCCACCGGCAGCACCGCGATGCGCGTGGGCTCCGGACACCGGTACGTGCAGCCGTAGCCCACGTAGCTGCCCGCGGGCAGCCACTTTACCACCTGGCTGCGGCACCGCCACGACAGCACCGGCTTGAGCACCGGAACCTCGCCCAGCACCAGCCGCGCCGACAGCCGCGTCTCCGGCGACGGCCACAGCCCATAGAGCGAAATCCCCACGCGCAGCGCCTCATAGCGGGCGCGGGGCAACACCAGCGTCGCGGCGCTCGCGGCGATGTGCCGTTGCAGCGGCCGGGCTGGCGCCAGTTGCTCGGAGAGGAACGCCAGCCCCTTCTCGAAGGCGTCCACCTGTGCCAACGCGTAGCCCTGCTCCGTCACGTCCTCCGTGTTGGCGAAGTGGCTGAGCACGCCCACCACCTCCAGCACGTCGCGGGACTCCGAGAGGAAACGAGACTCCGTGGGAAGCCCCTCCAGCGTGAAGCCCTCGCGCCCCAGGCCGGTGTCGAGGTGGACGTGGACCCGCAGGGGACGCTCCAGCTTCGCCGCGCGCAACACCGCCGCCGCGTCCGCCCAGCCACGGTCCGCCACCACCGCGTCCACGCCCTCGCGCGCCAGCACCACCGCCTCTTCCGGCGCCACCGCGCCCAGGACGAGCACCTGCCGCGGCGCCAGTCCCCGTGCCCGCTCGTACTCCCGCACCTTCAGCGCGTCCTGTGGGGCAATGACATAGAGGAGGTCCACCTCGCCGTGGACCACGGGCAACACCTGCGCGAGCCCGTGCCCATACGCGTTGCCCTTGAGCACCACCCCCAGGGCGCGAGGCGCCCCCTGCCCCTCCAGGGCCCGGAACACGGCGACGTTGTGCCGCAGAGCGGACGCACTCAACTCCAGCCACGAGGAATGGACCGCGTCTCCTGGGCCACTGCCAATTGACTCCACGTTCACCTCCACCACGCTCGCAGCCATACCAGCAATGCGCGGGCCATGCGCCAGGCGCGGCCCGTACGCCACACCCGCCCGCGCGCGGAGCAGGCGGACGGCGGTGGCAACGCCCCGGGTCCACGTCGCCTCCTTGCTGGAAGGGCCGCTGGGGAAGCATTGTCGCCCCCGACGGTTGAACCGCCCAGAGCGGTTTTCCGGAGGCGGTGCCATCGACTCGCGCGTGTCCCCCATGGACTTATCCCTGGCCCAGTCCTTCATCGCGGCACGCGGTAGCGCGGAGGCGTCTTCACCGGAGTCGTTGGCCCCACTCCAAGCACGGCTGGCCCAGGCCCTGGACATGGCGCGCGCGCCCTGGCCCGGGGTGGACCTGGATGGCCGCCGCTTCGTCAGCCACCTCGCCCGCCTGCTCCCCGGTGACGGCACGGCGGTGGCGGTGGAGACACTGAGCCTGCCGGACGTCTACCTCGCTCGCGCGGCGGCGGACGGGCTGCCCACGGCGCTCTCCGCGTTCGAGGCGCGCTACCTCCCGGAGGTGAACCTCGCGGTGGCCCGGCTGAAGCTGCCGCCCTCCGGCCTGGACGAGGTACGCCAGCTCTTGCGACAGCGCATGCTCGTGGGCAGCGCGGAGACACCGGCCCGGCTGGCGGCATATCCGGGCACGGGTCCGCTGAGTGGCTGGGTGCGCGCGGCGGCGCTGTGGCTCGCCCTGGACTGGCAGCGGCAGCGCGGCGGACCGGCGGACTCCACGGACGACGGCGACCTGTCGATGCTGGTGTCTCCCGAGGACGACCCCGAGCTGGCCTACCTCAAGCGCACGTACCGCGCCGAGTTCAGCGACTGCTTCTCCACCGCGCTCCTCGCGCTGGAGCCGCGCCAGCGCAACATGCTGCGCCTCAAGTACCTGGACGGCCTGAGCATCGACCAGCTCGCCGCGCTGTACGGCGTGCACCGCTCCACCACGGCGCGCTGGGTGCTGGGCGCGCAGGAGACCCTGCTCCAGCAGACGCGGCAACGGCTCACCGAGCGCCTGCGCCTCACGTCCTCCCAGCTCGACAGCGTGCTGCGCCTCATCTCCAGTCAGCTCGACGTGAGCCTCAGCCGCCTGCTGCGCTCACGGATGAACGACTGACGCGCGCGTCCATGGCCTGCCTGGATGAAAACACGTTCGTGGCGCTGCTGATGGGGGGCCTGCCTCCCGCGCGCGCGACGGAGGTGGATGCGCACCTGGACACCTGCTCCGCCTGCCGCCGCATGGTGGCCGAGGCCCTGCGGGCACAGGCCCCCGACGACGTCCCGCCCGGGGCCACCACCGCGCGGACGAACGCCCGGCCGCCTTCGGGAAAAGGCCCCTCGTTGGAGCGAGGCACCGCGGTGGGCCGCTACCTGGTGTTGGAGCGGCTGGCCTCCGGAGGCATGGGCGTCGTCTACAGCGCCTACGACCCGGAGCTGGACCGGCGCGTGGCGCTCAAGCTGCTACGCGTCGCGGCCCTGGGCCTGGAGGCGGAGCAGGGCCGCGCGCACCTGCTGCACGAAGCGCAGGCCATGGCCCGCGTCTCCCATCCGCACGTGGTGCCCGTCTACGACGTGGGCACCTTCGGGCCACAGGTGTTCCTCACCATGGAGCTGGTGGACGCGCGGACACTGCGCCCCTGGCTGAAGGACGCGCCTCGGACGTGGCGACAGGTGCTGGCGCTGTTCCTGGACGCGGGCCGGGGACTCGCGGCGGCGCACGCGGCGGGCGTGGTCCACGGGGACTTCAAGCCGGAGAACCTGCTGGTGGGCCAGGACGGCCGCGTGCGCGTCACCGACTTCGGGCTCGCGCGCAACGCCAATCCACTGGACGACGTGTCCCCCCTGGCGGGAGGCACGCCCGCGTACATGGCCCCCGAGCAGATGGAGGCCCACGCGCCCGCGGATGCCCGAAGCGACCAGTTCGCCTTCTGCGTCACGCTGTACGAGGCCCTCTATGGCGAGCGCCCCTTCGCCGCCACCACCCCGCACGAACTGCTGACCGACGTCCGCGCCGGCAAGGTGCGGCCCGCGCCCCGGGGCACACACGTCCCGCCCTGGCTGCGGCGCGTGCTGCTGCGGGGGCTGTCCGCCAGCGCCATGGACCGGTACACGGACCTGGATGCCCTGCTGGTGGCGCTTCAGCATGACCCGGCCTCGCGTTGGAAGCGCTGGGTGCCCGCGGTGGGCGGCGCGGCGCTGCTGCTGCTGGCGGTGGGCCTCACCCACGCGGTGCACGCCAGCCGGGCACGGGCCTGCCAGCGCGCCGACGCGGCCATGGCCTCGGTGTGGGGGCCGGAAGCGCAGCAGACCATCGAGTCCGCCTTCCTCGCGACGGGCAAGCCCTTCGCGCCCGCCGCGTGGCTCCGCGTGCGGCGCTCGCTGGATGCATACACCGCGGAGTGGGCGTCGATGCGAACCTCCGCTTGCGAGGCCACGCGCGTGCGGGGTGAACAATCCGAACAGGTCCTCGCGCGGCGCATGCACTGCCTGGATGAGCGGCTGGCGGAAGTGGCCGCCCTCACGCAGCTCTTCACCCGGGCGGACGCGGGCACCGTGGAGCTGGCCGCGCGCGCAGCGGAGGCCCTGCCGCCGCTGGGCAGGTGCTCGGACCTGGCGGCACTGGCGGCGCGCGAGCCCAATCCCACGGACGGCGCCTCTCTTGAACGGGCACGGACGCTGGTGCGGGTGCGAGCCCTGAAGGCCGCGGGCAAGTACGCGGAGGCGGTGGCGCTGCTGGAGCCCGTGGTGAAGGCGGCGAAGGACGCGGATGACCGCCACGGCGGCGCGGACGCCCTGCTGCTGATGGGACAGCTGCGGGAGGAGGCAGGCCAGCCGCGCGACGCGGAGACCACCTACTTCGACGCCGTGTGGAACGCGGAGGCCGGGCGCAACGACGTGGCGGCCGCGCGCGCCTGGACGCGGCTGGTGCATGCCTCCGGCTATGTGCTGGACCAGCACGCCCTGGGACACCGGTGGCGGGAGCGCGCGGAGGCCGCCATTGAACGGCTGGGCGGTGACGGCGTGCTGCGCGCGCAGCTCCAGGCCCGGGTCGGCGCGCTCCTCTTCGCGCAGGGGCGCTACACGGAGGCGGCCGAGCAGCAGGAGTCCGCCCTCTCGCGATTGGAAGCCACCTATGGGCCCGACAGCCTGGAGGTCACCGACGTCCGGCTGGAGCTGGGCGCCACACGCATGGCGCAGCTGCGCGCCGACGAGGCGATGCGGCTCTTCGAGCAGGCGCTGAGCACGCGCCGCGCGGCCCTGGGGCCCAGCCATCCGGACGTGGCACGTGCCCAGTTGGAGCTGGCCTATGCGCACTGGCGCAGGTCTGACGTCGAACAGGTGGAAGCCCTGGCCCGCGGCGCGCTGGAGGTCTTCGAGCGCGCGCTCGGCCCCGAGCACCCGGACGTCGCCTCCGCCATCAATCTCCTGGCCGCGGCCCTCCAACGGATGAACCGCTCCGAGGAGGCGCTGCGGCTCCAGGAGCGCGCGCTGGACATCGCGCTCAAGGTCGAAGGCGCGGACGGCGCGGGGGCGCTCATCACTTCGGGCAACCTGGCCACGTTGATGGCGCGCGCCGGCCGCTCCGAAGAGGCCCTGACCCGCTTCCACACCATGCTCGCGCCGCTGGAGCAGCGGCTGGGCGCCCAGCACCCCTACGTGGCCCAGACGCTGCGGGCCACGGGCAGACTCTTGATGATGGACCAGCGCTACACCGAAGCCCTGCCCTACCTCGAGCGCGCCCGCGCCATCCTCGATGCGCGCGAGGACGATGCCTACGGCTACCGGACGGGGACGCTGATGGACCTGGGCCGCGCGCTGCTCGCGCTGGACCGACCGCGTCAGGCCGCCGAGCTCCTGGAGCGAGTGGTGGCCAGCGGAGCCCGGTCGCCGCAGGCGCCCAGCGAGCAGGCACGCGCGCGATTCCTCCTGGCGCAAGCGCTCTGGGACGCGAAGCGAGACCGGCCTCGCGCGCTTCAGCTGGCGGAGGAAGCCCGTAAGTCATTGGTGACGCTGGGGACGTCAGGACAGGAGGCGCTGGAGGAAATGGATGCCTGGCGGGCACGCCTGCCCAGACCCACACACATTCCCGCCGCGCGAGCCCCCTGAATGCCAGACACCCGACAGAGGGTTTCCGGATAGATGCAAAGCGCATTAAAGGGAGAGCGGATGCGAACGCTCTTCATTGGAGACGTGCACGGGTGCGCGGAGGAGCTGGACGCGCTGCTGACGCAGTGCGCCTGGCGGCCGGACGACCGCGTGGTGCTGGTGGGAGACCTGGTGGCGAAGGGCCCGGACTCCGCCGGTGTGGTGCGCCGTGCGCGTGAGCAGGGCTTCCTGGCGGTGCGAGGCAACCATGACGCCCACGTGCTGCGCTGGCACGCCGGCCGGGGGCCGCGCGGCAAGAAGCTGAAGCCCGAGCATCAGCAGGTGCTGGACACCCTGACGCCCGAGGACTGGGCGTGGCTGGAGTCCCAACCGCTGTACCGCTTCTTCCCCGAGCTGAACGTGGTCGCCGTGCACGGCGGGCTGGTGCCAGGCGTGCCGCTGGAGGCGCAGAAGGAAGACGAGCTGCTCAACCTGCGCAGCATCCTGCCGGATGGGACGCCGTCGAAGCGCGTGGACGCGGGCGCGCCCTGGGCCAGCCTGTGGCAGGGGCCGCAGCTGGTCATCTTCGGCCACGACGCCATGCGGGGCATCCAACGGCACCCGCATGCGGTGGGGCTCGACTCCGGCTGCGTGTACGGCGGCAAGCTCTCCGCCTACGTGATGCCGGAGGGCCGCCTCGTGTCCGTCCTGGCGAAGCGCGCCTACGTGGACGTGGACGCTTCCTGATTGAAGGAAGCGTCCACGCGCGTCATCAGGCCGCCGGGGGCCGCACCACCAGCACGGGCCGGTCCGTGCGCAGCAGCAGGGACTGCGTCACCGAGCCCAGCACGGCGCGCTTCAAGCCCGACCGCCCATGCGTGCCCATGACGATGGCGCTCGCGCCCAGCCGCTCGGCCGTCTGCGCCAGCGTGGCCACCACGTCCTTGCCGCCGGGGATGATGTTCAGCCGCACGCTCCGGTCGTTCGCGCTCTTGGGGACGAGCGCCGAGAGCTGCTCGCGCATCTGGGCCTCCTCCTCGAGTGACGGCTTCGATTCCGTGGCGTGCACCAGATGCACCGTGCCACCCGGAGCCGTCAACGCGAAGGCATGGGCCACCGCGCGGTTGCCCGTCTCCGAGAAGTCCGTGGCCACCATCACCTCCTGGTACTCCGGCAGCGGCGTGTCCGCGCCCACCGCCATCGCCTGCGCGGGCACGCACACCACGGACATCCGCGCCAGCCGCAGCGCATGGCGCGAGACACTCCACAGCCGCCCCAGCGCGCGGCGGTGGTGCGTGCCCACCACCAACAGGTCCGCCTGCTCCTGCTCGGCCAGGTCCACCAGGTGGTCGGCGATGCGCCCCACGCCCATCTCCACGCGAGCGCGCACGGGCGTCCCGCCCTGGGCCAGCGGGGCCAGCAACTCCGCGCACTCCCGCTCCAGCACATGCTGCAGCTCGGGCAGGGCATCACCGTAGGCCAAGGCCTGCCGCAGCCCCAGGCGGCGGGCCTCCTCCTCGGGCCAGTAGACGCGTCCGCCCACCACGTCCACCCGGCCCCCCTTGCTCAACGTCATCACCCAGTCGCGCGCCGCCTCGAAGGGCAGGGAGCGGTCCACGCCGAGGAACACCTTCAGGGACCGCTCGCCCCGGACCCACGCCTCCAGCGGTGCAGGGTCACGCATGACGAGCAGGGGCACCGTCAGCGACTGCGCCATCCGGTCCACCGTGCCACCTTCGCCCCCGAAGGGCGATTCATCCGCGGCTCGCGAGGCCACCACCAGCGAGGCCCCCTGCTCCCGGCAGAACCCCTCCAGCATCACCGCCGGCTCGCCGGTGAGGAGCACGGGCTCCACCTTCACCCCCAGCTGCGTCAGGCGCTTCGTCTCGTCGCTCAGCACCGCCTCGGCGGACCCCAACAGGGCTTTGCCGAAGGCGCGCACGGAGTCGGGGTTGAGGACATGAACCAGCCACAAGGACGTACCGGCCTTGCGAGCCAGCTCCGCGGCCAGCGTGGAGGCCCGCCGCGCGGCGTCGGAGAAGTTGGTGGCACAGACAATGGACATGGCAGCTCCAGGTTCGAATGGGCGTGGCGTGGAAATCAACGCGCGCGGAGCACCTGCTCGGCGCGCACCTCGTTTACCAGAGGCTCGCCACGCTCAAAGGCCTGGAGGCTCGCCAGGGTCGTCTCGGCGATGTTGGCGAGCGCCTCATGGGTGAGAAAGGCCTGATGCGACGTGACGAGCACGTTCGGAAAGGTGAGCAGCCGCGCCAGCACGTCATCCTGGAGCACCTGCCCGGAGAGGTCCTGAAAGAAGACGCCCTCCTCTTCCTCATACACATCCAGTCCGGCGCCGCCGATGTGGCCGGACTTGAGCGCGGCGACCAGCGCCTTGCTGTCAATGAGCGCGCCGCGGCCGGTGTTGATGAGTACCACGCCCCGCTTCATCCGCGCCAGCGCCGCCGCGTCCACCAGGTGCCGCGTGCCCGGCGTCAGCGGGACATGCAACGAGAGGATGTCCGACTCGGCGAAGAGCGTGTCGAGCGGGACGTAGCGCACGCCCAGCTCGCGCTCGAAGGCCGCGTCCGGCACCACGTCGTAGCAGAGCACGTTGCAACCGAAGCCCTTGAAGATGCGCGCCGCCACGCGGCCGATGCGGCCCGTGCCCACCACGCCCACCGTCTTGCCGGCGAGGTCGAACCCCACCAGCCCATCGAGCGAGAAGTTCCAATCACGCACGCGCAGGAAGGCACGCGGGATGTGGCGGTTGAGGGACAGCACCAACGCCACCGCGTGCTCGGCCACCGCGTGGGGGGAGTACTCCGGAACGCGCGTGACGCGCATGTCCAGCCGCCGCGCCGCTTCGAGGTCCACGTGGTTGTAGCCCGCGGAGCGTACCGCCACGAGCCGCACCCCACCCGCGTGCAGCACCTCCAGCGTGGCCGCGTCCACTTTGTCGTTGACGAAGGAACACACGGCGGGGAAGCCCTCCGCCAGCGGCGCCGTCTGGAGCGTCAGGCGCGGCTCGAAGCAGGTGAGCGCATGTCCGAAACGCGCGTTGGCGGCCTCCAGCGCGGCCCGGTCGTATCGGTGTGTGTCGAAGACAGCCACCCGCATGCCCGCTCCCTTGCCCAGCGAGTCACCCTCGCCGCGTGCCACCAGCGTCAATGCAAGGCCTGCTCCATGCAGCCCCCAGGCTATCGGACCTCGACAGCCGCGCAAAAGATGCGCAGCCAGGGGGCGTGCGGCAAAAGCTGCGCGAGCAGCGGGCGCCTGCTCGCCGGGCGGCGGACTTGTGGGAGCGCGCGTCGAGGCCAGGGCCTAGCTTGAGTTCGAGGCGCCAGTGCCCCTTCGAGCGGAGCCCCCGACATGACCTGGCCGGAAGACACCGCGCTGCTGACGGACCTCTACCAACTGACCATGACGGAGGCCTATCTCGAGGAGGGCATGTGGGACGAGGCCGTGTTCAGCCTCTTCGCGCGCAAGCTCCCGCCCCGGCGGAACTACCTGCTGGCGGCGGGGCTCGACGATGCGCTGAGGTACCTGGAGCAGCTGCGCTTCGGCGCGGAGGCGCTGGACTGGCTGGCATCTCGTGGCCGCTTCTCGGACCGGCTGCTCGGGTGGCTCGAGCGCTTCCGCTTCAGCGGTGACGTGGACGCCGTCGCGGAGGGCACGCCGGTATTCGCCGAGGAGCCGCTGCTGGAGGTCCGCGCGCCCCTGCCGGAGGCGCAGCTGGTGGAGACGTACCTCCTCAACCAGGTGCACTTCCAGACGACCGTGGCCTCGAAGGCCGCGCGTGTGGTGACGGCTGCCGCCGGACGCCCCGTCATGGACTTCGGCTTGCGGCGCTACCACGGCACGGACGCCGGGATGAAGGCGGCGCGCGCGGCGTACGTGGCGGGCGTGGACTCCACCTCCAACGTGCTGGCGGGGAAGGTGTATGGGATTCCGCTCGCCGGCACCATGGCGCACAGCTACGTGCAGTCGCACGACGACGAACTGGAGGCGTTCCGCGCCTTCGTGCGCGTCCATCCAAACGCCACGCTGCTGGTGGATACCTACGACACGCTGCGCGGCGTGCAGCACGTCATCCGGCTGGCGCGGGAGCTGGGCGAGGACTTCCAGGTGCGCTCCATCCGCCTGGACTCGGGTGATTTGCTCGCGTTGTCGAAGGCGGCGCGGGAGATGCTCGATGAAGCCGGCCTGGAGCAGGTGCGCGTATACGCGAGCGGTGGACTGGACGAAGACGCGGTGGAGCGGCTGGTGACGCGCGGGGCGCCCATCGACAGCTTCGGCGTGGGCACGGCCATGGGCGTTTCGTCGGACGCGCCCGCGGTGGACATGGCCTACAAGCTGGTGGCGTACGCAGGGCGGCCCCGAGTGAAGCTGTCATCAGGGAAGCTGCTGCTCCCGGGCGCGAAGCAAACCTACCGGCGGGAGGTGGACGGCGTGGCGCGCGGCGACGTGCTCACGTGCAGGCAGGACACCGCGCCCGGAAGGCCCTTGCTCCAACCGGTGATGCGCGGGGGACAGCGGCTGCCCGAGGCGTCACCAACGCTCGAGGACATCCGCGAATACGCGCGACGCGAAGTCTCACAACTTCCGCCCGAGATTCGCGCCTTGTCACCCGCCCGGCCGCCCTATCCCGTGGAGCTGGGACAGGCGCTGCTGCGGGCTCGCGAGCACGAAGTGGAGCTGTGGTCCGCGGCGACGTGAGCCTCGGTGATGCGCACGGGCACGGCGTCCCTTGCCGGCATTTCGCCAAGGCGGTAGGCAACGCCACGGTGACCAAGAAGCCCCCTCCACCACGAGCCTCCGCGGGACAGAACGCCGCGGGCCAGCACCCGGCGGACCTGGAGCCCATGCACATGACCTTCGAGCCTGCGCCCGACCTGAGCTCGCTCCTTACGAACCCACCAGGGAGGCAAGCGACGAGCTCCCGATGACCCCGGCGCGCCCTTCGGGTACTCCAGGGGTGGCTTCCTCTGAGCCCCAACCATCTGCCATGGTGGAGGGCCGTTTTTTCCGCTGGAGCGCAACATGAGTCTCCGTCTCGGCCCCGCCGTCATCCTTGGCTCGACGCTGCTTCTGGGCAGCGCCTGCAAGAAGTCCGAGGACCCCGCCCCCGAGCCCTCCGCC
>NZ_JABFNS010000011.1 GCF_013116825.1 Myxococcus xanthus
CCACCGCCACGCCCGGCACCGCCACCACCCCTGACACCGCCGCCATCGAAGTGGGCGTGCAGTTCCGCTCGGACGTGGACGGACGGGTGACGGGCGTGCGCTTCTACAAAGGCAGCGGCAACAACGGCAGCCACGTGGGCAATCTGTGGAGCGCCACGGGCCAGCCGCTCGCCTCCGCTACCTTCACCAACGAGACGGCCGTCGGCTGGCAGGAGGTGACGTTCTCCTCGCCCGTCGCCATCACCGCCGGCACCACCTACGTGGCGTCGTACTTCGCGCCGCTCGGCGGCTACTCGTTCGACAGCAACGGCCTGGCCACCGGAGTGGATGCCCCTCCGCTGCACGCCCTGCCCGGCGCCACCACCTCGGGCGGCAACGGCGTCTTCGCCTACGCGTCCGCGTCCACGTTCCCCAACGGCAGCCACCAGAACTCCAACTACTGGGTGGACGTCGTCTTCGAGCCCTACGGACCGCCGCCCCGTCCGGGCGTCCACGGCGCGGGCCCCGTGCTGGTGGCCACCGCTCCCGGCAACCCCTTCACCGACTACCTGCGCGAAATCCTGGAGGCCGAGGGCATCGCCGCCTTCGCCACCACCGATGCCGGCAACCTGGGTGTCTCCGTCTCCCTCGATGACTACAAGGTGCTGGTGCTCGGCGAGCAGACGCTGAGCGCGGCCCAGGTGACGCTCATCACCGACTGGGTCACCGCCGGCGGCAGCCTCATCGCCCTGCGGCCCGCGGCGAACCTCCAGTCCCTGCTCGGGCTCAATGCCTCTCAGGGCACGCAGGCCAATGGCTACATCCTGGTCAACGACACCCAGGCCCCAGGCACGGGCATCACCGCGGAGACGATGCAGTACCACGGGCTCGCGGACAAGCGCACCGTCGCCACGGGCACACGCACCGTCGCCACGCTCTACTCGGACGCCACCACCGCGACGGCGTTCACCGCCGTCAGCCAGCGCACCGTGGGCAGCGGCACCGCCACCGCCTTCATGTATGACCTGGCGAAGTCCGTCATCTACACGCGGCAGGGCAACCCGGCCTGGCAGGGACAGAACCGGGACGGCTCCTCCATTGGCCCGGGCGCGCGCGCCAACGACATGTTCTACGGCAACGCGTCCTTCGACCCGCAGCCGGACTGGGTGAACCTGGCCAAGGTCCAGATTCCCCAGGCGGACGAGCAGCAGCGCCTGCTCGCCAACGTACTCCACCAGACGAGCACCACGCCGCTGCCGCGCCTCTGGTACTTCCCCAACGCCAGGAAGGCCGTCGTGGTGATGACGGGCGACGGACACCCGGGTGGCGCCACCCCCCAGCGCTGGAACCAGTACCTCGCGGACAGCCCCACCGGGTGCAGCGTGGACGACTGGGAGTGCATCCGAGGCACCGTCTACGACTACGTGGGCGGACTGAGCGCCACCCAGGCCAACACCTACGTGGCCCAGGGCTTCGAGTACGCCCTGCACATCAACACCGGCTGCGCGGACTACACGGCCAACACGCTGGGCCCGAACTTCTTCACCCCGCAGCTCGCCAGCTTCGCGTCCGCCTTCCCCGCCGTCCCCGCGCCCGTCACCAACCGCACGCACTGCATCGCGTTCAGTGACTGGTCCACCCAGCCCAAGGTGTCGCGCCAGCACGGCATCCGCCTGGACACCAACTACTACTACTGGCCTGACTACTGGGTGCAGGACCGCCCGGGCATGTTCACCGGCTCCGGCCTGGCCATGCGCTTCGCGGACCTGGACGGCACGCCGCTGGATGTCTATCAGCTCGCCACACAGATGACGGACGAGTCCGGCCAGTCCTACCCGCTGCACATCGACACGCTGCTGGGCAACGCGCTGGGCCCCAAGGGCTACTACGGCGCCTTCAACGCCAACATGCACGTCGACTCGCAGCCGTCGGCCGGATCCTCCGGCTCGGCCGCCATCATCGCGTCCGCCAGGCGTGACGGCGTGCCGGTCATCACCGCGAAGCAGCTGCTGGAGTGGCTCGATGCCCGTGAAGCCACCCAGGTGTCCACCGTGGCCTTCACCGGCACGGTGCTCACCTTCAACCTCACGAGCCCCGCGCGTAACCTGTCCCTCATGGTGCCCACACGCACCACGACGGGCCGCACGCTGCTGTCCGTCACCCGCGCGGGCTCCGCCGTGACCACGGTGACGCGCACCATCAAGGGCGTGGACTTCGCCTTCATCGACGGCGCGCTGGCCGGCACCTACACCGCCACCTACAACTGAGTCACTCGCGCCTCCCAAGGCGCGTCATCCTCCTGGGCCCGACGCGGTGCATTCGCGTCGGGCCGCGAAGCGCCGGACCTGCTCGAAGGTGATGAGCCGGCGGATGCCCCACTGGGTCAGGCGGTCATTCAGATAATCGGCGACGCTGCGCTCATGGAAACTCCTCGGGGCCGGGGGCCTCCCGAAGCTGGGCATCCCCGGGAGACGCGGGGAAGCAGCACCGGGCAGTCCCGCCCGGGGGCCCTCGTCCCAGCCGTACCAGACGAGGCGGGAAGGCGTGCGCCGCGCCGCCACGGCATGTCCGCGCCGCGCGCGCGGTGCGCAGGTTCTCTGCGTGCCCATGCCATGGGCACGCACCCGAACGGGAGAGGAACCCCCATGCGCTCTACGGACGCCATCCAACGCACCCTCTCGCGGCTCTCGCGCAAGCGACCTGCTGCCCAGCCGCTCCCAGGTCCACAGGGCGGTGACGTCGCAGTGGACGTCCAAGGGCTGGAGGCAGCGCTGCGCCGCTCCGTGGAGGGCGAGGTCCGCTTCGACAATGGGAGCCGTGCGCTCTACGCCACGGACGCCTCCAACTACCGGCAGGTCCCCATGGGCGTCGTCATCCCCCGCAGCCTCGACGACGTCCTCGCCACCGTGCGTGCCTGCCGCGAATACGACGCCCCCTTGCTGTCGCGCGGCGGAGGCACGAGCCTCGCCGGCCAGTGCTGCAACGTGGCCGTCGTCATCGACTGGACGAAGTACCTGGGCCGGGTGCTGGAGGTGGATCCAGGCACGAAGACGGCCCGTGTTCAGCCCGGCACCATCCTGGACCACCTGCGCGACACGGCCGAGCAGTACCACCTCACCTTTGGCCCGGACCCAGCCACGCACAACCACTGCACCCTCGGCGGCATGCTGGGCAACAACTCGTGCGGCGCTCATGCCCAGATGGCCGGCCCCGTCTCGCACAACGTGCGGGCGCTGGACGTGCTCACGCACGACGGCCTGCGCCTGAAGGTGGGTCCCACCAGCGACGCGGAGCTGGAAGCCCTCATCCGGGCCGGCGGCCGGCGCGGGGACATCTACCGCAAGCTGCGCGAGCTGAGAGACCGGTACGCGGAGGAGATTCGCCGCCGCTACCCGCCGATTCCGAGGCGCATCTCCGGCTACAACCTCGACGCGCTTCTTCCCGAGCACGGCTTCGACGTGGCGCGCGCCCTGGTGGGCACCGAGGGCACGTGCGTCACCATCCTGGAGGCGACGTTGAAGCTCGTGCCCAGCCCGCCGCACCGGGTGGTGGTGATGCTCGGCTATCCGGACATCTACATCGCCGGAGACCACGCCCATGAGCTCGCCGAGCGCTTCCACCCGCTCGCGCTGGAGGGACTGGATGACGAACTCATCCACAACGTCGTCCTGAAGGGCCGCACCAGCCAGATGGAGTCCCTCCATCCCATGAGCTCGCACGCCGAGTTCCTCGACATCCTCCCACAGGGCCAGGGCTACCTCATGCTCGAGCTCGGCGGCGACACGCGGGAGGAGGCACTCGAGCGGGCGCGCGCGATGATGGATTCGCTGCGCAAGGGCCGCGGCGCTCCCGTGGACATGCGGCTGTATTCGGACAGGGCACACATCGAGCACGCGTGGAAGGTTCGCGAGGCGGGCCTGGGCGCCACCGCGCGTGTGCCAGGCAAGCCAGACACCTGTCCCGGATGGGAGGACTCGGCGGTGCCTCCAGCGAAGCTGGGGGCCTACCTGCGCGCCCTGCGCAAGCTGTACGACAAGTACGGGTATGACGCTTCGCTCTATGGCCACTTCGGCCAGGCGTGCGTCCATACGCGCATCGACTTCGACCTCACCTCAGCCAGCGGCATCCAGCAGTACCGCGCCTTCATCGAGGAAGCGGTGGACCTCTGCGTGTCCCTGGGGGGCTCGATGTCCGGTGAGCACGGCGATGGCCAATCACGCGCCGAGTTCCTCCCGCGCATGTTTGGCCCGGAGCTGGTGCAGGCCTTCCGCGAGTTCAAGAGCATCTGGGATCCGCGGGGGAAGATGAACCCTGGCAAGGTGGTGGACCCGAACCCCATCGACCAGGAGTTGCGCCTGGGCCAGGACTTCCGGGCGCGCACCTGGAAGCCGCGGACGCACTTCAAGTACCCGGACGACGACGGCCTGCTGTACCGGGCCACCGAGCGCTGCGTGGGCGTGGGCGAGTGCCGACGGGACGACGGCGGCACCATGTGCCCCAGCTACATGGTGACGAAGGAGGAGAAGCACACCACGCGCGGCCGCGCGCACCTGCTCTTCGAGATGCTCCAGGGCGAGGTCATCAAGAATGGCTGGCGCGATGACAAGGTGAAGGAGTCACTGGAGCTGTGCCTGGCGTGCAAGGGCTGCAAGGGCGACTGCCCGGTGCAGGTGGACCTGGCCACGTACAAGGCGGAGTTCCTGTCGCACTACTACCAGGGGCACCTGCGCCCGCGGCCCGCCTACGCCATGGGCCTCATCATGCTCTGGGCCCGCGCAGCCATGCGGGCCCCTCGACTGGTGAATGTCCTCACCGGTTTCCCACCGACCCGCATGCTGCTCCAGAGGCTGGCCGGCATGTCGACGCAGCGGGAGATGCCGCGCTTCGCGCCCGAATCCTTCCAGCGATGGGTGGCGCGCCGGCCGGTGTCGAACCCGAAGGGCCACCAGCGGGTGATGCTGTGGCCGGACACCTTCAACAACCACTTCTTTCCGGAGACGGCGGCCGCTGCGCTGGACGTGCTGGAAGACGCGGGCTTCGAGGTGGTGGTTCCCCAGGGGTTCCTGTGCTGCGGCCGGCCGCTCTACGACTTCGGCATGCTGACGACGGCGAAGTGGATGCTGCGGCGCACGCTGGAGAGCCTCCGCCGGGAGATTGAAGCGGGCGTGCCGCTGGTGGGGCTGGAGCCGAGCTGCGTGTCCGTCTTTCGAGATGAGCTGCGAAACCTCTTCCCGGATTGGGAGCTCGCCGCACAGCTCCGCCGTCAGACGTTCCTGTTCAGCGAATTCCTCGCCCGGTACGCGAAGGACGTGCCCCTGCCCCACATGGCGAAGAAGGCGGTGGTGCACGGCCACTGCCATCACAAGTCTCTCTTCCAGATGACGGACGAAAAGGCCGTGCTCGACAAGCTGGGGCTGGATTACGAAATCCCGGAGACGGGCTGCTGCGGCATGGCGGGCTCGTTCGGCTTCGAGGCCGGAGAGAAGTACACGGTCTCCCAGCAGGTGGGCGAGCGCGTGCTGCTGCCCAAGGTGCGCGCCACGCCCCGGGACGCGCTCGTCATCGCCGACGGCTTCAGTTGCCGGGAGCAGATTGCGCAGAACACGAACCGCCGGGCGCTGCACATCGCTCAGGTGGTGCAGATGGCCAAGGCGTACGGGAGCACGGGCCCCTCGGGCGACTTCCCCGAGCGCGGCTGGGTGACGCAGGGGCTGGGGCGGCCACCACTTCGGCGCCCACGCACCGCGGCGGTGCTGGGGGGCCTGCTGCTCCTTGGGTTGCGGCGGCTGAGTACCGCCCGCGCCCGTCCGGCACCACGGCGCCGACTGAGCCGTGCCTACAGCGGATAGAGCGCGCCGAGCAGCACGCCCGGCATGACGTGCCTCAGGATGGGGCGCCCACCTCGTAGCGGGCCGCATCCGCCCGCTTCAACTCCAGCCCCAGGCCCGGACGCGACAGGTCCGGCGCGAGCGCCCCATGCCTGACCGAAGCCACGCCGTCGAAGAGCATCCGCTCCAAACGTACGTGGTCGTGAAAGTACTCGATGTGCACCAACCGCCGCGCCGCGCACGCCACGTGGGCATGGAGCGCGGGGGCGCAGTGGGCAGAGAGAGGCACATCGAACGCGTCGCACAGCGCGTCTGTCTGAAGAAACCCGCTGATGCCCAGGCAGCGCGTCGCGTCCGCCTGGAGAACATCCACCGCGCCCGCCTCCAGCATGCGCCGGAAGTAGAGGCCGCCGTCTCCATACTCGCCCGCCGCCACGGCCATGCCGGCGGGGACGCGAGCACGCAGGCGGTGGAGCCCCTCCAGGTCATCACTGGAGACGGGCTCCTCGAACCAGGAGACGCCGTGCGCCGCGAAGCGCTCCGCGAGCGAGAGGGCCTGCGGCACCGCGTATGCGCCGTTGCCATCCACGAAGAGCTCCGCGCGTGGCCCGATGGCGCGCCGCGCGGCCTCCACCCGGGTTGGGTCCTCCTCGGGGTGGCTGCCCACCTTCATCTTCACCCGTGGAATCCCCTGCTCCACCCAGCCGGCGAGCTGCGCCTGGAGCCGCTCGATGGAATACGAGGTAAAGCCTCCGCTGCCGTAGACAGGTGCCGCATCCCTCGCGGCGCCCAGCAACCGCACCAGCGGCACATCCAGCAAGCGCGCCTTCGTGTCCCACAACGCCACGTCCACCGCGGAGAGCGCCATGGCCACCAGCCCCGGTCTCCCCTTGTTGCGAACCTGCCTCAGGAATGAGCGCATCCGCGCCGGCACGTCCATCACGTCGTGTCCCTCAAGCGCTCGGGTGAGCGAGCGGCGGATGAGGCTCGCCGCCGACGCGTCCGCGTACGTGTAGCCGAGCCCGCGCGTGCCTCCCGCCGTCAGCTCCACCACCACGAGCGTCGTGCTGTCCCACTCGATGGTGCCGTCCGCCTCCTGCGCGTCCGTTGGGACCTCGTACGCAAGAACCTCGCAGCGCTCGATGGGCACCGCCTCGCTGAGCCTCTGGACCATGGCCTCTCCCCGTGCATCAGCCCCCCGCCCCCATCATCCTCGAGAGAGTCCTTGCCCGCTCCGGCGTCCCTGGGGATGTCTGGGTGAGAGCTCCCACGCCAACCGGAGGGGGCGCGCGTGGGCAGCTTTCCAAAATGAAGCCTATGGACGGGCATGGCCTCTGGGTGCCGGGCCTGCGTAAGTTGCTGGTCCGCCGCTTGGCCAGCAGCCAGTGCAATGGCCCTCATCGTGCACCGTAGGGCGAACACACGCCCCCGAGGTCCCCCCGTGTCCGCCCTTATCGAGGATGTCCGCTTCTCTCTCCGGCTCTTGCTGAAGAACCGTGGGTTCACGCTGGTCTGTCTCCTGACGCTGGCCCTGGCCATCGGGGCGAACACGGCCATCTTCAGCGTGGTGAACGGGGTGCTGCTGCGGCCTCTGCCGTACCCGGAGCCAGACCGGCTGATGCAGGTGGTTCGAGTCACCAAGGACCACGGGCGGTCGGCGTCGCAGTCCATCGCCGGGTACGTGTGGATGTCCGCGGAGGGGTCGCCCTTCTCGCGCGTCACGGCCTACGAGGTGCTGCCTTCGGGCTTCAGCGCCGTGGGCGACGGCATCCCGGAGCGATTGCCGGGCATGCGCGTGACGGAGGGCTTCTTCGAGACCTTCGGCGTGAGGCCGAGGCTGGGACGCGGCTTCCTGCCGGAGGAGGACGTGGTGGGCGGGCCTCGCGTGGTCGTCCTCAGCGAGAGCCTGTGGCGGCGGCGCTTCGGCGGCGCGCCGGACGTGGTGGGCCGCTCCATCGTGCTCAACGACGAGTCCTATACGGTGGTGGGCGTGGCGCCCGCGTCGTTCGCGTACCCCACGGGCGTGCACCTGTGGACGCCGCTCCAGCTCGACCTCACGGACCGGACCAACTCCCACTTCCTCTTCGTCACCGGCAGGCTGCGCCCGGGCGTCTCGACCGACGGCGCGGCGGCGGCGCTGGAGACATTGGGGGGACGCGTGCGCGCGGAGAACCCGGCCCTGCTTGATGAGGGCCAGGAGTTCGCCCCGGTGGACCTGCGTGCGTTCCTCGCGGGCGACACGCGGTTGGCGCTCTGGGTGCTGATGGGCGCGGTGAGCCTGGTGTTGCTCATCGCATGTGTCAACCTGGCGAACCTCCAGCTCGCGCGGGCGGCGGCGCGCAACCGCGAACTGGTAGTCCGCGCGGCGTTGGGCGCGGCGCCGGGGTGGCTCGCGCGGCAGATGCTCACGGAGAGCCTCTTGCTCTCCGTGGCCGGCGGAGGGCTCGGGGTGCTGTTGGCGGTGGCGGTGTTGCCCGGGTTGTTGTCGCTGGCGCCGGACACCTCGGCGCTGCTGCCCGGGGACGGAGGGCTCGCGGGCGCGCAGGTGGGCATCGATGGCACGGTGTTGGGCTTCACGCTGGCCGCGTCGCTCCTCACGGGCCTGTTGTTCGGGCTGTTGCCCGCGTGGCAAGCGTCGCGCACGGACCTCCAGATGGCGCTCCGAGAGGGCAGCCAGCGGGCGACCCTGGGCCCGGGGGGCGGGCGCACGCGCGCGTTCCTGGTGGTGGGTCAGGTGGCGTTGGCGGTGATGTTGTTGGTGGGCGCGGCGCTGCTCATCCGCGGGTTCTCCGCGCTCCAGCGCGTGCAGCCGGGCTTCGACCCGCACGGTGTCCACGTGCTGCGGCTGTCGCTCCCGGAGGGGCGTTACGGCACGTTGCAGGCATTGGAGCGCTTCGAGACGCAGGTGGTGGAGCGCGTGCGGGCGTTGCCTGGCGTGGAGGCGGTCGGGTTCGCGACGTCGCTCCCCATGGACAGGGGCCCCAGCATGTCGTTCTCCATCGAGGGCAAGTACACGGGGGATGACAACGGCCCCGGCGCGGGCTGGGGGCAGTACCGCCCGGTGACGCCGGACTACTTCGGTGTGATGCGCATCGGCCTCATCCGCGGGCGGCTGCTGGCGGAGAACGACGTGGCGGGCTCGGAGCCGGTGGTGGTCATCAACGAGACGGCGGCGCGCAGGTTCTGGCCGGGCGAGGACCCCCTCGGCCAGCGCATCCGGGTGGCGCATTCGGTGCCGTCCCTCCGGGACGTGGTGCCCCGCGTCGTGGTGGGCGTGGTGCGGGACGTGCGCGAGGACGGCCTGAATGACGATCCTCCCCCGCTGCTGTACCTCCCGCCGGGACAGATGTCGCAGGGCGTCGCGTCGATGGTCGTGCGGATGATTCCGCAGAACCTGCTGGTGCGCGCCAGGGGCGGCCACGCGGACGTCGTAACGGCCGTCCAGCGCGAGGTGTGGGCGGTGGACGCGCAGCAACCGGTGATGGAGACGCTGAAGCTGGAGGACCACGTCGCGCGCTCGATCGGCTCCGAGCGCTTCAACATGATGTTGCTGGGGATGATGGCGGCGCTGGCGCTCGCGCTGGCCGCGGTGGGCATCTACGGCGTGTTGTCCTATCTGGTGAGCCAGCGGACGCGGGAGTTGGGCGTGCGGCTGGCGCTCGGCGCAACACGAGGCGATGTGGTGAGGCTGGTGCTCCGACAGGGCCTGGGCTCGGTGGCGGGCGGGGTGGTGCTGGGGTGCGCGGGTGCGCTGGCGCTGACGCGGGTGGTGTCCGGCTTCGTCCACGGCGTCAGCGCCCTGGACCCGCTGTCCTTCGCCGCCGCGCCGCTGGTGCTGCTGGGCGTGGGACTGGTGGCCACCTGGGTGCCCGCGCTGCGCGCCTCGCGCGTGGACCCCATCATCGCGCTCAAGTACGACTGAGGCAGGCGCGCCCGTGCCGCACAGCGAACATCCCGGAGACTTCCTCAGTCGTCCGAGCGCAGCACCTCGTGCAGCGGCACGCGGGTGACGCGGCGCGCGGGCAGCCAGCTGGCCAGCAATGCCACTGCGGCCAGCAGCGCGGGCACGGCCGCGAAGGTGACGACGTCGAACGTGCTCACGCCATACAGCACACTGGACAGGCTGCGCGCGAACACGGCGGCGCCGACAAGCCCCAGGAGGACGCCAGCCACGGCCATCCGAAGCCCCTGCCCCACCACGCGCCACACCAGACATTGCCCGGTCGCGCCCAATGCCATGCGGATGCCCAGCTCGCGCATCCGCTGATTGACTGAATAGGACAACACGCCGTAGAGCCCCACGCCCGCGAGCACCAGCCCCAGCACCGCCAGGGCCACCAGCAGCGCCCCCAGCACCTTCGTGTGGCCCAGGCTGGCGTCCACGACCGATTCCAGGGAACGCACGGGGACTCTCGGGAACTCGGGGGCCACGGCGCGAAGCTGCTCGCGCAGCACCGGGGCCAGCGCGACAGCGTCCTGCGAGGCACGCACGGTGAGCAGCATGTGCAGTCCCCAGAGCTGTCCCATGGGGACGAAGGCCTCGCTGACCGGGGGCGCATCCAGGCTGTTGTGCTGGACATCCCCCACCACGCCCACGATCTCGCGGAAGGCCTCACCGTCGAGCACCAGTTGCACGCGCTGCCCCACCGCGCTCCGCCCGGGGAAGTAGCGCCGGGCGAACGTCTCGTTCACCACGACCACCGGCGCGGTGCCCGGCCCATCCCAGGCTTCGATGGCGCGCCCTTCCTTCAGCGGGATGCCCAGGGTGTTGAAGTAGCCGTCGCTGGTGGTGCGGAAGTGGACCAACTCCCGGGAGTCCGCCTGTGATGCCGCCTCACCCGGCAGCAGCACCGGCGCCAGGCCATTGCGTCCCCACAGGGGCACCGTGCTGGCCATGCCCGCGGACGTCACGCCTGGAAGCGCGCGTATCCGCTCCAACATGCTGGAGAAGAGGGCCCGTTGGACGGCCTCCTCCCGGTACTTCGCCGACGGAAGGGAGAGGTCCACCACTGTGACACCCTGGGGATTGAAGCCCAGCGGCACCACGCTCAAGGCATGGACAGTGCGAAGCATCAGGCCCGCTCCCACCAACGGAGTCAGTGCCAGGGCCACCTGCGCGACCACCAGCGCCATGCGCCCGCCTTCGCCCCGCGTGGCTCCTGCGCCGCCTCGCAGCCCGCCCAGCGCGCCCCGCGCATCCGCGCGCGACACCCGCAGCGCGGGGACCAGGCCAAAGAGGAGGCTGGTCACCACCGAGAGGACCAGCGCGATGCCCAGGACATGCGGCTGCAGGCGGAGCGCCTCGGCATCCACGAACTGAGGCGGCATGAGCGCGCGCAGCAGATCCATGCCCCACATCGCCAGGACCAGTCCGGCGGCGCCGCCCACGAGCGCCAACATCCCGCTCTCCACCAGGAACTGCCGCACCAGCCGCCCTCGGCCCGCGCCCAGGGCGGCGCGCACCGACACCTCGCGCTCCCGCGCGGAAGCCCGCGCCAGCAACAGGTTGGCCACGTTGGCGCAGGCCACCAGCAGCACCAACGCCACGACGCCGGCCAGGAGCCACAGCCGCTCCTGGGAGCCCTCCACCACCTGCGCGTGCAAGGGCACCAGCCGCACCCCAGCGGGCGCCTCCGTGAAGCCCGGCTCGCGCACCAGCGCGGCGCCCAGGGCCGTCATCTCCGTGCGAGCCTGCTCCGCGGACACGCCTTCGCGCAGGCGTCCCACCACGCGCAGCCACACCCCTCCAGCCGACTCATCCGCGGCCAGGACCAACGGCTTCCACGCCTCCACGTCCGGTGCGAAGCGGAAACCCGCGGGCAATACCCCCACTACCGTGTGGAGCTGGTCATCCACCATCAACGTCTGCCCCACCACGTCCAGGCGGCCACCGAAGCGCCGCTGCCACAGCGCATGCGAGAGGAGCAGGCCGTGGGCGTCGGTGTCCGCGCGGAAGTCCTGTCCGAGCAAGGGCCGCACGCCCAGGAGCGAGAACAAGCCCGCTGTCGCCCGCCCCGCGCGCACCCGCTCCAACTCGCCGTCACCCGCCAAGGTGATGTCGCGGATCGACAGCCCCTCCAGTCCCTGGAACGCAAACGCACGCTCGCGCCAGGCGTGGAGTGACTGCAACGACACGCCCAGCCGCTCGCGCTGGGGCGTCGACTGGTACAGCGACACCAACTGCTCCGGTGCCCGGTACGGCAACGGCCTGAGCAGCACCTGGTACACCGCGCTGAAGACGGCGGTGGTGGCGCCAATGGCCAGCGCAAGCGTGGTGATGATGACCACCGTGAATGTGGCCTCGCGCCGCATGCGACGCAGGGACAATCGAACGTCCTGAAGAAGCTGGGACATGAAGGCCAGACTCCACTGCAACTCCAACGCCATCAAACGTCGCGCCTGACAGGGCCTCTGCACACACGGCTGAGACGAGGTTCGCGTTCGCCTGTGGCACGCGAAATCCCATCATCGGACACGAGCCCGGTCCGCATCCAATGCAGCCCAAAGAGCCATCGCGCGCGGTGGCCCCCCTTGCAATATGCGTTAACCGCAATCCCTTACTTCCCTTCTTGACACCCCTGACGCTGCGTGGCACATATCTGCGCATATTCGATAATGAAAATCATTCTCATTATCTACTTACCAACCCCACAAGCGGCGCAGGCATCCAGAAGGAGGCGCAGGGCCATGGGAACACCCACCCGGGTGGCACTCGTCACAGGTGCCGCACAAGGTATTGGCGCGGCAGTGGCACGTGCGCTTGCGGGCGAAGCCCTCATCGCCGCGGTCGACACCAACGCGGACGGCCTGAGCGCTCTCGTGGCCGAGCTCCGGCAGAAACATCAACAGGCGGTGGCCTACCCGGCCAGCGTGAGTGATGTCCCCGCTGTCGACGCCGTGGTGGAGCGCATCGAGCGGGAGCTGGGCCCCATCGAAGTGCTGGCCAACGTGGCGGGCGTCCTGCGCACGGGCCCCATCCTGTCCTACAGCGACGAGGACTGGGCGTTCACCTTCTCCGTCAACACGCTGGGCGTGTTTCAGGTGTCCCGCGCCGTGGCCCGGCGCATGGTGCCCCGGCGAAGCGGCGCCATCGTCACCGTGGGCTCCAACGCCGCCGCCGTCCCCCGCACGCAGATGGCCGCGTACGCCGCCTCCAAGGCCGCCTCCAGCATGTTCACCAAGTGCCTGGGCCTGGAGCTGGCCCCACACGGCATCCGCTGCAACGTCGTGTCCCCCGGCTCCACGGACACCGCCATGCAGCGCGCGCTCTGGGCGGATGACTCCGGCGCGCAGGCGGTGATTGCCGGATCACCCGAGACCTATCGCCTGGGCATCCCCCTGCAACGCATCGCCGCGCCCGAGGACATCGCCAACGCGGTGCGGTTCCTCGTCTCGGACGCGGCACGCCACATCACCCTGCACGACCTCCGCGTCGACGGTGGCGCGACACTCGACGCCTGACCCCGCCCTCGCGCGGCCCGCTCAGGCCCACGCCTCTCCAGAAGTTGATAATGATTATTAGGATCCACTTCACAGCCTATCACCGAGGCGCCGCCATGTGGCGCCCTCTGCATGACGCCCGCTGAGCCGAAGGAACAGGAATACCCCATGGGACCGCAGACACTCGCCGCGCAGTTGCTCGAGAGCTACGAGGCTGGCTCTTCGTTCTTCTTCGCCACGCCGCGCCGCACGCTGCTGGCGCGCGGCACCTTCGCCACCGTGCCGCACCAGGGCGGCGCGGATACCCTGGCGCGGCTCCCCGAGCGCGTGACGGCGGTGCTGAATGACGCGCGCCAGGCAGACCACGACATCCCCGTGGCGGTGGGCGCGGCGCCCTTCGACGGCTCGGTGCCTGCACAGCTCGTGGTGCCGCTGACGCTCCAGCGCGCCGGGCCGCTGGTGTTCAACACAGACGTCCCGGTGCAGCGACCATTCAGCGCCAGCTACACCGTCCAACCGGTGCCGGAGCCCGCCGCGTACCTGAACGGCGTCGCGCAGGCGCTGAAGCTGATGCAGAGCGGGCCGCTCCAGAAGGTGGTGCTGTCGCGTTCGCTGCACCTCAACACCACCGCCCCCATCGACCTGCGGCAGCTGCTGCGCAACCTCGCGCAGCGCAACCCTTCGGGCTACACCTTCGCCGCCGATCTCCCCCAGAAGGATGGGACCCGCGGCGCGGGACTTCGCACGCTCATTGGCGCCAGCCCCGAGCTGCTCGTGTCCCGCTCCGGGTTCCAGGTGGTCGCCAATCCCCTGGCCGGCTCCGCGGCCCGCAGCGCGGATCCGCTGGAGGACCAGGAGCGAGCCGCCGCGCTGCTGAAGTCGCCCAAGGACCTGCACGAGCACGCGGTGGTCATCGACGCCGTCGCGGAGGCACTGCGGCCGTATTGCAAGACGCTGAACGTGCCCGCCGGTCCGTCGCTCGTGAACACCGCCACCATGTGGCACCTGTCCAGCCGCATCACGGGTGAGCTGGCCGACCCCTCCATCTCCTCGCTGACGCTGGCGGCGGCCATGCACCCGACGCCCGCGGTGTGCGGCTACCCCACGCGGCTGGCGCACGAGGCGATTGGCTCCATCGAGCCGTTCGAGCGCGGCTACTACACCGGCACGGTGGGCTGGTGCGACGCCACGGGGGATGGCCAGTGGGCGGTGACCATCCGCTGCGCGGAGGCCAGTGAGCGCACCCTGCGCATCTTCGCGGGCGCGGGCATCGTGGTGGGCTCCTCGCCCGAGTCCGAGCTGGCGGAGACCGAGGCCAAGTTCCGCACCATGCTCCACGCCATGGGCCTGGGCCACGGTGCCGGGGTGCAGTCATGACGCCCCCCGTCCTCCCTGGCTGCCCCACCTGGCCGGAGGCCTACGCCGCCCGCTACCGCGAGGCTGGCTACTGGCGCGGCGAGACGTTCGGCCAGCTCCTCCACGAGCGCGCCCAGCGTCACGGCGAGCGGACCGCGCTGGTGGCTGGAGATCGCCGCCTCACCTACGCGGACCTGGACGCCCGCGTCAGCCAGTTGGCCGCAGGCTTCCATGCGCTGGGCATCCAGGCTCGGGACCGGGTGGTGGTGCAGCTGCCTAACGTGGCCGAGTTCTTCGAGGTCATCTTCGCCCTCTTCCGCCTGGGCGCGCTGCCGGTGTTCGCGCTCCCCGCGCACCGCGCTTCGGAGATTGGCTACTTCTGCGCCTTCACGGAGGCGGTGGCCTACGTCATCGCGGACGAGCAGGCCGGCTTCGACTACCGCCCCCTGGCTGAGCAGGTGCGCGGCACCTGCCCGACGCTGAAGCACGTCATCGTCGCCGGTGACGCGGGCCCCTTCACGGCGCTGGGCAGCCTGTACGCCGCGCCCACGGCGCTGCCGCCGGGGCCCGCGCCCAGCGACGTGGCCTTCTTCCAGCTCTCCGGCGGAAGCACGGGCGTGCCCAAGCTCATCCCGCGCACGCATGACGACTACATCTACAGCCTGCGCGGCAGCGTGGACATCTGCCAGCTCGACGAGACGAGCGTGTACCTGTGCGCGCTGCCCGCGGCGCACAACTTTCCGCTCAGCTCGCCGGGCGTGCTGGGCACCTTCTACGCGGGCGGCACCGCGGTGTTGGCGCCCACCCCCAGCCCGGACACGGTGTTCCCGCTCATCGAGCGCGAGCGCGTCACCATCACCGCGGTGGTGCCGCCGCTGGCCATGGTCTGGATGGACGCGGCCAAGACGCGCCGGCACCAGCTCGCCAGTCTGCGGGTGCTCCAGGTCGGTGGCGCGCGCCTCAGCACCGAGGCGGCCATGCGGGTAAAGCCCACGTTGGGCTGCACGCTCCAGCAGGTGTTCGGCATGGCCGAGGGCCTGGTCAACTACACGCGCCTGGATGACCCCGAGGACGTCATCGTCAGCACCCAGGGCCGGCCCATCTCCCCGGACGACGAGATCCGGGTGGTGGACGAGGACGGCGAAGACGTGGCGCCGGGTGAGACGGGCCAGTTGCTGACGCGCGGGCCGTACACCATCCGCGGCTACTACAAGGCGGAGGCCCACAACGCGAAGGCCTTCACCGGCGACGGCTTCTACCACACCGGTGACGTGGTCCGCGTGACGCCCCAGGGCTACCTGGTGGTGGAGGGCCGCGCCAAGGACCAGATCAACCGGGGCGGCGACAAGATCGCGGCCGAGGAGGTGGAGAACCACCTGCTGGCCCACCCCGACGTGCACGACGCCGCGGTGGTCGCTGTTCCAGACGCGTTCCTCGGCGAGCGCACCTGCGCCTTCGTCATCGCGCGCGGCACGCCGCCGGCGCCCAAGGTCCTCACGGCCTTCCTACGCCAGCGTGGCCTGGCCGCCTTCAAGATTCCCGACCGGGTCGAGTTCGTCGAGGCGTTCCCCAAGACGGGCGTCGGCAAGGTCAGCAAGAAGGCGCTGCGCGACGTGCTCGCCGGCGCCCCCTCCTCCACTCCGGTTTCGCGCGCGACGCGCTGAAAGGAACTCCCAATGGCGCTCCCCGCCATCGCTCCCTATCCCATGCCCGGCGCCGCCGACCTGCCGAAGAACAAGGTCTCCTGGACGCCGGACCCGCGCCGCGCCGTGCTGCTCATCCACGACATGCAGCGCTACTTCGTGGAGGCCTTCACGCAGGGCCAGTCGCCCGTGACGGAGCTGGTCGCCAACATCCAGCGACTGCGGCAGCACTGCACGGCGCTGGGCATCCCCGTCGTGTACTCGGCCCAGCCGGGTGGCCAGACGCCCGAGCAGCGCGGCCTGCTGCTGGACTTCTGGGGCGGCGGCATCAACGGCGGACCGGACCAGAAGCGCATCATCGACGCGCTGACGCCGGCCGAAGGCGACATCCAGCTCACCAAGTGGCGCTACAGCGCGTTCCGCAAGACGGACCTGATGGACCAGATGAAGAAGCTGGGCCGCGATCAGCTCCTCATCTCCGGTATCTACGCGCACATCGGCTGCCTGCAGACGGCCAGCGACGCCTTCATGAGCGACGTGCGACCCTTCCTCATCGCCGACGCGCTGGGTGACTTCTCCCTGGCGCACCACCAGCTCGCGTTGAGCTACGCGGCCCAGCTGTGCGCCGTCACCACCACGACGCAGCAGGTGCTCGACGCGCTGGGCCCCGTCTCCACGTCCAGCACACTCACCCGCGAGCAGGTGCGCGCGGAAGTGGCGGAGCTGCTCCAGGAGTCGCCGGAGGCGCTGGGTGACGACGACAACCTGCTCGAGCGCGGAATGGACTCCATCCGGCTGATGACGCTGGTGGAGAAATGGCGGGCCGCTGGCGCGGAGACCACCTTCGTGGAGCTGGCCGAACGGCCGACGCTCGCCGACTGGTTCACGCTGCTCTCCCTGGGCAACACGCCCGCTTCCCGGAACGCCGCGTAGCTCCGCGGTGCGCGAGTCACCTCGCGCCCCTGACGCATGAACACACGGGAGTCCCTGGCGATGGGCGAAACACACGAAGCAGGTTGGCCGCTGTCCGCGGCCCAGCATGGAATCTGGGTCGGCCAGCAGATCGACCTCACGAGCGCCGTCTACAACGCGGGCGAGTGCATCGAGATCCGCGGGCCGCTCGTCGTGGAGCACTTCGAGTCCGCCTTGCGTCAGGCCATCGACGAGGCGGAGGCACTCCACGCGCGCTTCGTCTCCGGCGCCTCCGGCCCCGTGCAGTTCGTGCAGCCCCGCGCGTCCTGGCAACTGCACGTCGCCGACATCAGCCACGCGCCCGACCCCTGGGCCGTGGCCCAGGCCTGGATGCATGAGGACCTGACGCGCACGGTGGACCTGGGCCAGGGCCCGCTGTTCGCGGAGGCGTTGTTCAAGGCGGCGCCGGACCGTTACTTCTGGTTCCAGCGAGCCCACCACATCGCCCTGGACGGCTTCGGCTTCTCGTTGGTGGCTCGCCGCGTGGCGGACCTCTACACGGCCCGGGTGACGGGCAAGCCCGCCACGAACGGGTTCGGCTCGCTCCGCGCCGTCCTCGATGAGGACGCCGCCTACCAGGGGGGCGCGCAGCACGCCGCGGACCGCGCCTTCTGGGTGGAGCGCTTCACCCATGGCCCTACGCCCGTGACGCTCGCGGAGCCCGCGCCAATGACGCCGCGGTTCGTGCGCCAGACGTGGCACCTGTCGCCCTCGGGCCTGGATCGGATGCAGGCCGCCGCGAAGCAGGCCGGGCTCACGTGGCCGGACCTGGTGCTCGCGGCGACGGCGGCCTGGCTGCACCAGCACACCGGTGCGCCCGAAGTCGTGCTGGGTCTGCCGGTGATGAGCCGCCTGGGCTCGGCCGCCATCCGCGTGCCGTGCATGGCCATGAACATCGTGCCGCTGCGCGTCCCGGTGCGTCCGGACGCCGGCTTGTTCGCCATGGCCCGTGACGTGGCGGCGGAGCTCCGCGCCATGAGGCCGCACCTGCGCTACCGCTACGAGCAGCTTCGCCGCGACTTGAAGCGCGTGGGCGGCCAGCGGCGGCTGTTCGGCCCCGTGGTCAACATCATGCCGTTCGACTACGCCCTGCGCTTCGCGGGGATGCCGGCCTTCGCCCACAACCTCTCCGCGGGCCCCGTCGAAGACCTGTCCATCGGCATGTACGCCCGCTCCGATGGCAGCGGGCTGCGCGTGGACTTCGACGCGAACCCCGCCTGCTACAGCCCCGAGGTCCTGGACGCCCACCAGCGCGGCTTCCTCCAGTTGTTGGAGTCACTGGTGGCCTCGCCCGAGCAGCCCGTGCGCGCGGCGCCTGCCCCCGCGCGGCCCTCCGTCGTGGATGGCGGGCCCCTGCCGATTCCGCAACGGCCCGTGCTGGAACTCATCAAGGATCAGGCCCGTGCGCGGCCGGATGCCATCGCCGTGGAGCATGGCGAGCACCGCCTCACCTACGCGGCGCTGCTCCAGTCCGCCCAGGCGCTCGCGGAGCGGCTGCGGGCCGACGGCGCGCGGCCCGACACGTTGGTGGCCGTCTCACTGCCCCGGAGCATCGACGCCGTCGTGGCCACGCTGGGTGTCCTCTTCTCCGGCGCGGGATACCTCCCCGTGGACCCGTTCGGTCCCGAATCCCGGACGAAGGCCATCCTGGATGACGCCGCGCCGAGACTGACGGTGAGCAGCGCCGTGAAGGACCTCACGACCGGCATGCCTCCGCAGGCACCCGGGCAGCTCGCGGTGCACCGGCGCGCCGGCCCGGAGCTGCCGGCCACGGCGACCCAGTCGGGCGCGCCGCTGGCGTACGTCATCTACACCTCCGGCTCCACCGGCCAGCCCAACGGCGTGCAGATTGACCACGACGCCCTGGCCCACTTCGTGGCGGGCGCGACGTTCCGCTACGAGGTGACGCCCGAAGACCGGGTGCTGCAGTTCGCGCCGCTGCACTTCGATGCCAGCGTGGAGGAGATCTTCGTCTCCCTGTGCGCCGGCGCCACGCTGGTGCTGCGCACGGACGAGATGCTCCAGTCGGTGCCCCGGCTGCTCGAGGCCTGCGCCACCCATGGCATCACCCTGCTGGACCTGCCCACTGCCTTCTGGCACGAGCTGGCCTACAGCGTGTCCACGGGCGCGGCCCGGCTGCCGCCCTCGCTGCGCACCGTCATCATCGGCGGTGAGGCCGCCTTGCCCGAGCGCGTCGCCCGCTGGCGGGCCTCCGCCGGTCCCCAGGTCCGGCTGCTCAACACCTACGGCCCCACCGAGGCCACCGTGGTGGCCACCGTCGCCACGCTCAGCGGCGGGCCCGACGTGACGCCCGCCGGGGAAGCAGTGCCCATCGGACGCCCCCTGCCCGGCGTGCGCGCGGTGATTGCCGACGCACAGGGCCGCATCCTCCCCACGGGTGAGGAAGGCGAGCTCCACCTGCTGGGCGGCGCGCTCGCCCGGGGCTACCTGGGCCGCGAGGCGCTGACGGCTACGCGCTTCATCACGCTCGACGCCCTGCCGGGAAGCCCCCGCGCCTACCGCACGGGTGACAAGGCCCGGCTGCGCGAGGACGGCCAGATTGTCTTCGTGGGCCGCGTCGACGACGAGTTCAAGATCAGCGGCCACCGCATCGACCCATCCGAGGTCGAAACCGCGCTGCTCGGCCACCCGGGCGTGCGCGAGGCAGCCGTCGTCGGACAGGTGCTCTCCAGCGGCTCGCGCCGGCTGTGCGCGCACGTCGCCACCACGCAGCCCGCGCCCACCGTGGCGGAGCTGCGGCAGCACCTGCTGGGCGGCCTGCCTGCCCCCATGGTGCCCGGCACCTTCGTGTTCACGGAGCGGCTGCCACGCACCAGCACCGGCAAGCTGGACCGCGCCGAGCTGCGCCGCCTGCTGCCCACCGAAGAGGCCGCGACCACGACAGCGGAAACCACGGCCCTGGAGCGCGTGGTGCTGAAGGTCTGGGAAGAGGTGCTGGGCGTGGCGACGACGTCCGCGCAGGATGACTTCTTCGACCTGGGCGGCCAGTCGCTCCAGAGCATCCAGGTCGCCAACCGGCTCGGCATCGAGCTGGGCCGTGAGATTCCCGTCGCCACCGTCTTCCGCTACCCGACGGCGGCCGGACTGGCCCAGGCGCTGGAGCAAGGCACCAACGGCGCCTCCGACGCCGGGGGCCTCACCGAGAGCATGCTCGCTGACGCCGTGCTGTCCGAGGACGTCGTCCCCAAGCTCACGGTGGAGTCCGCCGAGCCCCCGCGGCTGCGTCAGGTCGTCCTCACCGGAGCCACCGGCTTCGTCGGGGCGCACCTGCTCCACCAGCTCCTGCGCCAGACGGACGCGCGCGTGGTGTGCCTGATCCGCGCTCGCGACGAGGCGCACGCCCTGGAGCGCATCCAGGCCGCGCTGGCGTCCCAACAGCTCTCCCCCAAACACCTGACGGAACGCGTAGTGGCGCTGCCCTCGGACCTCACCCAGCCCTGGCTGGGCCTGAGCCAGGCGCGCTTCCACGGGCTGGCCTCGGAGTGTGACACCGTCATCCACAACGCCGCCGTGGTCAGCGTGGTGCGCGAATACGGCAGCCTCCAGGCCGTGAACGTGCGCGGCACCCGCGAGCTGCTGCGCCTGGCCGCCGCGGTCCGCGCCAAGCCATTCCATTACGTCTCCACCCTCGCCGTGGCGCCGCAGACGGACCTCAGCCCCGACGTGCCGGAGGCCTTCGTGCCCGCGCACCCGGGCCTGCGCGACGGCTACCAGCAGAGCAAGTGGATCGCCGAGCGGCTCGTCGAACAAGCCGGAGCGCGCGGCCTCCCCGTGGCCGTGTACCGACTGGGCCGCGTGGTGGGGGCGCCCGACAGCGCCATCGTCAACCCACAGGACCTGGTGTGGCGCATCCTGCTGGCGGGAATCCCCGTGGGCGCGCTGCCCCAGCTCGACGTCGCCGAGGTGTGGACGCCCGTGGACTACGTGGCGGGAGCCATCGTCCGCATGGCGCGCGACGCCCGCCCGCCCACGGTGTTCAACCTGTGTCCCACGCCCGAGGTGAAGCTCCGTGAGCTGTTCGCGTGGGTCCGTGACTACGGCTACCCCGTGGAGTACTGCCCCGTGGGTGAGTGGCGCAACCGCGTGGCCGAGCGCGCCGGTACCGGGGAGAACCAATCCACGCTCGCCTTCTTCGACCTGCGCTCGGGAACGAACGTGCCCGCGTTTGGCCTGGGCCCCATCCGCTGTGAGCGGGTCCGTCAAGCGCTCGAGGGAACGGGCATCACCTGCCCGCCCGCGGACCGTGCGCTGCTGTACCGATACCTCGACTACTGCATTGCGCGGGGCCTGCTGCCGCCCGTGCCCGCAACCCGCCTTCCAACCGAAACGGCACTCCCGTGACGAACCCCACCTGGACGCCTGACTCCTGGCGGCACAAGCCCGTCAAGTACATGCCGGAGGACTATCCGGACGCGCGGGCCCTGGCCCAGACCGAGGCCGAGCTGTCCCGCCTGCCTCCGCTCGTCTTCGCGGACGAGACGCGCCGGCTCACCGCCAGGCTCGCCAAGGTCGCCGAAGGCAAGGCCATCCTGCTGCAAGGGGGCGACTGCGCGGAGAGCTTCAAGGAGTTCACCACCGACAACATCCGGGACACCTACCGGCTGCTGTTGCAGATGGCCATGGTGCTGACCTTCGCCGGCAACCGGCCGGTGGTGAAGGTGGGCCGCATCGCCGGGCAGTTCGCCAAGCCGCGCTCCAGCCCCATGGAGACGCTGGGCGGCGTCACCTTGCCCAGCTACCGCGGAGACATCATCAACGGCATGGAGTTCGACGCCCAGGCGCGAACGCCAGACCCGCGCCGGCTGCTCAAGGCCTATCACCAGTCCTCCGCCACGCTGAACCTGCTGCGAGCCTTCGCCCAGCGCGGCTACGAGGAGCTCGCCGACCCCCAGCGCTGGCCCCAGGGCGGCATCAACCGCTTGCTGGCGGACCGCATCCTCGAATCCCTGTCGTTCATGCGGGCGCTGGGGGTCAACCCGGAGCCTCGCAGCAGCTCCAATGCCATTGACTTCTTCACCAGCCACGAAGCGCTGCTCCTCAACATGGAGGAGGCCATGACACGCGCCGAGCCCGACGGCAGCGGCTGGTACGCCGCGTCCGCGCACATGCTGTGGGTTGGCGAGCGCACCCGCCAGCTCGACGGCGGCCACGTGGAGTTCATGCGCGGCATCCAGAACCCCATTGGCATCAAGTGTGGCCCCACCATGGAGCCCGACGAAGTGCTCCGGCTGATGGACCTCCTCAATCCCCAGGGCATCCCGGGCCGCATCACCCTCATCGGGCGGTTTGGCGCGGACCGGGTCGCGGAACGGCTGCCCCGGCTCATGGCCGCCACGCGCCGGGACGGGCGCCCCGTCATCTGGACCATCGACCCGATGCACGGCAACACCCACAGGGCCGGCAATGGCTACAAGACGCGCTCCTTCGACCGCATCCTCACGGAGGTGTGTGGATTCATGGACGCCGCCGCCGCGGAAGGCGTCCACCCGGGGGGCCTGCACCTGGAGATGACCGGGCAGAACGTCACCGAATGCCTGGGCGGCCCCCAGCCCGTGACGGAAGACGACCTCTCCAGCCGCTACCACACCCACTGCGATCCGCGCCTCAACGCGGACCAGGCCCTTCAGTTGGCCTTCCTCGTCGCCGAATCCATGCCGTCCCTTCGCACGCACGAAGCCCGTGCGGCCTGAATCGCTGGAGCCTTTCGTGACCGCCTCGTTCACACCGCGACAGGAGCGTCTGCTCATCCTGCTGCTGGCGGGCGTACAGTTCACCCACTTGCTGGACTTCATGATCGTCCTGCCGCTGGGTCCAGAGTTCATGCGGCTGTTCAGTCTGTCAGCCGCGCAGTTCGGAACGTTGGTGTCCTCCTACACGTTGGCCTCCGCCGCCATGGGCGTGCTGGGGCTCGCGTGGGTCGACAGGTTTGGCCGCAGAAGCACGTTGCTGGTCATCCTGGGAGGGTTCATCACAGCCACGCTGGCCTGCGGCGCGGCGCAGAGCCACGCGTGGCTGCTGGTGGCCCGGAGCATCGCTGGAGGATGCGCGGGCCTCATGGGCGCGGTCATCATGTCCATCATCGCGGACACCATCCCCGGTGAGCGCCGGGGCCAGGCCATCGGCACGGTGATGTCATCGCTCGGGTTGTCCGCGGTGGCGGGCGTTCCCCTGAGCCTGGGCATGGCCAACATGCTCGGCTGGCGCGCCCCCTTCTGGGCCATTGGCATCCTCGGGGCGCTCCTGTGGTTCGGGCTGCTCGCCGTGCTTCCGCGGCTGGATGCCCATGTCACCACGGATTCGGGGCGTCAGGCGCCCTCCGTCACGGCGCTCTTCACGCCGGGCTTCGCGCTGGGCTGGCTGCTGACGTTCAGCGTCGCCTTCTCCAGCTTCTTGCTGATTCCGTACCTGAGCGCGTTCATGGTCGGGAACCTCGGGCTGAAGCAGACCGACCTGACCTGGGTGTACCTGGCTGGCGGCGCCGCCACGCTGCTCGCGGCGCGTCAGGTGGGCCGCTGGGTGGACCGGTTTGGCCCCGCCCGGGTGCTCGGGCTGCTGCTGGTGGGCACCATGGTGCCGCACCTGGGCTTCACGCACCTTCCCGCCGCTCCGCTGCCGGTGGTGATGGTCGCCTTCGTCCTCTTCATGTCCCTGACGTCCACGCGGCCCATCCCCACCATCGCGTTGATCTCCTCGAAGGTACCGCCGCCGCTGCGCGGGCGGTACATGGCCATGAACATGGCCGCCAGTGACGGCGCCTCCGGGCTCGCGGCGTGGGCCAGCGGCTTGATGCTGGCCACCACGCCTGGCGGTGAGCTGGTGGGCTTCGGAGTGGCCGGATGGCTCGCCGTGGGCGTCACCACCGCCTCGCTCTTCATCCTCTGGACCTTTGGCCGTCGCGCCGTCCCGCTCAACGCGGCACCCACGCCTCGGTGAATCGCAGCCTCCGTCTCGACACACAGAAGGAAACGTCCATGGACACTCCCGTCAAGAAGCACCCTTCCCTGCCGCGTCCCATCCCGGGCGAGCTGAAGCTCGACCGCTCCAACCAGCTCCTCGCCGAGGCGCGGCGGCTGGTCCCCGGCGTCACGCAGTCCATGATGAAGCGCCCGGAGATGTTCGCGCTCGGCGCCTTCCCCGTGTTCCTGGCCAAGGGCAAGGGCGCGCTGGTGGAGGACGTGGACGGCCAGGAGTACATCGACTTCATCGGCGGCCTGGGCGCCAACATGCTGGGCCACAATGACCCGGCCGTGGTGAACGCCATCCGGGAGCACCTGGAGGAAGGTGTCCTCCACTCGCTGCCCACGCCGGTGGAGGTCTCCGCCGCCCAGACGCTGGTGGACCTCATCCCCGGCGCGGAGATGGCGCGCTTCTTCAAGACGGGCGCGGATGCCACGTCCACCGCCGTGCGCCTTGCGCGCCACATCACCGGCAAGCAGAAGATCATCACCGTCGGCTACAACGGCTGGCACGACCACTTCATGTTCGACACGCCGGGCGTCCCGCCCGCGCTGGCGGCGCTGACCCTCCGGATGCCGCTCTTCACGCCCCCGGACGAGCCGACCCTGCTGGCCACCATCGAGAAGAACGCCAGCGAGCTCGCCCTGGTGCTGCTGTCGGTGCCCTACAACCGGCCCCTCACCCCGGCCTTCCTCCAGCAGGTGCACGCCACATGCACCGCGAACAACGTCCTGTTCGCCCTGGACGAGGTCGTCACCGGCTTCCGGCTCGCCGTGGGCGGCGCCCAGGAGTTCTTCGACGTCCGCGCGGACTTCGTGACGCTCTCCAAGAGCATCGCTGGCGGCATGCCGCTGTCGGCCATCGCCGGTCCGGCAAAGCACCTGAGCCGCCTGAGCGAGCTCCAGGTGTCCACCACCTTCGGCGGTGAGCTGCTGTCGCTGTACGTGTGCGAGGCGGTGCTGAAGGGCTACCGGGATGGCGCCTACATCCAGCACCTGGCCCGTCTGGGCCGCAAGCTGCGCGAGGGCGTCAACGCCCAGGCGGAGGCCGCGGGCTCATCGTTGCGCGTGATTGGCTACGACGCGATTCCCTTCTTCCTGTTCGCCAAGGACCCGGCGGAGCACGCGAAGCAGATGCAGCCCTTCCAGGCGGGCATGGCCCGCCGGGGCATCCTGCTGCGCCGCGACGTCACCTTCCTCAGCACGGCGCACACGGAGGAGCAGATTGACTACGCCATCGAGATGACGGGCGAAGTCCTCCGCTCCCTCGCGCACCCGGCGGCGGCCTAGCCCTTCGAGTCGTGGTGGTCCGAGGTGCCGCGCTTCCAATAGCCCGTCACCCGGACCCAGCTCTTGTTGGCGCCACGCTCGTTGATGAGGTGGTCCTTGATGGGGCGCACGGTGTGCGCCTCACCCGCCACCCAGGCGAAATAGTCCCCTTCGGGGAACTCCAGCCCGCGGATGGCCTGCTGCAGCACGTCCGAGTGCCCCGCCTCCACGCCGTTGCGGTGCAGCCACGTCACCGTCGCGTTGGCGCGGGTGGTGAACTGCTGCTCCTCGGACGCGTCCGGGACTTCGCAGAACACGATGGCGCGCGTCCCCTCCGGCAGCTCCTCCAGGATGCGGCCAATGGCCGGCAGTGCGGATGGGTCGCCCGCGAGCAGGTACCAACTGAAGTCCTGCGCCACGAACGTGGAGCCGCGCGGCCCCCCCACGGCCAGCAGGTCACCCACCTGCGCCTTGCTCGCCCACGTCGTCGCGGGCCCCGTGCCGTGCACCACGAAGTCGATGTCCAGCTCACCCGCCGCGGCGTCATACCGGCGCGGCGTGTAGTCACGCGCGTCCGGCTTGCGCTCGCCTTCCTTCAGCACCAACCCCGTGGGCGTCACCGTGGGGATGACAGGCATGCGCTTGCCCTCCTCCGGGAACAGCAGCTTCACATGGTCGTCCGCGCCGGGGCTGTAGAAGCCCTCCAGGTCCTCGCCCGCCAGGGTGATGCGGACCATCTGCGGCGTCACCCGCTTCACCCGCTTCACCTCCAAGAGGCGGAACTTCACGGGGAACGGTCCCCGCCGATAGACACGCTCAGTCGTCGTCGTCACGAACGCTCCAGTTATCGATATTGACTATCATTTTCGATACCATGAAGCCCCCAGGCGGGCAACGAATGAAGGGGCCCCGCGGTGGCCGCCGCTCAATGAACGGCCAGCCGCGGGGACGTCTGGCATGTGGGTTGACACGGCTTGCTCACATGCCAGCAAGCGACCTCATCCGCAGGTCAGGGTCCACCGGCAGTTGTTGGACAGGCACTCCCGGGCGCTGCCGCAGATGGCGCCCTTGGCCTTCTTGTTCTGACACTTGCCGGCGTTGAGCCCCCAGCCGCAGTACTGGGTGCTGGCGCAGTCGCTGTCGGTGGAGCAGGTGGAGCTGGTTGGATACTGGGCCGCGCGGGTCTCCTTCGGCACGTAGGCCGCCACACCGCTGGTGTCGATGTCCCCTGCGCTGTCCGCCATGCCGGTGCGCGTGCCGGTGGCCCGCTCCCACATGCGGATGAACGTCTCGGACGAGCCCTCCAGGCCCGTGGTGTTGACGCCGAGCTGCTTCAGGTCACGCACCACGTCCGGCAGCAGGCCCACGTGGGCCAGGCCGTAGTTGTCGAAGTCCGTGCCCAGCGGCGGCGGGCCAGCGGAGAGCTGCTGCTGGGCCTGGAACGCCGCCTCCGCGGCGAAGCCGGCCGAGCAGGCGCCGTGGGGGCCGAACCGCGGGCGGGTCTGCTGGATGAAGCCGTTGAGGTCCGCGCCGAAGCCCATGTTCACCTTGAGGCCCAGGCGGCCGAATTCGTAGGCCTGCGCCAGCGAGCGCGTGGAGCCCTGGCAGTTGTTGGCGACCGGCGTGCGGGTGTAGTCGCGCGTCTCGTCGTGCGCGGTGCGCAGGCCGAACATGCCGCCCGTCTGGCGCAGGTAGCGGATGATGGACGCGGGCGTCGTCTTCTCGTTGGCGGCGAGCCCCGGGTGCATCACCTCACGGAAGTGACCGTGGGAGATGTACATGGGGTAGTAGTTGCGGCTCTGGGCGATGGCGAACGTGTCGTCCACGGAGCGCTCGGACATGTGCGCCACGTCGACGAGCATGCCCTTGTTCATCATCTCCGCGACCAGCGCCCGGCCCTCGGACGTGAGGCCCTTGGTGTTCTTGCAGTTGGCGTCCACGTCGAAGCCCAGCGTGAAGCCGTTGCCCGTGAGGCCACAGTCGGTGTCCACGTGGCAGTTCTCCAGGAACTGCGAGACCTGGAAGATCGCGTTATGGGGCGCCGCGCCGCCGAAGCGGTTGTCCAGTTGGTGCACCGGCTGGATGGAGCGCACGCCCAGCGAGTAGACGCGGTTGAGCTCGGACTGCCAGTTCTTGGTGCCGAACAGCTTGCTCGACTCGATGGAGAGCACCATGGCCAGCTTGCCGGAGGCGATGATCTGCCGCGCGTGCGCCGGCGACAGCGCGATCTCCGCCCACGGCGTGCGAGCGTCGAAGTCACGCGCCATCTGCAACTGCACGTCCACGTCCACCATCTCGTCACATGGGCGCTTGATGTTCTGGTACGGCAGCGCCTTACAGAGGAACTCGTTGCTCACCAGGGAGATGGTGACCAGGGACAGGCCTCCCTGATGCGCCTGCTGCAGCCAGCCCTCCCAGGCCTGCTGATGCGCGATGGTGTCCCAGCGTGGCCACTGCGTGGGCACGCTCATCCGGCCCAGATGGAGACCGGTGTCACCCTCCGTCCCTTCGATCTCGCCGATGATTTCCGACGCCACCGCGCCGCCCACCCCGAACATCTGCGACAGCACCGGCACGCCGCTCAGGTTGATTCCGCCCGCGTTGGGGCACACGTTGAGCATGGAGCCCAGGTCCATGCGAACGCGCGCGTGGTCGCTCTCCGGAAAGCCTCCGTCACAGCTCACCAGGGAGCCGTTGTGCTTGCCGTGGAACCAACCACCGCCAAACGCCTCCTCGGCGAACATGTGGTGGTGCATCTCCGCGAAGCCAGGAACCGAGACGGGCTGTGCGGCTTCGCCCGTCGCGGACTCCTCGACAGGCAGATCTTCATCCGTGGGTTGGCACCCCTGGCTCAGCGCCATGACGGACATGAGGGAGAGGGACAGGAAACGCCGTGGGGCTGCTCCGATACATCGCTGCATACAGTGCACCTTTCCGGTACCGCGGGGAGGTGCTCTCGAAGTACCAGGAGCGTGTCCTGTTTTTCAATGCTTCCAAGTTTTTCTCGGCAAGCAAAACAGACAGGCGTCACGCGGCGAGTCGGTGTGAAGCGTCACGTTACAACCGGCGTTCAGGCCCAATGAGTGGGTGGGGCAAGCTCCCACCATCCACCGAGGCACTGTGTCCGCGCGGAGATGGCGTTCGCCCCCGTCTGGCTTTGGTGAACAGGTGCCACGCGGAATCGAGGACGCCCCCTGGCAGTGGCGCTCCGCCACGCATACCGATGGCGAGGGGCCGGCGACCCGAGGGCGTGGGGGAACATTCATGCGTGCATGGCGTTTGTTGGTGGGAGTCTGGTTGTTGGCAATGGGATGCGGGGAATCCCTCCCGGAGGACTCACTCTCGGACACGGATGCCCCCGAGACGGTCTCGGCTCAACGGGCAAACAGGCATCCCGGGCTCGGCCCGGCTTCTCTCCTGAAGGATCTCTACCCGCCGCCCGAGGATCCGGTGCCTGGTCCATTCGGCGGCCCCGCGCCCACGGACCTGACGTCCTTCCGGGGTCGGCTCTTCTTCTCCGCTTTTGACTTCGAGGCAGGCAAGGGCGCCCTTTGGCGCAGCGAAGGAACGAGCGCGAGCACCGTGCCGGTGAAGCACCTGGTGGACCCGCCCGGACGGCTGACGGTGGTGGACCAGAAGCTCTTCTTCACGGGGGGCTTCAGCGAGGAGCACGGCGCCGAGCTGTGGGTGAGCGATGGCACGACCGCTGGCACGCGTCTGATCAAGAACCTCCGCCCGGATTCCGGTTACACGATCCTGGAGAACTTCATCGCGGTGGGCGACACCCTCTTCTTCTTCCGGGTGGTCCGCCCGGCCATCATTGCCGCCGGCAGCGTGGAGCTCTGGCGCAGCAACGGCACCTCCGCGGGCACGGTGCGCGTGAAGGACCTGGGTCCAGAGGACGCCGTAAACGGTCCCCTGGACGTGGCGAGCGTCGGCAACCGCCTCTTCATGAGCCTCGGCATGCCTGAGACGGGCACGGAGCTTTGGGTCAGCGACGGCACCTCTGCGGGAACCCGCCTGGTGAAGGACATCCTCCCAGGCACGGGCTCGTCGTTTCCGCGGCATCTGACTGCCGCGGCGGGCATCCTCTACTTCTCCGCCGACGACGGCGAGCACGGGCGCGAACTGTGGCGCAGTGACGGCACGGCCCGGGGCACGGAGCTCGTCGAGGACACCCGGCCTGGACCCGAGGGTTCGGAGGCGCAGCCCATCACCGTCTTCAAGAAACGTCTCTACTTCGCGACGTTCACCCCTGGCTATACCGCGACCGAGCTCCGCAAGCTGGATCCAGACCCGAGTTGCCACCCACGCTCGAACCGGGTCGCGGTCATCCCCAACCCGTACGCGAACTCACCGCGCGAGTTCTTCATCTTCGTGTCCTCGTTCACGGCGACCGATCGCAAGCTCTACTTCACGCTCTTCTACGATATCGGCAGTCCCGCCCCGTTCGATGTCCAGCTGTGGAGGACGGATGGCACCACGCAGGGCACGAAGCTGCTGTACCAACCGCTCATTGTCTCCCCGGACCTGCGAGTGCCCACGCCCGTTCCCACGGATGACGGCCGAGTCGTCCTCTACGCCTACGACACCGCCCACGGCCACGAGCTGTGGGTGAGCAACGGACAGCCAGGAGGCACCCGCCTGCTCCAGGACATCCGCCCCGGGCCCGCATCCTCCTATCCGCAAGACCTGATCCGCGCGGGCGAGTTCATCTACTTCACCGCGCAAGATGCGGTGCACGGACGGGAGATCTGGGTGCTGCCCGTTCCTCCGGACAGGAAGTGACCTCCAGCGCAGGCGATGAGCGTGTCTGCCTCATCACCTGCGACAGGTGGACCTCTATGGGGACGACTTGAGCGCCATCGTCTCCGCGATCTCGTCAACCGCTGGCGCCCTGAGGATGGAGTGGTGGTCACCGGAGAGTTCGTGCACCTCCACCCCTCCCTCCGCCAGCGCTCCCCAGCCGCCATCCGTGCCCGTGGGTACGTGCGTCTCGCTCGCGCGCAGCAGCGTGACGCGGCCACCGTAGCGTCCTGGTTGATAATCCCAGAGGGCGCGGAGGTTGCTCTCGTAGACACGGTACAGCGCGTGGAGTTGTTCGGCGCCAACGCCCTGAGCCAGAACGCCGGTGCGCCGCCCCAGCTCCAACAGGCGGCCCAGCAGCGAAGCCTCGTCCGCGGGATGTGTATCCGCCATCAACTCCGAGATGGGCAGGCCCAGGAGCTGGCCCGTGAACTCCACGAACCGGGCAGCAAGCCACTCCGCGCCCACGGGGTCCACTGGCCGCTGATCGAAGGCGTAGGCGTCGATGAGCGTCAGCTGCTCCACCTGCTCCCCCTGCTGCTCCAACTGCCGCGCCATTTCGAAGGCCACCACACCTCCCAAGGACCACCCCGCAAGCCGGTATGGCCCGCGGGTCTGGACGCCGCGCATGGCCTCCACATAGGTGGTGGCCATCGCCTCCACGGTCCCCAGCGGAGCCCGCTCGCCTTCGAGGCCCGGGGCCTGGAACGCGTAGAACGGTTGGTCCGGCCCCAGGCGCCGCGACAGTTCCAGGTACGGCAGGACGTTGCCGCTGACAGGGTGGACGCAGAAGACGGGCCGCTGCGAACCGCCATGCTGAATGGGCACCAGCGGGGACACGCGCCCGGGTGCCTGCTGGAGCCGAGAAGCCAGCTCCGCCAGCGTCCCCGCCTGGAACAGTGAAACCACGGGCAGGCTGCGTCCCAGGCGCTCGCGGATGAGCGACACCATCCGCATGGCCAGGAGCGAGTGCCCTCCCAGTTCGAAGAAGTCGGAGTGGATGCCAATGGGGCCGGTGCCCAGCAACTCCTCCCAGATGCGCGCGAGCAGGAGCTCCAGCGCATCCCGAGGCGCCACATAGGCCCGCGTCGACTCCGGACGGAGTGCGTCCGGCGCCGGGAGCGCCTTGCGGTCCACCTTGCCGTTGGGCGTCAGCGGCAGCGAGGCCAGCACCCTCACCGCCGAGGGCACCATGAAGTCCGGCAGCCCCTCCTTCACGAAGCGCCGGAGCGCGGTGGCGTCGGGCACTCTGTCCGGCTGCGGCACGATGTACGCCACCAGGCGCCGTCCTTCGCTCCCGTCGTCGCGCACGAGCACCACGGCCTCGCGCACGTCTGGATGCCTTCGCAACACCGCCTCGACTTCGCCCAGCTCGATTCGGAAGCCACGCACCTTCACCTGCTGGTCGATTCGGCCCAGGCACTGCAGCACGCCATCCGGCAGCCACCGGACGCGATCTCCCGTGCGGTACAGCCGCGCGCCGGGCCGCGGACCGAACGCGTCAGGAACGAAGCGCTCGGCGGTCAACTCGGGCCGGTCGACATACCCTCGGGCAAGCCCCGCCCCGCCCAGGTACAGCTCGCCCGCCACGCCCTGAGGCACTGGCTGACCGAGCGCATCCAACACGTACGCGCGAGTCCCCTCAATCGGCCGCCCCACGGTGGGCTCCCGCGCGGCGCCGTGAGGGGCCACAGTCCAGGTCGAGTACGTCGTGTCCTCGGTGGGGCCGTAGAGGTTGAGCACGCGCCTCACACCGGGTGCGGCCTGGTGGATGGCTTCCACCAGGGATTGGGCCAGCGGCTCTCCCGCCAGGTTCACCGTGCGCACCGAGTCCGGCACGGCAAGGGCACGCACCAACTCCGCCATCGCGGAGGGCACCGTGTTGACGAGCGTCACTCGCCGGGCCCCCGGGAGCGACGGCAACTCAAAGGCATTGCGAGCGATGACCACGGACCCGCCACGGATGAGCGGCGCGAACATCTCGAACACGGACAGGTCGAAGTTGAGCGACGTGGAGGCGAGGACCCCCATCAGCTCGTCCGACGAGAAGGCCTGCGTCGTCCAGCGCAGGAAGGCCACGGCGCTGCGATGCGCCAGGGCCACGCCCTTCGGCCGGCCCGTGCTACCCGACGTGAAGAGCACGTAGGCCAGATGGTCCGGTGCGGACCTGGGAACCGGCGCCGCATCTGCTTCCGCCACGAGCCCATTCGCATCGTCGAGCGCCAACCGGGGCACGTCTCCGTGAGGCAGCGCGTCGAGCAGCGAGCGCTGGCCCACCAGGACGCGAGGCTGGGAGTCCTCGATCATGAAGGCCAGCCGCTGGCTTGGATATGCCGGGTCCAACGGGACGTACGCGCCACCCGCCTTGAGAATGCCGAGCACCGCGATCAGCAGGTCCGCATTGCGCTCCGCACAGAGGCCCACGCGGACCTCAGGCCCGACGCCCAGAGTGCGGAGCTTCCCCGCCAGCCGGTCCGACCGCTGCATGAGCTCGCGGTACGTGAGCACTTCGTCACCAGCCACCACCGCCACGGCGTCGGGAGTGGCCGCCGCCTGCCGTTCGACCAGGGCGTGGATGCTCGTCTCCGCGACATCGTCGGAGCCGGTGTCATTCCACTCCACCAGCAACCGCCGCTGTTCATCCGCACCCAGCAAGGGAAGCGCGTACACGGACCGGTCCGGCTCCGTCACGGCACCTTCAAGCAGCGCCTTCAGGTGGCCCAGAAGTCGCGCCGCGGTCTCGGGCTCGAAGAGGGCGGTGCTGTATTCCAGCCCGCCGGAGAAGCCGTCCTTGCCTTCCACGAAGCCGAGCGAGAGGTCGAACCGCGACACCCGGTGCTCCACGGCGACGTGCTTCATCCCCATGCCGGCCTGCGCGTCTCCTCCAGCATCTGGTGTGCTGTCGAAGGTGAGCATGACCTGGAACAGCGGCGAATGACTGAGGCTGCGCTCCGGACGCAGCGCCTCGACGAGCTTCTCGAAAGGCACGTCCTGGTGCGCGTAGGCGCCAAGCGTGACCTCCCGGACCCGAGCCAGCAGCTCACGGAAGGACGGGCTCCCCTCCAGCCGGGTTCTGAGCACCAGCGTGTTCACGAAGAAGCCGATGAGCCCCTCCGTCTCCGCGCGAGTGCGTCCGGCGATGGGCGAACCGACGCTCACGTCGTCCTGCCCTGAGTAACGCGCCAGCACGGCCTGGAACGCCGCCAGCAGCACCATGAACGGCGTGGCGCCTTCACGGCGGGCGAGTGCGCGCACCGCCTCGGACAGCTCAAGGCCCAACGAGAAGGGCACGTACGCCCCTTCCAGGGATTGGACTGCCGGACGCGGCCTGTCCGTGGGCAGCTCCAGCAACCGGGGCGCGCCGTCCAGGCGTTGCTTCCAATAGCCGAGCTGCGCGTCCAGGACGTCTCCCTGAAGCCACTCGCGCTGCCAGACCGCGTAGTCCGCGTACTGAAGCGGCAGCTCCGGCAAGCGCGACGGCTGTCCCTGGGAGAAGGACGCGTAGAGCTCGGTCAGTTCGCGAACCAGGAGCCCCATGGACCAACCGTCCGAGACGATGTGGTGCATCACCAGCACCAACACATGATCCTGCTCCGACAGCGCGAGCAAGGCGATCCGCAGCAGTGGACCGCGTTCCAGGTCGAACGGGCGCTGTGACGCCTCTTGCGCGATCCGCTGCGCCTCCTCTTCCCTCCGTGCCACGGGCAGCGAGCGCAGGTCCACGATGTCGAGGCCCGCGCCGCCCCGTGGGTCGATGACCTGTACCGGCGAACCACCCTCGGTCCGGAACGTGGTGCGCAGCGCCTCGTGACGATGGATCAGCGCGTCGAAGCTCTGCTTCAGCGCGGGAACGTCCAAGGCGCCCGTCAACCGCACCGACGCCGGGACGTTGTAGACGGTGCTGTCAGGCTCCAACTGCGCGAGGAACCACAAGCGCTGCTGGGCGAATGACAGGGGAAGCGCCCTGTCGCGAGGAACCCGTACCAACGGTGGTGGCTGCACGCCGCCATCTGTTTTCGAAGTGTGGTCCAGCCGCTGGGCGAGCTTCTCCACCGTGGGACACTCGAAGATGTCTCGAAGGGGGAGCTCTACTTGGAGTTCCTCCCGCACGCGCGACACCAACTGCGTGGCTAGCAAAGAGTGTCCGCCCAGCTCGAAGAAGTCTCCGTCGAGCCCGACCCGCTCGATCTTCAGGACCTCGACGAAGATTGCGGCCAACGTCTTCTCGGTCGCTGTTCGAGGCGCAACATATTTCTCGCTCGCCGTGCCCTCTGTGTCCGGCGCGGGCAGCGCCTTGCGGTCCACCTTGCCGTTCGGCGTCAGCGGCAGCGTCTCCAGCACCACATACGCAGAAGGCACCATGTACTCCGGCAGCCGCTGCTTCACGTGACTTCTCAGCGCGCTGGACTCCAGTTCCGCACCCTCTTGCGCCGTCACGTAGGCCACCAACCGCTTGCCTTCGCTCCCGTCCTCCCGCGCCACCACCACGGCTTCGCTGACGCCACCGTGCTGGGCCAGCGCCGCTTCCACTTCCCCCAGCTCAATCCGGTAGCCACGCACCTTCACCTGCGTGTCTGCTCGGCCCAGGAACTCTAGCGTCCCGTTCCCCAGCCACCGCACCACGTCTCCCGTTCGGTACAGCCGCTCTCCTTCACCGAATGGGCTTGGGACGAAGCGCTCCGCCGTCAGCTCCGGGCGCCCCACGTACCCCACTGCCAACCCGTCTCCGCCCACGTACAGCTCACCCGGTACCCCCACCGGCACTGGACGCATTGCCCCGTCCAGCACGTAGGCCACCGTGTTCTTCACCGGCCGGCCAATGGACACCGAGGCACCTACCTCCTCCGGCCTCTCCATCCGGTACGTGCTGGAGAACGTCGTGTTCTCCGTCGGGCCGTACCCGTTGATGAGCACACCGCCCGCCGCCAGCCGCTCCTTCACGCGGGACACCGGCAAGGCGTCACCACCCGCCAGCAGTTGGCGGACACTGGCCAGCGCCTTCGGCTGCCGCGCCTGCATCTGCTCGAAGAGCGCCGCCGTCAGCCACAGCGACGTCACGCCCGACGACTCCAGCTTCCGGCCCAGCTCCTCCAACGTCGGCGTCCCCGCCGGGTACACCACCAGCTTCGCGCCGTGCAGCAGCGCGCCCCACACTTCCAACGTCGAGGCATCGAAAGAGATGGGCGCCAGTTGCAGCCACACCTCTTCCGGCCCGAAGTGCGCGAAGTCCGTCCCCAGCACCAGGCGTGACACCGCTCGGTGCGGCACGCCCACTCCCTTCGGCTTCCCCGTGCTTCCCGACGTGAACATCACGTACGCCAAGTTTCCACCGCCAACACGGGCGCTCGGCGTGCTCCCCGGCTGATGGGCAATCTGCGTCTCCCACTCCGTGTCCACGCACACCACCAGCTCGCCACCCGCGGCTACCTCGTCCGCCAGCTTCTCCTGCGCCACCAGCACCGCGACGCCAGCCTCCGCCTTCATCCACGCCAGTCGCTCCAGCGGGTAGCTGGCATCCAAAGGCACGTACACGCCCCCTGCCTTCAGGATGCCCAGCACGCTCACCACCAGTTCCAGCGAGCGCCCCACGCACAACCCCACCCTCACCTCGGGCCCCACACCCATGCTTCTCAGGTGGTGTGCCAGCTGGTTCGCACGGCGATTCAGCTCCGCGTACGTCAGTCGCCGGTCCTCGTACTCCAGCGCCACCGCGTCCGGCGTCCGCTGCACCTGCTGTTCGAAGAGGGCACTCAGGCTCGCTTCGCGCGGGTACGTTGAAGCCTTCCCGCTCCACTCCTTCAGCAACTGCCGCTCTTCACGCCCCATCAACGGCAGCTCGGCCAGCCGCATCTCTGGCTCAGCGACGGCGGCCTCCAACAGCACCCTCAGGTGTCCGAGCATCCGGTCCATCGTCTCGGATTCAAACAGGTCGCTGTTGAACTCCAACGCGCCCGTCAGTCCGCCCGCGCTCGACGTTCCGAAGCCGAGCGTCAAGTCGAACTTCGACGTCTTCCCAATCGATTCCGCTGCCTCCAACTTCAATCCAGGCAGGCTTACCGCGCCGCCCGGCGTGTTCTGCAGCACCAACATCACCTGGAACAGGGGACTGCGGCTCTGGTCCCGCTCGGGCTGCAGTTCCTCCACCAGTCGTTCGAAGGGCACGTCCTGGTGCGCGTACGCACCCAGCGTCACATCGCGCACCTGCGCCAGCAACTCACGGAAGCTGGGATTGCCACCCAGCCGTGTCCGCAGCACGAGCGTGTTCACGAAGAAGCCAATCAACTCCTCCGTCTCAGCCCGCGTCCGGTTCGCTATCGCCGTCCCGACGCATACGTCTTCCTGCCTCGCGTACCTCGACAGCACCACCTGGAAGGCCGCCAGCAGCACCATGAACGGCGTCGCGTTCTCCCGCTGTGCCAGCCCCTTCACGCCCTCCCACAGCTCCTTCGGCCACTCCAGTCCTCTCGTGTCCCCTCGGTACGTCTGGACCGCCGGCCTCGCCTTGTCCGTCGGCAACTCCAGCGCAGCTGGCGCACCCGCTAGCTGCTTCCTCCAGTACCCAAGCTGCTCCTCCAGCACCTCTCCCTTCAGCCACTCCCGCTGCCACACCGCGTAGTCCGCGTACTGCACCTCCAGCTCCGTCAGCGGTGACTCGCGCCCCTGCGCGTACGCCTCGTACAGCGCCACCAACTCCCTCACCAACACCCCCATCGACCAGCCGTCCGACACGATGTGGTGCATCACCAGCACCAACACGTGCGCTTCTTCCCCCTCCTTCAGCAGCGTCGCCCTCAGCAGCGGCCCTGTCTCCAGGTTGAACGGATGGAGTGTTTGAAGTTCCGTTCGACGCTGGATCTCCAGCGTCTTCTCCGTGCCCAGGAGTGCACTCAGGTCCACGAACTCCAACGCGCCCCTTCCTGCGGGAGAGATGACCTGGGTGGGAACGCCTGCCTCGGAACGGAAGGTCGTGCGCAGCGCCTCATGACGGAGAACCAGTGAATGGAAGCTCCGTTCCAGCGCCGCAACATCAAGGGCCCCCGAGAGCTTCACTGCCACGGGCACGTTGTAGAAGGCGCTGTCGGGGTCAAGCTGGTGGAGGAACCACAGACGTTGCTGCGCGAACGACAGAGGAAGCGCGCCGTCACGTGAAGCGCGAACCAGCGGAGGGCCTCTCAATCCAGCAGTGACTCCCGAGGCACTGTCCAGCCACCTCGCCAGTGTCTCAACAGACCGGGACTCGAAAACTGTCCGAAGTGGAAGTTCAACGGGGAGTGCTTCGCGGATGCGCGAGACCAGCTGCGTCGCCAGCAGCGAGTGGCCACCCAGCTCGAAGAAGTCCTCGTCGATGCTGACGCGCTTGACGCTCAGCACCTCGGCGAAGATGGACGCCACCTTCTCCTCAGTCACCGTTCGAGGCGCCTCGAAGTGCGCCGTCTTCGGCCCCTGGGTGTCCGGGGCGGGCAGCGCCTTGCGGTCCACCTTGCCGTTCGACGTCAGCGGCAGCGACTCCAGCACCACGTACGCAGAAGGCACCATGTACTCCGGCAACCGCTGCTTCACGTGGCTTCTCAGCGCGCTGGACTCCAGGCTCATGCCCGTACGCGCTGTCACATACGCCACCAATCGCTTGCCTTCGCTCCCGTCGTCCCGTGCCACCACGACTGCTTCGTTGACGCCACCGTACTGGGCCAACGCCGCTTCCACTTCGCCCAGCTCAATCCGGTAGCCGCGCACCTTCACCTGCGTGTCCGCTCGGCCCAGGAACTCTAGCGTCCCGTTCCCCAGCCACCGCACCACGTCTCCCGTGCGATACAGCCGCTCTCCTTCACCGAATGGGCTTGGGACGAAGCGCTCCGCCGTCAACTCCGGGCGTCCCACGTACCCCACTGCCAACCCGTCTCCGCCCACGTACAGCTCGCCCGGTACCCCCACCGGCACTGGACGCATTGTCCCGTCCAGCACGTAGGCCACCGTGTTCTTCACCGGCCGGCCAATGGACACCGAGGCACCTACCTCCTCCGGCCTCTCCATTCGGTACGTGCTGGAGAACGTCGTGTTCTCCGTCGGGCCATACCCGTTGATGAGCACACCGCCCGCTGCCAGCCGCTCCTTCACACGGGACACCGGCAAGGCGTCACCACCCGCCAACAACTGGCGGACACTGGCCAACGCCTTCGGCTGCCGCGCTTGCATCTGCTCGAAGAGCGCTGCTGTCAGCCACAGCGACGTCACGCCCGACGACTCCAGCTTCCGGCCCAACTCCTCCAGCGTCGGCGTCCCTGCTGGGTACACCACCAGCTTCGCGCCGTGCAGCAGCGCGCCCCATACCTCCAGCGTCGATGCATCGAAAGAGATGGGCGCCAGTTGCAGCCACACCTCATCCGGCCCGAAGTGCGCGAAGTCTGTCCCCAGTACCAGGCGTGACACCGCTCGGTGCGGCACGCCTACTCCCTTCGGCTTCCCCGTGCTCCCCGACGTGAACATCACGTACGCAAGGTTTCCACCGCCCACGTTGGCACTCGGCGTGCTCTCCGGCTGATGGGCAATCTCCGTGTCCCACTCCGTGTCTACGAACACCCTGGAGTTGGTGTCATCGAGACCCATGGACTCGAGAAGATTCTCCTGCGCCACCAGCACCGCGACGCCAGCCTCCGCCTTCATCCACGCCAGACGCTCCAGCGGGTAGCTGGCATCCAGCGGCACGTACACGCCACCTGCCTTCAGAATGCCCAGCACGCTCACCACCAGCTCCAGCGAGCGATCCATGCACAACCCCACCCGCACCTCGGGCCCCACACCCATGCTTCTCAGGTGGTGTGCCAGCTGGTTCGCACGTCGGTTCAGCTCCGCGTACGTCAGTCGCCGGTCCTCGTACTCCACCGCCACCGCGTCCGGCGTCCGCTGAACCTGCGCCTCGAAGAGGGCACTCAGGCTCGCATCCCGTGGGTACTCCGATACCGTCCCACTCCACTCCTTCACCAACAGCTGCTGTTCTTCTCGGGCCATCAGCGGCAGCTCGGCCAGCCGCGTCTCAGGCCGAGCGACGGCTGCATCCAACAGCACCCGCAGATGTTCCAGCAGCCGCTCCATCGTCTCGGATTCAAACAGGTCGCTGTTGAACTCGAGGCCTCCAGAAAGGCCCTCATCTGTCTCACTCAACCCGAGCGTCAAATCGAACTTCGACGTCTTCGCAGACGACTCGGCTGCCTCCAGCGTCAGCCCCGGCAGGCTCACTGCTCCTCCCGGCGTGTTCTGCAGCACCAACATCACCTGGAACAGCGGACTGCGGCTCAAGTCCCGCTCCGGCTGCAGCTCCTCCACCAGCCTCTCGAATGGCACTTCCTGGTGCGCGTACGCACCCAACGTCACTTCACGCACCTGCGCCAGCAACTCACGGAAGCTTGTCGCCGCAGACACCTTCGTCCGCAGCACCAGCGTGTTCACGAAGAAGCCAATCAGCCCCTCCGTCTCAGCCCGCGTCCGGTTCGCTATCGCCGTCCCGACGCATACGTCTTCCTGCCTCGCGTACCTCGACAGCACCACCTGGAAGGCCGCCAGCAGCACCATGAACGGCGTCGCGTTCTCCCGCTGTGCCAGCCCCTTCACGCCCTCCCACAGCTCCTTCGACCACTCCAGTCCTCTCGTGTCCCCTCGGTACGTCTGGACCGCCGGCCTCGCCTTGTCCGTCGGCAACTCCAGCGCAGCTGGCGCACCCTCTAGCTGTTTCCTCCAGTACTCAAGCTGCTCCTCCAGCACCTCTCCCTTCAACCACTCCCGCTGCCACACCGCGTAGTCCGCGTACTGCACCTCCAGCTCCGTCAGCGGTGACTCGCGCCCCTGCGCGTACGCCTCGTACAGCGCCACCAACTCCCTCACCAGCACCCCCATCGACCAGCCGTCCGACACGATGTGGTGCATCACCAACACCAACACGTGCGCTTCTTCCCCCTCCTTCAGCAGCGTCGCCCTCAGCAGCGGCCCTGTCTCCAGGTCGAACGGGCGCTGAATTTCCTCTTCGATCCAGCGCCGCACCCAGGATTCGCGCTCCGACTCCAATTCGCTGAAGTCGAGCTGCTGGAATGGCTGGAGCGGATCCGTTGCGATGACCTGCACGGGTTCACCACCACTGACACGGAACGTCGTGCGCAATGACTCGTGCCGCCGCACGAGTTCACTGAAGCTGGCCTCCAACGCGGTCGTTTGCAGACGCCCAGTCAACTTCACCACGGAGGGGACGTTGTAGAACGGACTGCCTGGCTCCAACTGGTCGAGGAACCACAGCCGCTGCTGCGCGAATGACAGCGGTAGCGCATCGCTCCGAGAGACGCGCGTCAGGGGTGGTGCTCGAACCGCAGCCGCTACCGTCCCGCGGGATGCGTCAATCCGTTCGGCCAACTTCCCCACTGTGGAGGATTCGAAGATGTCTCGCAGCGGGAGCTCTACCTGCAGTTCGTCCCTCACGCGTGACACCAACTGCGTGGCCAGCAGCGAATGGCCACCCAGCTCGAAGAAGTCTTCGTCGATGCTGACGCGCTCGACGTTGAGTACCTCGGCGAAGATGGACGCCAGCTTCTCCTCAGTCACCGTGCGAGGCGCCTCGAAGTGAGCCGTCTTCGGCCCCTGGGCATCCGGGGCGGGCAGCGCCTTGCGGTCCACCTTGCCGTTCGGCGTCAGCGGCAGCGACTCCAGCACCACATACGCCGACGGCACCATGTACTCCGGCAGCCGCTGCTTCACGTGACTTCTCAGCGCGCTGGACTCCAGTTCCGCGCCCTCTTGCGCCGTCACGTAGGCCACCAACCGCTTGCCTTCGCTCCCGTCCTCCCGCGCCACCACCACGGCTTCGCTGACGCCACCGTGCTGGGCCAGCGCCGCTTCCACTTCCCCCAGCTCAATCCGGTAGCCACGCACCTTCACCTGCGTGTCCGCTCGGCCCAGAAACTCCAGCGTCCCGTTCCCCTGCCACCGCACCACGTCTCCCGTGCGGTACAGCCTCTCTCCCTCACCGAATGGGCTTGGGACGAAGCGCTCCGCCGTCAACTCCGGGCGCCCCACGTACCCCACTGCCAACCCGTCTCCGCCCACATACAGCTCACCCGGAACGCCCACTGGCACCGGGCGCATCCCCACGTCCAGCACGTAAGCCACCGTGTTCTTCACCGGCCGGCCAATGGACACCGAGGCACCTACCTCCTCCGGCCGCTCCATCCGGTACGTACTGGAGAACGTCGTGTTCTCCGTCGGGCCATACCCGTTGATGAGCAGGCCACCTGCTGCCAGCCGCTCCTTCACGCGGGACACCGGCAAGGCGTCACCACCTGCCAGCAACTGGCGGACACTGGCCAGCGCCTTCGGCTGCCGCGCCTGCATCTGCTCGAAGAGCGCCGCCGTCAGCCACAGCGACGTCACGCCCGACGACTCCAGCTTCCGGCCCAACTCCTCCAACGTCGGCGTCCCTGCTGGGTACACCACCAACCGCGAGCCGTGCAGCAGCGCGCCCCACACTTCCAACGTCGAGGCATCGAAGGAGATGGGCGCCAGTTGCAGCCACACCTCCTCGGGCCCGAAGTGCGCGAAGTCTGTCCCCAGTACCAGGCGCGCCACCGCTCGGTGCGGCACGCCTACGCCCTTTGGCTTCCCCGTGCTTCCCGACGTGAACATCACGTACGCCAGGTTTCCACCGCCCACATGGGCGCTCGGCGTGCTCTCCGGCTGATGGGCAATCTGCGTCTCCCACTCCGTGTCCACGCACACCACCAACTCGCCACCCGCGGCTACCTCGTCCGCCAGCTTCTCCTGCGCCACCAGCACCGCGACGCCAGCCTCCGCCTTCATCCACGCCAGACGCTCTAGCGGGTAGCTGGCATCCAGCGGCACGTACACACCACCTGCCTTCAGGATGCCCAGCACGCTCACCACCAGCTCCAGCGAGCGCTCCACGCACAACCCCACCCGCACCTCGGGCCCCACACCCATGCTTCTCAGGTGGTGTGCCAGCTGGTTCGCACGGCGATTCAGCTCCGCGTACGTCAGCCGCCGGTCCTCGTACTCCACTGCTACCGCGTCCGGCGTCCGCTGCACCTGCGCCTCGAAGAGGGCACTCAGGCTGACATCGCGCGGATACGTTGAAGCCTTCCCGCTCCACTCCTTCAGCAACTGCTGCTCTTCACTCCCCATCAACGGCAGCTCGGCCAACCGCTGCTCCGGTCCTGCGATGGCCGCCTCCAGCAGGGTCCGCAGATGGTGAAGCAGCCGGCGCACCGTCTCTGTTTCGAACAGATCGGTGTTGTAGTTCGCCGCCACCACCACGCCGCCCTTCACTTCCTCCACCACCAGGGAGAGGTCGAACTTCGACGTCCGTCCCTCCGAGTCCATGCCAGACAGCGTGAGGCCGTCCCCGAGCTTCACCTCCGTCACGGGCGTGTTCTGCAGCGTCAGCGTCACCTGGAACAGCGGACTCCGGCTCAGGTCACGCTCGGGCTGAAGCTCCTCGACCAACTTCTCGAACGGCACGTCCTGGTGCGCATACGCACCCAATGTCACCTCCCGCACCTGAGCCAGCAGCTCACGGAAGGTGGATGCCGGGGACACCTTCGTCCGCAGCACCAGCATGTTCGCGAAGAAGCCGATCAGCCCCTCCGTCTCGCCTTGCGCGCGCCCCGCGATGGGAGCCCCCACGCACACGTCTTCCTGGCCCGCGTACCTGGACAGCACAGCCTGGTACGCAGCCAGCAACACCATGAACGGCGTCACACCTTCGCGACGGCCGAGCGCCTCCATGTCGCGCCAGAGCGCCTTCGGCCACACCTCGTGCCGCAATGCTCCGCCATACGTCTGAACGGCGGGCCTCGCCTTGTCGGTCGGCAGCTCCAGTGCCGCGGGCGCCCCGTCCAGACGTTGCTTCCAGTACCCAAGCTGCGCCTCCAGCACCTCGCCCTTCAGCCACTCCCGCTGCCACACCGCGTAGTCCGGGTACTGCACGGGCAGTTCCGGCAAGGGTGATGGACGGCCCTGGGAGAACGCCGCGTACAGCGCCGCGACCTCTCGCACGAGGACACCCATGGACCAGCCATCGGACACGATGTGGTGCATCATCAGCACCAACACGTGCTCCCGCGCTCCGAGCCGAAGCAGCAGGGTCCGCAGCAAGGGTCCCTTGGCCAGATCGAACGGCCGAAGCGCCTCCACGTCCGCTCGGCGCTGTACCTCCTGCTCCGCGTCAGGGAGCCCGCTCAAGTCCTCGACCGTGAACACCACCTGTCCCACAGGCGCAATGACCTGCACGGGCGTCCCACCGTCGGCGCGGAAGGTCGTCCGCAGGGACTCATGACGACGAACCAGCACGTCGAAGCTGCGTTCCAGTGCGGCCACGTCGAGCGGCCCCGACACCTTCACCACTGCCGGCACATTGTAGAAGACACTCCCCGGCGCGAGCTGCTCCAGGAACCACAAGCGCTGCTGCGCGAACGACAGTGGCAGGACGCTCTTCAGTCCCGCCCGAGGCTTCAACGGAGGCGCAGCGAAGCCCGCTCCCGCGCGCACCCAACGGTCCACGCGCTCGGCGAGCGCGGCCACCGTGGGTGCCTCGAAGAGGTCTCTCAGGGGCAGCTCGACACCGAAGGCGCCACGGATGCGGGAGATGGCCTGCGTCGCCAGCAACGAGTGCCCTCCCAGCTCGAAGAAGCCACTGTGGATCCCCACACGGTCGAGCCCCAGCACCTCGGAGAACAGCCCCGCCACCAGTTCTTCCGTGGCCGTGCGCGGCGCGACGAAAGCCTCGGCATCCACGGGCTGGAAGTCAGGCGCCGGCAGCGCCTTGCGGTCCACCTTGCCGTTGGGCGTCAGCGGCAGCGCCTCCAGCACCACCAGGGCCTGCGGAACCATGTAGTCGGGCAGCGTCTGGCCCACGAAGTCACGAAGTGCGTCGCCCCCCAGTGCGTGGCCCGGCTTCGGCACGGCGTAGCCCACCAGGCGCTTGCCATCCGCCCCGCTCTCGTGCGCGACCACGACCGACTCCCGCACCGAGGGGTGCCGCTCCAGCGCCGCTTCCACCTCGCCCAACTCCACGCGGTAGCCGCGGACCTTGAGCTGGTCATCCATGCGGCCCAGGAACTCCACCCGGCCATCCGCGAGCAGCCGTGCCCGGTCTCCCGTCCGGTACATCCGCGCACCCGGCTCGTCCGAGTACGCGTCCGGCGCGAAGCGCTCGGCCGTCAGGTCCGCCCGGCCCAGGTAGCCGCGGCCCACGGTCCTTCCACCAATGCACAGCTCTCCCGGAATGCCCACGGGCACCGGGCGCAGGTACGCATCCAGCACGTAGACGCGCGCATTCGGAATGGGCCGCCCCAGCGGCACCGACGCCGACACACGCCCCTGAGGCCCACGCTCCACCTGCAGCGTAAGCACACCCACGGTCGTCTCGGAGGGTCCGTAGTGGTTGAACACCACCAGGTCCGGCGACAGTTCGTGCACCCGGTCCATCAGCGCCCAATCCGAGACATCACCGCCCAGCACCAGGCGCTGACGCGGCAACACCCGCTCGGGCTTCCCGGAGGCCAGGAGCGCCTGCAAGTGAGCGGGGACGATCTTCAGGCAGTCCACGGCCTCGCGCTCGAAGAGCACGGCCAGGGCGGACGGGTCCGACGCGCATTCACGCGACACGAGATGCAGCGCGCCACCATGGCAGAGCGTGGGGAAGACAGCGGTGTGGCCCAAGTCCGCCGCCAGCGTGGACACGGAGGCAAACGAAGCGCCTTCCGGCAGGTCCAGCCGGCGCGAGACGCCTTCTACGTAATGAACCAGCTGCCGGTGCTCGATGGCCACGCCCTTCGGCCGCCCCGTGGAGCCAGAGGTGAAGATGACATAGGCAAGGTTCTCCGGCGCCGCCGAGGGCTCCGGGTTGCGCTCGCTCCGTTCCAATAGAGAAGACGCGTCCGCATCCAGGCGGACCACTCCGCCCGCGTCCCAGCGCAGGACCTCCGCCAGGGACGCCTGCGTGACCAGCACCTGGACACCCGCGTCCGCGAGCACACTTCGGATTCGCTCGACCGGGAACGTGACGTCCAGCGGCACATAGGCACCACCTGACTTGAGAATGCCCCACAGGCCCACCACCGCACTGGCGGAGCGGTCCAGGAACAAGCCCACCGGAACGTCCGGACCGACGCCCAGCGACCGCAGGTGGTGCGCCAGTTGATTGGCTCGCCGGTTCAGCGCCTCGTAGGTCAGCCGCGAGTCTTCGGCGACGACCGCGAGCGCGTCAGACGTCTTCGCGGCCTGAGCCTCGAAGAGGGCCTGGATGGTGTGGGGAACGAAGTCGCTGCGGGTGTCGTTCCACTCCACGAGCAACCGGCGCTGCTCCTCTGCGCCCAGCAACGGCAGCTCGCCCAACCGAGCCTCCGGCGCCTGGAGCGCGGCCTCCAGCAACACGCGCAGATGGCCCGTCAGCCGGTCCATCGTCACGGGCTCGAAGAGGTCGCTGTTGTAGATGGCGCTGACCGACACCCCCTGCGGCGTCTCGGTCAGCTCCAGGGTGAGGTCGAACTTCGACGTGCGCGAGTCACCATCCATGCCCGCCAGCGTCAGGCCCGGCAGGTGCAGCTCCACGGAGGGTGTGTTCTGCAGGATGAACATCACCTGGAAGAGCGGGCTGCGGCTCAAGTCGCGGTCCGGCTTGAGTTCCTCCACCAGTCGCTCGAAGGGGATGTCCTGATGCGCATACGCGCCGAGCGTCCGTTCGCGAACCTGAGCCAACAGCTCCCGGAACGTGGGGTTTCCAGCGAGTCGAGCACGAAGGACGAGCGTGTTGACGAAGAAGCCAATCAGCCCCTCCGTCTCGGCCCGGGTGCGGTTGGCGATGGGCGATCCGACGCAGAGGTCATCCTGCCCTGAGTAGCGCGACAGCACCGCCTGGAACGCCGCGAGCAGCACCATGAACGGCGTGGCGCCTTCACGATGCGCGAGCACCTTGACCGCCTCCCACAGGTCACGCGGCCACTGCACATCCCGGCTGGCGCCACGGAAGGTCTGCACCGCGGGACGCGGCTTGTCCGTGGGCAGTTCCAGTGCCTGCGAGGCCCCCTGGAGCTGCGCCTTCCACCAGGCGAGCTGTGACTCCAGGACGTCTCCCTGGAGCCACTCGCGCTGCCATACCGCGTAGTCCGCGTACTGGATCGGAAGCTCCGGCAGCGCTGACGACAGGCCCTGCGAGCACGCCTCATACAACGCGGCGACCTCGCGGACGAGTACGCCCATGGACCATCCGTCTGACACGATGTGGTGCATCACCAGCACCAGCACGTGCTCCTGCTTGGACAGCTTCAGCAATACCGTGCGCAACAACGGGCCGCGCGTCAGGTTGAACGGAAGCGCTGCCTCTTGGGCGATCAGGCGTTGGACTTCCGAGGCCCGTTCAGCCTCGGACAGGTCGCTCAGGTCCACCACTCGTAGCTGGACCTCTGACTCCTCTGCGATGACCTGAGCCGGTTCACCACCGCTGCTCTGGAAGGTCGTGCGCAGCGACTCATGCCGAAGCACCAGCGCCTTGAAGGCCTGCTCCAGCGCATCCACCTGCACCGTCCCCGTCAGCTTCACTGCAATAGGGATGTTGTAGGACGAGCTGCCCGGCTCCAACTGGTCGAGGAACCACAGTCGCTGCTGCGCGAACGACAGGGGCAGCGGCCCGGTTCGTTCAATTCGCGTCGGCGGCGGCACATGAAGCACCTGCGTGCCGTTCGGTTCCGTCCCGATCCGCTGGGCGAGCTTCTCTATCGTGGGCGCCTCAAAGACATCCCGGAGAGGCAACTCAACATGGAAGGCTTCGCGGACGCGCGAGACCAGCTGCGTAGCCAGCAGCGAATGGCCACCCAGCTCGAAGAAGTCCCCCTCCAGTCCGACGCGCTCGACGTTCAGCACCTCGGCGAAGATGGACGCCAGCTTTTGCTCAGTCGCCGTTCGAGGCGCCGCGAAGTGCGCCGTCTTCGGCCCCTGGGCATCCGGGGCGGGCAGCGCCTTGCGGTCCACCTTGCCGTTCGGCGTCAGCGGCAGCGCCTCCAGCACTACATACGCCGACGGCACCATGTACTCCGGCAACCGCTGCTTCACGTGGCTTCGCAGTGCATCCGTGTCCAGCGAGGCACCTTCCTCTGCCGTCACGTAGGCCACCAACCGCTTGCCTTCGCCTCCATCCTCCCGCGCCACCACCACGGCTTCGCTGACACCACCGTGCTGGGCCAGCGCCGCTTCCACTTCCCCCAGCTCAATCCGGTAGCCACGCACCTTCACCTGCGTGTCTGCTCGGCCCAGGAACTCCAACGTCCCGTTCCCCAGCCACCGCACCACGTCTCCCGTGCGGTACAGCCGCTCTCCCTCACCGAATGGGCTTGGGACGAAGCGCTCCGCCGTCAACTCCGGGCGCCCCACGTACCCCACTGCCAAGCCGTCTCCGCCCACGTACAGCTCGCCCGGTACCCCCACCGGCACTGGACGCATTGCCCCGTCCAGCACGTAGGCCACCGTGTTCTTCACCGGCCGGCCGATGGACACCGAGGCACCTACTTCCTCGGGCCTCTCCATTCGGTACGTACTGGAGAACGTCGTGTTCTCCGTCGGGCCATACCCGTTGATGAGCACGCCGCCTGCTGCCAGTCGTTCCTTCACTCGCAACACAGGCAGCGCGTCACCACCTGCCAGCAGTTGGCGGACACTCGCCAGCGCCTTCGGCTGCCGCGCCTGCATCTGCTCGAAGAGCGCTGCTGTCAGCCACAGCGACGTCACGCCCGACGACTCCAGCTTCCGGCCCAACTCCTCCAGCGTCGGCGTCCCCGCCGGGTACACCACCAGCTCCGCGCCGTGCAGCAGCGCGCCCCACACTTCCAGCGTCGATGCGTCAAAGGAGATGGGCGCCAGTTGCAGCCACACCTCTTCCGGCCCGAAGTGCGCGAAGTCCGTCCCCAGCACCAGACGTGCCACCGCTCGGTGCGGCACGCCCACGCCCTTTGGCTTTCCCGTGCTTCCCGACGTGAACATCACGTACGCCAGGTTTCCACCGCTCACATGAGTGCTCGGCGTGCTCTCCGGCTGATGGGCAATCTGCGTCTCCCACTCCGTGTCCACGCACACCACCAACTCGCCACTCGCGGCTACCTCGTCCGCCAGCTTCTCCTGCGCCACCAGCACCGCGACGCCAGCCTCCGCCTTCATCCACGCCAGACGCTCTAGCGGGTAGCTGGCATCCAGCGGCACGTACACGCCCCCTGCCTTCAGGATGCCCAGCACGCTCACCACCAGATCCAGCGAGCGCTCCATGCACAACCCCACCCTCACCTCGGGCCCCACACCCATGCTTCTCAGGTGGTGTGCCAGCTGGTTCGCACGGCGATTCAGCTCCGCGTACGTCAGCCGCCGGTCCTCGTACTCCACTGCTACCGCATCCGGCGTCCGCTCAACCTGCGCCTCGAAGAGAGCACTCAGGCTCGCATCGCGTGGGTACGCTGAAGCTGTCCCGCTCCACTCCTTCACCAACTGCTGCTCTTCACGGCCCATCAGCGGCAGTTCGGCCAGCCGCAGCTCTGGAGCGCTCACTGCGGCTTCCAGGACTCCCCGCAGGTGCCCCAGCAACCGTTCCATCGTCGCGGCTTCGAACAGGTCGCTGTTGTAGTTCACCGCCACGGAGAACCCGTGCGGCACCTCTTCCGCGAGCAGCGACAAATCGAACTTCGAGGTCTTCTCCTCTGCGTCGACGCCCGTCAGCGTCAGTTCGCGCAGTTGGACCTCGGAGAATGGCGTGTTCTGCAGCGTCAGCGTCACCTGGAACAACGGGCTGCGGCTCAGGTCACGCTCGGGCTGGAGTTCCTCCACCAGCTTTTCGAATGGCACGTCCTGGTGCGCATACGCACCCAGCGTCACCTCCCGTACCTGAGCGAGCAGATCGCGGAAGCTCGACACAGGGGAGACCTTCGTCCGCAGCACCAACGTGTTGACGAAGAAGCCAATCAACCCCTCCGTCTCTTCACGCGTACGGCCCGCGATGGGCGAGCCCACGCTCACGTCATCCTGGCCCGAGTAGCGCGACAGCAGCGACTGGAAGGCCGCGAGCAGCACCATGAACGGTGTCGCGCCCTCTCTCTGCCCGAGCGCCTTCACCGCGCCCCATAGCTCGGAGGGCCAGAGCGCCTCCTGCATGCCCCCGCGGAACGTCTGCATCACCGGGCGGGGCTTGTCCGTGGGCAACGCCAACGCACTCGGCGCCCCAGCGAGCTGCTGTCGCCAGTATCCGAGCTGCGCCTCCAACACATCGTCTGCCAGCCACTGGTGCTGCCAGACAGCGTAATCGCCGTACTGGATCGGAAGGTCCGGCAACGAGGAGCGCTGTCCCTGGGACAACGACTCGTAGAGCGCGGCCACCTCGCGCACGAGGATGCCCATGGACCATTCGTCCGACACGATGTGGTGCATCACCAGCACCAGCACATGCTCCCGCTCCCGCAGCTGTAGCAACGTGGCTCGCAACAACGGCCCCTTCTTCAGGTCGAAGGGTCGCTGGGCCTCCTCTTCAGCCCAGCGCTTCGCAGCGGCATCGCGCTCGGTGTCATCCAGCGCTTCCAGGGACACCACAGCAAAGGCGAGCGCCGGCTCGGCCGAGATGACCTGCACCGGGGCCCCCCCCTTGTCCCGGAAGGTCGTCCGCAGGGCCTCGTGGCGGCGCACCAGCTCCTCGAAACTCCACTCCAGCGCGCGCGGGTCCAGCGCGCCGGTCAACTTCACCACCGCGGACACGTTGTAGAACGCACTTCCAGGCTGGAGTTGATCCAGGAACCAAAGCCGCTGCTGCGCGAACGACAAGGGCAGCTCACGTGCGCGAGGCACCGCCGGGCTCCGAAGCATCGGCATCTCGGCCCCAGACCGCTTCGCCTGCTCGATGCGACGCGCCAACTCCGCTACCGTGGGCGCCTCGAACAACTCCCGCAGCGCGAGGTCCACCCGGAAGGCCGAACGCACCCGCGAGACGAGCTGTGTCGCGAGGAGCGAGTGGCCCCCCAGCTCGAAGAAGCCGTCGTGAATGCCCACGCGCTCCACGCCCAGCACCCTGCTGAAGAAGCCGCACAGCAGCTCTTCCGTCGGGGTGCGGGGTGCGACGTACTGTCGCTCGCTGACGTCCACCTCGGGTGCGGGCAGCGCCTTGCGGTCCACCTTCCCGCTGGGGAGCAGCGGCAGCGACTCCAGGAGCACGAACCACGAGGGCACCATGGCCAGAGGCAGACGCTCCGCCAGGAAGGCCCGCAGCGCCGTGGCATCCACCGCGCCTGACGCATCGCCTGGCACCACGTAGGCCACGAGCCGCGTCTCATTCGAATCGTCCTTCCGCGACACCACCACGGCGACGTGGACGGCCGGGTGCTCCGCAAGCACCGCCTCCACCTCGCCGGGTTCGACGCGGTGCCCCCGCACCTTCACCTGCGTGTCCACGCGGCCCAGGAACTCCAGCGAGCCCCCCGAGCGCCACCGAACCTGATCACCCGTGCGGTAGAGCCGGGCACCCGGCGTACCTCCCAAGGCGTCCGGCACGAAACGCTCCGCCGTCAGGTCTGGCCGGCCCACGTACCCGCGAGCCAGGCCATCTCCACCGACGAAGAGTTCACCCGGGACGCCCACTGGGACAGGCTGGCCCTGAGCATCCAGGACGAAGGCCTGGGTGTTCGCGATGGGTCGGCCAATGGGCGCGAAGGAGCCTTCGCCCAGGTCGCCTCCCAGCCAGGCCGTGGCATCAACCGTGGTCTCGGTCGGTCCGTACGCATTGATGATGCTCGTGGACGGCAACCGCTCCCGAGCCTGATGAACGAGCTCCACCGGCAGCGCCTCGCCCCCGGATACCAGAACCCTCAGGCCCGCGGCTCGCGCCACACCTTCGTGCGCCAACAGGACGCGAAGCTGCGACGGCACCAACTGGAGCACCGTGACCTGCATGCGTTCCAGTGCGGTCAGCAGCACCTCGGTGTCCCTCTCGGCAGCAGGCGGTGCGATGACCAGCCGAGCACCAGAGACCAGCGTGGCCAGCAGCTCGGGCACCGAGGCGTCAAAGCCAACAGAGGCCTTCTGCAGCACCCGGTCTCCCGTGCCCAGCTTCAGCGCGGCGGTGAACCACGCCGTGTGTCGCGCCAATGCGCGGTGGGAGACGAGCACGCCCTTCGGACGTCCCGTGGACCCCGAGGTGAAGAGGACGTAGGCGGCGTTGTCCGCCACCGCGCTCGCATCCCAAGTTCCAGCGGCGACTGACCCAAGGTCATCCTCGAGCAACACCACGGGCATCGACGTCGCGGGCGCCAGGTCTCGCAACGCCCGCTGGGTGAGGAGTATCGCGGGCGCCGCGTCCTCCAGGATGCGCGCCAGCCGCTCACGGGGAGCGTCCGGCTCCAGCGGCACCCAGGCACCACCGGCCTCCAGGATGGCGAGCAGTCCCACCACCAACTCCGGCGACCGGCGCGCGAAGAGGCCCACCCGGACCTCGGGGCCCACCCCCAAGCGCCGCAAATGCGCCGCCAACAAGCGGCTCCGCGCCAGCAGCTCCGCGAACGTGAGCTGCCCACCCTCCCAAGCGAGCGCCACCGTTTCCGGAATGCGCGTCGCCAGGTCCGCCAACTGCACGTGCACGGGCGTATCGCGTGGATACGCCGTTGTGGTGTCGTTCCACTCCACCAGGAGCTGGTGCCGCTCTTGAGGAGAGAGCAGCGGCAGCTCGGACAAACGGCGGTCCGGGGAGGCCACGGCAGCCTCCAACAGCGTAAGCCAGTGCGCGGCCATGCGCTGGACGGTGGCCGGCTCGAAGAGGTCCGCGTTGTACTCGAAGACGCCGGAGAAGCCGTCCGGCAGGTCCTCCAACGCCAGCGTCAGGAAGAACTTCGCGGCGCCGATCTCCGTGTCCATCGCGCTCATCGAGAGCCCGGGCACGAGCGCCTCCGGTACTGGCGTGTTCTGCAAGGAGAACATCACCTGGAACAGCGGCGAGTGGCTGAGCGTGCGTTCCGGCTGGAGCTCTTCCACGAGTTGCTCGAATGGAACGTCCTGATGCACATAGGCACCCAGTGCCGCGTCCTTCACCTCGCGAAGCAACGCGAGGAACGGCTTCTCAGCGGACGCGCGTGCTCGCAACACCACGGTGTTGACGAAAAAGCCGATGAGCCCTTCCGTCTCCGCGCGGTTACGTCCGGCGACGGGGGTTCCCACCACCACGTCGTCCTGCCCCGAGTACCGGGCCAGCAACACCTGGAAGCCCGCCAGCAGCACCATGAACGGCGTTGCACCATGCCGCTGCGCCAGTGTCTTCACGCCGGATGACAACGCCGGTGGAATGCGCACCGGGAGATTCGCGCCTCGGAAGGTCTGAACCGCGGGCAACGGCCTGTCCGTGGGAATCGAGAGGACGTGAGGGGCTCCTTCGAGTTGCTGACGCCACCAGTCCAGTTGCCGCTGAAGCGCTCCACTCTCCAGCCAGGCACGCTGCCACGCGGAGAAGTCACCGTACTGCACGTCCAGTTCAGGCAGGGGCGACGGCTGTCCTTCGCGGAAGGCCCCGTAGAGTGCCGCGAGCTCTCGGACGATGACGCCCATGGACCACCCGTCCGAGACGATGTGATGCATGTTCGCCAGGAGCACATGCTCCGCCTCGGAGTGCTTCAGCAATCGTGTGCGCAGCAGCGGCCCACTGGCGAGGTCGAATCCGCGGAGAGACTCCTCACGCAGCAGATGCTGGACCTCCGTCTCGGCCGCCTCGGACGAGAGCGACGACAGGTCCACCACCGGCAGTGTATTCACCGTCTGGTGGGAGACGATCTGTACGGGCGTCCCGCCCTCGGAGCGGAACGTCGTTCGCAGGACTTCGTGGCGCCGCACCAGCTCACGAAGGGCGCGCTCCAGTGCATCGACTCGCAGGGCGCCCGAAAGCCGGATGGCCAAGGGAATGTTGTAGACGGGGCTCCCCGGCTCCAGCTGTTCGAGGAACCACAGTCGCTGCTGAGCGAATGACAGCGGCAGTGCCCCCAACCGAGGGACTCGCGTCAGGGGCGGTGCGTGTAGGGCTGAAGCCCCCGCCTGCATTTCCTCCAGCCGGAGAGCGAGCTTCTCCACCGTCGGCGATTCGAAGACGTCCCTCAGGGGGAGTTCCACCTGGAAGGACTCGCGGACGCGTGACACCAACTGCGTGGCCAGCAGCGAGTGGCCACCTAGCTCGAAGAAGTCCCCCTCCAGTCCGACGCGCTCGACGTTCAGCACCTCGGTGAAGATGGACGCCAGCTTTTGCTCAGTCGCCGTTCGAGGCGCCGCGAAGTGCGCCGTCTTCGGCCCCTGGGCATCCGGGGCGGGCAGCGCCTTGCGGTCCACCTTGCCGTTCGGCGTCAGCGGCAGCGTCTCCAGCACCACGTACGCAGAAGGCACCATGTACTCCGGCAACCGCTGCTTCACGTGGCTTCTCAGCGCGCTGGACTCCAGTTCCGCGCCCTCTTGCGCCGTCACGTAGGCCACCAGCCGCTTGCCTTCGCTCCCGTCCTCCCGCGCCACCACCACGGCTTCGCTGACGCCACTGTGCTGGGCCAGCGCCGCTTCCACTTCGCCCAACTCAATCCGGTAGCCACGCACCTTCACCTGCGTGTCCGCTCGGCCCAGAAACTCCAGCGTCCCGTTCCCCTGCCACCGCACCACGTCTCCCGTGCGGTACAGCCGCTCTCCCTCACCGAATGGGCTTGGGACGAAGCGCTCCGCCGTCAACTCCGGGCGTCCCACATACCCGACGGCCAACCCGTCTCCACCCACGTACAGCTCACCCGGTACGCCCACCGGCACCGGGCGCATCCCCACGTCCAGCACGTAAGCCACCGTGTTCTTCACAGGCCGGCCGATGGACACCGAGGCACCTACCTCCTCCAGCCTCTCCATCCGGTACGTGCTGGAGAACGTCGTGTTCTCCGTCGGGCCGTACCCGTTGATGAGCACACCGCCCGCCGCCAGCCGCTCCTTCACGCGGGACACCGGCAAGGCGTCACCACCCGCCAGCAACTGGCGGACACTGGCCAACGCCTTCGGCTGCCGCGCCTGCATCTGCTCGAAGAGCGCCGCCGTCAGCCACAGCGACGTCACGCCCGACGACTCCAGCTTCCGGCCCAGCTCCTCCAACGTCGGCGTCCCTGCTGGGTACACCACCAACCGCGAGCCGTGCAGCAGCGCGCCCCATACTTCCAACGTCGAGGCGTCAAAGGAGATGGGCGCCAGTTGCAGCCACACCTCTTCGGGCCCGAAGTGCGCGAAGTCCGTCCCCAGCACCAGGCGTGACACCGCTCGGTGCGGCACGCCCACTCCCTTCGGCTTCCCCGTGCTTCCCGACGTGAACATCACGTACGCCAGGTTTCCACCGCCCACATGAGTGCTCGGTGCGACCTCCGGTTGCAGGGCAATCTGCGTGTCCCACTCCGTGTCTACGCACACCACCAACTCGCCACCCGCGGCTACCTCGTCCGCCAGCTTCTCCTGCGCCACCAGCACCGCGACGCCGGCCTCCGCCTTCATCCACGCCAGTCGCTCCAGCGGGTAGCTGGCATCCAAAGGCACGTACACGCCCCCTGCCTTCAGGATGCCCAGCACGCTCACCACCAGCTCCAGCGAGCGCTCCACGCACAACCCCACCCTCACCTCGGGCCCCACACCCATGCTTCTCAGGTGGTGTGCCAACTGGTTCGCACGGCGATTCAGCTCCGCGTACGTCAGCCGCCGGTCCTCGTACTCCACTGCTACCGCATCCGGCGTCCGCTGCACCTGCTGCTCGAAGAGGGCACTCAGGCTCGCTTCACGCGGGTACTCCGATGCCGTCCCGCTCCACTCCTTCACCAGCCGCTTCCGCTCTTCACGGCCCATCAGCGGCAGCTCGGCCAGCCGCGTCTCCGGCTCAGCAACGGCTGCCTCCAACAGCACCCTCATGTGTCCGAGCATCCGGTCCATCGTCCCGGCCTCGAAAAGGTCGCTGTTGTAGTTGACCATCGCCACGACGCCGTCCGGAACCTCCTCCACCACCAGTGACAGATCGAACTTCGAGGTCTTCTCCTCCGTCGCCAGTCCCTTGAGGGTGATGCCCCTTAACTGAACTTCGGCGGCAGGAGTGTTCTGAAGGGTCAGCGTCACCTGGAAGAACGGGCTGCGGCTCAGGTCGCGCTCGGGCTGGAGTTCCTCCACCAGCTTCTCGAATGACACGTCCTGGTGCGCATAGGCGCCCAAGGTCACCTCACGGACATGCCTCAGCAGCGCGCGGAAGCTCAGCGCGGGCGACAGCTTCGACCGCAGGACCAGCGTGTTGACGAAGAACCCAATCAGCCCCTCCGTCTCCGAGTGCGAACGCCCTGCGATGGGCGCCCCCACGCTCACGTCGTCCTGGCCCGAGTAGCGCGACAGCACCGTCTGGAACGCGGCCAGCAACACCATGAAGGGCGTCGCGCCTTCGCGTCGGCCAAGCGACTCCACCTCACGCCACAGCGCCTTCGGCCACAGGATCTGAAGGTTCGCGCCCCTGAACGTCTGCGTCACAGGTCGCGGCTTGTCCGTAGGGAGTTCCAACGCTCGCGGCGTCCCAGCGAGCTGCGTCCGCCAGTACGCGAGCTGCGACTCCAACACCTGCCCCTTGAACCAATCGCGCTGCCACATCGCGAAGTCCGCGTACTGCACGGGCAGCTCGGGCAGCTGTGCCGGCCGCCCCTGAGACAATGCCTCGTAGAGCGCGGCCACCTCCCGCACGAGGATGCCCATGGACCAGTAGTCCGACACGATGTGGTGCATCACCAGCACCAGCACGTGCTCTTGTTCGGACACCTTGAGCAGCACCGTACGCAGCAAGGGCCCCTGCTCCAGGTGGAATGGCCGGCCCACTTCCGCCTCGGTCCGTGCCTTCGCCGAGGCCTCGCGTTCGCCTTCTGGCAACACGGACAGGTCCACCACCTCCAGCGGCACCTGCGTCTCCGCGGAGATGACCTGCACCGGCAAGCCATCTTCGGCGCGGAACGTGGTGCGCAGCGCCTCATGTCGGCGGAGCAACGCATCGAAGCTCCGTGCCAGCGCACCGATGTCCAGCTCCCCTGTCACGCGCACAGGCGCCCAGAGGTTGTAGGACGTATTCGCCGGATCGAGCTGCGCCAGGAACCACAGTCGTTGTTGTGCGAACGACAACGGAGCCGTGCCGCCGCGCTCCATCCGCTTCAGTGGAGGCGGAGGACTGCCCGCGGTCGCCACCGCTCTGGAAATCCGTTCCGCGAGCGCCGCCACCGTGGCCGACTCGAAGACGTCGCGCAGCGGCAGGTCCACTCGGAAGGCTTCACGGACCCGAGCGACCAGTTGCATTGCCAACAGCGAGTGTCCGCCCACCTCGAAGAAGTTGTCGTGCAGCCCCACCGTCTCCAGGCGCAGCACCTCCGCCCAGAAGCCCGCGAGCATCTGCTCCACGGGCGTGCGAGGCGCGACGTGCGCCGCTTTTCGAGACTCCCGTACCGCCTCCGGCGCGGGCAGCGCCTTGCGGTCCACCTTCCCGTTCGGAAGCAGCGGAAGCCGATCCAGCACCACCACCGCCTGCGGCACCATGAACCGCGGCAGGCGCGACTCCAGGCCCGCACGCACCTCACCGCCCTCCAGCACACGCCCATCGCGGGGCACCACGTAGGCCACCAGTCGCTTGTCGCCCGGTGCGTCCTCGCGCACCACGACCAGCGCCTCGCGCACGTCCGGTTGCCCGAGCAGCGCCGACTCCACCTCACCGGGCTCGATGCGATGACCGCGCACCTTCACCTGCGAGTCACCCCGGCCCAGGTACTCCAGTACGCCATCCCGCCGCCATCGCGCCTTGTCGCCGGTGCGGTACAGCCGCGTCCCGTCCCCCAGGGGCGCGGGGACGAACCGCTCCGCGGTCAGCTCCGGCCGGCCGAGATACCCGCGCGCCACACCTTCACCACCGACGTACAGCTCGCCCACCACGCCCGCGGGCACTGGCTCCAGCTCCCCGTCGAGGACGTAGATGCGGACATTCGACAGCGGCCGGCCAATGGCCACCTCGCGCCCGGAGTCCTCGGTGTCGGTGGTCAGGTCCACGGCCGTGGCCACCGCTGTCACTTCGGTGAGGCCGTACGTGTTCAGCAGAGGCACCGCGCGGCCCACGCGTTGCCGCCACTGCGACACCCGCGCGGGGACGGCGCGCTCGCCACCGATAACCACCCACTTCAGCCCCGAGGGCAGGCGCGCCTTGCCTTCATCCAGGCTCGCCGTCACTTCATGCCAGAAGGCCGTGGGCAGGTTGAGCTGGGTGATGCCGGCCGCTTCACACCGGGCCAGGAAGACCTCCGGGACGTCCAGCATCTCCGGCGTGCGCAGCACCAGCGTGCCGCCGCGCGTGAGGCACGGATAGATCTCCTCCGCGCTCGTATCCCAGCTGATGGACGCGAACTGCAGCACCCGGTCACCCGGCTCCACCGGGCAAGCCTGCCACTCCGCGCGAATGAAGCTCACCAGGGAGCGGTGCTGCACCACCACGCCCTTCGGCCGCCCCGTGGAGCCCGACGTGTAGAGCACGTACGCCGCGGCTTCCGGTGGAACGACGGCGGTCGACTCGGACGTCATCACCTCTGCGTCCGGCGTGAGCGACGCCACGTCCAACCACACCCGTCCTGATGCCTCGCCCAGCTTCTCGCGGTACTCTCGCCGTGCCACGACCACGCGAGCGCCGCTGTCCTCCAGCATGTAGCCCAGCCGCTCCGCTGGGTACTCCGGGTCCAGCGGCACGTAGGCGCCACCCGCCTTGAGCACACCCAGCAACGCCGCCAGCAACTCGACCGAGCGCTCCACGCACACTGCCACCCGGGACTCCAGGCCCACGCCGAGCGCTCGCAGGCGAGCCGCCACGTCGTTCGCCCGCGCGTTCAGCTCGCGATACGTCACGGACTCGTCGCCGGACACCACGGCAGAGGCGTCCGGTGTCCGCGCGACCTGCGCTTCGAACAATGCATGGACACAGGCGTCCGGAGGCAAGGGCTCGTTCGCGCCGCTCCATGTCTCCAGCAACCGGTGCCGCTCCTCGACCGAGAGCATCGCCAGCGTCTCCACGGGCCGGTCGGGTGACGTCACCGCCGCGTCGAGCAGCGTCTCCAGATGGCCCAGCAGTCGCTCGACGGTGGCCGCGTCATACAACTCCGAGTTGTACGTGGCCGTCAGCGCAAGCCCATCAGGGCCTCGGGACATCATCAGGGTCAGGTCCACGTCGGTGCTCGACACATCCGCGTCGAGCACGCGCACATCGAGCCCTTGCACCTCGCGAAGCGGTGGCGGCGCGTCGAGTTCCCCCAGGAGCACCTGGAACATCGGTGCGCGCGTCGGGTCCTGCTCCCCGCCCAGTGCACTCAGCAGCGGTTCGAAAGGAACATGCGCGTTCGCGAAGGCCTCCTCCGTGTCCGCCTTCGCGCGGCGAAGCAGCTCACGGTAGCCCGGACGGCCGGAGAGGTCCGCTCGCAGGACCAGCGGCTCGACGAAGAGGCCCACCAGCCCTTTCGTCTCCTGCCTGCCCCGGTTCGTGTGCGAGGCGCCAATGAGCAGGTCCTTCTGCCCGGTGTAACGTGAAAGCAGGACCTGGAGCCCCGCCAGCACGGCCATGAACAACGTGGCGCCTTCGGCCTGCGCCAGCGACTCGAGGCGTTCCAACCATGACACGGGCAACGAGACGCCGCGCTGAGCTGCCCGTCCGGTCGCGGAGCGCCGCGGGCGATCCGTCGGCAGCTCCAGTTCATGCGGCGCGCCCTCTAGCCGCTTGCGCCAGAGTTCCAGGTGCGCGTCGAGCGCGTCACCGCGAAGCTTGCCCCGCTGCCAGGACGCGTAGTCCCCGTATTGGAGCGGCAACACAGGCAGCGGCGACGGCAGGCCCTGGGCCAAGGCGTCATAGAGCGCCACCATCTCGTGGGTGAGCACGCCCATGGACCCATGGTCGGAGATGAGGTGGTGCACCACCACCAGGAGCACATGGCGCTCCGGAGCCACGCGCAGCAACACCCCGCGAGCCAGTGGGCCACGGGACAGGTCGAACGGTGTTTCCAGCTCAAGCTGGATACGCTGCCGCACGGCGGCTTCGCGCGCCGCTTCGGGGACGTCTTCCAGTCCTTCCACCGTGAACGGCAGGCGTGCTTGGGGATCGACGAACTGCACCGGTGTTCCGGAGACCTCGCCGAAGTGCGTGCGCAGCGACTCGTGGCGCCGCGCCACTTCCTGGAGGCTCCGCTCCAGCACGGCCTCATCCAGGCGGCCGGACAGCTCCAGGACCAACGGCAGGTGGTAGGCAGACAGCCCGGGTGCGCGCTGTACCAGGAACCACAGCCGCTGCTGGGAGAACGTCAGCGGCAACGCGGGCCGGGGCTTCTTCTCCAACCGCTTCGCGAGCAGCGCGAGCTTCTCCTCGCGCGTGAGCGTGGGCTTCTTGTCCGTTTCGTTCCCCATGGCTCAGCTCTCCACCTCGGTCGCGTCCAGCAGCGCGTCCAGTTCCTCGTCCGACAATTGGTCCAACGCGGCCGGGTCCAGCGACTTCGACGCCGGTGCGATGGCGTCATCCGCGAGCTGCTTCATCGAACCCGCCATCCGGGACACCACTTCCGCCATGCCAGCGAGCGTGGGCGACTCGAACACCGCCGGCAGCGGCAGCTCCACGCCCAACGCTTCACGCACGCGCGCCACAATCCGCGCGGCCATCCCCGCGTGTCCGCCCAAGGCGAAGAAGTCGTCCCGAGCGCCAACTCGCGGCCGGCCGAGCAGCTCCGTCCAGATCCCCGCCAGCGCCAGCTCCTCCGGCGTGGAGGGGGCGACGTACTCCGCGGCGTGCCCCATGGAGCCCACTTGCGCCTTGGCAATGGCCTGAAGCCGCTCGGCGTCTCCCGGCAACGTCACGTCGGCGAGCCGCTCCACGCCTGAGGCCAGTGCCTCCAGCAGGATGCGCCAGTGCGCCAGCAACTCGGCCACCACGTCCGAGCCATGCAGCTCGGGAGCGTAGGCCAGGCTCAAGCGCAGCCTGTCACCGGGAACCACATAGGCAATGAGCGGGTGGTTGCCCTGCTCACGGCTCTCCACGTCCCCCACCTCCAGCCCCGGCACGCCCTGTCCCAGCGAAGTGTCGAGCGGATAGTTTTCGAAGATGAGCAGGCTCTCGAAGAGCGGCAGGCCCCGAGGCATGTCGCTCCAGCCCTTCACCTGGACCAGCGGACTGTGCTCGTACTTCCGCATCTCCAGCTGCCGTGCCTGGAGCTTCTGCAGCCAGGGCACCACCAGCGCGTTGGAGGACAGCTCCACGCGGATGGGCAGCGAGTTGATGAACAGGCCCACCATGGACTCGGCGTCCGGCAGGTCCACGGGACGTCCGGAGACCGTGGCTCCGAAGACGACGTCCTCCTGGCCCGCATGGCGCCCGAGGAGCAGCGCCCACGCGCCCTGCGTCAGCGTGTTGAGCGTCACCGCGTTGCGCCGTGCGAAGGCCTGAAGCGCGGCCGTGGCTTCTTGCGACAGCCACAGAACCTCCTCACCCGTGACGGCGGCCTCCATCCCGGGCGCGGCGGTCCGGGCGCCGGGGAGCGGCGTGGGTGTGGTGAAGCCCGCGAGTTCCTCGCGCCAGAACGCCTCGGCGCGAGACAAGTCCTGCCGCTGCAACCAGGCCATGTAGTCGCGCCAGGCCGCGGGACGAGGCAACGCAGCGTCGCGCCCCTGCGCCAGCGCCGCGTAGCAGGCGAAGACCTCCCGCAACATCACGCCCACGCCCCACCCGTCCATCACCAGATGGTGGTGGCTCCAGAGGAAGCGGTACTCCTGCTCGGCCAGGCGGACCACCGCCATCCGGGCCAGAGGCGCGGGCGCCAGGTCGAAGCCACGGGCACGGTCCTCACGCACCAGCAACTCGAGCCGGGCGCGCTGCTCCTCGGCGGGAACACCGCGCAGGTCGTGCTCCGTCCAGGGCAGCTCCGCCTTGGCATGGACCACCTGGAGCGGCTCCGGCAGTCCCTCGTGGATGAAGGACGTTCGCAGGACCGCGTTACGAGCGATGACCACCGCCCACGCCCGTCGCAGCGCGGCGACATCCACGTTCCCGCGTGACGTCCACGCCAACTGCTCATGGAAGACACCCGAGCCTTGGGGCGCAAGCGCGACATGGAACAGCATGCCCTGCTGAAGCGACGTGAGCGGGTACAGGTCCTCCACGGCCGGGAACTGGCGCAGCAAGCGGTCCAGGGAGGAGGACGAGAGGCGCGCGAGCGGGAAGTCCCCAGGCGAACGGCGCGCAGCATCCGGCGTACTCCGGCCCTCCATCAGCTCGCGCAGCGATGACAGGAAGTCGTCTGCAACGGCTTCGATGGTCGCCCGCTGGTGGACGCGCGTGCTGTAGGCCCAGGCCACCTTCAGCCGGCCCTCGGACACCACGGCATTCACCTCGAGACGGTGCGGACGACGGCCTCCCACGCCATGCCATGCGCCGCTCGGCTCCTCCGTGAGGGCGAAGCGCTCCGCCCCCCGAGCCGCCGAGTCGAGCTGCCCCAGGTAGTTGAACCCCACCTCCGCGCGCGGCGCTGCGCGCAACGTCTGGGCCGTGTCTTCGCGCAGGTAGCGCAGCAAGCCGTAGCCCATGCCATTCACCGGCAACCGCCGCCGCGCATCCCGCAACGTCCGGAGCGCATCTCCTGGACTGCCCGCCTCTGGCAACTCCACCTCCAGCGGGAAGGTGCTGGTGAACCAGCCCACGGTGCGAGACAGGTCCACGCCACCGAAGAGGGCCTCGCGCCCGTGGCCCTCCAGCTCCAGCCGCACGTTGCGGCTCCCCGTCCAGCGAGACACCGCGCGTGCCACCGCCGTGAGCAGCACCTCATCCACGCGCGCCCGGTACGCCAGGGGCACTTCGCCCACCAACGCCTTCGTTTCGTCCACGCCCAGCGTCACCGTCACCAGCGCTTCCGAGCCCGCCGTGTCGTCGCCTCCTCGCAGGTCCACAGGGAGCGAGGGGACGTCACGCGAGGCCTTCCAGAGCGGCAGCTCGCGCGCCACCTCGTCTGTCCGGGCATGTGACAACAGCCGCTCCGCCCACGCCTTGAAGGACGTCGTCTTCGGCGGCAGCGACACCGGAGCGCCTCGCTCCAACTGCGAGTACGCGGTCTCCAGGTCCTCCAGCAACGGACGGAGCGATACACCATCCACCGCCAGGTGGTGCACCACCAGCAGCAGCCGGGACGTCCGGCCCGCGCCCCGCTCGAACAAGGCCGCGCGCAGCAGCAGCCCCTCGCCCAGGTCCAGGCTCTGATGGACCTCCGCGCCCACGGACTCCAATGCGGCGCCCTGCTCCGCCTCCTGTACGGAAGACAGGTCCACGCGCCTCACGGGCACTCGCTCGGGCACGCCCGCAAGGGCCTGACGCCAGCCTTCCGGCGCACGCGTGAAGCGCAGCCGGAGCGCATCATGGTGCGACACCAGCGCCCGCAACGCCTCCTCCAGCAGCGCGGCATCCACCGGCCGGCGCACCTCCAGCACCGCGGCCAGGTTGTAGTGGTGCGGCTGAGGCAACGCCCACTCGTCGAAGAAGATGCGCTGCATGGGCGTCAGCGGCACAGGCCCCTCCACCAACCCCTGCTCCGCCGTGCCTGCCTTCGCCGTCCCGGCGGCGGCCGCCAGTTCCACGAGCGTCTGCCGCTCGAAGAGCATGGCCGGCTCCAACTCCAGCCCCAGGGCCTTGGCCCGGGAGACAATCTGGATGCCCAGGATGGAGTCGCCGCCCAGCTCGAAGAAGTTGTCGTGCAGGCCCACGCGCTCCACGCCCAGGACCTGCGCCCAGAGCGCGGCCAACGCCTTCTCCGCTTCCGTGCGCGGCTCGGTGAACACCTTCGCGTTGCCTCCACGCGCTGCGTCCGGAGCCGGCAACGCTGCCCGGTCCACCTTTCCGCTGGGTGACAGCGGAAGCGCGTCCAGCGCGACGAAGGCAGCGGGCACCAGATGGTCGGGCAGCCGTTCCTTCATGAACGAGCGCAGTGCCGATGCGTCCAGTTCCGCGGCTTGCACGACGTACCCCACCAGCCTCCGCGCTCCCGGCGTGTCCTCACGCACGAGGGCCACCGCGTCACGCACGTCAGGGTACTGGCGCAGCACCGCTTCCACTTCCCCTAGTTCGATGCGGAAGCCGCGCAGCTTCACCTGGAAGTCGGTGCGGCCCAGGTACTCCAAGCGACCGTCCGCGACGAAGCGGACCCGGTCGCCCGTGCGGTACAGCCGCGTCCCCGCCTCTCCCGAGAGTGCATCCGGGACGAAGCGCTCCGCCGTCAGCTCCGGCCGCCCCAGGTAGCCACGCGCCACACCCGGTCCGCCCAGGTACAACTCGCCCGGCACGCCCGGAGGCACGGGCTGCCCCCACCCGTCCAGCACATACGCGCGCATGTTCGCGACGGGACGGCCGATGTCCGGGCGATCCACGTCCAGCTCGGTGGAGAGCGTCGCGCAGACGGACGCCTCCGTGGGCCCGTAGCCGTTGAGCAGGCGCCGCCCCGGCTTCCATCGCCGCGCCAGCTCCGGCGAGCAGGCTTCTCCGGCGGAGATGACCGTCTCCAGCAAGGGAAGGCCCTCCGGCTCCAACTGAGACAGCGACGAAGGCGTGAGCGTCACCGTGGTGATGCCCCGCGACTCCAACAGCCTGTGCAGCGGCTCTCCCGGCAGCAGCGACTCGCGCGGCGCCAGGTGCAGCTCCGCACCGGCCACCAGCGTGGACAGCACCTCCAGGACGGACGCGTCGAACCCGAGCGCCGCCGCCTGGAGCACACGCCGCCCTGGCCGCACGTCATGCGCCCGGAGGATGGTGCCCAGGGTGTTGCAGAGGCCCTGGTGCGGCACCAGCACGCCCTTCGGAGTCCCCGTGGAGCCGGACGTGTAGATGACGTATGCCAGATGCTCCGGCAACGAACCCACGCGAGGTGGCGCGGACGGGTTGCGCGCGAGATGGCGTCCGTCTCCGTCCAGCGCGACGAGCAGCTCGCCGCCCGCGGGGAGCACGTCCGCGATGTCATCCATCGTCACCACCACGGACAGACCGGCGTCCCGCATCATGTGCGTCAACCGAGCCGTGGGGTACGCGGGGTCCAAGGGGACGAACGCGCCGCCGGCCTTCAGCACGCCGAGGAGCCCCACCACCAGCTCCACGGAGCGCTCCACGCACAGACCCACGCGGACCTCGGGCCCCACGCCCAGCGTGCGCAGGTGGTGCGCGAGCTGGTTGGCCTGTTCGTCCAGCTCCGCGTACGTGAGTTGCTGGCCCTCGGCCACCACCGCCACCGTGTCCGGCGTCCGGGCGGCCTGCGCCTGGAACAAGCCATGCAGCGTCGCGTCCGCCACGAAGGGCTCGCGGGTGTCGTTCCACTCCACCAGCATCCGCTGGCGCTCCGCGGCGGACAGCAGCGGCAACTCAGACACGCGCTGCGACGGATTCGCGGCGATGCCCTGGAGCAGCCGGACGAAGCGCTCCCACAGCAACTCCACCGTGGACAGGTCGAACAGATCCGCCGGGTACTCCAAGGCCCCCGTGAGCCCTCGCGGCGTCTCACGCAGCTCCAGTGACAGGTCCACCTTGGTGGCGCCGATGTCCAGCTCCACCATCTTCACGCCCAACCCTGGCGTTCGGACCTCGACAGGCGGCGTGTTGTGGAACGTGAGCATCGCCTGGACCAGTGGCATGCGGCTCGGATCTCTCGGCACGCGCAGCTCGTCCACCAGCCGCTCGAACGGAATCTCCTGGTGGGCATACGCACCAATCGACGCCACCTTCACCCGGCGCAGCAGCTCCACGAAGGTGGGCGCTCCCGACAGGTCGCCTCGGATGGCAAGTGTGTTCAGGAAGCAGCCGATGAGCCCTTCCAGCTCCGGACGGTTGCGGCCCGCAGCGGACGTGCCGACGATGATGTCGTCCTGCCCTGAGTACCGGTGCAGCAGCGTCTGGAACGCCGCCGTCAGCACCATGAAGGGCGTGGCGCCCTCGCGACGGCCCACGGCCCACACCGCGTCCATCACGGGCTTGTCCACGGAGACCTGGAGACGCCCCCCACGACCCGTCCAGCGCGCGGGACGCGGACGGTCCGTTGGCAGCTCCAACACCTGCGCGCCCGCGAGCTGCTTCTTCCAGTACGCGAGCTGGGTCTCCATGCCCGGCCCCTCCAGCCAGCCGCGCTGCCACACAGCGTAGTCCGCGTACTGAATCGGGAGTTCCGGCAGCGGTGACGGCCGGCCCGCCGCGAGCGCTTCATAGCCCGCCACCAGCTCGCGGAAGAGCACGCCCCCAGACCATCCGTCCGAGGCGATGTGGTGCAGCGTGAGGTGCAGCACGGACACGGCCTCGCTGATGCGAATCAGCACGGCTCGCATCACCGGCCCATGCATCAAGTCAAAGGGCTTGCGCGCCTCGGTCAGGGCCTGCTTCAGCGCGTCCTCCTCCCGCGCCTCCATCGTGCCGCCTCGGGCCTCCAGCCGCTCCAGCACCAGGGGCATGGCGTCGGCGATCACCTGGTACGCACCGCCGTCTTCGAGCGCGAAGGTCGTGCGCAGGACTTCATGCCGGCGGACCAGCGCGTTCAGCGCGGCCTCCAAGAGGGCTTCGTCCACCGCGCCATCGAGACGCAAGGTGACGGTGTTGTTGTACGCGATGCCCGCCGGGTCCAGTTGGTGGAGGTACCAGATGCGCTGCTGCGGGAAGGACAGCGGCAGCGGCTTGTCCCGCCCCACTCGCACCACGGGCGTGGCCGTCGCCGAGGAAACCTCCGCGCTCACCGTCTGCTGCGTGGGGGGCCTGGTGCCCACGGTGCCACGGGCTGGCTGCGAGGTAGGGCGCCGCGCCTTTGTCGCACGCGCGGGGGCCACGCACTCCACTTCGCCGGCATCGCGGAAACGAGCACGCTGGCCCGTCACGAAGAAGCGCTCATCCGACCCGGGAACGGAGATGAAGCGAACCCGCGTGGCCTCCGGGTCATTCCAGAATCCCAGCGGAACCGCCGCGCCGCCCAGGGCCAGCTCGCCCACCACGCCAACCGGCACCGGAGCGCCGGACGCATCCCGCACGTACACAGGCGCCGAAGCGGGAGACGGCCACGCCGCGCCCACCAAGGAGGACGCCACCGCCACGTGCCGCGCCGAGTTGGTGAGGTCCTGCGGCTCGCCCCCCAGCACCCAGAGACGAACGCTCCCCAGCGCCGCCTTGGCGCCAGGAAGCTCCGCCAGGGCACGCGCCTGCGACGGCGCGCAGCGCAGCGTGGTGACGCCTTCGTCTTGCACCAGCGACAGCAGTGCGCCGAATCCAGCATCGCTTTCGGCCAGCACCGCATCCGCGGGCAGTGCCTGCACCTGGCTGCGCTGACGCACCACGTCCAGCAGGCGGAGGCTGGACATCATCGGCTCCAGCGCCACGCCGAAGTCGACGAGACAGGCAATCTCGTCCACGTCCAGGGCGCGCACGCGCTCCACCACGCGGACGCAGTCCTCCACCGAGCCGAAGAGGCCACCTTCCTTGATGTAGTGCTCCACCCCCTGGGCGAGCATCACCTCCACGTCCTCTGGCGTGAGGCCGCGCACGTCCACCTGAAGGCCCTGGCTGGCCACCAGGTTGGCGAACACGTCCACCGAGCTGCGGAAGTACCGCAGCAGCGGCTCGCGCACGGCCTCGCGCACCTCGTCCAGGTCCTGGCCGAGGAACGTGTGGAGCATCAACGTGACGTGCCCCTGGCCTGGGCCGTGTCCCGCCTTGCGGTACGTCTCGCGGTACAGCGCCACCTTCGTCGCCAGCTCGTCCAGATTGGAGCCCAGTCCGAGCACGTTGGTGAGGATGCCCGCCCCCACCTCACCAGCCTTCCGGAACGTCTCCGGGTTTCCCGTGGACGTCAGCCAGACCGGCAGCTCCGCCTGCTTCGGCTTGGGGCGCAGCGCCAGCTCCACTTCATTGCCCGCGCCGTTACGCCGCAGCACCGTGCCGCCGCGCCACAGCCGCCGCACTTCCTCCAGGCGTTCAATGAGCACCTCGCGCCGCCGGTCGAAGGTCCCCGGTGAGAGCGAGAAGTCGTTCGCGTGCCACCCCGTGGCGAATGAAAGCCCCACGCGCCCACGGGACAGGTTGTCCACCACGGACCACTGCTCGGCGACTTCGATGGGGTCATGGAGCGGCAACACCACGCTGCCCGCGCGAATCTGCACGTGCCGCGTGAGCATCGCCAGCGCGCCGCCGACCACCGAAGGCTGTGGATACAAACCACCGAAGGAGTGGAAGCGCCGCTCCGGCGTCCAGACCGCAGAGAAACCATGTGCGTCCGCGAACTTCGCGCCTTCGAGGAGCAGCTCGTACTTCTCCTCACCCAGCGAGTCCTCATCGTTGGCGAAGTACGAAAGACTGAAGTCGAGAGGCCGCCGGGTGTCCAGCTTGCGGCCCAGGACAGCGAAGCGCGCGGCGAGCTGCTCGGGCGGAAGGACGACGCGCATCCCACGCGCCAGTGCCCACAGCAGGTCCAGTCCCGACGGGTCAGCGGAAGGCCCCCTTAACGCCAACCACACGCCTCCCCCACCCGCGCCCGTCCGGGCATCCAGTGAGGCCAACACGTGCGCCACGTTGCGGTGGCTCAGCATGACCCGTCCGTGTCCTCCCAGTGCTTCGGGCGCCGGAACGATGAAGGCCAGCCGCTCCCCGGGCACGGGCTCCATCGCATCCGCGCTCGAGTCGACAGAGTCCACCGCGACGGCGCGGATTCCCTTCGGCAACGCCGGCACGTCCTCCGTCCGAGACACCAGCAACAACCGAGGTCCTTGCGCCGGCAGCAGGGACGCCAGCTCCGCGACCTCACCGGCTGACACGGGGAGGCACGCGCCTCCCGCCTCCAGCACGCCCCAAAGCGCGATGACCGACTCCACGGATGGTGTGATGCGCACCGCCACCGGCACGTCCCTGCCCACGCCCTCCTGCTTCAACCGGGCCGCGAGACCTCGGGCCCTTGCCGACAACTCCCGCCACGACAGGCGGCGCTCACCCATGCTGATGGCCACCGCGTCCGGCGTCCGCTGCACCCACGACGCGAATCGAGTCAGCACGGCCGCATCCGCGAGGTCCCCATGCCCGACGCTCGACGCCCCACCGGAGGGCGGCATGGTGGAAACCGCGGGGCCCTCGACCTGGAGGCGCTGCACCGAGGACGCAGGCCCCCGCGCGACAGCGCTCCGTTCCTCCGGTGCCGCCAGCGGCATCCGTGACACGCGAAGGTCGGGGTTCGCGAGGGCCGCCCCCAGCAACGTCTGGAGGTGGGCCGACAGGCGCGCGATGCGCGGCTCGTCGTAGAGGTCGGTGGCGTACTCGATGAAACCGTGGAAGCCGCCGCGCTCGCTCTCGTTCAACAGCAGCGTCAACTCACCGAGCGTGGCACCGAACTGCGCGGGCGTTCCCGGCACCTCCACCAACTGCATGTCCAGGCCCGCCACGGAGGGCGGCGCCGTGGTGACGTGCGCGTGCAGCACCAGCGCCGCGTCACACAGCCGCGAGCGCGCCGGGTCCCTGCCAGAGGCCACCAACGGCAGCAGGTGCTCGAAGGGGACGTCCTGGTGACTGGACGCACCAACCGTCGTCTCACGCGCACGCGCCACCAGCTCGCGGAACGACGGGTCACCCGACAGGTCGGTGCGCAGCGCCATCGCATGGGCCACGAAGCCGATAAGGGGCTCCAGTTCGCCACGGGCACGGTTGCCTACCGGCGTCCCCACCACGATGTCCTCGCGCCCCGAGTACCGGGCGAGCACCGCCGCCAGGGCCGCCAGCAGCGTCATGAAGGGCGTCACCCCCTCGCGTTGGCTGAAGCCCATCAACGCCGCGCTGAGCTCACGCGAGAAGGCCACCGGGAAGCGGGCACCACGCAGCCGCAGGTCGGCCCCTCGCGGCCGGTCCGCCGCCAGCTCCAACGACGGAGGCAGGTCCGCCAACACCTCGCGCCAGTACGCCTCCTGGGCCGCCAGCGTTCCACCCGCGAGCGAGCGGCGCTCCCAGGCCGCCGCGTCCACGTACTGCACCGCCAACTCCGGCAGCGGAGCGGGCTGCCCCACGAGGAACGACTGATAGTTCGCCGCGGCCTCGCGGAAGAAGGCCACCATGGACAGCGTGTCCGAGGCGATGTGATGCACCGTGAGCAGCATCAAGTGCTCGGTCTCGGCCAGTCGCAGCAGACTGGCGCGGACGATGGGCCCGTGCTCCAGGGAGAACGGCCGCACCGCCTCATCCAGCGCCAGTCGCAGCGCCTCCGCCTCCCGGTCACCCCCATGGGAACGCAGGTCCACCACGGGCACCTGGATGCGGACCTCGGCGGAGAACCGCTGGCGCACACGCCCGTCCTCCACGCGGTACGTCGCGCGGAGCATCTCATGCCGGCGGATGACTTCGTTGATGCTCCGCTCCAGGACCGGGACATCCAGCGCGCCTGAGATGCGCACCGCCAGGGGCATGTTGAGGGACGGGTTCCCCGGATCGAGCTGCTCCATCCGCCAGACGCGCTCCTGCACCACGGACAGCGGCAGCTCGCCTGCGCGGTCGATGCGGAACATCACCTCGGATGGCGCCCTGCCTTCCAGGGGCCCCGCCGCCTGGAGCATCGCCTCGATGCGCGCGGAGATGCCCGCCACGGTGGGGGCTTCGAACAACGCGCTCAGCGGGAGCTGTACGGAGAACGTCTCGCGCAGACGGGTCAGCATCTGCGCCGCCATCAGTGAGTTGCCGCCCAGCTCCAGGAAGTCGTCATCCGGGCCGACCTCCACTGCCCCCAGACGCTCGCGCCAGATATCCATGACGCGCTGCTGAATCTCCCCCACGGTGACGGGAGCCGATGCGCCAGGGGTGACGAGGGGAAGCACGGAGCCGGTGCCAGCCAGCGCGGCCCCTGCCACCGGCACGGAGGCCGTGGGCAACACGAGCGGCGCGCCCGACGACTCCAGACGGCAGGACTTCTCCTCGAACGGATACGTGGGCAACGACACGCGGCGGCGAGGCTCCGCGCCATGGAACTTCTCCCAGGCGATGTCCACACCGGCCGCCCAGAGGTCTCCCAGGGATTGCAACAGCCCACGGGCATCGCTCTCCGTGGGACGACGGCGCAGCGAAGGCGCCACGACGAGCTGCCGTTCCTTGCGCGCTCGTCCCCGCGCCAGCGACGTCAGGTCCGTCCCGGGTCCCACCTCCAGCAGGACACTGCACCCATCCACGAAAAGCGTCTCCAGGCCCGCGGCGAAGCGCACCGGCTGCCGCATCTGCCGAGCCCAGTACGTGGGGTCGGTGGCCTCTTCCGGACGAATCCACGTGCCCGTGAGGCTGGACACATACGGTAGCGCCGGCGCCTGGAGGCGCAGCGAGGACACCGCCCGCGCCAGGTCCACCATCAGCGGCTCCACGGCGCTGGAATGGAAGGCATGGGCCGACGGCAACCGCACCATGCCCACGCCGCGGCTCGACAGCGTGGCCTGCAACGCTTCAATGGCTTGCTCCGGGCCCGAGACGACACACCGGCCCTCGCCATTGACAGCCGCCAGCGAGAGTCCCTCGCCGAGCAACGGAAGGACCTCCGCCTCCTCCAACCCCACCGCGAGCATCGCGCCAGCAGGCATCCGCGCCATGAGCGCGCCGCGCACCACCGCGAGCCGCAGGCCGTCCTCCGGAGACAACACACCCGCCACGCAGGCCGCGGCGTACTCACCAAAGCTGTGGCCCAGCACCGCATGCGGCCGGACGCCCCAGGACATCCAGAGTCGGGTCAGTGCGTGCTCCACGATGAAGAGCGCGGGCAGCGCGACGCGAGGGTCCATCACCTTCTGGGCCGCGACGGCCTCCTGTCCCTGCGCGGGCAACAGGAGCGCGCGCACCTCGGCGGCAAGCGAAGGCTCCAGCCGTGCCAGCGCCGCGTCCACGTCCTTCCGGAAACCCGGCTCCACCGCGTGCAGCTCGCGGCCCATGCCCACCGCCTGCGCCCCCTGCCCCGGGAACAGGAAGGCCACGCGGCGATTCCGCCCCGCCTCCACCGCCGCGGGCTTGCGCAGTCGCTCCGCCAGTTCGGCGCCATCCGCCGCCACCACCGCGCGGCGATGCTCGAAGGAACGGCGGCCCACGTTCCGGGTAAAGGCCACGTCTTCCAGCGCCAGTCCCGGCGCGGACTCCACGTGCGTCGCCAGCTCGCGCGCCATCACCGCCAGGGCGGAAGGCGTCCGAGCGGACAACGTCACCACGTGCAACGAACGGTGGCCGCGTGCCTTCTCCGCCTCCAGGGGCGCCTCCTCCAGCACGACGTGGGCGTTGGTCCCACCGATGCCGAAGGAGCTCACCCCCGCACGGCGCGGCCCATTCTCCCGTGGCCACGCCTTGAGCGCGGCGTTGACGAAGAACGGGCTGCGCTCGAAGTCAATCTCCGGGTTGGCGCGCTCGAAGTGGAGGCTCGGCGGCAGCTCGCCGTGTTGAAGCGACAGCACCACCTTGATGAACCCCGCCACGCCGGCCGCCGCGTCCAGGTGCCCCAGGTTCGTCTTGAGCGAGCCGATGGCGCAGAAGCCCGAGCGCTCCGTCGTCTTCCGGAACGCCCGCGTCAGCGCGGCGATTTCAATGGGGTCGCCCAGCGACGTGCCCGTGCCGTGAGCCTCCACGTAGCTGATGTCGTCACCGCCCAGGCCCGCATAGGCCAACGCGTCCGCGACGACCTCCGTCTGGCCCTCGATGCTCGGCGCCGTGTAGCCGACCTTCTGTTGACCGTCGTTGTTGACGGCCGAGCCCTTGATGACCGCGTGGACATGGTCACCGTCCCGCAGCGCGTCCGACAGCAGCTTGAGCACCACCACGCCCGCGCCGTTGCCTGCCACGGTGCCACCCGCGCGGTGGTCGAAGGCGCGGCAGTGGCCGTCCGGCGAGAAGATGAGCCCGTCCTGATGCAGGTAGCCCGTACGCTGCGGGCTGGCGATGCGCACCGCGCCCGCGAGCGCGATGTCCGACTGCCGCGTCAGCAGACTCTGGCAGGCCATGTGGATGGCGACCAGGCCGGTGGAGCACGCGGTGTAGACGGCGACGCTCTCGCCCCGGAGCTGGAGCTTGAAGGACGCCTTCATCGCCAGGCTCTCCGGCCCCGCGGTGGCCAACTCCAGGCCCGCGCCCGCGTCCTTCCGTGCCTCGCTCAGCAGGTTCAGCAGGTGGCCGGACGAACCGGCGCCCGCATAGAGCGAGATGCGCCCCTTGTAACGGGACGGGTCATACGCCGCGTCCTCGAGCGCCGCCCAGGCGCATTGGAGGAACACGCGCTGCTGCGGGTCCATCCACTGCGCCTCGCGCAGCGGGATGTCGAAGAAGCCGTGGTCGAACCCGTCCGCGCCTTCGAGGATGCCCCCCGCGCGGATGAAGCGCGGGTGCCGCCACAGCTCCTCGGGGATGAGCGGTGAGCGCTCCAGCTCGTCCTCGGAGAAGAACGAGATGGACTCCACGCCGCCTCGGACGTTGTTCCAGAAGTCACCCAGGTTGCGAGCGCCCGGGAAGCGCCCCGCCATGCCGATGACCGCGATGTCGCTGCTGGAGTCCTCGCCCTGCATGTCATCAAGCTCAGCCATTGCCGTGATTCCCTCGCCGACCCTGCCGGCGGATCGCCTGACGCCGCTGCTGGGCGCGATCCACGTGGGCCTCATTGTCCTGGGTGTCTGCCGCCGCCTCGCCGTCCCGCTCCAGGGACATGACGAACGCGCGGACCGTGGGATGTTCAAAGAAGCGCGTCGCCGGAACGTCGCGCTTCAGCTCGTCGCGCAGCAATGCGCACGCCTTGACCACGGACATGGAGCTGCCACCCAGGTCCGCGAAGAAGTGGTCCTCCACACCGACCCGCTCCACGCCGAGCACCTTCGCCCAGAGCGCCGCCACCTGACGCTCCAGCGCGGTGGTGGGCTCCACGAAGGCGCTCCCTGCTGGGCGTGAGACCTCCGGCTCCGGCAGCGCGCGCCGGTCCAGCTTGCCCACCGGCGTGAGCGGCAGCGCCGTCAGCGAAACCAGCGTGGAAGGCACCATGAACTCGGGCAGCGACTCCGCCAGGAAGCCGCGAAGGCCGCGGGGGTCCAACGTCTCCCCTGCCCGGGGCACAGCGTAGGCCACCAGCCGCTTGCCTCCCGCGGGGTCGGGCCGCGCCACCACCACCGCTTCGGCCACCGACGGGTGCAGGCGCAACGCCTCCTCCACCTCGCCCGGCTCCACCCGGTAGCCACGCACCTTCACCTGACCGTCCAACCGCTCGAGGAACTCCAACGTGCCGTCCTCGCGGTAGCGCACGCTGTCGCCCGTCCGGTACAGCCGCCCGCCCACCTCCGAGCCGAACGGGTCCGGAACGAAGCGCTCCGCCGTCAGCTCCGGCCGTCCCTGATAGCCCCAGGCCAGGCCGTCACCACCGATGAGCAGCTCACCCGGTACACCCACCGGCACGGGGCGCAGCTCCGCGTCCACGACGTACACCCGCGTGTTGGCGATGGGTCGGCCAATGGGAATAGCCCCCGGCGCGACGGCGCCCTCCATCACATGGCAGCAGGTGAAGGTGGTGCCCTCGGTGGGCCCATACCCGTTGACCAGGATGCCGCCGCGCCCAAGCCGCTCCCGCACCGCTGCCGGTGGGAGCACGTCGCCGCCCGCCAGGAGCTGCCGCACGCCATCCAGGGCGTCCGGCCTCGCGGCGGAGAGCGCCTCGAAGAGCGCGGCCGTGAGCCACAACGTGGTGACACCGTGACGCGCCAGCACGTCCTTGAGCGTGTCCACCGTGGGAGGCTGCGCTGGGAAGAGGACCAGCTTCGCGCCGTGCAGCAGCGCGCCCCACAGCTCGAAGGTGGCGGCGTCGAAGCAGATGGGCGCCAGTTGGAGGAAGACCTCGTCCGCGCCCCACCGCGCGAATCGGGAGCCCAGCACCAGCCGAGCCACCGCGCGCTGCGGCACGCAGACGCCCTTGGGCCGCCCCGTGGAGCCCGACGTGTACATGACATACGCCAGCGACTCCGCCGGCACCGTCACGCGAGGAGAAACCGTGGGCTCACGCCCGACTTCATCCCAGGCCGAATCCAGGAGCACCACGTCCGCGCTGCCCGAAGGCAGCAAAGCCACCACCGCCTGCTGCGCCAGCACCACGGGCAGGCGCGTGTCCTCCACCATGAAGGCCAGGCGCTCGCGAGGGTACGTGGGGTCCAATGGCACGTAGGCGCCACCGGCCTTGAGGATGCCGAGCATCCCCACCACCAGGTCGAACGAACGTTGCACGCACAGCCCCACGGGCGTTCCCGGTCCCACGCCACGCTTGCGCAGGTACCACGCAAGCTGGTTCGCCCGCCGGTCCAGCTCCCCGTAGGTGAGCCGAGTCTCCTCGCACACCACTGCGACGGCATCCGGCGAACGCGCCGCCTGCGCCTCGAAGAGCTCCGCGAGGCACGCCTCTCGGGGGTACTCCGCCGCGGTGTCGTTCCACGTCACGAGCAGGCGCTGACGATCCGCCGTGTCCATCATCGGCAGCTCGCCCAGGCGTTGGCCCGCATCCGCCACCGCGCTCTCCAGCAACACCCGGAGCCCCTTCATCAGCCGCGCGGCTGTCTCCCGCGTGAAGAGGTCCGCGTCGAACTCCAAGGTTCCCGTGAACCCTTCTGCCGCGTCCGTCAGGGACAACGTGAGGTCGAACTTCGCTGTCCCCGAGGCCAGCTCCACTGGGCGCAGGGCAAGCCCTTCCGGCGCGACGTCCTGGCGCGTGGCTTCGTGGAGCGCGAGCACCACCTGCACCAGGGGCGCGTGGCTCAAGCTCCGAGGTGGTTGCAGCGCCTCCACCAGCTTCTCGAACGGAACGTCCTGGTGGGCGTACGCGTCCAACGTCGTCTCCCGCACCTGGCGCAGGAGTTCACGGAAGGAGCTCGAGCGCGGCAGACGCGCGCGGAGCACCAACGTGTTGACGAAGAAGCCAAGCAGGTTCTCCAGCCCAGGCTGCTGCCGGCCCGCGATGGGCGTCCCCACACACACGTCCTCCTGGCCCGACACCCGCGACAGCAGGAGCTGGAAGGCCGCCAGCAGGCCCATGAAGGGCGTGACACCTTCGCGCAGGCAGAGCGCACGGAACGCCTCCGACAGCTCGGCGGGGAAACGCACCGCCAGCGTATCACCCCGGAAGCGCTGCAAGCTCGGCCGGGGGAAGTCCTTGGGAAGCTCCAGGACGGGCGGCGCTCCGGCGAGCTGCCTTCTCCAGTATCCGACCTGCGCCGCGAGTGCCTCCCCCTGCAGCCACTGGCGCTGCCACACCGCATGGTCCGCTGGCTGGACGGTGGGCACTGGCAGCGAGGAAGGCTGGCCCTTCAGCTCCGCGGCGTAGAGCGCCGACAGCTCCCGCACGGCGACGCCCAGTGACCACCCGTCCGAGACAATGTGGTGCAGCGTGAGGACCAGCAGGTGCGAATCATCAGCCGTGCGAATCAGCAATGCCCGGCACAGCGGTCCATTCACCAGGTCGAACGGGCGGCGAGCCTCTGCCGACGCGGCGAGCACGGCCTGTGCTTCACGTGCCTCCGCCGGAAGTCCCTCGAGGTCGACCATGAGCAGCGCCACGTTGCCACTCGGATGGATGACTTGGACAGGATCTCCCGCGTTGCTGGAGAAGGTGGTCCTCAGGGCTTCGTGACGCAGGAACAGCCCCGCCAGTGCCCGCTCCAAGGCAGGCACGTCCAGCGACCCGGAGAGCCATGCGGCCCAGGGGACGTTGTAGAGGGCCGTGCCCGGCTGGAGCTGCTCCAGCAACCACAAGCGCTCCTGCATCGCGGACAGTGGCAAGGGGTTGTCCCTGGACACGGGGACGATGGGCGGCGGGCGCACCGAGCCAGATGACTGTCGGGCCTCGCGGATGCGTTCGGCCAGCCTCGCCACGGTCGGGTCGTCGAAGAGCTCCCGCAGCGACAAGGCGACGCCGAAGGTGGCGTGAATCCGCGTGACGACCCGAGTGGCCATCAGGGAGTGTCCACCCAAATCGAAGAAGCTGTCGGACGCGCCAACCCGAGATACGCCGAGCAGCTCGCCAAAGAGCCGCGCGAGCAATTCCTCCTCGGGGCCTCTCGGTGCGATGACCTCCGATTCGACGGTGGGCGTGGGCAGCGCGCGCCGGTCCACCTTGCCGTTGGGCGTCAGGGGCAGGCGCCCCAGCACCACGAAGGCGGCAGGCACCATGTACGCCGGCAAGTGCGCGCCGAGGAAGGTCCGCAGGAGTGAAGGCTCGGGAGGCGCGGCGGCCTCCGCGGTCGGTACGACATAGGCCACCAGGCGCCGCGAGCCCCCTGTTTCATCCTCTCGCGCCAACACCACGGCTTGCCGGACATCCGGGTGGCGAAGCAGCGCGGCCTCGACCTCGCCCGGCTCCACGCGGAAGCCTCGCACCTTCACCTGCGCGTCCACGCGGCCCTCGAAGGTCACCGCCCCATCCGCCAACAGACGGACCCGGTCACCTGTTCGATAGAGCCGCGTCCCGGGACGCTCGCCGAACGGGTTCGGAACAAAGCGCTCCGCCGTCAGCGCGGGTTGTCCCAGATAGCCCCAGGCGAGTCCGTCCCCACCAAGCCACAGCTCCCCCACGCCTCCTGGAGGCACCGGCGTCATGTCCTCGTCGAGCACGTACTGAACCGTGTTCGCCAGCGGCTTCCCGATGGGAATCGATACGGCGCCCTCGGGCACATCCGTGACGAGGTGCCACGTGGAGAAGGTGGTGTTCTCCGTGGGGCCATAGACGTGCAGCAGCCGCTCGGGGGCACCTTCTTGAAGAACCCGGCGGACCGGCCTCGGGTCCACGGCCTCTCCTCCGAAGTGCAGCTGTCGCAGCCCGCTGAAGGCGTCCGGCACTTCCGCGGCCACCTGGTTGAACCAGGCCGTCGTGAGGAAGAGGACGCGAATGCCCTCCTCCCGAAGCCAGGACGCGAAGGCACGCGGAGAGAGCGCTGTCTCCCGCTCCACGCCAACCACTAGGGCACCGTTGAGGAGCGCACCCCAGATTTCGAACGTAGCCGCGTCGAACGAAGCGTTGGATGCCTGCGCCACGCGTTCCTCAGGCACCACGCGGATGAAGTCCGTCTCCACCACCAGCCGGACCACGGCCTGATGGGAAACGCAGACGCCCTTGGGAGTCCCCGTGGAGCCGGAGGTGTAGATGACGTAGGCGGCATCCGCTGCGCCGACTCCGGCTACAAGCGCCGCCGTTTCAGCGACGTCCCCTTGTGCCGAGACCTCCTCCACCGTGAGGACACTCACGCCCTCCGAAGGCACCGCGCCCCGCAGCCGCTCCTGCGTCAGCAGCACGGGCGCCCCCGCATCCGCGAGCATCCATGCGAGCCGCTCGCGCGGGTACGCCGGATCCAGGGGCACGTAAGCCGCCCCCGCCTTGAGGATGCCCAGCATCCCGACGACCAGCTCGGCGGAGCGCTCCACGCAGAGGCCCACGAGAGTCCCGCGCCGGACTCCCAGCGCCCCCAGCCTGTGGGCCACCTGGTTCGCCCGCGCGTTCAGCTCGACGTACGTCAGCGACGTGCCGCCATACCGCACCGCCACGGCCTCCGGCGTCCGCGCGGCCTGAGACTCGAACAGCGAATGCACCGTGGCTTCGCGGGGGTACGCGGTCGAGGTGGCATTCCACTCCACCAGCACGCGGCGCCGATCGGCTTCAGACAGCAGGGACACGTCGCCCAGTCGCTGCGCAGGACGACGCCACATCTCCTGAAGCACACCGCGCCAGTGCGACAGCAACTGCTCGGCGGCGACCTTTGAGATTCGCTCCTGCCGGTACAGCAGCTTCAGCCGCATGGAGCGGCCCGGAACCACCACGGCGGTCAGCGGATAGTGCGTGCGCTCGAAGGCCGCGAAGTCCCGCAGCTCCAACCCGGCCGCACCGCGCGCGAGCGCCGTATCCACCGGGTAGTTCTCGAACACGAGGAGACTCTCGAACAGCGGCGTGCCTCGGGGAATGTCGCTCCACCCCTGAAGCCGGGTGAGCGGGACGTGCTCCCGTTGCCCCAGCTCCACCAGCAGGGACTGAAGCTCGCTCAGCCAGGGCAGCACCCCTGCGCCATGCTGGATACGGGCGCGAACCGGGAGCGAGTGGATGAACAACCCAACGGCTTCCTCGATGCCCGGCAGCTCCGGCGGACGGCCGGCGAGCGTCGTCCCGAACATGACGTCCTGCCCGCCCCCATAGCGGGACAACAGCAACGCCCACGCGCCATGGACCACGGTGCTCGGCGTGAGCCCATGGCGGCGTGCGAACTCCTGGAGCGCAGCGGTATCGGCCTCGCCCAAATCCAGCGCGTGCTCACCCGTGTCATGCGCCGCGGTGGAGCCGCCTTCCGCAGGCAAAGGCGTCGGCGATTCGATGCCCTCGAGTTGCTCCCGCCAGAAGGATTCGTCCTGCTCAGGTCGGCGGCGCCCCAGCCATTCGACGTAGGCGCGGAAGTCCATTGCGGCGGGCGGGCGCCAATCTGCCCCCGTGACAATCGCCGCGTAAGCATCGAGCACCTCGCCAAGGACGCGCGCCAGGCTCCACCCATCCAGCAGCAGGTGATGGAAGCTCCAGACGAACCGCCAGGACTGGTCCTCCAGTCGAATCAGCGCCAGCCGCATCAGCGGCGCCCGCGACAGGACAAAGCCCTGCGCCCGGTCCTCACGCAGGAACGCGGCCAGTGATTGGGTTTGCTCCTCCGAGGAGCGCCCGCGCCAGTCGAGCTCGGTCCACACGGGGGTCGCGCGAGCATGGACCACCTGGACAGGGGCCTCCAACCCATCCCAGAGGAACGAGGTGCGCAGTGAGGCATGCCGTGCGGCCACCGCCTCCCATGCCCGCCGGAGTGCTCCGGCGTTCAGCGGACCGGCGAGCGTCCAGCTTCGCTGCTCGAAGTACGCGCCGGTGCCGGGCTCCAGCAGCACCTGGAACAACAACCCATGCTGGAGGGGTGAGAGCGCATGACGCCCCTCCGTCGCGCCCGCGAGCTCCACCAACGTTCCGACACAGTGACGCGCCAGGGCTTCGATGCGCGCGCGCGAATGCAGCGCCTCGCTGTAATGCCAGGCCAACTCCAGGCGTCCGCCCACGACGCGAGCCACCACCTCCAACACATGGCTCCGGAGCCCACGCGTCCCCTGCGAGGCCCCCGTGGATTCGGGCGCCAGCGTGAACAGCGCCGAGTCCCGAGCCCCCGAGTCGATCTGCCCCAGGTAGTTGAAGAGGACCTCAGACGAAGCACCGGCCTCATGATGGAAGTAGCGCAGCAAGCCGTATCCAAGGCCTCTGCCCTTCCGATGCTCGCGTGCCGCGCGAACCGACGCGAGCACGGAAGCGGACGCCAACCCCTCCGGCAACTCCAGACGCACGGGGAACAACGCGGTGAACCACCCTACCGTGCGTGAGAGGTCGACGTCGTCGAACAGCTCGTCGCGCCCGTGGCCCTCCAGGTCGATGCGCAGTCGGCGCTCGCCACTCCATCCGGCCAGCGCGCTCGCAACACCCGTGAGGAGCACGTCTTCAACGCCCGGCTGTGACATCGCCGCCGATGCGCGAAGCAACGAGTGCGTCACGTCGGCATCCAGCGCCACCGTGACGACGCGCTCGGAGCCCCGCGAGTTCACCCCACCCGGAACATCCCGAGGAAGCGCGGCCACATTGGCGCTCACCACGTCCCGCCAGTAGGCCCGCTCCTCCGAGAGCGCTCCCGATTCGGCATGCGCCTCCAACCGTCGTGCCCAGGCCTGGAACGACGTCGTCTTCGCGGGAAGCGCCACCGGCTCGCCGCGGGCAAGCTGCCGAAGCGCCGTCTCCAGGTCCTCCAACAACACGCGCCAGGAGACGCCGTCCACCGCGAGGTGGTGGATGACCAGCAGCAGCCGTCCCGTCCGACTTGGCCCCTGATCGAACAACACCGCGCGCAGGAGGCACCCAGCGTTCAGGTCCAGACCCGCCTGCTCCTCCGTGGCGGTGCGCTCCATCGCCACGGCCCGCGCGGTTGCATCCAACCCGGACAGGTCCACGAGCCGCAGTGGCACGTCGCCCCCTGGCTCCGCGCACGACTGCGCCCACCCCGTCTCACTCCGCGACAGCCGAAGCCGCAGCGCATCGTGATGGTCCACGAGGGCACGCAGTGCACGGGCCAGCACGTCCGACTCCAGGCGCTCACGGGGCTCCAACATCAACGCCTGGTTGAAGTGATGCGCGTCCGGAAGCTCGCGCTCGACGAACCACCGCTGGATGGGCGTCAGCGGCACGGACCCTACAACCGGGCCCTGGTCTCCCACGCGACGACGGCGCGTCGCCACCTGGGCCAGCCCTGCCACCGTCGGATGCTGGAAGAGCTGGCGCGCCGTAAGGTGGATGCCCACCTGCCGCGCCCGCGCAATCACCTGAAGCGCGAGGATGGAGTCACCGCCCAGCTCGAAGAACCGGTCCTCGGCGCCTACCCGCTCGACGCCCAGAACGCCCGCCCAGATTTTCGCGAGCTCGAGTTCCAGCCCGTTACGCGGCTCGACGTGGGCCGCGCCACGCCCCTGCACTGCCCGCACCGGTGCGGGGAGGCCACGACGGTCGAGCTTCCCACTGGGCGACAACGGGAGCGCGTCCAGCGTGACGAAGGCCGACGGCACCATGTGCTCGGGCAGTCGCTCACTGAGGAAGGCGCGAAGCTCCGAGGCCACGTCCCCCGAAGACGCGACCACGTACGCCACGAGGCGCCGGTCTCCCGGGACGTCCTCTCGAATCGCCACCGCCGCCGCACGCACGCCGGGGTGCTGGGACAGCACGGCTTCAATCTCTCCCAGTTCGATGCGGAAGCCCCGCACCTTCACCTGGTCATCCAGGCGGCCCAGGTACTCGATGGCGCCATTCGCCAGGAAGCGGGCCTGATCGCCCGTCCGGTACATCCGCGCCCCCAGCTGCGCCGCGAAGGCGTCCGGGAGGAATCGCTCAGCGGTCAGGTCCGGCCGCTGCCAGTAGCCACGCGCCAGCGGTGCACCACCGATGTACAGCTCCCCCGGCACACCCGCCGGCACGGGACGCAGCCGCGCATCCAGCACGTACATCCGCGCGTTGGTGATGGGACGCCCGATGGGCACGACATGCCCACGGTCCTCACGTGAGCAGGCCCACGCCGTCACGTCCACCGCGGCCTCCGTCGGGCCGTAGAGGTTGTGAAGCTCGGCGGGCAAGCACGAGAAGTAGCGCTCCCTCAGCTCGGGAGACAGCGCCTCGCCACTGCAGAACACCCTTCTCAGGCTGGCGCAGGACACTGCCAGCTCCGCCTCCTCCAGGAAGGGCCGGAGCATGGACGGCACGAAGTGCAACGTGGTGATGCGCTCGCGAGCGATGATGTCCGTCAGGTACGCGGGCTCCCGGTGCCCGCCAGGTCGCGCCATCACCAACCGCGCGCCCGCCAGCAGCGGCCAGAAGAACTCCCACACGGAGACGTCGAAGCTGAACGGCGTCTTCTGGAGGACGCGGTCGCTCGCATCCAGCCCATAGGCTTCCTGCATCCACAAGAGCCGGTTGCAGATGGCGGCGTGCGTGTTCGTCGCCCCCTTGGGCTTGCCCGTGGAGCCCGAGGTGTAAATGACGTACGCCAGCCCGCTCCCTTCCACGGTCACGTCGAGACGCTCATCGCGCTCGCGCGCCACCGCGCCCCACTCCGAGTCCAGACACACCACGGTGGCGCCGCCCCGAGGCAGGCATTCCAACAACCGAGCCTGCGTGAGCAGCACCGGCGCCGCGGCATCCGCGAGCATGTACTCCAGTCGCTCGCGGGGATACTCCGGGTCGAGCGGCACGTAGGCGCCCCCCGCCTTGAGCACGCCGAGGAGCCCCACCACCATCTCCAGCGAACGCTCCACGCACAGCGCAACCCGCGTGTCCGGCCCCACGCCTCGGGCCCGCAGATAGCACGCGAGCTGATTCGCGCGCCGGTCCAGCTCCCGATACGTGAGGGTGTCGCTCTCGAAGCTCAGCGCCACCGCATCCGGTGTGCGGTCCACCTGCGCTTCGACGAGCCGGTGCAGGGCGCTCACTCCTGGCCGAGGGCGGTCCGTGTCATTCCACGCCACCAGGACCCGGTGCCGCTCCGCCGAGGTCATCAGGGGAAGCGCGTGCACCCGCTGTTCCGGCTCACGGACGCCCGCCTCCAACAGGACGCGCAGGTGCTCCAGCAGGCGCGTTGCGGTATCCGGCTCGAACAGGTCGGTGCTCAGCTCCAGGTTCGCGGAGAAGCCGTCCGCCGTGTCCGTGATGATGAGTCGCAAGTCGAACTTCGCCGTGAGACTCGGCTGTGGCTGGACGTTCAGCCGCAGTCCCGGAAGCACCAACTCCGGCAGCGGGTCCTCCTGCATCACGAGCATGGCCTGGAACAGCGGGCTGCGGCCCAGGTCGCGCTCGGGCTGGAGCGCCTTCACCAGCTCCTCGAAAGGGGCGTCCTGGTGCGCGAAGGCCCCCAGCACCGTCTCCCGCGCGCGGCCAATCAACTCCCGGAAGGACGGCGCGCCCGCCAGTGACATGCGCAGGACCAGCGTGTTGACGAAGCAGCCGATGAGCCCTTCCAACTCGGTCCGGTCACGGCCCTCCACCGGCGTTCCCACGCACAGGTCATCCTGCCCGCCATGACGGGACAGCAGCGCGGAGAAGCCCGCCAGCAGCACCATGAAGGGCGTGGCGCCCTCGCGCTGGGCCAACGCTTTCAGCGCACGCGACAACTCCGTGCCCAGGAGCACGCTTCGGCTCACGCCACGACTGCTGCGCACGGCCGGTCGAGGCCGGTCCGTGGGCACGTCCAGCGTCCGAGGTGCCCCTCCCAACCGGGTCCGCCAGTACGCGAGTTGCGCCTCCAACGCCTCGCCGCGAAGCCAGTCGCGCTGCCACGCCGCGTAGTCCACGTACTGGAGCGGGAGCGGCAACAACGGCGAAACGTGCCCCTGCGAGAAGGCCCGATAGAGCGCCGCCACCTCGAGCACGAGCACGCCCATGGACGCGCCATCCGTCACCAGGTGGTGTAGCACCAATACGAGCACGTGCTCGCGCGCGCCCACCTGGAGCAGCGAGGCTCGAAGCGGCGGTCCCGCGCCGAGGTCGAACGCCCGCAGCGACTCCTCCGCCAGTCGCGACGACAGGGCCTCCGCCTGAGCAGCCCCCGACAGCGCCGTCAGGTCCACCCGGCCCAGGGCAAGCCGGGCCTCGGGATGGATGCGCCAGGAAGGCGTTCCGTCTTCATCGTGGAAGGTGGCGCGGAGGACTTCGTGCCGCCGGACCACCTCTCTCAGAGAGCGCTCCAGCAACGCCACATCGAGCGCCCCCTCCACACGGACAGCCACCGCGTCGTTGTACGCGGCGCCGCCGGGCTCGAGCTGCTCCAGGAACCAGAGCCGTTGCTGCGCGAAGGACAGCGGCAGCGCCCCTTCGTGCGTCCGGGCCATCAACGGAGGCACCCCGGACGCCCCCAGGAGGCGAGCATCAATGCGCGCACCCAAGGCCGCGGGCGAGGACGACTCGAACAGCTCACGCAGGGGCAGGTCCACCCCGAACGCCTCACGAATCCGGGAGGCGGCGCGCGTGGCCAGCAGCGAGTGCCCGCCCAGCGCGAAGAAGTCGTCCTCCGCGCTGACCCGCTCCACGCCCAGCAGCGAGGCCCACAGCTCGGCCAAACGGCGTTCCGTGTCCGTCCGAGGCGCCACGTACTCCCGAGCGACGTCACGGATGCCCTCCGGCGCGGGCAACGCCTTCCGGTCCACCTTCCCGTTGGGCGTCAGCGGGAGCGCATCGAGTGGCACGAACGCCGAAGGCACCATGTGCTCCGGCAGGGAGCGCCGGGAGAAGGCCAGCAGCGCCTCCACCGAAAGCGACGTACCCGGCCGGGCGACGACGTACGCGACGAGGCGAGCGCCTCCAACAGACTCCTCCCGCGCCACGACCACGGCCTGCGCCACGTCGGAGTGCCGCGCCAGCACGGACTCGATTTCACCAGGCTCCACCCGGAAGCCACGGACCTTGAGCTGGTGGTCCACCCGGCCCAGGAACTCCACCGTTCCATCCGCGCGCCACCGAGCCCGGTCCCCCGTTCGATACATCCGGGCACCCGCGTTGGAGGACGCCGGGTCCGGGAGGAATCGCTCGGCGGTCAGCTCCGGCCGCGCGTGATAGCCCCGAGCGACTCCCAGGCCACCGATGTAGAGCTCACCAGGCACACCCACGGGCAAGGGCCGCAGCTCCGCATCCAGCACGTACAACGACGTGTTGGCGATGGGCGTACCCATGGGCACCGGTCCCGGCGAACCATCCACGGCGTGCGACGAGGACCAGATGGTGGTCTCCGTGGGGCCGTACATGTTGAGCAGCGCTCCGCCCACGGTGTCCCGCAACCGTGCCGCCAGCTCCGTGGACAGCGCCTCACCACCGACGAGCAGGCGCTCCAGCCCCGCGAGCGCCCCGGCCGCACCGGGCTCCAAGAGCAGCGCCTGGGCCAGGGAGGGCGTGCATTGCAGATGCGTGACTCCGTGCCGGCGGAGCTGCGCGGGCACGGTGATTTCCTCCTGCGACTGAAGCTGGAAGTCTCGCTCGCAGCGCTGCCGCACGGCATCCAGCGCCGGAAGGCTGGCGAGCACGGCATCCGTGTCCACGCCGAAGTCGATGAGGCACGCGACCTCATCCACGCCCAGCGCCTCGATGCGCGCCACCTGCTCCCGGCAGGTGCGCGGCGTCCCGAAGAGCCCCGCCCCTTCGAAGAAGCGCCCGAAGGCCCGTCCCACGAGCGCGCCCAGGTCCTCTGGACGACCCGATGCGGGGTCCAGGTCCACGCCCAGCGTCCGGCCCAACCCGCGCATCAGGTCCGCGGAGTTGCTCAGGTAGCGCCTCAGCGGCGCTTCGACCGTCTCTCGCACGCGCTCCACGTCGTGCCCCACGAACGTGTGGAGCATCAGCGTCACATGGCCCTCGCCCTCGTGCCCCGCCTCGCGCCAGGCCTCGCGGTAGAGCGCGATGCGTGATTCCAACTCCTCCCACCGCTGTCCCAAGAGGTGCGTCAGGACGCCCGCGCCCAGCCGGCCCGCTTCGCGGAAGGTGTCCGGATTGCCCGCGGCGGTCAGCCACACAGGGAGCTCGCGCTGCACGGGGCTCGGGCGGATGCGGACATCGATGGGTGTCCCCGCGCCATTGGGGAACGACAGCGACTCACCGCGCCAGAGCCGCCGCAACGTGTCCAGGTCCCGCCGCGCCAACTCCCGGCGCTCCGCATACCGCGCTGGCGCGAGGACGAAGTCATCCGCGTGCCAGCCCGGCGCCACGGAGATGCCGACGCGGCCCTTCGACAGGTTGTCGACGAGCGACCACTCCTCGGCCACGCGTACGGGGTGGTGCAGAGGCAGCACGACGCTGCCGGCGCGGATGGCCACGCGCTCGGTGATGGCGGCGATGGCCGCGCTCGTCACGGACGGATTGGGATAGAGCCCACCAAACGCATGAAGGTGGCGCTCCGGCGTCCACACCGCCTGGAAGCCATGACGGTCCGCGAACCGCGCGCCCTCGAGCAACAGCCGGTAACGCTCCGCGCCTGGAGCCCCCTCGTCCGCCGCGAAGTAGAAGAGGCTGAAGCCCAGAGGCTTCTGGCGCGACCGCGTCACCCGGCGGGGTGCGGCCCCCAAGGCTCCCTGCTCGCCCTGCACGACGACCTTGAAGCCGCGCGCCAGCGTCCAGAGCAACTCCAACACGGAGATGTCGAAGGAGACGCTCGTCACCGCGAGCCACGTCCCCGGTTCGGTCCCCACGCGCGCGTCCATGCCCGTGAAGAAGCTGACGACGTTGCGGTGTGGAATCAGCACGCCCTTGGGCTTGCCGGTGGAGCCCGAGGTGTAGAGGACATAGGCCAGGTTGTCGGGCCCCACGGCTCCCGGTGGCGCGGCGTCCGCCTCGCCAGCCACATCCAGCGGAACCACGGTCCTATCCCCGACCGGAAGCGCGCCCACCAGGTGCCGGTGCGCGAGCACCACCGAGGCGCCAGAGTCCTCCAGCATCAGCGCGAGCCGAGCCTCGGGGTACGACGGGTCCAGCGGCAGGTACGCACCGCCCGCCTTGAAGATGCCCAGCAGGCCCACGACCAGCTCCACGGAGCGGTCGGCGAGGAGGCCCACGATGCACTCAGGTCCAACGCCCTGCTCGCGCAGCCGCCATGCCACGACGTTGGCGCGTTGGTTCAGCTCACGGTACGTGAGGACCCCGTCGCCACACACCACGGCAACGGCGTCCGGCGTGCGCTGTGCCTGCGACTCCACGAGCGCATGGATGCACGTCTCCGGGAACTCCGCCCGCGTGTCATTCCAGTCAACCAGCACCTGCCGCTGCTCTGCCTCAGGCAACAGCGGGAGCATGGCGAGGCGCTGGTCAGGGTCCGCGACTATGGACTCCAGAAGCACGCCCAGCCGCGCCACCAGTCGCGCGGCGGTGTCCGCATCAAACAGGTCCGTGGCGTACTCGAGCCACCCTCCCAGTCCCTCCGGCCCCCGGGCCAGCGACAGCGTCAAATCGTAGGGTGTGGCCCCCGGGTCCACCTCCACGCGGCGAGACTCCAGGCCGGGCAGCGCCAGTCCCGCGCCGGGCTCCGGCTGGAGCACGAACAGCACCTGGAACAAGGGGGCGCGCGAGGGGTCCCTCATGGGTTGGACGGCGTCGACCAGCCGCTCGAAAGGAACGCCCCGGTGGGCAAAGGCCGCCAGCACGCCTTCCCGCGTCTGTCCCAACAGTTCGCGGAAACGTGATGCCCCGGACACGGAGGCGCGCAGGACGACCAGGTCGAGGAAGCATCCCATCAACCCTTCGAGCCCCGCCCGCTCACGCCCATTGACGGCCGTTCCGACACAGAAGTCCGCCTGCCCGGAATGACGCGCGAGCAGCACCTCGAAAGCCGCCAGCAACGTCACGAACAACGTGGCGCCTTCGCTCCGGCTCAACGCCTCCAGCTGAGCTGTCAGCGCCTCCGGGAACCGCACCGCCACGCGTCCACCGCGATAGGACGGCATGGGCGGTCGAGACCGGTCCGCGGGCAACTCCAGCGCCGCGGGCACACCCGCCAGCCGCGACTTCCACCAGTCGAGCGACATGGCCAGGGCGCTGTCCGCCTCGACCTCGCGGCGCCAGCGCGCGAAATCGGGATACTGGAACGCCAGCGGCGGCAGCGAAGCATCACCCGCGTACAGCGCGCTCAGCTCACGGGCCAGGATGGCGAACGAGGCACCATCCGAGGCGATGTGGTGCATCACCACGACCAGCAGGTGCTCGTGCGCGTCCAATTGAAACAGCGTGACCCGGAGGAGCGGACCGCGCTCGAGGTCGAACGGCGTCCGCGCTTCCTCGTGGGCCAGACGAAGCGCGGCCTCCTCGCGAGCATCCACCGGGACATCGCGGAGGTCCACCCGGCGAAGTGATGACACCGGCATCGGCGAGGTCACCTGCGACGGCGTGCCATCTTCGTCGCGGAACGTCGCCCGGAGCGCCGCGTGGCGCTGAACGATTGCAGCGAAGGCCTGCTCCAGCGCCCCATCATCCAGTGCACCGGTGAGCCGTACCGCCGCCGGTAGGTGATACGCGGCGCTTCCCTGCGCCAGCTGCTCGAACAGCCACAGTCGCTGCTGCGCGGAGGAGAGCGGCGCGGGCGCCCCCTCCTCACCCCGCGTCAGCTCGACACCCGCGGACTTCCCACGCGCCGCGAAGAGGGTCCGCGCGAGTTCCCCCACTGTCGGCCCTTGAAGCAGGACCTCCATGCGAAGGACCACGCCCAGGGCCTCAACGTCGTTCGCCAGCTCCACGGCGCCCAGTGAGTCCAGACCGAAGGACGTGATGGGCGCATCCGTCGCCAACTCCTCCGGACGGACGCGAAGCCGCGCGGCGATCCGCGCCAGCAACCACGCCTCCAACGCCTCCACGGTGAGCGGCTCGGACGCGGTGAGGTCAGGCGCGGGAGCCTCGGGCTGGGACGCGTCCGCTTCCGACTCGCTCCAGGTCAGCAGCGCCCGAGCCGTCCCCGCGAGCCATTCGGCCCGGCAAGCACGCCGCTGAATCTTCCCGCTGGACGTCTTCGGCAGCGCGCCCGGCTCGATGAGGACGAGCGTGTGGAGCTGGACCTCGTGCGTCTCCGCCAGCCCCCGCCGGACGGCGCCCACCACGTCCTCGGCGGTCCACGGCCTGCGCGAGTCCACCTCGTACATCACCGCGAGCCGCTCCTCGCCGCCCACGTCGATGGAGAACGCCGCGCCACAACCGGGCCGCAGCGCCGGATGGCTGCGCTCCAGCGTCAGCTCCAGGTCCTGCGGATGCAGGTTGCGCCCACGGAGGATGATGAGGTCCTTGCGCCGGCCCACGACGAACAACTCGCCGTCCTTCAGCAGTCCCAGGTCTCCCGTCCGCAGAAACCGGGGGCCGCTGTCCGAATCCGCCAATCGCGCTCCGAACGCCGCCTCGCTCTCCTCGGGCCGCTCCCAGTAGCCGTGGGCCACGCTGGGACCGGAGACCCAGATCTCCCCCACCCGCTCGGGCGGACAGACGCGACGCGTCTCCGGGTCCACCACGAGCAGCGTCTGCTCAGGCAGCGATTGACCGCACCCCACCAGTGGGCGCCCCCCGGGGCCGTCCTCGACCGCCAGCGCCTCGTTCCGCTCCAGCGCCTGGGCGTCCCACGTCCTCGTGAGGACACCTTCGCCCTTGCGCCCACCCGAGGCGATCAGCGTGCCTTCCGCGAGTCCGTAGCAGGGATAGAGCGCCTCGCGCTGGAAGCCCACGGGCGCGAAGGCTTCCGAGAAGCGGGTCATGACCTCCGGGCGGATGGGCTCGGCCCCACAGAAGGCCAGCTCCCAGCGGCGCAGGTCCAACCCTTCACGCTCCGCGGGAGGCACCTTCCTCACGCACAGGTCGAAGGCGAAGCACGGACCGCCGCTGATGGTGCCACCGAAGCGGGACAGTGACTCCAACCAGAACCGTGGGCGGCGAAGGAACGCGAGCGGCGACATCAGCGCCACCGGGAAGCCCGCGTAGAGCGGCTGGAGGATGCCGCCAATCAGGCCCATGTCGTGGTACGGCGGCAGCCAGATGACGCCCACGCTGTCCGAGCGAACCTGGAACGCGTGAGAGATCAACCCCAGGTTGTGCAGCAGGTTCCCGTGGCTGAGCTGCACGCCCTTCGGATCCCCCGTGGAGCCGGACGTGTATTGAAGGAAGGCCAACGTGTCCCGCGAGGGCCCCGGACGGCGCCACCCCGCCTCGGTCCCCTCGGGCAGCGCGTCGGTGGCCACCCAGCGGAGCGCGGCGAGTTCGGGGGCGCCTTCGAAGAGCCCCTCCCCCATCTCCTGGATGAAGGAGGTGGTGAGCACGACGCTCGCGCGCGCATCCCGGATGATGGCGCGCAGCCGAGGCAACGTCCTCTCCAGCCGCATCGGGTCCGGCGGATAGGCAGGGACTGCGACCAACCCGGCATACAAGCAGCCGAAGAAACCCGCGACGTACTCCAGGCCCGGTGGATAGAGGAGCACCGCCCGCTCACCCGCTCGCGCCAGGGTTTGGAGCGCCGCGCCAATGCGCCGGGCTCGCAACTCCAACCCGGCGTAGCTCAGGACCGCGTCATCCGCGCCATCCTCCAGGAAGGTGTACAGCGGCCGTTCACCCAGGGACTGGGTCTGCGTTTCGAGGAGCTCCAGCAGTGTCGCGGCCGGGTGGGAGCGCATGGGGAGAGGTTCCAAGGGGAGGAGCTGTGGAAAAGCCGGAGACCTTCGCTGGGGGGGACACGCAGCATAAGCTATGAGCACCCACATTCCGGTTTTCGACCGGAGTCCTGGTGCTGGGCCCGCGCGAATCGGATCGCAGCTGCTGGTGACGCGGCTTCAGACCCGCACCACGTTCCCGCTGCGGGATCAGCTCAGCCGACGCCCCGGAAGGTTGAAGCCTCCGCGTGAGCCGCCGTCGCTTCGAGCACGTAAAACACCCGCTTTATACGTACTCTGAGACAAGGTGCTATTACCCGGAAAATGCCACACGTCAACAGATCCCCAGGCGAGCTGAAGTTCTCCGATGAAATCCAGGCGCTGCACGGTGAGCTGTCCGCGGCGGCGGTGGCCTTCCTGAAGTTCGCGGAGCGGACGCCTGAGGTGCTCGCGCGGCACCGCTTCCACAAGTTCGAAGCGTCACCGCTGATGTATTACGAGCTGCACCGGTGGCCACTCCTCATCGACTCGCGCCGCGACCGTGAGCTGGAGGAGGTCTCGGTGAATCTCTGCAGGCTCGTCAAGCGCGGGCCTCGGCTGTTGCTGGACGGCGACCCGCGGCGCATCGCCGACTACTACGGTGTCTCGCTGGAGCGGGCGCGCGTGGCGGCGGAGGTCCTGGCCAACACGGAGGACGCGCGCGGCGCGCTCAGCCGCGGGGACTTCATCGACTCGGCCGACGGCCTCAAGTGCCTTGAGATCAACATGATGGCGGGCCTGGGCGGATGGGAGACGGGGCTCAAGGCGCAGGTCGTGATGGACCAGCCCGTGCTCCAGCGCTTCACCGAGGAGCAGGGCCTGCGCATTCAGCTTCAGGACACGCTGCGCGCCTTCCTGCGTCATGTCGTCGAGGACGTGCGACGGACCGTTGCGTGGGAGGGCGAATGCAACCTGGCCGTGCTCTTCCCCGACAACGAGCTGCCTGACGCCGCGGGCAGGGAGATGGCGACGCTGTTGCTCAACAGCACGCTGAGCGAACTGCTCGCGGCTGATGGCGCGAAGGGCGAGGTGCTCATCGGCACCTACAGCGAGGTGCAGGACGCGGAGGGACACTGCTTCACGATGCGCGGCCGACGGCTGCACGCCGTACAGGAACATGACGCGAGAGATCGGCTCGAAGTGGTGGGTCCGGACTTCGACGCCCGCGTCCGCGCCGCGCTCGCCGCGCGCACCTTGTGTCTCTACAACGGCCCAGCGCAGGAGCTGCTCGACGACAAGCTCAACATCGCGCTGCTGTCGGAGAACGAAGCGTCACCCGCGCTCACGCAGGAGGAGCATGCGCTCATCCGCCGACACATTCCCTGGACGCGCCGCGTGCGCTCCACCCAGACGACGCGCGACGGCGCCTCCGTGTGGCTGCCCGACGAGCTCGCCGCCTCGAAGCGTGAAGGCCTGGTGCTCAAGGCGGGCCGCGCCTATGGAGGCAAGTCGGTGCTGATTGGCCGCGCGATGACCGCCGAGGACTGGGACGCCGCCATCCAGGAAGCCCTGGAGCACGGCGGGTGGATTGTCCAGGAGCGCATCGAGCCCCGCCCCTACCACTTCCTGCGGGACGACGGCGCCGTGGGCCCCCACATCCTCATCTGGGGCGCCTTTGTCTTCGGTGAGCGCTACGGCGGGACCATGGTCCGACTGAACCCCACCGGTCAGGGCAAGGACGTGGTCAACGCGACCCAAGGCGCGTTGATGTGCGCGCTCGTCGTCGTCGAGTAACAGCCTGTGTCACACCGAGACTCGGGGAATGAAAGAGCCCCCGACATTCAGGCTCACTCCCGCCTGCCGCCTATTCTCAATTTTCAAGCGTAATCAACCAAATCCCATTTGTCGCAGATAGCCGCGTTAATATAGGCTTTGTCACCATCTGAAACGCGGACACGCGACGACTCGGCCCGTCTCGAAGCGGCCCCGAGGGCGCCGTCTGCCCGGGAAGGAACGCTCGCCGTGAAGCTCAGTGTTCTCGATCACTCCATCGTCGCCAGCGGCTCCCACACACGTGCGGCCTTCCAAAACACGGTGGAGCTGGCTCGAGCCGCCGAGCAGCTCGGTTATCACCGCTTCTGGCTCGCGGAGCATCACGGCTCAGGACACTTCGCGGGCGTGGCGCCGGAGATCCTCGTCGCGCATGTCGCGGCGGCGACGTCTCGCATCCGGGTGGGAACGGGCGGCGTCCTGTTGTCGAACTACAGCCCCTTCAAGGTCGCCGAGGTCTTCCGGCTGCTGGAGACGCTCCACCCCAACCGCATCGACCTGGGCATCGGACGGACGTCGGGCAGCACGGACCTGGTGGCCCGCGCACTGGCCTACGGGCCGCCGATGAACAACGAGAGCTTCCCCACGAAGCTGGAGGACCTCGTCGCCTTCCTGTCGGGCACCACGCCCGCGACGCCGGAGTTCGAGAAGCTGAGCCTGAAGACCATGGCGCCGGGGATGCCGCAGGTCTGGGCCCTGGGCTCGGGCGAGCAGAGCGCCGCGCTCGCGGCCCGGCTGGGTCTTTCCTTCTGCTTCGCGCACTTCTTCAACCCCATCCACGGTGGCCCGGTGACGCGGGGGTATCGCGAGCGCTTCCAGCCTTCGCGCGTGCAGCCGGCGCCCAACTCCGCCGTCAGCGTCTACGTCATCTGTGCCCCGACCGAGCAGGAGGCCCGGCGAATCGCCCGGAGCAGCGACCTGCTGACCATCAACACGCGCAGGGGCCGGCCCGAAGCGCCCATCCCTTCCGTCGAGGAGGCGGAGGCCTACGCCTACACGCCCGAGGACCTGGCCACGCTCGAGTTCGACCGCAAGCGCGTCGTGTGTGGTTCACCGGACCAGGTGAAGGAACAGCTGCAGCGCATGGCCGCCGAATTCCAGGCGGACGAGCTGATCGTCACCACCATCGTCCACGACCATCGCGCCCGGATGCGCTCCTACGAGCTGCTCGCTGACGCGTTCTCTCTCTCGAGCACGCCGCCCACCGCCCAGGCAGCCAGCTGAGCCTCGCCTCCGCGCAACGCGGAGCCCCGCCCCGCGTCACGACCACCGCCCTGAGCCCCGCGGCATGAGGGCTCCGTGGGGAGTGTGCGTGGTGCCGCCGGGCCGCTCCCCCATCTCGCTTCCTGAACGTGAGTTCGTCGACAGCCATGAGCGAAGACAACCTGAGTGACGGCGACGATCTGGCCATTGCCATCGTCGGAATGGCGGGCCGCTTCCCGGGCTCCCCCGACGTGGAGACCTTCTGGCGGAACCTCTGCGAGGGTGTGGAGGGCATCCGCTTCTTCACGGACGACGAACTGAAGGCACGCGGCGTTCCCGAGGAGCGCCTGCGACAGCCGGGCTTCGTGCGCGCCGGAGCCGTGCTGGACCAGGTGGACGCGTTCGACGCGAGCTTCTTCGGCTATTCGCCGCGCGAGGCGGCGCTGATGGATCCGCAGCACCGCATCTTCCTGGAGTGCGCGTGGGAGGCCATCGAGCGGGCGGGCCACGGACTAGATACGGAGTCGCGCTCGGTGGGCGTCTTCGCGGGCACGAGCCTGAGCACGTACCTGCTCTTCAACCTGCGCACGCACCCGGAGCTGCTCGAGTCGAGCGACAGCTTCCAGGTGATGATTGGTAACGACAAGGACTTCCTCGCCACGCGGCTGGCGTACCACCTGGACCTCAAGGGCCCCAGCCTGGATGTCCAGACGGGCTGCTCCACGTCGCTGGTCGCCACCCACCTGGCCTGCCAGTCCCTGATGGGATTCCAGTGTGACGTGGCCATCGCGGGCGGCGTGTCCGTGGACGTGCCCCAGCGCACGGGCTACGTGCACCAGCCCGGTGGCATCGCGTCACCGGACGGTCACTGCCGTCCCTTCGACGCCCAGGCCCAGGGAACGCTCTTTGGCAGCGGCGTGGGCGTGGTGGTGCTCAAGCGACTGGATGACGCGCTCGCGGATGGCAGCCACATCCACGCCGTCATCCGGGCCTCCGCCATCAACAACGACGGTGCCTCGAAGCTCGGCTACACCGCGCCCAGCGCCGAGGGACAGGCGGAGGTCATCGCCCGCACCCACGCCCTGGCGGGCGTGACGCCGGACACCGTGGGTTACGTGGAGACGCACGGCACCGGCACCCTCCTGGGAGATCCGGTCGAGGTCTCCGCGCTGACGAGCGCCTTCCGCGCCGGCACCGAGGCCACCAGCTTCTGCGCGCTCGGCTCGGTCAAGTCGAACATCGGCCACCTGGACGCGGCGGCCGGCGTGGCGGGGCTCATCAAGACGGCCCTGGCGGTAGAGCACGGGCGCATCCCCCCCACCCCTGTC
>NZ_JABFNS010000120.1 GCF_013116825.1 Myxococcus xanthus
GGGGACGACGACGAGCGGCCCCGGCGAGGGCGGGGTGCCCATCTGGGGCAGTCCCAGCACCAACGCGGTGAGCGCGAGACCGCCAGCCAGACTGAGGAAGACGACCGTACGGTTCATGAGGCAGGGCTCCTTGCGGAAACAGCGCGGGCCCTCCCTTTACGAACCAGTCGCGCGGAAAGGTCTACCCCTCCGCGCGAAAAGTGTCGGGTGGGTCAATCCGGGATGAGCGCGCCGGCGCAGAAGAAGGGCGAGTTGTTCTCGCCGAACGTCCGCCGGTAGAAGGCCTCGTCCGCGGAGCGGAGTGCATCCAGCGTGTCCTGATCCAGCAGCATCGGGCGGCACGACATCCGGCCGGGCAGGTCCGGATTGACGTCGTCGGTGTCCGTCACGTCGCACGAAGACGCGCCCTCGACGCAGGGCTTGCTGCAGTAGCCCATCGCCGGAGCATTCTCGTTCACCGATCCATCCTCATTGAGGGCCCGAGGGTAGTCCTGGTCCCGAACGCAGATCAGATCCTCGCAGTTCACGGATCCGAACGAGATGAAGTCCTGCTGCTTAGCGATCTCCCGCTCCAGGATGGGCATGGTTGGGGAGTTGTTGTTGGCCGCCGACTCCTCGGGGGTCGCCTTGCGCACCAGTCTGCAGGGCTTGCCAATCTCGCTGGCCACCTCACAGCCACCCAACAGGAGCGCGGCGGACATCATGAGGGCGGTTCGCACGAACATCTTCATGGGACCTCTGACCTCTACAAAGGGGGGATGGGGCACGGGACCTCGGGGCCCGCGAGCCTCAGGAGGGTAGCACAGCCCCCTGGAACACCAACGTCCCCGTACGGCGGTACGGCGGGTGGAATTGTGAAGGAATACCGGAGGGATAGGCGGTAACCGGGCTTGCTCAGCGCGGTTGATGGTTGGGAATACGACCGATAGGATGTGGAAGCCGAGAGTCGCGCTGAACCCCCGGTGGCAGTTACGCCCCCCTCCCTCACGGAGCCTCCGGATTTGAACCGCCCCAAGTTGCTGCTCGCCCTGTGTCTGGTGCCCGCACTGGCATCCGCCCAGAGCCAGGAAGGCATGGGACTCGACCTCACCGACGAGTCACAGGCCGAGTCATCGCAGGATGCAGAATCACCCGCGCCTCCTCCGGTGGAGGAGGCCACACCGGCCGCGGCGTCCCGCCCCGCGGACGAGCCATTGGAAGCGGATCCGCAGTTGCCGCTGACGGACATCACCCAGGAAGACCGGGTGAAGAGCGTCCAGCGGAAGGTCTACCTCAAGAAGGGCCGCTTCGAGCTGACGCCGCTGGTGAGCTTCTCGGTCAACGACCCCTTCTATTCGAAGGTGGGGTTGTCGGTCCGGGGCGCGTATTACCTGGCGGACACGCTGGCCATCTCCGCCCGGGCCTCGCTGATGCAGGTGTTGCCGTCGGATGACGTGCGCACCGCGAAGCGGACCTTCAACAGCAAGATCTACTACTCGGTGCCCCAGTGGTCCGCGATGGGCGACGTGGAGTGGAGCCCCATCTACGGAAAGGTGGCGTTCCTCAACTCCATCCTCCACTTCGACGGCTACCTGCTGGCGGGCGCCGGCGTGGTGAACACGGAGACCTCGGCGCTGCCGGGGCGAGGCCTCAACCCGGCCGCTGACCTGGGCCTGGGCATGCGTTTCGTGGCTCAGGACTACATCGCCGTCAACGTGGCCCTCATCAACACCTCTTATGTGGATCAGCCCCTGGGTAGCAGCAAGGGCGCCATCCAGAACGTCATGACGCTCAACGCAGGCATCTCGCTGTTCCTGCCGTTCAAGTCGACGGGGAGGGACTCGGAATGAAGCGCTTCTTTCGTGTGCTCCTCGCCCTCTGTCTGACGGCGCCCGTGCTGGGCTTCGCCCAGACCACCGAAGAGGCGGAAGCCGGCGACGTGTCGGAGGTCGACAAGGACCGGCTCGGGCCCCTGCGCGAGCGCGTCCGGCCGGTCTCCGGCCACGTCTTCCTCAAGAAGGGCCGCTTCGAGTTCAGCCCGTCCGCGACGCTGTCGCTGCGCGACGCGTTCTACAGCAAGTACATCTTCGGCGGCACGCTGACGTACCACCCCATGGAGACGTTGGGCGTCAGCCTGCGCGTGGGCTACGCCATCAACACGGTGGCCGGCGCGGCGCAGAAGTGCACGTTCGGTGACGGAGGCGAGGGCTCCACGCGCGGCTGTGTGCCTCCCTCGCTCGACGAGTTGGACGGCAACGCGCCGGGGCAGATCAAGCTGCTGGGTGGCGCGGACGTCCAGTGGGCGCCCATCTACGGCAAGGTGTCGCTGCTGGCGGAGGCCTTCGTCCACTTCGACCTGTACGGTATCGCGGGCGCCTCACTGGTGCAGTATCGGGGCCCGGGTGAAACGCCGGGAACGGTGGCGCAGAACTACCTCACGCCTGGCGCGAATCTGGGGGTGGGCGCGCGCTTCTTCCTCAACCGGTGGATCACGCTGCGCACGGAGCTGCGTGACCTCATCTACGTGGAGAAGGGCACCGCGGACTCCGGCAACTACCTGCGCAACCAGCTCCTGTTCGAGCTGGGTGTCTCCTTCTTCTTCGGGTCCGAGTCATGATGCGCTCCTTCCGGCTCATCCGTGTCGCCGTCCTCGGGCTGTCGCTCGCGTGGACGGCTCCCTCCTACGCGCAGAACTTCGAGGGACTGGACCTCTCCGGCCAGTCCAAGAAGAAGCGCACCACCCCCAAGAAGAAGAAGCCCACCCGCAAGAGCCGCGCCGACAAGACGAAGCCCGCGCCGGTGCAGGACGATGACGCGGACGACGATGCCGCCGCTGCTTCTTCCAGCGAGGCGCCCACCAGCGTGTCTCCCGCGGAGACGGCACCCGCGGCGGCCCCTTCGACGCCCGCGCCCACCCCGGCTTCGCCTCCCGCGAACACCGGGGGCATGGGCATGGGCCTGGACCTGACGCAGGAGGCGCCCAAGCCGGCCGCGCCCACCATGTCCTTCGACGCGGTGGACGTCTCCGGCAAGACGGCGGACCGCCAGCGCCTGGACGTGGCCGTCAGCCTCTTCAAGAACGACGAGTACGAGAAGGCCTCCATGGCGGCGCACGAGCTGCTGGAGGACCCGAAGCTGGCGGGCCTGCACACCGAGGCGCGCTACGTGTTGGCCAAGTCGCTCTACCGCATGGGCATGTACCACTCGTCCCTGGGCGAGTTCTCCAAGATCCTCTCCCTGGGCCCGTCCACCAAGTTCTTCAAGACGAGCCTGGAGTGGCTCTTCTTCATCAGCCGCAAGACGAAGAACGAGACGGTCATCCTCGACGAGATTGCCCGTCACGCGAACCAGGAGTTCCCTGAGAAGTACCGCAACGAGTTCCGCTACCTGCTGGCGCGCTACCACTTCGTGCGTGGCCGCGCGCTGGACCAGGTGGGGCAGCCCGAGGAGGCCGACAAGAGCTTCTCGGAGGTGAAGCGGCTGGCGCTGACCATTCCGCGCACCGACCCGTTCTTCCCTCGCGCCAAGTACCTGGAGGGCCTGTCCTCCTTCCGCAACGGCAGCCGTCAGAAGGACGCGGCGGCCAAGCGCGCCAACGGGGAGATGCTGGCCGCCATCGAGGCGATGAAGGAAGTCGTTCGCCTCACGCGTCCGGCGCCGGGCAAGACGGTGGACCAGGCGAAGATGGACAGGTCGCTGCGTGAGCTGGCCTTCATGCAGCTGGCCCGTACGCACTACGGCATGCAGCAGAACCGCTTCGCGCTCTTCTACCTGGGCAAGGTGGAGCGCGGGAACACCCAGTGGCTGGAGGCCCTCTTCGAGTCCAGCTGGGCCAACTACCGCGTGGGCCAGTACGAGCAGGCGCTGGGCAGCCTCATCACCCTGTCGTCGCCCTTCTTCCGCGAGGAGTACTTCCCGGAGGCGCTCATCCTGAAGGCGGTCATCTATTACGAGAACTGCCGCTACCGGGAGTCCAACATCATCCTCCAGGACTTCGAGCGCACCTACCTGCCCGTGCACGACCAGTTGGAGGCGCTGGTGAAGAAGAACATGGAGGCCAGCGAGTACTACTCGGTGCTCTCCGACGTGCAGAAGAAGAACAAGGACGGCCTGGAGAAGAACGAGACGGACATCATCCTGGAGCGCATCCTCCGGCTGGCCCTGACGGACCAGGACCTGCGCAAGACGAACGACTCCATCCTCGAGCTGGAGGCGGAGATGGACGCCTTCGCGAACCGGGCGGACACCTTCAAGTACTCCGAGCTGAGCAAGTCCCTGCTGGAGGGGCTCAAGGTGCAGCGCACGGCGCTCATCTCCAAGGCCGGCATCATGGCCAAGGGCAAGCTGGAGACGGAGCTGGTGGCGCTCAAGCAGCTCCTGGCCAACGGCCTGCGCATCAAGTTCGAGACGACCACCAAGGAGAAGGAGTTCCTGGAGGAGCAGCTCAAGGCGGGCGGCCGCACGGCCATCGTCAAGAAGTACAAGTACTCCGTCGCCGTGCAGGACGACCAGCTCTACTGGCCGTACGAGGGCGAGTACTGGCGTGACGAGCTGGGCACCTACCAGTACACGATGACCAAGGGCTGCATCGAGCGCGACACCGCGAACCGGAACGTCCAGTCCGCCGAGGCGATGTAAAGCCCTTCGGACCCGGGACTTCTCCCCCATTCGAGCCGCCGGGGCGCTATCTTCGCGCTCCGGCGGTTTTCTTTTTTCGCAAAGGGGCAACTGGTGGTGCGGCGGGCGGCGTCACTCCGTGTCGTCTTCGGAATCGTGGCGCTGGACCTCATCGGGTTCGGCATCCTGATTCCCCAGTTGGGGGTGTACGGCGTGCGGTTCGGTGCCTCGCCTCTCACGGTGGGGCTCCTCATCTCCGTCTACTCGCTGATGCAACTGGTGTCGGCTCCGATACTGGGCCGGCTCAGCGACCGGTACGGCCGCCGGCCGGTGCTGCTGGTGAGCCAGGTGGGCTCGCTGCTGGCGTACCTACTGTTCGCCTTCGCGCAGTCGCTACCGCTGCTCTTCCTGGCGCGTGTCATCGACGGCATCTCCGGTGGCAACATCTCCACCGCACAGGCCGTGGTGGCGGACATCACCACGCCGAAGGACAGGGCGCGGGGTATGGGAGTCATTGGCGCGGCCTTCGGGCTGGGCTTCGTGCTGGGACCGGCGCTGGGCGGCTTCCTGGGCGCCTGGGGTGGCAACCTCGCCATCGGTCTGTTCGCGGCGGGGCTGGTGGCCATCAACCTGACGGGCACGTACTTCTACCTGCCGGAGACGCGGGTGGAGGGGCGCCCGGGGGAAGGGCACGCGCGCACGCTGAAGGGCGCCACGCTGGCCATGAGCCTGCCCGTGGTGGGGCGCTGCCTGGTGCTGATGCTGGTGTTCACCACCGCCTTCGCGCAGATGGAAGGCACCTTCTCCGTCTACCTGCTGACGCGCTTCCTGTCGTCCGGGCCGGTGCCGCTCCAGGAAGGCGGGCTGTTCCTCCGGGCGGCGGTGACGGACCTGGACGTGCTGCGCGAGGCCAGCCTGCGCTCCGGTTGGCTCTTCGCGGCGATTGGGGTGGTTTCCGCGGCGGTGCAGGGCGGGCTGGTGCGCCGGCTGACAGGAGGGCCCGGGAGCGCGCCGGGGCGCGAGGCGCTGCTGGCCACGGTGGGCTTCGGACTGACGGCGGCGGGGCTGGCCCTGTTGCCCGTCGCGCCGGATTATGCGTGGCTGTTCCCGGTGATGGGGTTGTTGGCGGTGGGGTCGGCGTTGGTGACACCGTGTCTGTCCGCCCTGGTATCTCTGCATGCTCCGCCGGAGCGGCTGGGGGCGGTGCTGGGGGCGTACCAGGCCTTCGGCTCGCTGGGGCGGATTCTGGGGCCGGCGCTGGGTGGCTGGCTCTTCACCCGGCTGGGGCCCGCGGCCCCGTACGGGACGGCGGCGGGCATGGTGGCGATGGCGGGGCTCCTGGGATTGTCCCTGGTGGCCCAGGCGAGAATGGCAGGCGCGGGGGCCGAGCAAAGGTCCTAAGATGGAGGACATGGTGGGGACGCAGCCGCAGCCAGTGACGATTGCCTTCGATGTCATGGGAACGGACCACGGCCCGGCCGAGGTGGTCCGGGGAGCGGCGATGCTGTCGCTCGAGTCCCCCCATATCCACACGCTCCTGGTGGGGGACCGCACCCTCATCGACGACGCGCTGGCGGAGACGAAGCACAACGGCGAGCGCATCTCCGTGCAGCACGCGGCGGACTTCATCGGCATGGACGAGAAGCCCGGCGAGGCGCTGGCGCGCAAGCCGAACGCGTCCGTGGCGGTGGCCGCGCGGCTGGTGGCGGAGGGCGAGGCGCAGGCGCTGGTGTCCGCGGGCAACACGGGCGCGGGCGTGCTGGCGTGTGCCCGGCACTTCCAGCTCATCCCCGGCGTGCGGCGCGCGGCGCTGGCCACGGTGTACCCGACGCGCTCGGTGCGCGGCGCGAAGGGGGACCCGTTCTCCCTCATCCTCGACGTGGGCGCCACGGTGGAGGCCACCGCGGATGACCTGGTGACGTTCGCGGTGATGGGCTCCGCCTACGCGCGCATCATCTCCCAGAACGAGCGCCCCAAGGTGGCGCTCCTGTCCAACGGCATCGAGCCGCAGAAGGGCCCGCCCCGCGTGGTGGAGGCCCATGCCCGCCTGTCGGAGATGAAGGACATCCACTTCATCGGCAACGTAGAGGGCATCGACATTCCGAAGGGCACCGCGGATGTCATCGTCACCGACGGCTTCGTGGGCAACGTCTGCCTGAAGATGCTGGAGGGCGTCCACGACACGGTGGTGGAGCTGGCCCAGTACGCCTACAAGGAGAGCCTGCGGTGGCGCGCGGGGCTCGCGATGCTGTCCAGCGGCATCCAGCGCATCAAGGACATCACCGACTGGAACCAGTACGGCGGGGCCCCCATCCTGGGGTTCGATAAAATCTTCATCAAGGCACACGGGCGTTCGAAGTCGCGAGCCATCGCCAACGCGGGGAAGGTCGCGGCGAAGGTGGTGTCGAACAACCTGGGCGCCGCCATCCGGGAAGGCCTGAAGAAGTGAGCTTGCCGGACCGCATCGACCCGCGTCCGCCCCGGCGCATCTACCGCTGGGACTTGGACAAGACTTACCTCCAGACGGAGTTCGACTCGCTCCGTGACCTGGTGCGGACGGCGTTCCAGAAGGCCCACCAGAAGGTGGCCGTGCCGGGCGCCAGCGCGCTCATCCGCGAGCTGTCGGAGAACGGGGACTCGCGGCTGTGCATCGTCTCCGGCAGCCCGAAGCAGATGCGGGCCGTGCTGGAGGAGAAGCTCAAGCTGGACGGCGTGCGCTGGGACGAGTTCGTCCTCAAGGACAACGTGGGCAACCTGCTGCGCGGCCGCTTCCGGGCCCTGCGCGGGCAGGTGGGCTACAAGCTGCCCGCGATTCTGGAGAGCCGGGTGCACGCGCCGGTGGAGGCGGAGGAGGTCCTCTTCGGTGACGACGCGGAGGCGGACGCGTTCATCTATTCGCTCTTCGCGGACCTGGTGGCGGGCCGCGTGGACGAGCGCGTGCTGTCGCAGGTGCTGGAGGCGGGCGGGGTGTACCCGGACGACGCGCTGCGGGTGCGCGAGGCGTGGAAGAAGATTCCGGTGGGCGACCCGGTGCGCCGCATCTTCATCCACCTGGACAGGCTGACGCCCCCCGCGCACTTCACGCCCTACGGACCGCGCGTGGTGCCCATCTTCAACTACTTCCAGGCCGCGCTCGTGCTGCTGGCGGACGGCCACCTGACGGCGCCGCAGGTGCTGAAAATCGCGGTGGAGATGGTGCAGACGGCGGGCCACAACATCATCACCCTGTCCAACTCGTTCCAGGACCTGCTGCGGCGCGGGCTGCCGCTCCAGCAGGCGGCGGTGGCGCTGTCCCAGGCGCTGGAGGGGCCCAACAAGCTGCTCGCGGCGATGCGGCCCATGCCGGACATCCTGGCCGCCTTCAGCAAGCGCCTGGCCGCGCTGGGCACGCCGCCGCCCCCCCCTCCGGTGCAGGCGGTGGACTACGTCTCCCTCATCCACCACGCGCTGCCCCGGAACCACAAGGGGCGCACCAAGCCGCAGTAGGGGCAGGCCGCTCGGCCGCCCCTCGGGTGGGCCTGCGTTCCCCTCGTGGGCCGGCCCCAGAACGTTTCCGGCGGACGCTGTGTTGATACAGGACACAGGCCCGCGGCCCCCACGCTTCGCGCGTGCCCTGTCCCCTGGTTGGGAGCAGGAAAGCGGGCGGGGGAGCCCGTTGCCCGGTGACATCCGACAACAATGTCGTCCATCGCTACTCCCTACCCGGAGGATGCGGTATAGACGGCAGGCCTACAAGCGCCCCGATGGGGTGTCCCTGGCTGATGACACGAGATTTGACTGAGACGCCGCCTGCCCGCGGTCTGCTGCCACCTGCGCCCGAGAATGACGCGCGCGAGGTTGCCTCTTTTGAGGCGGCAGGGACTTCCGAGCGCGGCGAACAAGAGGTTCCCATGAACTCCCAACTGGAGCTGTCGGCGCACCCTGAAGAGGACAGCGCCGCCAAGCCCGTGGCCGCCGACGAGCAGGCCCCCACTGAAATCCCCTCGATACAAGTCGCCCCCCCCGCCGAGCCGCCTCCGGCCCCCGCCTACGCGGATGCCGAGGACGAGGACGAGGACGACGAGGAAGATGACGACGAGGTAGACCCGGCCGAGTCGGGCCTGGACGATGCCGTCCTGGGCGCCGAGGCCGCGCTGGCCGCCGCCGAGGCCGAGGACGCCGCCGAGGCCCGGGGCGAGGACGTCGAGGAAGTCCCCATCGTCCTGGAGCCCGAACCGGAGCCGACGCCCGATGAGCGCGCGCTGCACGCGCCCCATGTCCGGCCCAGCGGCGAGCCGGCGGAAATCGACCCCGATGAGCTGGACCCGGACGCCCTCAAGGTGGTGCTCCGCCTGCATCAGCACGGCCACCAGGCGTACATGGTGGGCGGCTGCGTGCGTGACCTGCTGCTGGGGCGCAAGCCGAAGGACTTCGACATCGCGACCAGCGCGACGCCGAACGAGGTGCGCGGCATCTTCCGCAACTGCCGCCTGATTGGCCGGCGCTTCCGGCTGGCGCACGTCTACTTCAAAGGCGGGAAGATCATCGAGGTCTCCACCTTCCGTGCGAATCCGACGGAGCTGGAGCACGCGGCCCACGGCGGTGACGATGAGGGGGATGGTGAGGACCTGCTCATCACCCACGACAACGTCTTCGGCACCGCGCAGCAGGACGCGCGCCGCCGTGACTTCACCATCAACGGCCTATTCTACGACGTGGCCGAAGGGCGGGTCATCGATTACGTCCGGGGCCGCCGTGACCTGGATGAGCGCTTCATCCGCACCATTGGCGACCCGGAAGTGCGCATGCGCGAGGACCCGGTGCGCATCCTGCGCGCGGTGCGCTTCGCGGCGAAGCTGGGCCTGGACATCGAGTCGCGGACGTACGCGGCCATGGAAGGCGCGGTGGAGGACCTGCCCCGCTGCGCGCCCGCGCGCCTGCTGGAGGAGACGTTCCGCCTCATCCGTGGCGGTGTGTCCGCGCCGGCGCTGAAGCTGCTGGACGCGCTGGACGCGCTCAAAATCCTCCTGCCGCCCGTCAACGCGTACCTCAAGCAGCACGGCAAGGAAGGGGAGAAGACGTTCTACGCCTTCGCGGAGTCGCTGGACCGGCGCGTGTCCGCGGGCGAGGCGCTGGACGACGCCATCCTCCTGGCGATGTTGCTGATTCCCATCAGCCGCTCGACGGGGCCCGAGGAGTCGCAGGAGGGCCGCCCGTCCGTGTCGCAGGTGGTGGAAGACCTGCTCGCGGGCTTCGTCCAGTCCGCGCGTCTGCCGCGCCGCATCGCCGAGCGCTGCCGCATGCTGCTGCTGGCCCAGCGCACCCTGTCTGGTGAGCGCCGTCGCCGCAGCGCCGCCTTCAAGCGGCACCCGCTCTTCAGCGAGGCCCTCACCGTGTTCGAGATGACGGTGGAGGCCACGGGCGAGAATCGCGAGCAGTTGGAGGCGTGGAAGGCCGGAGAGGTGCCGCAGCCGCGTGCCGCCGCCGCGGAGGGTGATGAGTCCGACGCGGGAGGCCAGCGCAAGCGCCGTCGCCGCCGCCGTCGCCGCCGTCCCTCGGCGAACGGCTCGTCCGGTGAGAGCGCCGGTTCATCCTCCGAGTCGGGCGACGCCTGACCCAAGGTCGCGTCCGTGATGTGTGGGGCACCGGCTCGTCCTGCGGGTCGGGCGCTGCCCGCGTCGAAGTCCCTACCGTGAGGTGTGGGCCGCTCCGCGAACAGGCGTGAGGCCCTCCCCGGACCGGGCCCTCAGTTCTTGGGCCCGCCCCTGTCCACGGGGCGCTCGGAGCGGTGTTCGGCGCTGTCGGTGGCCTCGCTGCCGGCGATGTCCGCGGTGGTGATGGCCTTGCTGCCAAACCGCTCGGCAATCTTGTCCAGCGCCGCGTTCAGCTTCGCGGTGCGCGGCGCGGCGGCGGGGAAGAGGCCCAACTGGGGCGGCTCCTCGTCCAACTGCACGCTGACGCCGGTGAGCCGCAGCGGCTTGCCCTGGTGCGACCTGTCCAGCAGCTCCAGCGCCGCGCGGTAGAGCGTCTGCCCGTCATCCGTCGCCTCGCGCAGCGTGGTGCGCCGGGTGATGAGCGTGAAGTCCGCGAACTTCAATTTGAGCTGCACCACGCGGCCCTTCAGCGCCGCCCGCCGCAGCCGCCGGGCCACGCGCAGGGCCTGGGCGTGGACGTGCGGCTTGAGCGCGTCCACCCCCACGAGGTCTTCGTCGAAGGTGTCCTCCGCGCCCACGCTCTTGGCGGCCCGGTCGGGCACCACCTCGCGCGTGTCGATGCCCTGGGACAGCTCCCACAGGTGCCGTCCGCTGGAGCCCAGCCTGTCTTCCAGCCAGTCCAAGTCCCGGGCCGCCACGTCGCCAATCGTCTTCAGCCCGGCGAGCCGGAGTGCCTCCTCCGTCTTCGGTCCCACGCCCCACAGGCGCGACACCGGCAGGCCCGCGAGGAAGGCCACCGTCTCCTCGGCGCGCACCTCCCGCTGGCCATTGGGCTTGGCGAGGTCGGAGGCAATCTTCGCCACGAACTTCGCGGTGGCCACGCCCGCGGAGGCGGGGAGGTTCAACTCGTCGGCAATCTCCTTGCGGATGCGCCGGGCGATGTCCGCGGGCGTGCCGAAGAGGCCCACCGACGCCGTCACGTCCAGGAAGGCCTCGTCGAGCGACAGCGGCTCGATGAGCGGCGTGTAGCGTTCGAAGATGGCGAACACCTGCTCGCTGGCCTCGGCATACGCGGCGAAGCGGGGCTTCACGACGAGCGCATGGGGCGCGGCCTTCGTCGCGCGGGCCATGGGCATGGCGCTGCGCACTCCGAAGGGGCGCACCTCGTAGGAGGCGGCGACCACGACACCGCGTTGGGCATGCCCGCCCACGATGAGCGGCTTGCCCCGCAGGGCCGGGTTGTCCCGCTGCTCCACGGACGCATAGAAGGCATCCATGTCCACGTGGATGATGGCTCGCATGGTGTGAGTCACTCTAACGGGACACTCTGACGCCTGGCGGATACGGATATGAAGAGCCTGACGGAGTACCTGTGGTTCGAAACCCCGCAGCGGCGGGAGCTGGTCCGTCTCACCGACACCGTGACGGCCCTGGTGCGCAAGAGTGGCATCCAGGAGGGAATGGTCCTCGTCTCCGCCATGCACATCACCGCGGGCGTCTTCGTCAATGACGACGAGCCCGGTCTCCATGAAGACATCTGGGAGTGGCTCCAGCACCTGGCGCCCGCCGGTCCCGACTACCGCCACCACCGCACGGGCGAGGACAACGGCGACGCCCATCTCAAGTCGCTGCTGGTCCACCACCAGGTCATCATCCCCGTCACGGGTGGGAAGCTGGACCTGGGGCCCTGGCAGCAGGTGTTCTACGCCGAGTTCGATGGCCAGCGCCGAAAGCGCGTCATCGTCAAGGTGATGGGCGAATAGTGGAAAGCCCTCAGTCCCGCTGCTCGCCGCGGGGCAGCGGCAGGCCGCGCCGCTCCAGCTCCGCGCGCAGCTCCGGGGGCAGGGGGCTGTGGACCGTCATGTTCCGCCGCGTCCGCGGATGCGTCAGGCCCAGGGACCGGGCGTGCAGGAAGAAGCGGCCCAGCTCCGGGGCCTCGCGTCCGCCGTAGAGGCTGTCGCCGACGATGGGGGCGCCAATGCCCGCGAGGTGCGCGCGCACCTGGTGCAGCACGCCGGTGAGAATCTGCACCTCCACCACGCTGAACTCACCCGAGCGCGACAGCACGGTGAACTTCGACACCGCGTCCCGGGCGTCCTCGGCCCCGTAGGGCGCGGGCTCCACGCGGTCCGGATGCCGGGGGTGGTGACGCAGGGGCAGGTCGATGTCGCCCTCATCCGTCAGTGGCCCTGTCACCAGCGCCAGGTAGCGCTTGTCCACGGCGCGGCTGCCAAAGGCCTCGCGCACGGCGTTCCACGCGTCCCGCGTCCGCGCGGCCACGACGACGCCAGAGGTCTCCACGTCCAGCCGGTGGCACAGGCCGCCCTCGCGCGGGTCCACCGAGGCCTGCGCGCATTCGGGATAGCGGGCCACCAGCGCGTTGGCCACCGTGCCCGTCTCCCCGGACTGCAGGGGGTGGGACGGCCGGCCCGCGGGCTTGTCCACGAACACCAGCGAGTCGTCCTCGTGCAGTACGGTGAGCGGGAAGTCCGCGTCGGGCACGGCCTCGCGGGACTCTTCTTCCACCTCGACGGCGATGTGCTGCCCGGCGGTGAGCGTGAGGCCCTTCTTCGCGGGGCGGCCATTCACCTTCACCGCGCCCGCCTCGAAGAGGCGCTTGAGGCGCGCGCGAGACAGGCCCAGCGCTTCACCAATGAAGAGGTCCACCCGCTGGCCCGCCTTGTCGGCGTCCACGGTGAGGGTGTGCAGCTTGGAGGGATTCACTCGGACAGGGCCTCGTAGACTTCCTCGGCCGTCTGGAACCGGTCGTCCGGCTCCTTGCGGATGAGGCGGTGGGCGACGCGCGCGAGCTGCGGGTCCCCGTGAAGGTTCAGCGCCAACACCGGGGGCGGCTCCGTCTCCAGCACCTGGCGCCAGAGCTCGTGCGGCGTCTTCGCGTCGAAGGGGGGCCGCCCGCTGAGCAGCTCATAGAGGATGACCCCCAGGCTGTACAGGTCGGCGCGTCCATCCAGGGGCTCGCCCAGAATCTGCTCCGGCGCCATGTACCGGTAGGTGCCCACCAGCTTGCCGGCCTCGGTGATGGCCGCGTCGTCCGCCAGGAACTTGGCGAGCCCGAAGTCCATCAGCCGCACCTGCCGGTCGTCGTCCACCATGATGTTGGACGGCTTGAGGTCGCGGTGAACGAGGCCGTGGCCATGGATGTAGGCCAGGGCCTCGCAAATCTGGAGCATGGCGTCCTTGAGACGCCCCATGCGTTCGGGCCGGTTGAGGTCCTCTTCGCGGACCACCCGTCCCGGCTCCTCCTCGGGCTCCGGGGGGCGCGGCATGGGGGGCGGCAGGTCGAAGCCCTCCAGCGAGTCATCCGAGCCGATGCCCACGTACGGGTTGGCGCTGGAGGCGAAGCTCTCCAGGTCCTCGCTGGGTGCCTCTTCCGCGAAGGCCTCCAGGCCGAAGGTGCCGTCATGCGGGCTGTCGTCCGAGTCATCCATCGAATCGGAGAAGCTCCGGCTCAAGGGGCCGAAGTCGTCGTCCGCGGTCCGGAGGACGGACAAGGGGCTGCGCGGCGTGTGGCTGCCTGGAGGGGTTTGCCGGTCGCCGCTGCTCAGGTCGAGGTAGTGGCGGAGGGTGAGTCCCTCGATGAGCTCCATGGCCAGGTACGGCACTCCCTGGTGCACGCCGGACTCGAACACCTTCACGACATTGGGGTGAGACAGGTCCACGAGTGTGTCGAACTCGCGGGCGAGTCTGCGCGCGGCACGAGCATCCCGCGCGGGGCCGGCTGAGAGCAGCTTCAGCGCGACCTCGTCGGTGGTGCGGCGGTCCAGGGCCCGATAAACGGTTCCTGCCCCGCCACTGCCAAGCGTCTCCAGAACGCGGTAGGGACCGATGACCTTCAGGGGCATGGGATGTCGAAATCCTACGGACCACGTCACGTCAGGGTCAACGCTGACAACGCCTGATTGCTCGGCGCACGGCAGAACTGGCGGCAAGTGGTTTTACTTTTCCGACAAACCTGGGAGAACCCGAGTCAATGCAAATCGGGAAGTACCAGCTGGTGCGAAAGCTTGCGTCAGGCGGCATGGCGGAGGTCTTCCTGGCGAAGGCCGCGGGGCCACGCGGCTTCGAGAAGACGCTCGTGCTCAAGCGCATCCTTCCGCACCTGGCGGAGGACGCGGCCTTTGTCGAGATGTTCCTGGGCGAGGCGCGGCTGGCGGCGCAGCTCGAGCACCCGAACATCGTGCAGATTTTCGACTTCGGTGAGGCCGAGGGCAGCTTCTTCCTGGCCATGGAGTTCATTGACGGCCCGAACCTGCGCAAGCTGGTGAAGCGGGCCGCGGAGGAAGCGCTGCCCCCTGCTTTCTGCGCGAAGGTGGTGGCGGCCGCGGCGGAGGGGCTGGCGTACGCGCACGAGTTTCGTGACGTGGAGACGGGCGAGCCGCTGGGCTTGATTCACCGCGACGTGAGCCCGGACAACATCCTGGTGTCGCGGCAGGGCGCGGTGAAGGTGGTGGACTTTGGCATCGCGAAGGTGGCGGGGCAGGGGCACCGGACGCTGACGGGCGTGGTGAAGGGCAAGGTGGCGTACATGCCGCCCGAGCAGCTCCAGGCAAAGGCCATGGACCGGCGGGTGGATGTCTACGCGCTCGGGGTGGTGCTGTACGAACTGCTCACGGGGAAGCGGCCGTTCGATGCGACGACGGACGTGAGCGTGATGCAGGCGATTCTGTTCGAGTCGTTCATCCCGGTGTCGGCGCGGCGGCCGGATGTGCCGCTGGCGTTGCAGCAGGTGCTGGACAAGGCGCTGGCGAAGGACCGGGAGCGGCGGTACGCGGACTGTCGGGCGTTGCAGGACGACCTGGAGCGGTTCGTGTTGTCGACGGGCGAGCCGGTGGGCGCGTATCAGATTGCCCAGCGCATCGCGCAGTGGGTGCCGGAGGTGGCCGCGGCCCCGGCGACGACGCCGTCGCAGGGGGGCAGCAAGGGTGCGGTGGCGTCGCAGGCGAATGCCCGGAGCGCGTCCATGGTGTCGCCCGCGGTGGATTCGACCTCGCCGACGACGCCGATGCCCCGGTCGCTCGTTGCGCCCGTGGAGGTGCCGGCGGATTCGACGTCGCCGACGACGCCCATGCCGATTGCCATCGGTGGCGTGGTGCAGGCGTTGGAGCCGCGCTCCTCCCCGCAGCAGGACACGCTTCAGTCGTACGCGGTGGTCGTGAAGACACCCGCGCTTCGGGCGGATGCGTCAGCGCGTGGAGCGTCCCGGCCCAGGGCACAGTCCCGGGCCTTGGGGGCGAAGGTACAGGCGCCGCAGGCGCGTGACGAAGACGCGGTGGCCATGGCGGCTGCTTCGCCGCCGCCAGGAGGGGCTTCACCGGCGCCTACGACTTCCGAGGATGCGGACGACGCCGTGCATACGCGGAGCACGGAGTATGTCGCGACGGTGCCGGCAGGGCGGCCAGGAGGGCGGATTGCCGTCATCGTCGGGGGCGTGGTGGCGCTGTTGGTGGGCGGCGCTGTCACAGTGATGCGGGGTGATGATTCAGAGGTTTCGCCCGTTCGTGTGAATCCGCCGCCGCTCACGCAGTTGCCGAGCGAGCCTGTTGCTCCGAGCCAAGGCGACAGAAACGTGCCGCAGGCGAAACCAGCCGTGGACGTGAAGGCGAGTGCTCAGGATTCGAGTGACAGGGCACAGGCGAAACCGCAGGTTTCGGCGGACGTCCCCGTGGTGCCGCAGGAGCCGAGCGTCGAGCGGGATGCCACCACGCCCGAAGCAGGGCCTCCCACTGTGAAGGATGCTCCGTCTGAGAACGGCGGAGCGGCTGCGAAGGAGGGGAGCGCTGTCGTGGCGAAGCGTGAGCCCGCGAAGGCGTCTGGGGAGCCAGTGCCGAATCCATCGCGGGCTCGTGAAAGGGCGCCGACACAGAAGGTGGCGGCTGTTGCAAAGGGGCGCCTGGAGTTCCGCATCCGTCCGTATGCCGTGGTGTCGTTGGACGGGAAGGTCCTGGGGCAGACGCCGTTCGCCGCGGTTGAGGTGCCCGAGGGGCGACACACCGTCCGGCTCGTCAACAAGGAACTGGGCAAGGACGTGACCCGGACCGTTGATGTGAAGGCGGGCCATGCCACTGTGTTCAAGCTCAATCTCGAAGCGGAGTGAGCCGTGCTCGCACCGAGGCCACCTGATACGTGGCCTCGGTGGTGATGCTTGCTATTGAGGCCAGTGGAGAATCTGGCCGTTGTTTCCCGCGACCCAGAGGTCTGCGGGACTCGTGCCTGCGATGTCGTTGAACCGGAGGTTCGTGTTCTCGAAGACGATCTGCCATCCCGTGCCGTCGTATCGGTAGATGCGTCCGTTGTAGGAGGTGACGTAGACCGACTGCGCACCGAATGCGACGACGGAGGTCAGTGTCTCGTTGTTCGTGTTGGGGAAGGGCATCCTGCTCCACGTGTTGCCGTCCCAGCGGAGGACAGAGTTCTGGCCGGTCAGGCTGTCACCCACTGCGAAGGCGACACTGTCGTTCACCACCCAGACTCCACGGAGGCGGCCCAAGCCTGAGATCGCGGTCTCCACCTGCTCCGACTGCCACTGACTGGTGTTGGTGTTGAAACGGTAGATTCGAGGTCTGCTGGACCCGCTATCGAAGCCGCCGACCGCGAACAGCAATGACCGGGAACGCCCGTGGAGGTCGAAGAGTGGCCCGACAGTGGTGGTTCCGAATTTCAGCTCACTCGGCCCGGTTTCTCCGGTCCACGTGAAAGTCAGGCCATAGTTCGCTGAACCGGAGTTCTCAGTGACCCCATGAATCTCGAGGGCCCCTTCGCGGCGGAAGCCGACGAGCCCTCGGATCCATCGGGCCATGTCATGCGTCTGGATGCAGGCATTCTGACTCCTGTCCAGGAAGGTAAGGCTTCCTCCCGACGAGCCGAGGTAGAGGCGGCCCTGGTTGGTCATGTCCGTCCAGACTGCGTTCCAGCTCCTGTTGTTGTCGCCGCAGTTGGTCGCGTTGGTCTGGAACGTGGATGAGGGCGGCGTGAGTATCGCGGTCCCTCCCTGGTTCCCTGAGACAGTCACATCGCCGGGGACCTCGGTGAAGATGGAGCGCCACTCCTGGTCGCTCGCACCCACGGTCCGGGCTGCCCAACTGGCACCACCGCTCGGGCACACCTCGGGGCCTTCGGGATTCCCGTCACAGTTGTTGTCCAGGGCGTCGCACAGCTCCGGCGCGCCAGGGTAGGTGAACGGGTTGCCATCGTTGCAGTCGCCACCGGTGGTGACGTAGTCCGTGCCAGGCGGGATGCAGGACGACACTGCCGTGCCAACACCAAAGCCATCTCCGTCTCCATCCAGGTACCAGTCGTTGGGCGTCGTCGTGGCCTGGCAGATGGTGGCGATGCCGGAGGCGTCGCAGACGTAGACACCGGCGCACTGGGCGGTCGCGGTGCACGCCGTGCCGAGGTCGGGGAAGGTCTCGTCAATCTGGTCGTTGCAGTTGTCGTCGACGCCGTTGCAGAGCTCCATCGCTCCTGGCCGGATGCTGGCGATGTTGTCGTTGCAGTCGTCCGCCGGGCTCACGACATAGCCCTGCGGGATACCGGCGCAGAAGGCGACGGGAGCGGCGTTCCGGTCGCCGTGTCCGTCCTGGTCCGCGTCCGGGTAGGCATACACGGCCAGCGGCATGTTGCAGATGACGGCACCATTTTCGCCGCACGCCCGAACGCCTTCGCACCCCTCTGCCTCAGAGCAGTCCTGGCCCAGGCGCAGATCGACCGTGTCCGACTGTCCGTTGCAGTTGTCGTCGATGTCGTTGCAAAGCTCGGTTGCACCCGGGTGGATGCTCGCGTTGTTGTCGTTGCAGTCTGTTCCGCCCGTGAGTAGGGAAACGTACCCATCGCCGTCCGCGTCCGTTGCTTGGAGCGACAGCGTCACTGTCTCGACCTTCCCCGTTGTGGGGCTCACGCGTATCGAACGCGTCATCACGGGTGTCGCTTCGCAGTTCTGCTCATATGCACGTGCCTCCACTTGGATGGAGTCGCCCCAACTGCTCGGCGCAAATACACTGACGAGGAGGGACCCTCCTGAGCGGCCGCCCTTGCCGGCAATCTCGGCGGTGGACGCTTTCCCACTGGCTTCGTCCCGGGCACTGACGAGCACGCAGCCAGGAAGGAACCCCGAGTAGTCGATCGACACTTTGAGGGCTCTGCACGTCGGCCTGTCACCCAGGAATGCATCGACGGAGTCGCCCATGAGGTCATTGATGTCACATGGGTGGAGTTCGTCGAGGCTGGGCACGGTGCAGGCCATGCCGGACAGGAGAACAAGGCACGCCAGAAAAATGCGGTTCATCGCGCCTCCCGCTGCGCCGTGGCTTCGTTTCCCAGGAAGTAGGTGATGACCGCTCCCGCCGCCGCTGTCGCCGCGACACCGAACAAGATGTTGGCGCCGAGCGCCTTTCCTCGCGCCGCGTCCAGATGTCCCATCTGCTCATCGACGCTGAAGGTGTCTCGCGCGCTCTGGATGTCGCTTCGGGAGCGCAGGCCGAGGTAGCTCCCGATGCCACCCGCGAGCACCCCTGCGCCAAGCAAGGCCACGGGGAGGGGACGGATGCGGAGGCCCGTTGGCGCATGTGCCAGGAGTTCGGGCTCGACGCTGGTCAGGAGTGATGGGGTTGGCGCAGCAGGTGATGGTGCAGCGACGGCCGACGCAGTTCCCTCGGGTTCGAGGACGGGGCGATCCTGCGAAGGTGCGGGCGGTGGCTCGACGGGGGCCGAAGCCACGCGTTCGCTCTGGAGCTTCTTGCGTACGTCCTCGAAGTCCCGAGCCACCTTGGGAGAGACCCTGACGGGAAGCTGGGAGTCTGGTTGAAGTGACAGGGCTTCGCGGAATGCGCGGAGGGACTGTGAGCGTCTGCCGAGATCGGCGAGGACGATGGCCTCGTACATCGCGGCGTCTGCCCGTTCGTCGTCCGTCGTGGCCAGTGCCTTGGCCTGGGTGAGCGTCTTCAGCGCCTGCTCGTACTCGAGTTCCTCATATAGCTGCGCTGCTGCCTTCAGGCGTGCGCGAAACGAGGAGTCGCGAGCGCTGGATTGCGCGGCCTTGGCGGCCACGGTTTGCCCGAGCGCCAATCCCGGTAGCAGAAGCGTGTAGCTCAGCACCCATACCTGGAGCGGTGCTTTCTTGAGAGTAAAGCTTTCCATGAATGGAAAGGCTACCACGCTCGTTCGATTGTCTAAGAAAGGGCGTTCAAAATGCAGTGCCCGCGCAGTTCCCGCGAGGCTTGCCCAACAGCGCAAGCATCGCCAGGCCATGCGTCAAGGAGTGGCACTTCGATGCGTGTCGAGGATGCCCGCCGCCAGTTTCAGGAGCTTCGTTCGCAGTGCTTCCGGCGCGAGCACCTCGAATCCCGAGCCGACGTCGCAGATCTGACTGAAGGCAATCGCTTCGCGCTCGAAGTCCACAACCACCGTCTTGCGCCCATCCGCTGAGCACGGCGCGGAATCCAGCCGTGCACCCTCCGCTCGCGGCCGGATCTTCCGCAGCGCCTCCAGCGCCTCCGGAGTCAAGCGCAGCGTGACCTCGTACTGCCCGCGCTTCTCCGCGAAGCGTGAGCACCACGCCTTCCAGAACGCGGGCAGGTCGAAGCGCGCCGGCCGGATGAAGGTCTCCATGCGTATCCGTGCACCGTCCACACGCGAGCCTCGATACACACGCGGTTCATCCTCGCCCGTGCTCGCGACGAGGTACCAACGGTCCGCCTTGATGACGAGCGCGTACGGGTCCACCACCTTGCGGCTCGGCTTGCCCTCGAAGTCCCGGTACGTCAGCGACACGCGGCGGTCCTGCCAGACAGCGTCGCGCAGCGTCGCCAGATGAGGCACGGCCTCGCGTGCTGGAAACCACGAGGACGCATCCACGTGAAGCCGCTGGCGCGCGTACTCCAGCGCGGGTTGCTGGAGTGCGGGCAGAGAGGCCGCCATCTTCACCAGGCCCGAACGCAGCGCCGACGTCAGGCCCAGGTCATCCAGGGCCCCCGGTGCCGCCACGGCCGCCAGTGCATGCAGCTCCGCCCGGGTGAAGCCCGTGAGTTGGGTACGCCAGCCTTCCATCAACGCCACGCCGCCCGCGGCGCCTCGGGTGGCGTACACGGGAACGCCCGCGCCGGAGAGCGCGTCCAGGTCCCGGTGGATGGTCCGTTCGGAGACATCGAGCTCCCTTGCCAGCTCGCCCGCCGTCATCTTCGGGCGTGTCTGGAGGAGCAGCGTCAAACTGACGAGTCGGTCGGCGCGCATGGGCAGGTTCCAAAGCGAAGTCTAGACGGGGAATCATGACAGGGGATGTCAAGATTCCCTGCCTAGGGTGCGAACACGAAGCCACTGCGGTCCACGGTCGCCCGTGGGCTAGGAGGAGTGCCCACCATGAAGCCACTCGAAGGACGCATCGCCCTGGTCGCTGGAGCCACCCGAGGCGCGGGGCGTGGCATCGCCACCATGCTGGGAGAGGCGGGCGCCACCGTGTACTGCACCGGGCGCAGCGTGCGAGGACGGCCCGCGACGGGCTCGCGTCCGGAGACCATCGAGGAGACCGCCGAAATCGTCGACGCCAAGGGTGGCTGGGGCATCGCCGTCCGCGTGGACCATTCCGTCGAATCGGAGGTCGAAGCCCTTTGCGCGCGCATCCAGCGGGAGCAGGGGCGGCTCGACATCCTGGTGAATGACATCTGGGGCGGCGACGGACTCACCGAGTTCGGCCCGGCGTTCTGGAAACAGTCCGCCGCGAAGGGGCAGCAGATGTTCGAGCGCGCCGTCTTCACGCACCTGCTCACCAGCCGCCACGCCGTGCCGCTGATGCTGGGCGGTGAGCGGGGGCTCATCGTCGAAATCACGGATGGAGACTCGTTCGGCTACCGCGGAAACCTCTGGTACGACCTGGTGAAGATGTCTGTCATCCGGCTCGCCTTCGGGATGTCCCGGGAGCTGCGCCGCACGAAGGTCACCGCGCTGGCGCTGACGCCCGGCTTCCTCCGCTCCGAGGAGATGCTGGAGAACTTCGGCGTCACGGAAGCGAACTGGCGCGAGGGCGCGGCGAAGGATCCGCACTTCATCGCCTCGGAGAGCCCTGCCTACGTGGGCCGGGCGGTGGCGGCGCTCGCGGCGGATCCGAACGTGGGCGCCAAGGCCGGCCGCGTCTTCAGCTCCTGGGCCCTGGCCCGCGAGTACGGCTTCACGGACGCCGACGGCTCCCAGCCGCATTGGGGCGACTACTTCGCGCGCGCCTTCGGCAGGCCGTACCGGGTCGCGGACGAGGACGCCTACACGTCCTGGCACGACGGCCCCATGGAGATTGCCAGCCCGGATTGGCCCCTGGGCTGAGAGGCCGCCGAGTGAATGACTGCCTACCTGTGCCTACATGGCGCGTGCGCTCTGACAGGGAGCGGCCACCCACCGCCACCGGGCGACCAGTCAGGGGCCGACCGTGACGGTTGGGGCACGCGCCCGTGGACGGCGCGCGGCGGCATCGCTAGGGTGCGCGGCTTCATGGAACGCCCTTCAGTGATTTCCACCCTGGAACAAGCCGTCAAGGCCCGGCCGATGCCGCGCCACGTGGGCATCATCATGGACGGCAACGGGCGATGGGCGGAGTCCCGAGGGCTGCCCCGGCTGGAGGGGCACCGGGAGGCGACGTCGAGTGTGCGTGAAGTGACGCGCACCGCGCGCCGCCTGGGCATCCAGGCGCTGACGCTCTACGCGTTCTCGTCACAGAACTGGGCGCGTCCGGCGGAAGAGGTCGCCGGATTGATGGACCTGCTCCGGGAGTATCTGGAGCGCGAGCGCTCCGAAATCCTGGACAACGGCATCCGCCTCAACGCCATTGGAGACGTGGACCGGCTGCCGCGCTACGTGCGTGATCCGCTGGACCGGCTCCGGGCCGACTCCGCGCACAACACCGGCATGGTGCTGTCGCTCGCGTTGTCCTACGGCGGGCGTGAGGAGATCCTCCACGCGGCGCGGCGGCTGGCCGAGGCCGTGGAGCGTGGCGAACTGGCGGCGGGACGGTTGGAGGAGAGCGACTTCGAGCAGTTCCTCTGGACGCAGGGACTGCCCCCGTTGGACCTGATGGTGAGGACCAGCGGGGAGCTGCGCGTGTCCAACTTCCTGCTCTGGCAGATGGCGTACGCGGAGATGTGCTTCACCGACGCCTTGTGGCCGGACTTCCGTACTGACGAGTTCCTCCGCTGCGTGTCGCAGTACCAGCAGCGTGAGCGCCGCTTCGGCCTCACGTCCGCGCAGGTGCAGCGGGAGGACGCTCCTCAGCAGGCCAAGGCGTGAACGACAAGAACCGAAACCTCGTCATCCGCGTCGTCTCCGCGGTGACACTGCTGCCGCTGGTCCTCCTGCTGCTGTTCCTCGGCGGTTACTGGAGCGCGGCCCTGCTGGGCGCCGCCGCCGCCGCGTGCGTGGGTGAGTACTATCTCATCGTCCAGAAGCGCCTGACGGTGGCCTCCTGGGTCGGAATGGCCTTCGCCGCGGTGCTGCCCTTCCTGCCGTTGCGGGACGCGGCGCGCACGGGCGAGACGGCCTTCTGGCTCACCATCGTCTTCGCGTTCTTCGCGTGGATCTACCACCTCTTCAAGGGACCGCTGGCGGATGCGCCCACGCGCACGGCGCACCTGGTCAACGGCTTCCTCTACGGCGCGGTGGGCCTCACGGCCGTGTCCGCGCTGCGCCTGTTGCCCGACCACGGCCTGGCCTGGGTCATCTGCGCGCTGGTCATCACCTGGGCCAATGACACCGCCGCCTACTTCTTCGGGCGGTTCCTGGGGAAGCACAAGCTCTACCCGGAGGTGAGCCCCAACAAGACGTGGGAGGGCTTCTTCGGGGGCATGCTGGGCTCGGTGGGCGGTATGTTCATTGCCCGGCAGTTCTTCTTCCCCGTGTTCACGGTGTGGGACTGCGTGCTGCTGGGCATCGCTGGTGGCATCCTGGGGCCGGTGGGCGACCTGTGTGAGTCCATGCTGAAGCGGGCCTACGGGGTGAAGGACTCGGGCTTCCTCATCCCCGGGCACGGTGGCGTGTTGGATCGCATCGACGCGCTCCTGTTCAACGCGCCCCTGGTGTTCGTCTACGTGCAATTCGTCCGGGGCCTGCTGCCCTAGGGACCGCCCCTTTCGGCTGCCCGTCTGCTCGGCGGGCCCGGTTGCGCGTTGTCCGTCTGGGCGCCCACGATTACTGTTGCGCCCATGCTCCAAAACATCGGGTTCTTCGTCATTCTGCTCGGCGTGCTCGTCACGGTGCACGAGCTTGGCCACTTCCTGGTGGCGAAGGCCTGTGGTGTGAAGGTCCTGAAGTTCTCCATCGGCTTCGGACCCAAGTTGATCGGCTTCACCAAGGGCGAGACGGAGTACCAGATTGCCCTGCTGCCGCTGGGCGGCTACGTGAAGATGGCGGGGGACATGCCCCACGAGGAGCTCAGCCCGGAGGAGGCCAGCCGGGGCTTCCTGGCGCAGCCCCCATGGAAGCGCGGCCTCATCGTCCTGGCGGGGCCGGCCTTCAACCTCATCTTCCCCATCCTCGTCTATTTCTTCGTCTTCCTGGGCCCGCACCAGGCCACCTCCACCTACGTGGGAACGGTGAGCGAGGGCATGCCCGCGCAGGCCGCCGGCATCCGCCCTGGGGACCGCATCCTGTCCGTGGATGGCGAGCCGGTGCGCACGTTCAACGACATGCGGGAGGCGTTCGTCGGCCGCTTCGAGCGGCCCGTCCCCATCGTCCTGGAGCGCAACGGCCAGAAGCTGACGCTGGATGTGACGCCCACGAAGAACGTGGAGACGTCCCCCATTGACACGGTGGAGCGTGGCTCCATTGGCGTGGAGGCCGTGTCGAAGCCGCCCATCGTCGGCGTGCCGCCGGGCTCGGTGGCGGAGCAGGCCGGACTGCGGACCTTCGACCGCATCCTGGCCGTCAACGGCGTGAGCGTGGAGACGGAAGCGCGCTTCCAGCAGGAGATGGACAAGCACGCGGAGGGGACGCCCCTGGAGCTCACCCTCCGGCGTATGGACTCCGTGGCGGCGGGCGTCGTGACGGGGCGGGTGCCCTCCGTGTTGAAGCTCACCGTGCCGAAGCAGCCGGGTGTGGGGCTGGCGACGGTGGGCGCGGAGACGTCCGACCTGTACCTGGCCACCGTTGCGCCGGGGAGCGCGGCCGAGAAGGGCGGCCTGCGTCCTGGAGATCGCATCATCGCCCTGGATGGCGAGAAGCCGGAGTCCTTCGTCAAGTTCTCCTCGAAGCTGAACGCGCTCAAGGACCGCTCCTTCCAGCTGACGTGGCGGGGCGCGGACGGCGAGCGGACGGAGACGCTGGCGCAGGCGCCGCTGAAGACGGAGGACGAGATGGGCACGGCGAGCTCGCCCATCGTCCTGGGCGTGCGAAACTGGGTGCTCTCCGCGGCGGACATGCCGGTGCTGGACGAGGTGACGGTGCACCTGGGGCCGGGCGCCGCGCTGAAGCAGGCCGCGCTCATCGTCCCCAAGATCGTCGGGCAGATGGTGCGGGTCCTCGGCGGGCTGCTGGTGGGCTCGGTGCCGATGAACACCGTGGGCGGCCCCATCATGATGTACCAGTTGGCGTCGAAGAGCGCCGAGCAGGGCCTGGACAGCTTCCTCCACCTGATGGCGCTCATCTCCATCAACCTGGGCGTGATGAACCTGTTGCCCATCCCCGTGCTGGACGGCTTCCACCTGCTTTCCGCCGCCTGGGAGGGAATTCGCCGCCGCCCCATCCCTGTTCGCGTCCGCGAGGTGGCCAACATGGTGGGGCTCGCGCTGCTCGTCCTGCTGATGCTGCTGGCCGTGACCAACGACATCACCCGCTAGAGGGCGTATGCGAGGAATCGCCGTTGCCGGACTGCTCTGCTTGGGCTTCACCTCCGCGTGCGCCTCGCGCGCGGCCAGGCCCGACCCGGTGGAGGAACCCGTCCGCCCGTCGAAGTCGCCGAAGTCCCGCGGTGGTACGCCCGGCGTGGCGCGGCGCGAGCAGATGCCGCGCTCGTACCTGGGCGAAGGGTTGGCCTCGTTCTATGGCCCCGGCCTGCACGGGCGGCCCACCGCGAGCGGGGAGCGCTTCGACCAGGAGGCGATGACGGCCGCGCACCGCAAGCTGCGCTTCGGCTCGTGCCTGCGCGTGGTGAACATGGAGAACGGGCGCGCGGTGAAGGTGCGCGTGAACGACCGGGGGCCCTTCATCGACGGGCGCATCGTGGACCTGTCCAAGGGCGCCGCCCGGAAGCTGGACATGCTGGACAAGGGCGTGGTGCGCGTCCGGCTGTACCGCTGCGAGGACCGGGTGTCGGAGATTCCGCAGGAAATGTGGGCCGCGCCGGTGTAGTGAGCCGTCCCATGTTTCTCTCGCTGGACACCTCGACGTTGACGTTGTCGCTGGCCCTGGTGGAGCGCGCGCCGGATGGCGCGCTGCGCACGCTGGAGCACGTGGTGGTGGGGCCGCCGCGGAAGCAGAGCGAGCTGCTGCCCGGCATCGTCGGAGAGCTGCTCGAACGTCATGGCGCCACGCTGCCCGCCCTGGAGGGGCTGGTGGTGGGCCTGGGGCCGGGCTCCTTCACGGGGCTGCGCATCGGCCTGGCGACGGTGAAGTCGCTGGCCTACGCGACGAAGCTGAAGGTGGCCGGGGCCTCGTCGCTGGCGGCGGTGGCGCTGGAGGGCCCCGAGGGCGTGCCGCTGTACTGCCTGGCGGTGGCGCGCAAGGACGACCTGTACCTGGGGGCCTACGTGCGCCAGGGCGGGACGGTGGAGCCGCTGGAGCCGGAGACGGCCATGTCACCCGCGGAGGTGGCCGCGCGCATGGCCGCCGAGCCCCGGGCCGTGGCGCTGGGGCCCGCGCTGGTGGACTACCGCGCCGCCCTGGAGTCGCAGGGCGTGGCGCCGCACCGGCTGCTGGCGGCGCCGACCTTCCCGTCGGCGGTGGCGCTGGCGCAGCTGGCGCGCTTTCCGGAAGCGCAGTCGCTGGAGGCGCTCTTCGCCATGGAGCCGCACTACGTGCGGGCCTCCGAGCCGGAGCGCAACCCGAAGTTCCCGCCGCTGCCCGGGCCGGCGCCCACCGCACGGTTGAAGGAAGACTGAGCCGCCTCGTGGTGCTCGCGCTCCCGGCCTCCGGTGGCGTAAAGGACGCGCCATGAGAGACGACTTGACGATTGGCGTGGTGGGCGCGACGGGCGTGGTGGGCCGCGAGGTGCTCGCCGCGCTGTACGCGCAGGACGTGCCCGCTGAACAGGTGCGCGTCTTCGGCTCCGAGCGCTCCAAGGGCATGGAGGTGGAGTACGGCGAGGACTCGCTCGAGGTGGAGCAGGCGACGCCGGACGCCTTCCGGGGTGTGAAGCTGGTGCTGCTGGCCACGCCCGCCGAGGCCTCTCGCACGCTGGCTCCGGCCGCGCAGGCCGCGGGCGCGTGGGTGGTGGACGCCAGCAGTGCCTTCCGAGGTGACGGCAACGTCCCCCTGGTGCTGCCGGGCTTCAACACGGACGTGCTGGGCGCGGGCTTCACCTTCAAGGGCCGCATCGTGTGTCTGCCGGGGGCGGTGACGACCGCCGCGGTGCACGTGGTGGAGCCGCTGCGGAAGGCCTTCGGCGTGGCGCGCGCGCAGGTGACGGCGCTGATGGCGGCGTCCAGCGCGGGTGTGCGCGGCGTGGCGGAGCTGGAGAAGCAGACAGCGGACCTGCTGTCGGGCCGCGAGCCGGAGCCGCACGCCTTTCCCCACCGCGTGGGGTTCAACCTGGTGCCCCAGGTAGGCGGCTTCATGGTGAATTCACCCTGGACGGAGGAGGAGGGCGGCTGGACGCTGGAGGCGGCCCGGCTCTTCTCGTCCAAGGGGGATGTGCCCGTCATCGCCGGGACGGCGGTGCAGGTGCCTACCTTCTACGGCCATGGCCTCACCCTCAACGTGCAGCTCAAGAAGGCGGGCCCGGTGGAGCAGGTGCGCGCGGCCCTCAAGACGTCCGGGGCCTTGAAGGTGCTGGATGTGCCCGGTGAGCGTGTGTACCCCATGCCCATGCTCGTCACGTCCGACCCGGCGGTTCATGTGGGCCGGGTGCGCGCATTCCCCCAGGCGCCGGAGTGGGTGACGCTCTTCGCCTCGGTGGACAACGCCAGCCGGGGCGCCGCTCTCAACCTGGTGGAGGCCGGGCTCCGCCTGGCCGAGCGCCCCGCCTGACAATTTGGCAAAGCCTCCGTGGCCGTCCTGCCTGTTTGGCGCGGCGGGACGGCCCTCCCGGAGTGATGCCCAGCGGACGGGAAGGCATTTCATGTGGCCTCCCGCTTGCTAGCCTGGGCGTACCCATGCGCCTCACTCTCGTTGGCCTCTTGCTCTTCGCGTCGACTGCCCTGGGGCAGACCGTGACGTTCTCAGACACGGGCAACGTCATCCAGAACGACGAAATCGTCGTTTCCCCGCAGAGCTGCACGGCGGACCGAACCGTGACTTGGACACGGGCGGGTGCCTTCTGTGACACGCTCTTCCTTTGGCTATCGAATGACACCTCTTGCACCCGCGAACCCGCGGCCGCGGACCTCCCGCTTCAGGACATCCCGCTTTCGGATACCACGACGCTGAAGGGGACCTTGACCTTCAGCGCAGCTCGGGCCCTGGCTCGAAGTGGCGCGACTTGCGAGTCGCAGACCACGACCAAGTCCTTCCGGCTCTGTGCGTCCACCAAGCGCAGAATCAGTGACTTCAACACGTCGTGCCAGGACTCCCTCAGCTCGATTGGGAGTCCCACCATCGACTTCACCTATGACCCGGAGCCGCCCTCGACGCCCGAGGCGCCGAGTGTATCCGGCTTGGATGGCGCGCTGAGTGCCACCGTCAAGGCTCCGAGTGATGCGACGCGCATGGTGGTGGAAGCCCTCGAACTCGTCCAGGGCGAGGACGGCAGTGTGGGCACCGGTAAGGTGGTGGCTTCGCGTGAGCAGGTCATCGCGAACACGGTCTTCCGATTGGAGGGACTCGAGAACGGCGTCGAGTACGCCGTCCGCGCGATTGCAATCGATGGTGCGGCCAACCGAAGCGAGCCCTCGCCTATCGCCACGGGGACGCCCATCGCGAGTGATGGGTTCTACGGTGGGTACCTCGGAGCTGGCGGCGCGGAGACGGGTGGTTGCGCCGCGGCGGGTGGTGGCATCACGGGATACGCGATGCTGGCGTCCCTCGGAGTCTGGCTGTCATCGAGGAGGAAGCGGTCATGAGTCGGGCATCGGCCCTGGGAGTCGTGGCGCTGCTCGCCACGCTGCCCGCCTGGGGGCAGGACACGGTAGTGGTGGAGGAGGAAGTCTCGCTGCGCTCGCCGCGTTCGGGCGGCATTCAATTCCGCATGGGTGGCTACAAGCCCCTCATCGACGAAGAGCCCGGCCTCACTGGCACGCCGTATAAGGATTACTTTGGCGGCGAGTCGCTGCTGACGTTCGAGGTGGAGCTCCAGCGGTTCTTCTACCAGGGCGTGGGTACGGCGGGCGTGGGCTTCTCCGCGGGTTACGGCGAGAAGTACGGAACGGCGAAGCTGGCCTCCGGTTCGGACGCCGCGGAGCGCACCGCGCTGCGTCTGATTCCCCTGAGCCTCAACGCCTTCTACAAGTTCGACTACGCCGCCTTCGAGTGGGGCATCCCGCTGGTGCCTTACGGCAAGCTGGGGCTCATCTACACGCCGTGGTCGATCCTCAAGGGCACGGACACGGAGGCCGTGGGGGGCCTGTCTCTTATACACA
>NZ_JABFNS010000121.1 GCF_013116825.1 Myxococcus xanthus
GCACGCAGGAATTGCGCCCCATCCCCGCCCGCGGACAGGCGCCTCAGGGGAGAAAAGTCCACGGCGCAGCGCTTGCTATGGGGAGGGGCATACACCCGAAAGGGAAGGAACGCCGCGCCCATGAGCAGCACCGTCGCCCCAGTCCCGAGCCCGAGCCAGAGCTCCGACCTTCGCCTCGTGCCGGTGGAGATTGCCCCCGAGACGTTCTGGGTGGGCAAGCGCGATCCCGGCAACATCTTCTACGCCAACCCCTTCCTGCTGCGCTTTCGTGGCACGGACAAGAAGACGCAGCGGCCCACGGAGTTCAACCTCCTCATCGACCCGGGCTCGAGCAGCGATTTCTCCACCATCCACTCCAAGGTGACGTCGCTCATTGGTGGCATGGAGCGGCTGTCGGCCATGTTCATCAACCACCAGGACCCGGACGTGGGCTCGTCGGCGAGCATCATCTCCGCGCGCTACGCGCCCCGGGCCGGGCTGCTGTGCTCGGAGGACACCTGGCGGCTCATCGTCCACCAGAACCTGCCGCGCCACCGCTTCATCCCCACGGAGAAGTTCGCGCAGGGCCTCAGCGTGCCCACGGGCCACCGGTTACTGCCGGTCCCCTCGCCCTTCTGCCACTTCCGCGGCGCCGTCATGCTCTATGACCCGCAAACGCGCGTGCTCTTCACCGGAGACCTCTTCGGCGGGCTCACGGACTCCAACGCCAAGGGCATCTGGGCGGACGAATCCGACTGGGCGGGTATCCGCGCCTTCCATCAAATCTACATGCCGGTGAACTCCGCGCTGCAACGCGCGGTGGCGGCCATCCGCAAGCTGGAGCCAGGCGTGGAGATGATTGCGCCGCAGCACGGCCGCATCATCCGGGGAGCGCTGGTGCAGCAGTTCCTGGACCGGATGGAGAAGCTCCAGGTGGGCCTGGACATCATGGACGAGGCGCAGGACCGCACGCACCTGCAGGCCTGGAACTCCGTGCTGGACCGGGTGGTGGCGCTGGCGCGCGGCTACCTGGGCGACTCCGTGGAGGCCAAGCTGGCCGCGAGCCCGGAGCTGTCGGACACGGCGCAGTATGACGGCACGCGGCTGGTGGTGAGCCGCCTGGGCAAGTGGACGCTGGAGCACGTGGTGGACCTGCTGTGCCACGGCGAGCCGCCGGAGATCGCCGGCCCCATCATCGTCGAGGCCACCAGCGCCGCGGCCGAGTACAACCTGCCGACGCCACACCTGGACATCGAGGGCGTGGGGGCACCGTCCCACGTTTCACTGCTCGACCCCTGACAGCGACGACGCGAAGAAGCAGCCGAGGGAGGCCGAGGTGCACTCGACCGACGACGAAGACGGCGTGGCGTACCTGGGGGGCGCCGCGCCGGAGCCACATTTGCGGGTGACCCCGCCGCCGGCCATCGTGAAGCCGCCGCCCCGCGCCAGCCTCCCCCCTGTCCCGCAGCGGACGGAAACCCCTCCCGACGCGACGTTCCATCCGGTGACGCCACCTCCGGCCCTGTCGCTCGGGGAGACCCTGCGGCCAGTGACGCCCATGTCGCCGCACGGCACACTGCTCCAGGGCATCGTGGTGCCCGCGCCCTCCAGCGTCGTGCGAGGCCTGGTGCCCGGCCAGACGGTGGCCCAGCGGTACCGCGTGGAGCGCTGGCTGGGCGCCGGGGGCAGCTCTACCGTGTACGAGGCCACCGACCTCCACCAGGACCTGCGCGTGGCCCTCAAGGTCCTCGCGGTGCCCCATGCGGATGCCTCGATGGTGGCGCGCTTCCGCCAGGAGGTGGAGCACGCCCGGGCGCTGGAGCACGTCAACATCCTGCGTGTCATCGATGTGGGCGTGGACGGCGAGCGGCACTTCCTCACCATGGAGTTGCTGGAGGGCGTGGATTTGCGTCAACGGCTGCTGGAGCGGCGCGCCACGTTGGCGGAGGCGCTGCGCTGGCTCACCCACGCGACGGTGGCGCTGGAGCACGCGCACGGCCGGGGCGTGCTCCACCGCGACGTGAAGCCCGCCAACCTCTTCATCACCCGCACCGGCGTGCTCAAGCTGATGGACTTCGGGCTCGCCAAGAGCACCCACGTCATGGGGACGACGGCCCAGGGCGCGGTGCTCGGCACGCCGGAGTACATGGCTCCCGAGCAGGTGACGGGCAACCCCGCGGTGTCACCCGCCACGGACCTGTACGCGCTCGGCGTGGTGGCCTACGAGCTGTTCACCGGGCAGCTCCCGTTCCGCCACCCGGAGCCCGTGCCGCTGATGTTCCTGCACGTCCAGGAGCGCCCCGTGCCGCCGCGCACGTTGCGCCCGGCGCTGCCGGAGCCCTTCGAGCGCGTCGCGCTGCGGCTGCTGGAGAAGCGCCCCGACGACCGCTACCGGTCCGCGGCCGAGCTCCGCACCGCGCTGGCGAAGCTGTGGCCCCACGCGCTGAATGCAGATGCGTCGGTGACGGCGCGAGCACCGGCGCCGCCCCTCGCGCGCGACCGAGCGCCAGGCCCGGGAGGCGGCACGGGCTGAGCGGAGCGTGCCCGCCGTCACGCCCCCATTTCCGCTGGCTCCATCCTGCCCGGAGCCAGCAGCGCCAACCCGAGCGCCGCGACGGCCGTGAGCCCAGCGGCGATACCGAACTGTAGAGCGAAGTGCCCGCTGGCCAACGCGAGCAACGCCACCGCCAGAGAGCCGCCCAGAAGCCGCGTGGCGTAGAGCGCGCTGGTGACGATGCCCCGGTGGTGCCAGGGCGCGCGGGACTGCGGCCCAATCAACGACGTGCTGGCGGCGGGCCCCAGCCCCAGGCCGAGCACCGCCAACCCCACCAGCGCCGCGGGCACACCCCAGCCCCGCGCGGCGGCCAATGACAGCCACCCGGCCCCCAGCGCCGCCACCGCGAAGCCCACGCCGGCGCTCAGCCTCATGCCTCCGCGCACCAGCAGCTTCACGCCGAAGGTGGAGCCCACGGACCAGCCCAGCAGCATCGGCAGCAACGCCAGTCCCGCCGCCAGTGGCGTGTGACCGCCCTGCTCCGTCATCCACAACGGCACCCACGCGGCCATGCTGTACAGCAGCGAGCCGCCCGCGATGCCGCCCACGACGCCGCTGAGCACCGCGCGATCTCCCAGCAACTCCGCCGGGAGCAACGGAGACACCGTCGTGCGTTGCTGCCGCACCAGCAGCCAGCCCGCGCCCACGGCGGCCAGCGCGCAGGCCCACCGCAGGCTCGCGGCCCCCGGCTCCAACGAGAAGAGGAGCAGCGCCGCCGAGGAGCCCGCGAGCACGGGCCCCCACCGGTCCATGCGGACCTCCGGACGGCGAGGCGGGTCGCGGTAGGAGAGGTACAGCAGCGCCGCGGCGAACAGACCCACCGGCACGTTGACCAGGAACACCCAGCGCCACGAGGCGTGCATCACCAGCCAGCCGCCGATGAGCGGCCCCACGACGTTGCCCGCGCCCCAGGCCCCCGTGAACAGCCCCTGCACGGCGGCGCGCTCACGCAGCGTGTAGAGGTCGGCGGAGATGGTGAGCGTGGTGGGCTGCAACGCGCCCGCGCCCAGGCCCTGGATGACCCGGAAGGCGATGAGCCCCGGCACCGAGTCCGCCAGGCCACACAGCGCGGAGCCCACCAGGAACAACCCCATGCCCGAGAAGAAGACGGGCTTGCGTCCCAGCCGGTCCGCCAGCTTCCCGGAGACGAGCACGCCGACCGTGGAGGCAAAGAGAAAGGCGGAGAACACCCACGAGTAGAGGTGCTGCCCTCCCAGCTCCCGGGTGATGGTGGGCATGGCACTCGTCACGACGGTGCCTTCGAACGCGCTGACCACCAGGGCCAGCAACACCGCGCCCGTCGCTGTCCGCCGCGCCACGCCTGGACGCGCGCTGACCATGGGCTCCGCTGTGACGCCGCTTCCGTCCATCACCTCTCTGTACGCCCCAGCCCCCCATGCGGAAACCGCATCTTCCGCATAGGCTTCTTGCGGAATCCGCATGACCTCCGAACAGCTCCGAGCCTTCCTCGAAGTCGCCCGGGCGGGACGCCTGGCCACCGCCGCGCGTGGGCTGGGTCTGTCCCAGTCCGGCCTCTCCCGGCAGCTCCAATCACTCGAGGCCGCCCTGGGCACGCGCCTGCTCGTCCGCACGCCCGGGGGCGCGGTGCTGACAGACGCGGGAGAGCGCTTCCTGCCTCACGCCCAGCGCGCCCTGGACGCATTGACGGCGGGCACCTCGGAGCTGGAGCGGCTGTCGGGGACGCCACACGGCGTGGTGTCGCTCGGCACATTGCATACCGTGGGGGCGTACCTGCTGCCGGACATCATCCCCGCCTTCGCCCGCCAGTTCCCGGAGGTCCGGCCTCGGCTGAGTGAGGGGCTGGCACCGGCCATGGAGGAAGGCGTGGCACGCGGCGCCCTGGACCTGGCCATCCTCTCCCTCCCCGTGCGGCGCGCGGACCTGGTGGCGCAGCGACTGTGGGAGGAGTCCCTGGTGCTCGCCGTCCCGCGAGGACACCGGCTGACGAGGTCAGGCAAGCCCGTGACGATGGACGAGGTCGTGGAAGAGCCCTGGGTCGTCATCCCCGGCATGAGCGGCACCCGGGCGATGGAGGCCGCCTGTGAGGCGCGGGGCGTGACGCCCCGGCTGGCGGTGGAGACGGACAACGCGGAGGCCATGCGCCGCATGGTGGAGCGCGGCCTGGGCGTGGCGATGGTGCCGCAGTTGATGGCCCGAGACCACCATGCCCGGGGCTTCGACGTGGTGCCCCTGGCGCGCGCCGGGCTGAAGCGGCAGGTGGCGCTGATACACCGGGGCGAGGGCTACCTCACGGCCGCGGCGCGGGCGCTCAAGTCCTTCATCGTGGAGAGCGTGCGCGCCATGCCCGAACCCTGGGGCATGAGGAAGGCGGCTCCAGGCGCTCGGGTGCGCTAGCGTGCCGCGGCCGGTGGCGCCGTCTTCACGATGCGAGGCCCATCGAGACACGGAGACGCATCATGGCCCGGACGGACAGCTTCGTTGAGTACACGGTGGAACTGCTGGAGAAGCTGGGGCCCGTGAAGTCCCGGTCGATGTTCGGCGGCTGGGGGCTCTACCTCGGCGGACGGATGTTCGGGCTCATCGGCGGCGGTCAGTTGTTCCTGAAGGTGGATGAGGTCACCAAGCCGGACTTCCAGGCCGCCGGATGCCGGCCATTCATCTACGAAGGCATGAAGACCCCGGTGGAGATGGGCTATTGGACTCCACCCGCGGACGCGGCGGATGACGCCTACGCGCTCCTGCCCTGGGCCCGGAAGGCCGTGGACGCGGCGAACCGGGCCGCGCTGAAGAAGGCCCAGAAGACGGCGCGAAAGAAGGCGCCTGCGAAGAAGCGCACCTCGCGCGTCAAGCCGTCTTGATGGCCGCGGCGTCCTCCAGCCCCAGTTCGACGACGGACGCCTCGCGCATCTTGAACTTCTGCACCTTGCCCGTCACCGTCATCGGGAACGCGTCCACGAACTTCCAGAAGCGGGGAATCTTGTAGGACGCGATGCGGCCCGTGCAGAACCGGGTCAGCGCCTCGGCGGTGAGCGTCGCGCCGGGCTTCGCTCGCACCCAGGCCATGACCTCCTCGCCGTACTTCCTGCTCGGCACGCCAATGACCTGCGTCTCGCTGACGCCCGGGTGCGTGTGGAGGAACTCCTCGACCTCGCGCGGGGAGATGTTCTCACCGCCCCGGATGATGGTGTCCTTGATGCGCCCCACCACCTTCACGTAGCCCTCGTCGTCCATCACCGCGAGGTCGCCCGTGTGCATCCACCCGGCGGCGTCCACGGCCGCGGCGGTGGCCTCGGGGTTGGCCCAGTACCCCAGCATGACGCTGTACCCACGCGTGCACAGCTCTCCCGGCGAGCCGCGAGGAACCACCTCACCCGAGCCGGCGTCGATGACCTTGACCTCCAGGTGCGGATGCACGCGCCCCACGGTGGACACGCGCTTGTCCAGCGGCTCGTCCAGCGCGCTCTGCGTGGACACCGGCGACGTCTCCGTCATGCCGTAGCAGATGGTCACCTCGCGCATGTGCATGCGCGACTGCACCTGCTTCATCACCTCCACGGGGCACGGCGAGCCCGCCATGACACCGGTGCGCAGCGTCGACAAATCGAACTCACCGAAGCGCGGATGGTCCAGCTCCGCGATGAACATCGTGGGCACGCCGTACAGCGACGTGCAGCGCTCGGCCTGCACCGTCTGGAGCACCGTCAGCGGGTCGAACGCCTCGGCGGGAATCACCATGGTGGCGCCGTGGCTGGTACAGGCCAGGTTGCCAATCACCATGCCGAAGCAGTGGTAGAATGGCACCGGGATGCACACCCGGTCCTCGGGGCCGTAGCGCAGGGCCTCCCCGATGAAGAAGCCGTTGTTCAAGACATTGTGGTGCGACAGCGTGGCGCCCTTCGGGAAGCCGGTCGTCCCCGACGTGTATTGGATGTTGATGGCGTCATCGAACTGGAGCGACGCCTCGCGGGCGGCCAACGCGTCCTCTGAAACACCCGCCGCGCCATCGAGCAGCCGCTGCCAGTCGTCCTCCAGGACGAGCGCCGCCTCCAGGCTGGCGCAGCGCGGCTGGACCTCCTTCACCATGCCCCGGTAGTCCGTCTGCCGGAAGGCCCGTGCGTGGAGCAGCACCTTCGTGCCGGACTGGTTGAGGGCGTACTCCAGCTCCGAGGTGCGGTAGGCCGGGTTGATGTTGACCAGGATGGCGCCGATACGGGCCGTGGCGTACTGGACGGCCACCCATTCGAAGCGGTTGGGTGACCAGAGCCCCACCCGGTCCCCCTTCTGGACGCCCAGGGCCATCAACCCCCGGGCCACCTGTGAGGTGAGCGCCCAGAGCTGTTGATACGTGGCCCGAAACCCCTGGGACGCCACCACCAGGGCCTCCCGGTCGCCGTGGCGCTCGACGGTGCGGCGCAGGTTCTGGCCAATCGTCTCCCCCAGCAGCGGGGTGGTGCTGGTGCCATGGGCGTAGGAAGGGACCGGATTCTGGGACATGGCGTCATCGTCCCGCCGAGCGGGACACGCGGCAAGCGCCGCGAACCACCGCTGTCCAACGCGTGGCAGGGGGGCGTGGGGGAAGGCGGCATGCACCGCCAGCGAGGGCCCCCCCGAGGGGCCAGTCCCCTCCTGGGAAACGACAGTCAGCCCTGAAATCAGCCATTACGCCGTGCAGCCAGCCCACGCACCGCGTTAGAAACCGGGACTCATGGATGACTCCAACGCCAGGCTGGTCGCGGCCCTGCTGGAAGCCCGGCAGCGACACTGCTTCCCTGCGGACGTACGGCGCGCGGCCCCCGAATTCGTAGGCCAGGTGCTCGGCCTGCTCTTCCCCCACTTCGCCGAGCGCCTGGAGTGTACGGCCGCCGCCGTCCACCGCGACGTCACCACCGTGGAGGCCAGCCTCCACCGCATCCGGGACACGCTGGCGCCCCTGTACCCGGGCATTGAACGGGACTTGCCGGCGCGCTTCATGGAGCGGCTGCCCGGCCTGTACGACTGGCTACGACAGGACGCGGACGCCATCTTCGAGGCGGACCCGGCCGCACGCACCGTGGACGAGGTCATCCTCACCTACCCGGGCTTCACCGCCATCGCCATCTACCGGGTGGCCAACGCGCTGCACGCCCTGGGCTTCCCGCTGCTGCCTCGCTTGCTCACGGAGTACGCGCACCAGCGAACCGGCGTGGACATCCACCCGGGAGCCACCATTGGCCGGCGCTTCGTCATCGACCATGGCACCGGCGTCGTCATCGGTGAGACGACGCTCATTGGCGACAACGTCAAAATCTACCAGGGCGTCACCCTGGGCGCGCTCGTCGTGGAGAAGGGGCTGACGGACAAGAAGCGTCACCCCACCATCGAGGACGACGTGGTGGTGTACGCCAACGCCACCATCCTGGGCGGAGAGACCGTGGTGGGCCGGGGCAGCATCATCGCCGGCAACGCCTGGCTCACGCAGAGCATCCCTTCTCAATCCGTGGTTACCCGCCGCAGCGAAGTGCGTCAGCGCGGCGAGAATGGCTCGCTGGACGCACTCGAATTCCACATCTGACCCACCGACGAGGCCCCTCACATGAAGGTGAACAACATCCTGGAGACCATCGGAAACACGCCGCACGTGCGCATCAACCGGCTGTTTCCGTCCCGCGTGACGGTCCATGTGAAGCTCGAGCGCGCCAACCCGGGCGGCAGCATCAAGGACCGCATCGCGTTGTCCATGATTGAGGACGCGGAGCAGCGCGGCCTGCTCAAGAAGGACAGCGTCATCATCGAGCCGACCAGCGGCAACACCGGCATCGGCCTGGCCATGGTGGCGGCGGTGAAGGGCTACAAGCTGGTGCTCGTCATGCCGGAGTCCATGAGCGTCGAGCGCCGGCGGCTGATGGCCGCCTACGGCGCCACCTTCGAGCTGACCCCGCGCGCGCAGGGCATGAAGGGCGCCATCGCTCGCGCCAACGAGTTGCTGTCGCAGGTGCCCAACTCGTGGATGCCGCAGCAGTTCGAGAACGAGGCCAACATCGAGGTCCACCGCCGCACGACGGTGCAGGAAATCCTCAAGGACTTCCCGGAAGGGCTGGACTACCTCATCACCGGCGTGGGCACCGGCGGGCACATCACCGCGTGCGCCGAGGAGCTGAAGAAGGTCTGGCCGAAGCTGAAGGTCTTCGCCGTGGAGCCCACCAAGTCAGCCGTCATCAGCGGCGGCCAGCCGGGCCCGCACCCCATCCAGGGCATTGGCGCCGGCTTCATCCCGAAGAACCTGCACAAGGAAGCGCTGGACGGCGCGATTCAGGTGACCGAGGAGGACGCCTTCGAGTTCACCCGCCGCGCCGCGCGTGAGGAGGGCATCTTCGTGGGCATCTCCACCGGCGCCGCGCTGTCCGCCGTGAATCAGAAGCTGGGCGAGATGACCGACGGCAGCCGCGTGCTCGCCTTCAACTACGACACGGGCGAGCGCTACCTCTCCATCGAGCCGCTCTTCCCGGCCCAGTAGTCCAAAGGGCCCTCAGCCGCGGTGCGTCCGCACCAGCTCCACCAACCGGTCCATCTCCTCGGGCAGGTTGTAGAAGTGGGGTGAGAGGCGGACGCGCCCGCGGCGCACCGAGAGGGCCACCTCCCGTCCGGCGAGCCACGCGCCGAGCGCGCGGGCCTCGCCCTCCGGAGGCAGGAACGTGAGGATGCCCGCCCGGTGCTCCGGCGCGGGCCCCACGTCGCAGCCCAACCCACGCAGCCCTGTCTCCAGTTGGCCCAGCAGCTCGCGGATGCGCGCGGAGATGGCGTCCACCCCCACCTCGTGCAGCAGCTCCAGCGCGGCGCCCAGGGCGTAGATGCCGGTGTACGCGGCGCTGCCCTCCTCCAGCTTGCCCGCGTCCGGGCGCAGCTCGAAGTGGCTGCGGTTGAAGTTCCAGGCGTCGGTGGTGCTGCGCCAGCCCACCAGCACGGGCCGCAGCCTGGGCAAGACGTCCTTGGCCACATAGAGGAAGCCGATGCCGGCGATGCCCAGCATCCACTTGTGGCTGTCCGCGCTGAGGAAGTGGACGCGGCTCTTCTTCACGTCCACCGGGATGCAGCCCACGCTCTGGATGCCGTCCACGCAGAGCAGGACGCCCGCCCGCTCGCACAGGGCGCCCACCGCGTCCAGGTCCGTGCGGTAGCCGGTGGCGAACTGCACGGAGGACACGGCCACCAGCCGGGTGCTCGGGGTGAGCGCGGCGGCCACGGCTTCCGGCGTCACGCCCCCGTCGGGCGTCTGGATTTCGCGCACGGTGACGCCGCGGTCCTTCAGGTGCAGCCAGGGATAGACGTTGGAGGGGTACTCCAGGGAGGAAGCGACGACGACCTCGTCGCCGGGCTTCCAGTCCAGCCCCTCGGCCACCAGGCCCAGGCCGTGGCTGGTGTTGCGCACGAAGGCAATCTCACCGGGCTCGGCGTTGATGAGGCGGGCGGCCAGGCCCCGCACGCGCTCGCAGTGGGCCTCCCAGCCGCGCTCGTGCTTGATGCCGTGGTGGACGATGTCCTCCATCCACCCGCGCACGGCCTCGGCGGCGCGCAGGCTGGTGGGGGCCACACCGGCGTGGTTGAGGTAGAGCTGCTCTCTCAGCACGGGGAAGAGGTCTCGGTAGGATTCGAGCGAGCGCGTCATGGGCCCGGAGTGTAGCCACGTCGCCGCGCCGCGCCGTACTTCGTGAAGGCCGGGTGTCCGCCGTGGACAGACGCGGTGGTTTTTCCGTCCCACCGCTGGATGCGATATGCGTCGGGGCCTGCTCGCCGCGGAGGACCCATGCGCCGCACCATCCTGGACGCCATGAGGAACACGTTGTTCGTGGGCGCCGCCCTGCTGGCGGGCTGCGCGGGAACCGTTCATGCGCCCTACCCGCCCATCCGCGCGGACCTGTCCCCCGCCGCCCTGGAGCGAGGGGCCGCCATCTTCCACGCGAGCTGCGAGTCATGTCACCGCGGGGGCGACGCGGAGACGGCGTCGGGCGCGCCGCTGCGCGAGCTGCCCTCGTACATGGGGCGCTTCTACGCGGCGAACCTCACGTCGCATGCCGAGGCGGGCATCGGCGCCATGACGGATGAGGAGTTGGCGAGGGCCATCCGCTACGCGGTGAGCCGCGATGGACGGTTGATGGTGATGCCCAGCTACGGCATGGGCGACGCGGACCTGGCCGCGGTGCTGGGCTTCATGCGCTCCGGGCACCCGCTCTTCACGCCGGATTCCGTGCCCGCGCCCCCGTCGAAGTTCAGTTTCTTCGGCGGTATCGGCTTCCGCTTCATCACCGGGAATGAGCCGGTGGAACGGCCCGCCTCGGGCATCCCCGTTCCGCCCAAGGCGGCGACCCGGGAGTACGGCCACTACATGGCGCATGACGTCTACGACTGCGCCTCCTGTCACACGGATGGCTTCAGCCCTCGGAAGACAGAGGGCGATGACGTGTTCGCGGGTGGCATGGCGTTCGTCGACCCGGAGGGAAGGAACGTTCATTCCAGCAACATCACGTTCCACGAGACGGGGCTGGCGCATTGGACGCTGGAGGACTTCACCCGCGCGGTGCGTGACGGACTGGCGCCGGATGGCTCCGTGCTGCGCTCGCCCATGCCTCGCTTCCGGGGCATGGACGAGGTGGAGGCACGAGCGCTCTATGACTATCTGCGCTCGGTGCCCCCCAGGAAGAACGCGGTGAAGGGCGCGCGGCCGCGGCTCACCGCGGCGTCAGTCCGCCCGGACTGGGGCACGGAGGAGGCGGAGGAGCAGGGCGCGGAGGCACGCCCCGATGCGGCGCAGGCCGGCGTGCCCGATGAGACGCGCACGGGAGATGTTCCCAACGCCAGCGCGTCCGTGAAGGGAGCAGGGGAAGAAACCTCGGCTCCGCCCGTTTCCCCCGCGCAACCTCCGGCCAGCCCTCAGGGCACACCGGGAGAAGACGCCCATGCCGCAGTGACGCCTTCGGCCTCGGCGACCGCATCCGGCTCGGCGATGCACACGGCGCCCGGAGCCACCGGCACGAGCGCGGCATCGGCACCGTCCGCGAAACCCGATGCGGCCCACACCGCTGCGGCCGGTCCCTCCACGCCGGCCAGCAAGCCCGCCCCCACCCGCAAGCCGCGCCCCGCTGCGCCCAAGGTGGACGCCCCCGGCCTCTTCGTGAAGCTCGGCTGCGCGAGCTGCCACGCGCCTGGCGCGCGGTATCACGACCGGCTCGCCAAGGTCGCCTCGCGCAGCGAGGCCGAGCTGGTCCGGTGGGTGCGAAACCCCGAGCAGTTCCTCCCTGGCACGCCCATGCCCACCTACGCGGAGTTGATTGACGAGAAGACCGCGCGTGCCCTGGTGCGCTGGGTGAAGGCGGGAGGCCTGGCCACGCTGCCCTCCAGCTCGCGCTGAGCCGCGCCCCCAAGCGCGCGGAAAAAACGCCCCGGAAATGACCGAGGAAACCCCCTGCTGGCGTATCCCGTCTGGAAGTTCTCAGCGGGCACCTCGTCGAGGCACTCGCTGGGCGCGTACCACCCCGGAGCCAACCGGCCCCAGCCCCGGGGTGGTGCGTGAGACTTCCCACCGCACCGTCGGCTGGCACGCCAGCGTCTCCGGCTACAGGGACGGCTGCACCCGCGCCGCCGCTCGCGTACGGTGCGCCGCATGACGGAGTGCCTCCTCAACGTCGACCTGGGCGAGCTTCCTGGTGAAGACGAACAGCTCTACGCGCTGGCCCATGTGGCGAACATCGCTTGCGGCGGGCACGCCGGGGACGAGGCCTCCATGCGCCGGGCGCTGGAGCGGTGCGAGCGGCATGGCACGCGCGTGGGCGCGCACCCGTCCTACGAGGACCGAGAGGGCTTCGGCCGCCGCGCGCTCGAGGTCACGCCGGAGCACCTCCGGGCGCAAGTGGCCGCGCAGTGCGGCCGGCTCGCGAAGCTGGCGGCTGACCGTCATCAGCCCGTGACGTACGCCAAGCCCCACGGCGCCCTGTACCACGCGGCCAATGCGACACCGGCCCTGGCTCGCGCGGTGGTGGCGGGCATCGTGGAAGCGCTGGGGGCCGCCGTCACCTTCATCGGCCCCGGCACGGGCGCGCTGCACGACGCGGCCCTGGCCGCGGGGCTGGCCTACGCCCGCGAGGGCTTCGCGGACCGAGGCACCCGGCCAGACGGCTCGCTGATTCCCCGAGGACAGCCCGGCGCGGTGCTGACCGACCACGCCCAGGCGCGGGCCAACACCGTGCGCCTGGCCACCAGCGGCGGCGTGGACACCGTCTGCGTTCACGGCGACACGCCCGGCGCGGTGGCGCTGGCGCGCGAGGTCCGCGCCACCCTGGACGCGCTCGAACTTCGCGCCGAGCCTCTCGGTGAAGGCGCCCTGCGACTGGTCCTTCCCGAGGGACTGGAGCGGCGCGCCGCGCGCGAGGCCCTCTGTGCCATGCCCGGCGTCCTCGACGCCGTCATCACCGAGGCGCACGCCTGCGTGTACTTCGCCCCGGATGCGCCACCCGAGGAGCCTCGGCTCGCGCTGGCGCGGCTGCTGCGCATCCCTGCCCCAGTGGCCGGCCGGCCCCTCACGACCATCTCCGTGAGCTACGACGGGCAGGACTTGCGCGCGGTGGCGGAACGCGCGGGCCTCACCGAGGACGAAGTGGCTCGGCGCCACACGGCGCGCGAGTACACGGTGCGCTGCGTGGGATTCCTCCCCGGGTTTGCCTATCTGGGCGAAGTCGACCCGAGCATCGCGGTCCCCAGGCTGGCCACGCCCCGCACGCGAGTGCCTGCCCTCGCGGTGGGAATCGCGGGGGGGCGCACGGGGGTCTATCCCTTCGCATCGCCTGGGGGCTGGAACCTCATCGGCACCGCGCTGGACTTCACCGCCTTCACACCCGAGGAGGGCTCGGTGCTTCAGCTCGGGGACCGGGTGCGCTTCAAGCGGGTGGACCGATGACGGGCTGGCTGGACATCACGGGCGTGGGTGCGCCCGTCACGGTGCAGGACGCGGGACGCCCGGGGAAGATGCACCACGGCGTGCCTCCGGGAGGACCGCTGGTCCCAGAGCTGCTCGCCCTGGCCAATCTCGCCGTGGGCAACGCGAGTGGAGCGGCGGCGCTGGAAGCCTTCGGCCGGTTGGAGCTGCGCGCCCGAGGCCGAAGCGTTCGCGTGTCCATGGACGGACAGGCCTTCACGCTGGCGGAGGGAGAGCGCCTCACCGTCCCCGCGCCCGAGTCGACGAGCGTGCGCTATGTCGCGGTGGACGGCGGGCTCGCCGTGCCGGAAGTGCTGGGTGGACGCGGCACACTGCTGGTCGCGCGCCTGGGCGGACACGAAGGCCGCCTGCTGCGGTCGGGAGACAGCCTGCCCCTGGGTGACGCGAACGAGCGCGCCGAGGCGCGAGCGCCCGGTGCGTCACTGGATGCAGCGGCGCCCATCCGCGTGACGCTCGGACCGGACAACCGCCGCTTCGAACCAGCCACCGTGGCAACCCTGCTGTCAGGCGCCTTCACCGTGTCCGCGGCCACCGACCGCGTGGGGATGCGGCTCCAGGGGCCATCGCTCCCCCATGGAGACGAAGGCACGGGCACGTCGCGCCCCATGGTTCGTGGGGCCATCCAGGTGACGCTTTCAGGAACACCCATCGTGCTGGGCCCCGACCATCCGACGACAGGTGGCTATCCACTCATCGCGACAGTCATTCGCGCCGATTGGGGGCGACTGTGCGCCCGCCGCCCAGGAGCCGCTGTCCGGTTCCAGGAAGTGAGCCTCGAAGAGGCACGGGAAGCGTGGCGGCTCCACGCGGAGCACTTCGGCGTCAAAGGAAGGCCACCCCCGCCCCCCTGAGCTCCAGCATCCAGGGGACGCAACTTTTTCCGGTTTCAACCGATACTGGAGAAGATGAGTCCCCCAAAAATCGGTTCCCGAGCCCCCGTCCGTCCCACCGAGCTCCGCGAGCCGCCCCGCCCCGCTCGCAACGAGGTCAAACCCCAGGCCAAGGCCCCGGTGACCCGGCCCGGCATGTCCGGGGTGTCCCAGTTCGAGTCTCCGCCCGCCCGGCAACAGCCCGTGGCGCTGAACGCCCCCGCGGCCCTGGTGCGCGGCCCGAGCGTCGCGCCGGGCAGCTATCCCACCGCCTCGGACGTGCGGAACATCGCCGCCATGCAGGACCCGGTGGCGCGCAACCATGCGATTACGCAGGGCTATTCGGACCTGTCCAACGCCATGGGTCAGCTGCTGGGCACGGAGAACGCCAACTGGTCCACCTTCGCGACCTGGGCCTCGAAGCAAGCCGGCGTGAGCATCCGCGGCGAGGACATGCCCAAGTTCTTCACGGACGCGCTCAAGGGCGCCGACGGCGTCATGGGGCCGATGTCCAAGGTGGACGACCTGCTGCGCAAGCTGGGCCTCCCCTCGCTGCCGCTGGGCGACATCGCCTCGGCGGGCAACCAGGCGCTCCAGAACGTCAGCAAGGCCATCGCCGACGGCAACAAGCTGGTGTTCGAGGAGGTGGGCCAGGAGTTCGCCCGCTTCGTGGAGACCTTCCAGGGCGACACCCAGTATGACGCCGCCAAGGCGGAGCAGTACCTGAGCGGCTTCCCCGCGGACAAGCCGCTGCTGAAGGAGGCCTTCGGCCACTACGCCCAGGCCATGTTCGAGAAGGACCCGAACAAGAAGGCCGAGCTGATGCTCCTGGCCAACGACAAGGTGGGCCTGCACGAGCAGACGCAGCTCCAACCCTACGTCGAGAAGGCGCTCAACTCGCCGGTGAAGGACACCTTCCGCGACATCCTCAAGCAGACCGTCGAGGCGCAAATCAACGCGCTCCCCTTCCCCGCCAACCTCGCGGGCAAGGCGGCCTTGAAGACGGGCCTGGTGGACGCGGCGCTGAACCCCGTGGTGGATGGCGTGGCGAACGTGTTCCGCCGCGTCGCCACCGAGCACATGATGAAGCTGGCCGTGCCGGGCAGCGCGCTGAAGCTGGGCAATGATCTGCCGCCGCCTCCGGGCATGGAGTCCACGCTCTTCCCGCCGCACCTGCGCTCCATCGAAAACCCCGAGCTGCGCGCGCTGCTGGGCCAGCTCGACAAGAGCCAGGACAGCCTCAAGGGCTCCGGGGCGAAGGACTGGAGCAAGCTGGACCAGCGGATGAACTACATCGTCGACCTCTTCCGCTCGCGGCAGTCGGACCCGGCGCTGTTCGACCCGCCGTTCGGTCAGCGGGGCACCTACCCGGTGGCGCCCTCGGCACCGCGCGTCTCCTAGGCGCGCGGTTTCAAGGCTCACGCCTCGTCGACGACGAACTGCTCCAGCCGGGCGATGCCCAGCTTCTTCATCCGGCTCTGGAGCGTGGACGGCTTGAGCCCCAGCAGCGCCGCGGCCCCATTGGCGCCGTAGACGCGGCCCCGCGTGAGCGTGAGCACTCGCATGATGTGCTCGCGCTGCACGGCCGCCAGCGTCAGCACGGGGGGCAGCTTCGGCCCTCCCGCCGCGGGCGCCGGCTCCTCCGGCAGGGCCGCCACCCCGGCCGCGCCGCGCGTGGGAACGTCGAAGGACTCCGGCCCCAGCTCCGTCCCTCGCGTGAGGATGGTGGCCCGCTCCAGCACATTGGCCAGCTCGCGCAGGTTGCCCGGCCACTCGTAGGTCTCCAACCGCACCAGTCCCTCTGGCGTCACCCGCATGCCCCGCCGTCCCGTCCGGCGCGCCTGTTCCTCCAGGAGGAAGGCGCACAGCTGCGGCAGGTCCTCGCGGCGCTCGCGCAGCGGCGGCAGGCGCAGGGGGAACACGCTCAACCGGTAGTAGAGGTCCTCGCGGAAGCGCTTCTGGGCGATGGCTTGCTGAAGGTCCACGTGCGTGGCCGCCAGGATGCGCACGTCCGCGCGCACCGTCTTGTCGCTGCCCACCGGCTCGAATGTCTTCTCCTGCAGCGCCCGCAGCAGCTTCGCCTGGAGGTCGAAGGGCAGCTCGCCCACTTCATCCAGCAGCAGCGTGCCGCCATGCGCCATCTGGAAGCGTCCGGCCCGGTCCTTCGTGGCGCCGGTGAAGGCGCCCTTCACGTGGCCAAACAGCTCGCTCTCCAGCAAGCCCGCCGGAATGGCAGCGCAGTTGAGCGTGACGAAGGGCTGGTCCGCGCGGGCGCTCCAACGGTGGATGGCGCGGGCCAGCCGCTCCTTGCCCGTGCCCGTCTCACCGGTAATCAGCACCGGCGTGTCCGTCTCCGCCACCTGCCGCGCCCGCCGCGCCAGGTCTCGCATCACCGGGCTCTTCGACGTCTCGAGGATGCCCTCTGAGTCTCCGCCGAGCTGCGCCTCCAGCAGCTTCGCGTGCTCGTGGTCCTGACGGTGGAGGCGCTCGAAGGTGGCGCGCTGCTCGGCCGACTGGATGGCCGTGGCCAGCATCTGCCCGTACACCTCCACCAGGTCCACCACCGGCTGGGGGTACGTCTCACACTCGGCCCGGTCCAAGGAGAGCACGCCGTAGCAGCGCTCCCCCGCGCACAGCGGCACCACCATGCACGAATGCCCCGGCGGCAAATCCAGCACGCCGTCGAAAGGGTCTCCATCCCCGTGGGCATGGTCCTCTTCCGTGAAGGCCTTCGCCCGCCGCGTCTCCAGGGCCTGCCGCAGCGAGGGGAACTCCGACAGCTGCAACGAGTGCTGCCGCACCTTCGCGTTGGCCAACGGCCCTCGCGCGGCCACCGACACCAACCGGCCCTCCTTCAGGAGGAACACCGTGGCCAGGTCGAAGCGCACCACCCGCGTCAGCCAGTCGAGCCCACGGCGCAGCAAATCCCCGACGGAATCCTCCGCCGTTGCCAGCTCGATGAGGTCCCGAGCGTCCTTCGCACCGTCGATGGCGCCTGAAAAGTCGTCCTGCATACCTACGAAATAATAGGGTTCCACCGAAATTGCAGTGAGGCAGGCACCGAGATTTCGTGGCCTGCCGTCCAAGCAACCGCTCCAGACCAGAAGATCCGCCGCAACCCCCGGGATACAAAGCGATTCTTTTGAACATTCGGGGCGGGGCCACCTTGTAGGTGAACGGAGCACGCGTTCGCGGCCGTACATTCGAGCCGTTGCCTGTCCGGAGTGGGTGCAACCACGCGGCACTTCTCGTATTTTCCGCCCGCTCGTGAGGGCCACGAGCGGCCAGTCTTCCCCGGTTCGTCGAACCACCGAAATTGCAGTGGCGAAACGCACCGAGATTTCGTTAGACACCGGCCCAGCGGCGCCGACCCAGTGGGGGTGAAATCCAAACCCCTGGAATCATTGATTCGAGGTTCTGGCACGGTGACTGCTAAGCGGTAGGACAGAACACGTTCACTGGGGTCGGCTCACCGCCGGGCCCCCATCCCAAGGAGCCGTAATGCTGACCGTTGGCGACAAGATCCCGAACTTCAAGGTGAAGGCCACCGTGTCCCTGGAGAAGGGCAAGGAGTTCCAGGACATCACGAACGAGACCTTCAAGGGCAAGTGGCTGATCCTGTTCGCGTGGCCGAAGGACTTCACCTTCATCTGCCCCACGGAGATCGCGGAGTTCGGCAAGAAGAACAAGGACTTCACCGACCGTGACGCGCAGGTCCTCGGCCTGAGCACCGACAGCGAGTTCGTGCACCACGCGTGGCGCACGCACCACCCCGACCTGAAGAACCTGCCCTTCCCGATGCTGGCGGACATCAAGCACGAGCTGTGCAACGCGCTGGGCATCCTCCACAAGGAAGAGGGCGTGGCCCTCCGCGCGACGTTCATCGCGGACCCCGAGGGCATCATCCGCCACGTGACGGTCAACGACCTGTCCGTGGGCCGCAACGTCTCCGAGACGATTCGCACGCTGGACGCGCTCCAGACGGACGAGCTGTGCCCCTGCAACTGGACCAAGGGTGAGGAGACCCTGACCCAGAAGCTGTCGAAGGCGGGGTAATCCACCATGGCCTCGCTCGAAGTCGTCCGCTCTGAACTCGCGGACTCCCACAAGGACACCCGCCTCAACCTCCAGGCCGTCCTGGAAGGTGGCAGCCTCACCGCGGAGCAGCGTTGGGGTGTGGCCGTGGCATGCGCCTTCGCCGCCCGGAATGAGCGGCTGAAGGAGGCCATGCTCAACGAGGCGAAGAAGGCCCTCGCGAATCCCGAGCCAGTCATCGAGGACGCGCGTGCGGCGGCGTCGTTGATGGCGATGAACAATGTGTACTACCGCTTCAGGCACATGATCGGGAAGGAGTCCTACTCGACCAAGCGCGCCGGGCTGCGGATGAACCGGCTCGCGCAGGTGCTGACGAACAAGGTGGACTTCGAGCTGGTCTGCCTCGCCGTCAGCGCCATCAACGGCTGCGAGATGTGCATGCAGTCCCACGAGAAGATCGTCCTCGAGGGCGGCCTCTCCGAGGACCAGGTGCACGACGCGGTTCGCATCGCGTCGGTCATCCACGCGGCGGCGGTGGGGCTGGAGTCTTAAGCCCCTCTGTCGCGAGGCATCGCCGAAGTCTCAAGCGCCCTCCGGTGGAAACACCGGGGGGCGCTCCCTTTTTGGCCGCCGCGCATCCAACCAGCCGACACCGACAAACACACAGCCGAAAGGAAGACACCATGTACCGCAGCCCCAGCCCCCTTCCCGAGAAGGCCCGCGCCGCCATCGCTGAATCGCTCAACGAGCGGCTCGCCGACGGGCTCGACCTGCACTCGCAAATCAAGGTCGCGCACTGGAACATCAAGGGGCCGCAGTTCGCCTCGCTCCACCCGCTGTTCGAGACGTTCGCGGTGAGCCTGGCCACGCACAACGACTCCATCGCCGAGCGCGCGGTGACGCTGGGTGGCAAGGCCTACGGCACCAGCCGCCACGTGGGCAAGACGAGCCGCCTGCCGGAGTATCCGCAGGAGACGACGCGCGACATGGAGCACGTGAAGCTGCTGGCCGAGCGCATCGAAATCTACCTGGACGGCCTGCGCAAGAGCCGCGCCCTCTTCGTCGAGAACGGGGACTCGGACTCCGAGGGCCTCACCACGGACATCATCACCGAGTTCGAGAAGCACGCGTGGTTCCTGCGCGCTTCGCTCGAAGGCTGAGCCACCGTACCCGGACGGGCCCGCCGGGGCTGTGCAACCCGCTGCACGCACATCCGGGGCCCTGTTCCGGCCGAGCCTCGTGTTCTCGCGAGGTTGCACCGGGCATGACGGTTGCTCTCCACGGGGGCATGACCCGCCGCGAAGCCGCGGTGTCGTGCCCCCCTGGAGAAGCGCCCATGCGACGTATCACCTGCCTTGCCCTCACCGTCCTCGCCACCGCCTGTGGCGGCGGGGCCCCCACGCAGGAAGAAGTGGACGCCGCCCGTCAGCGCGTGGAGAGCGTGGTGGCGGCCTCGCATCAGGTGCGCGGCGCGCTGGAAGCCCTGGGCGTGCTGCCGGTGTACACCTGCGGTGAGCCCCGTCGCGCCTTCCTCAGCACCGCCGCGCATGGCGTGCGTGAGCGGTGGGCCTGCGCCCACGCCGCGGTGGAGCCCCATGACAGCGTGACGGACCGCGTGGTGCTTACCTTCGATGAGGGCGGCTGTGACGTGCACGGCCTGCGATTCGCCGGTCAGGCCGCGTTCCTCTATCGCGGCGGCGAGGACCTCATGGAAGTGGAGGCGGACCTGCGCGGACTGACAGTGGACGGACACCCGCTCCAGGCGGCGGTGGGCTACGGCACGTGCGGCGACGAGACGCGCCTCTGGGCGGATGTGCAGGGCGGCGTCCCTGGACGGCAAGGCCACACGTTCCGTGTCGATGGCCGCGTGGGCATGCGAGCCGGCATGCCCGTGTTCGGTGGCACGTCGCTGCTGCTGGACGGTCCAGGCGAGCTGACGGGCCCCGATGGCACCGACCGCCTCACGCTGACGGGGCTGCACTACGAGGTGGGTGAATACCTGCCGAAGGAAGGCACCGCGGTGCTGGAGACGGCGGACGGGCGGCGCGTGGAAGCCCGCTTCCAGCCCGTCCTGTGGCGCCTGGGCAAGGCCGAGGTGACGGTGGACGACCTGGAGCCGGTGACGGTGCCCATCGTCCGCTGAGTGTGCGCGCGGCGGCAGCGCGCACGGCACGGACTTCCGCTAGGGTGTGACGCCGTGAGCGACGACGTCCCCCTTCCGGCATTCCGCGCCGTGCCCCGCACCGGCGTCATCTTCGTCACCGCCGAGGCCACCCGCCGCGGCTACCGCTCCAGCAACCCGGAGTGGTGCAACCTGGGCCAGGGCCAGCCGGAGACGGGAGACCTCCCCGGCGCGCCGCCCCGGCTGAACCAGGTCACCATCGACGTGGCCGACATGGAGTACGCCCCCGTCGCCGGGCTCTGGGAGGTGCGCGAGTCCATCGCCAGCCTCTACAACCGGCTCTACCGCCGGGGCATGCCCAGCCAGTACAGCGCGGAGAACGTGTGCCTGTCTGGCGGCGGCCGCGCGGCGCTCACCCGCGCCGCGGCCAGCCTGGGCGCCATCAACCTGGGCCACTTCCTGCCGGACTACACGGCGTATGAGGAGCTGCTGGACGTCTTCAAGGCGTTCACCGCCATCCCCATCCTCCTGGAGGGTGAGCGCGGCTATGCCTTCACCGCGGAGGACTTGCGGCGCGAGGTGCAGGGCCGGGGCCTGTCCGCCCTGCTCTTCTCCAACCCCTGCAACCCCACCGGCAAGCTCGTGCACGGAGAGGAGATGGCGCGCTGGGTGAGCGTGGCCCGCGAGCATGAGTGCGCGCTGCTGGTCGACGAGTTCTATTCGCACTACATCTGGACGGGCCGCCCCGGACACCTGCCGGTGGAGAGCGCCGCCCGCTACGTGGAGGACGTGAACAAGGACCCGGTGGTCTTGTTCGACGGCTTCACCAAGAACTGGCGCTACCCGGGCTGGCGCATGACGTGGACGGTGGGGCCGCGCCAGGTCATCGACGCGGTCGCCAGCGCGGGGAGCTTCCTGGATGGCGGAGGGAGCCGGCCGCTCCAGCGCGCGGCGATTCAGCTCCTCCAGGAGGAGCCCGTGGTGGCGGAGACGATGGCCATCCACAACACCTTCCGGGAGAAGCGGGACCGCTTCCACTCCCGGCTGGAGCGCATCGGCATCCGCACGGACCGCGCGCCGGACGGCACCTTCTATGTCTGGGGCAACGTGTCCGGGCTGCCGCCGCCGCTCAACGACGGCATGGGCTTCTTCCGCGCCGCGCTGGACCAGAAAATCATCGCCGTTCCGGGCGAGTTCTTCGATGTGAACCCCGGCAAGCGCCGCGCGCGGCCCTCCCGCTTCCGCGGCTACGTGCGCCTGTCCTTCGGCCCGTCCATGGAGACGCTGGAGAAGGCCCTGTCGCGGCTGGAGGCCATGGTCCTCCACTACTCGCGCACGCCGGGTCAGCCGCCCCCGGCGCCCTGACCTGAACCGGCCCGGCCCCTCCTGGCGAGGGCGCCGGGCCCGGACGCCTCGAGCCCGCGCTCAGCGGGGCGCGCCGCCCGTGCCGCGCTCGGGGACGACCCAGAGGTAGAGCGTCCGCCCCTCGCTCTGCACCGTCTTGGTCGGCGCCCAGTCCCCCATGTCGAAGCTGTGAGACACGATGCGCGTGCCCGGCTTCAGCTCCGAGAGCAGCTTGGACTTGAGCCGCTCGTTGACGGAGGGCAACAGATAGAGCGTCACCACCGACGCGTCACGGATGTCCGCGTCGAAGAGGTCACCCTGGCGGAACTCCACCTTGTTCTTCACGCCCGCCTGGCTCGCGTTCTGGTTGGCCTCGGCGATGCGCTCCGGGTTGATGTCCACGCCCACGGCGTGCTTCGCCCCGTGCTTCTGGACAGCGGAGATGACGATGCGGCCGTCACCGCTGCCCAGGTCATAGACCGTGTCCCCGGGCTTCACGCCAGCCAATGCCAGCATCCCGTCCACGGCACCTTGCGGCGTGGGGACGAAGGGGACCTCGGGCGCCTGAATCGTACTGCCCGAGGGGCCGCGGACCTGTACCGTCACCGTCTGCTGCGCCGTCGAAACGCTCGCGGCGTTCGAGGCCATCGCCGCCGTGAACGTGACCACCACCATCATTCGCTTCATGTCGCCTCCTTCGTTCGTTGCAGTCTGGGAGAGGAAGTGGCCTTGGGGGAGGTCCCCTGCGAGCCCCCGCGGGTGCGCACCGCCTCCACGGCGAGCAGCACACCGCCCGTGCCCAGCACTGCCAGCCCCGCGAGCGCGCCCAGCCCAGTGAAGGCCAGACTGGAATAGAGGACGTAGGCGCAGATGCCGATGAAGAGCAGCGGCGTGAGCGGATACAGCGGCACGCGGAACGGCCGCGGCGCCTCCGGCTCACGCACGCGCAGCACCATCAGCGACACGCCCGTCAGCAGGAAGAAGAGCCAGAAGACAGGCGCGGTGTACTCCACCATCGTCTCGAAGCCCTGACGCGTCAGCGTCCCCAGCCCCACCAGCGCCAGGGAGATGGCCCCCTGCACCAGCAGCGCGCGGGACGGGCCATTGGACTTCGCGTGCCACTGCCCCAGCCCGTTGAACAGCACGCTGTCCCGCCCGAAGGCATAGTGGGTCCGAGCCCCCGTCAGCACCGTGGCGTTGGCGGACGTCAGCGCGGAGATGGCGATGATGACGCTCAGCACCAGCGCGCCCCCGCTGCCCACCGCGCGCTGCATCAGGTCCGCGGCCACCGCCTCCGAACGCGCCATGCCTTCGAGCCCCAGGCCGCGCAGGTAGGCCACGTTGACCAGCAGATAGAGCGCCGTCACCAGCCCGATGCTCGCCAACAGCGACCAGGCGATGGTGCGCCGCGAACCCCGCACCTCCGAGGACAGGTACGCCACCTCGTTCCAGCCGCCGTACGTCAGCAGCACGAACACCATGGCCAGGCCCCAGGCGGTCCCCGACGACGCGGCCGGTGCCGGCGCCGCCTCCGCGGGCACCAGCGCGGGCGTGAACAGCAGCCCCACGATGACGACAGCCCCCACGCCCAGAACCTCCAGGGCCGTGAGCAGGTTCTGCGTACGGGTCCCCTGCCGAAGTCCGGCGATGTTCACCGCCGTCAGCCCCACCACCAGCATGGCCGCATAGACGGGCGACGAATACGGACCCAGGGGGAAGAGCTGCGTGGCGTAGTCCCCGAAGACGAAGGCCAACAGTGCGATGGAGCCAGTGGGAATGACGGTCAGCCGCGCCCACGCGAAGAGGAAGGCAGGCCCCTTGCCCAGCGCGCGGTACAGGTAGTGGTAGTCCCCGCCCGGGTGTGGCCATGCGCTGGCCAGCTCCGCGTAGCACAGCGCGCCCACCAGCGACGCGACACCGCCCAGCAGCCACGTGAGCAGCATGGCCTCACCGCTGGCGGACTGCGCGGCCACCAGCGAGGGCGCCTTGAAGATGCCTGCCCCCAGGACGATGCCCACTGTCAGGGCCATCACATCCAGCACGCGCAGCGACGGCGACGGCGCGGACTCACCACGCTTCACGACTTCGACTCCTGCCTGCTGCTCCTGCATGGTGACGTGCTCCACGCGCCTCGGCAGCCTCCGCCGTCCGGCGCAAGATGAGGCCGGGACCCGGCCATGGGGAGGCTGAGCGTAGAGAGCGTCCCCTCCCCGTCCATGAGACGGAGGGCCCCTCTGCATTGCCGTGGACAGGGCCCCACATCCGGACCGGAGAGCGGACACTTCCTCGTTCCCGACACAGTGGCTCTATGCTGGGTGTCAATGAGACTCCCGTCGTCCCGGCTCGCCCTGCTGTGCATGCTCTACTTCGTGCAGGGCCTGCCCTTCGGCTTCCAGGCCACCGCCCTGCCGGTGTACCTGCGCTCGCAGGGCGTCTCGCTGACCACCATTGGACTGCTCGGCGCGCTGTGGTTGCCCTGGGCCTGCAAGGCGCTCTGGGCGCCCCTGGTGGACCGATATGGCTCGGCGCGCATCGGCCGGCGCAAGTCGTGGATTCTGCCGATGCAGGCGGGGCTCGCGGCCAGCTGCGCCGCGGCGGCGGTCGCCGCGTCGCGGGACGCGCTCCCCGCCCTGCTGGCGCTCGTCTTCCTGATGAACCTGTTCGCCGCCACGCAGGACATCGCGGTGGATGGCTTCGCCGTGGACACCCTGCGCCCCAGCGAGCTGGGCCTGGGCAACACCGCGCAGGTGGTGGGCTACAAGCTGGGAATGCTGACGGGCGGCGGGCTGCTGGTGTGGGCCAGCGCGCGCATCGGCTGGTCCGGCCTCTTCGTCGCCATGGCGCTGCTGTGCCTTGCCGTCTTCACGGTGATGCTCTTCGCCCGGGAGTCGCCCCCCGAGGCGCACGCCACGCCGTCCGCGGCCACCGCCCGGCAGGAACCGGATTGGCGCGAGCTGTTCCAGCGGCTCAAGAAGGCGCTCCTGCTGCCGGGCGCGGGCTGGCTGCTGCTCTTCATCACCACGTACAAGCTGGGCGAGAGCATGTCCGACGTGCTCTTCAAGCCGTTCCTCGTCGACGCGGGCTTCACCGCCGCGCAGATTGGCCTGTGGGTGGGCACGTGGGGCACGGGCGCGTCCATTGTCGGCTCACTGGCCGGAGGACTGCTGGCCTCCCGCATGCCGCTGCTGGGCGCAGTCGGGCTCACCGCGTCGCTGCGGGTGATTCCCCTGGTGGGGCGGTGGATGCTGGTCACCGGAGGCGTCACCGACGCGGGCGTCATCGGCGTCACCATGGCCGAGGAGCTCTTCGGCGGCGCGCTCACCACGGTGATGTTCGCCTTCATGATGTCGCGCGTGGACCGGCGCATCGGCGCCACGCACTACACGCTGCTCGCCAGCCTGGAGGTCTGGGGCAAGGCGCCCGCGGGCCCGCTCGCGGGCTGGCTCGCGGACCCGAAGCACGGGCTCGGCCTGGGCTACGCGCCCGTCTTCCTGCTGGGCACCGTCCTGTCCGTGGCCTTCCTGGTGCTGCTGGTGCCCATGCGGCGCCAGAAGCACGCCCCGAACACCGCGCTCAACACCGCCTGAGGCCACGGCCCTGGAACGCCGTCAGCCCTCCACGGGCGGCGCGTCGGGAAGCTCCGCCGAGCGCCACATGTACCAACTGGCCACCGAGCGCCAGGGCCGCCAGCGCTCGCCGTAAGCGAGCAGCGCCTTGGGCTTGGGCATCTCCGGCAGGCCATAGGCCTTCATGAAGCCCTTGCGCACGCCGTAGTCGTCCACGGGCAGCACGTCGGGCCGCTCGAGCTGGAACATGAGCAGCATCTCCACCGTCCACTGGCCAATGCCGCGCACCTGGGTGAAGTGCTCGATGAGCTCGGCGTCATCCATGCGTCGAACCCTGGCCAGCGGCGGCACGGTGCCATCCAGCGTCTTGCGCGCCAGGTCCTGGAGCGCGGCCAGCTTGTTGGCGGACAGGCCGGCTTCGCGCAGCGACGTGTCCGGAACCGCCAGCAGCGCCTGGGGCGTGAACTTGCGTCCCGAGCCCACGCGCTCGCACACGCGGCCGAAGATGGTGGCGGCCGCCTTGCCATGGAGCTGCTGGTAGACGATGGACTCCGCCAGCGCGCCGAAGGGGCTGTGCAGCGGACGCACCTGGAGCCGGAAGGGGCCGACCTGCTTCATCAACGCGCCCAGCGTCGGGTCCGCGCGCGACAGGGCACGGCGGACCGAGGGCGTGTAGTAGCTGGGGTATCGAACGACGTCGGGGGGAGGACGCGGCATGGGCGGCGACCATGATGCCGCCGCCCAGCCCCCTGCACGCAACCCGATTCTTGCGACAAGCCGCCGCCGCTCAAAGCGGCGCGGCGTGCTCCGTCTCGGCCGGCACCTGGGTGCGCGGCTCGCCGTCCATGAGCTCCTCGAACTCCTGCTGCATCTGGACGCCCAGGTCCACGAGCTGCTCCTTGGACAGGAGCTTGCGGACCTTCTTGAAGAGCTCGCCCTCTTCCTCTTCGACGTGGTGTTCGATCTGCTCCTGGAGCACCTGCATCTTCGCGTCGAACTCCTCATCCGACGGCTCCAGGTCCAGCAGGTCGGCGATGAGGCGCTTGGCGGACAGGTGCTCCTCGGCTGCCTCGCGCAAGAGGTCCTCCGTGTCCTGGGTCTTGGCCGCGGGATAGAAGTACTGCTCCTCGATGGAGGCGTGCGCGCTCAAACGGTCGGAGATCATCTCGAAGAGCTCCTGGCGTTTCGCCTCCGCCCCCTCCGAGAGCTTCTCGTACTTCTTGAACAGCTTCTTCACCTCGTCGTGCTGCTGCGTCAACAGTTCGATAGCGTCCATGCTCGCCCTCTCCCTTGTGGGTGATGTGTGTCGTGTTGAGGCGTGAAGACGTGTGGCTCAGGTCGGCAGCTTCTTCGTCGGCAGGTCCTTCACGGCGGGGCCATTGAGCACCTTGCCGGTGGGACTGAAGCGCCCTCCGTGACAGGGACAGTCCCAGGAGCGCTCCGCGCCGTTCCAGTGCACATGGCAGCCCAGGTGCGTACACACGGGGGACACCGCGTGCGGAGTGCCGTCCTCCGCGCGGTACACCGCGACCTTCTGTCCCGCCACCTCCAGGACCTTGCCCTCGCCGGGCGCCACGTCCGCCAGCCGATGCCCCTCCGGCCGGGACAGGCGGTCCGCGACGAAGTGGAAGGCGACCTCCGCGTTCTCCTGGATGAAGTCCTTCGCGCCCGCCTGGGGCTTCACCCGCGTCGCCGAGTAGAGCGCCGCGAAGGGGTTCTGCCTGTCGAGGATGGCGTCGGAGAGAATCATCCCCGCCAGCGTGCCGAACGTCATGCCCGTGCCGGAGAAGCCGGTGGCCACGTACACGTGGCGGCTGGCCGTGTTGCGGCCGATGTACGCCAGCCCGTCCGCGGGCTCGATGACCTGGCCGGACCAGCGGTGGGTGATGTCCGTCACCGGGAAGCGCCGCAGCGTGTAGGCCTCCAGCGCGGCGTAGCGCCGGGCGGTGTCCTCGTCGGTGCCGACCTTGTGGTCCTCGCCGCCCACGATGACGTAGGTGCGCCCGTTCACCTGCTGCGTGCGGATGTAGTGATAGGGCTCCTGGCTGTCATAGTACTGGCCCGGCTCCAGCGGCCCGTTGAGCGGCCCCGCCACCGCGTAGGTGCGGTAGGGGTAGAGCTTGGTGTGCATGGCCACGCGGTTGAGCGGCGTGGTGGTGGCCTCCACCACGGCCGCGGCGGTGACGATGCCCCGGTCAGTGACGACGCGGCAGGGCGCGCCGTCGTGGACCTCCGTCACCCGCGTGTTCTCGAAGATGTGGCTGCCGTCGCCGGGAATCCGGTCCGCCAGCGCCAGCAGGTACTTGCGAGGATGGAAGAGCGCCTGGTCCTCCACCCGCAGGGCGCCCTTCACGGGATACGGCAAGGGCACCTCCTGGGTGAAGGTGGCCAGCAAACCGGCCTCGCGCGCGGCGGTGACTTCGTCATGCAGGTCGGCCAGCTCGCGCTCCGTCTCCGCGTAGCGGTACATGGGCACGCGCTGGAAGTCACAGTCGATGCCGAGCTCGTCGACCAGCGCAGCGATCTGCTCGATGGCCGCGCGGCTGGAGGACGCCGCGAGCTGAGCCCCCTTCTCACCGAAGTCGCGCCGCAGCGTGGCATAGGGCGTGTCGAGCATCTCGGTGAGGTGCGCGGTCGTCTGGCCCGTCTGCCCCGACAGGATGCGGTGCATGTCCAGCACCGCCACGCGCTTGCCCGCGCGCTTCAGCAGCCACGCCGTGGTCAGCCCCGCCATCCCCCCGCCGATGATGGCCACGTCCACCGTCACGTCACCCGGCAGCGCCGGGAAGTCGCGCGGGGGGGCTGTCACCGTCCAAAGCGACCTGTGCGCCCGCTGCTCGTCGTCCATGGCCCAAGGCTAGGAACGGCGCCTCGGAGCGATAAGCCACGGGAGCGGACCGCACGGCTGGCCGCCTACCCAGCTCCGAGGCGTTGCAGATGTACACGAGCGAACACTGCCGGCCTTCTCCTGTTCGCAAATCACGGTGCGGGCAAGCCTGCTCTGGGGTGGCTCACCGGCGCGCGTTACAAAAACCCGGCCCCAGGAGCCGAGGAGCTTCGACGATGCCCGTGGAAAGATTGGCTGGAAGCGCCAGCCTCGTCGACGTCCTGGACCGGGTGCTGGACCGGGGTCTGCGCTGGGACGCGAACGTCCACGGGCAGGCGCTCCCGGACTGGCCACCCGCGTCCACACGCACCATCGTGGTGAAGTTCGTGGAGGTGCGAACGCCCACCCCTCACTCCCGTGGAGCCTGACGCAGTGGTCCCCCC
>NZ_JABFNS010000122.1 GCF_013116825.1 Myxococcus xanthus
CTGGTTATAAGAGACAGCCTCCGCCCTGCGCGCGATGGTGGAGAAGAACCCGGATGACGCCGCGCTGCGCGGCGACTACGCCCGGGTGCTGGGCTTCTTCCGCGCGTATGACGAGCGCGAGCACACCGCCAGCGCCGAGGCCGCGCGCGCCGCGGAAGAAGCCCCCAAGGACGCCCGGCTCCAACTGCTCGCCGCCCAGGCGCAGCGGGATGACCTGAACGAGCGCCGCCGCTTCCTGGAGGCCGCCGTCGCCGCCGACCCCGCCATGCCGGAGGCGCGCGTGGCGCTGGCCGACCACGAGCTGGAGCGCGGCCACCCCGAGCGCGTGCAGCCGCTGGTGGCGCCCGTGCTGGAGAAGACGCCGGATGACGTCAACGCGCGGCTGGTGCTGGCGCGCGCGCTTGAAGCCCTGGGCGAGCGCCCCAAGGCCCACGCCCTGGTGGAGGAGACGTTCCGCCTGCAGCCCCGCGTGCCTCGCGCGGTGCGCGCCGCGGCCCAGGTGTCCCGTCAGCTCGACCGTGGCCGCGAGGCCATGGACCGGATGCGCGTGGTGCTGGCGCTGCGCTTCGACGACACCGCCACGCGCCACATGCTCGCCACGATGCTGGCGGAGGCCGGCCAGGTGGAGTCCGCCCAGCGCGAGTACGCGCAGTTGGTGAAGCTCAACCCCTTCGACAATGGCTCCCGCGTGCGGCTGGCCGAGCTGAAGGCCAGCAACGGCGCGGTGGAGGAAGCCGTCGCCCTCTTCGCCGAGGCCCGCGCGCTGTCCCCGGACGAGCCGGAGGTCTACGAGCGCGAGGGCCGCGCCCTGCTGGCCGCGGGCCGCCGCGAGCCGGCGCTGGCCTCGTTCGAGCGCTCGCTGGCGCTGCGCCCGCAGAACCCGGGCCTGAAGGAGGCCCTGCGCGCCCTCAAGGGCGAGAGCACCGGCACCGGCATGCAGTACCTGGTGGACGCCCAGCCGCTGGCCAAGGAGGCGGAGGCCTACGTCCACGAGGACGCCCTCTACCTGGTGGACAACACCTACGTGCGCGTCCAGCAGAGCGGCCTGTCCAGCCGCCTGCACCAGACGGTGGTCAAGGTCTTCAACTCGCGCGGCGTGGACGCGTTCCGCACCATCCCCGTCACCTATTCGCCGGACCGCCAGGAGGTGCGCGTGCTGCGCGCCCGCGTCATCAAGGCGGATGGCTCCGTGGTGGAGAGCTACGGTGAGAACGAGCGCAACATCAACGAGCCGTGGACGGGCATGTACTACGACGCCCGCGCCAAGATTCTCTCCTTCCCCTCGCTGTCGGCGGGCGACACGCTCGAACTGACGTACCGCCTGGACGACACCGCGCAGGACAACCTCCTGTCGGACTACTGGGGTGACGTGGAGAGCGTGCAGGGCGTCTACCCGAAGGTGCGCTTCCAGTACCTGGTGGACATGCCGCAGGCACGGCCCCTGTATTGGAACAAGAGCAAGCTGACCGGCGTGGCGAGCGCGCAGGAGCCGCTGGACGCCGGCCGCGTGCTGTACCGCTGGAACGCCAGGCACGTCGCCAAGGTGGTGCCGGAGCCCGGCATGCCCGGCTGGGCGGAGGTGGCGCAGAACCTCCACGTCTCCACCTACCAGACGTGGGAGCAGGTGGGCCGCTACTGGTGGGGCCTGGTGCGTGACCAGCTCCAGCCTAACGCGGAGCTGCGGCAGACGGTGGACCAGGTGCTCCAGGGCGTGGACCGGAAGAATGAGCTGGCGGTGGTGCGCGCCATCTACAACTTCGTGGTGACGAACACGCGCTACGTGGCGCTGGAGTTCGGCATCCACGGCTTCAAGCCCTACCGCGTGGACCGGGTGCTGGCGCGCCGCTTCGGCGACTGCAAGGACAAGGCGAGCCTCATCCACTCCATGCTCCAGGTGGCGGGCGTGGAGAGCCGGCTGGTGCTGCTGCGCATGCGCAACCTGGGCTCCATTGGCGAGGAGCCCGCGAGCCTGGCGGCCTTCAACCACGCCATCGCGTACGTGCCCAAGTTCGACCTGTACCTGGACGGCACCGCGGAGTTCCACGGCGCCAACGAGCTGCCCAGCGCGGACCGGGTGGCCAACGTGCTGGTGGTGGAGCCCAACGGAAAGAGCACCTTCCTCACCACGCCGGAGGCGAAGGCCGCGGACAACGCCACGCGCATGTCGCTGGACGTGACGCTCCGCGCGGACGGCGGCGCTGAAATCACCGGCTCCAGCTCCGTGGGCGGGCAGCACGCACCCGACTACCGCCGCGCCTACCGGCCGGAGGCCACGCGCAAGTCCACCTTCGAGCGCGCCTGGGCGCAGAGCTTCCCCGGCCTCACGGTGCACGAGGTGAAGCTGAGCGACACCACGCGGCTGGATGACGACGTGGCGCTGGACTTCAAGATGAGCATCCCGCGCTACTCGGAGGTGCTGCCCAACGGCATGCGCTTCCTGCCCTTCGGCACCGGGCGCACCTACCAGCAGGCCTATGCGTCGCTGGCCCAGCGCCGCTTCGACCTGGTGATGTCCAGCCCGTGGACCAACGGCTTCCTCCTGCGCTACGCACTGCCCGCGGGCTGGACGGTGGCGGAGCTTCCCCAGGCCGTGGAGGAGACGACGAAGTTCGGCCACATCAAGCTGAGCTACCGCCTGGAGGGCGGCAAGCTGGTGGCCGAGGGCGAGGTGGCCCTCACCACCGCGCGCGTGTCCGCGGATGACTACCCCGCGTTCCGCGAGTTCCTCGGCCGCGTGGACCGCGCCTTCGGCCGCCGGGTGTTCATCCAGAACGCGGCCAACCGCACGGCGTCCTCGACGCCGTAGCGAACGCGAGCAGGCCCGCGCGGTGCTTACGGCTCCAGCAGCCCCGTCAGCAGCGCGCGGACCTCGTCCGGGCCCTTCACCCGGAACGCCGCGCGCGTGGGCTTGTTGCCCGCGTGGATGGTGAGCCCGCCGGGCGGGATGGACGCGAAGAGGTCCTCGTCCGTGCGGTCATCGCCAATGGCCACCACGAGGGCGCCGGGCGCCATGTCCTTCGTGGCCTCGCCCACCACGCGGCCCTTGTGCACGCCCCGCGGACGAATCTCCACCACCTTGTCCCCGGGGAGGATGTCCATGGAGTGCCCGGCGAACTTCTCCGCCAGGTACAGCCGCAGCTCGCGGGACTGGATGGCGCCGAACTCCGCGTCCACCAGGCGGTAGTGCCACGCCAGCGACGCGGTCTTCTCCTCCACGAAGGAGCCCGGCACGCGCGCGGAGAAGGTCTCCAGTTCGGGGCGCACGCGCTCCTTCCAGTCGAACGTCACGCCCTCCAGCATCCGCCACGCCGCCCCCGGCGTGGGGCGGGACCACAGGCCGTGCTCGGCATACAGGCCCATGTCCAGGTCGCCCAGCCACTCCTCCAACGTCTCCCTGGGCCGGCCGCTGACGATGCTCACCGAGACGCCGGGCCGGGCCACCAACTTCGCCAGCAACGCCTTCAGCGCCGCATCCGGCGCGGCCAGCTCCGGCCGGGGCGCGTAGCCCACCAGCGTCCCGTCGTAGTCCAGGAGCAGTTGCAGCCGCTCCGCCTGGCGCATCTGCGCCAGCGCCTCGGGCGCGCCCGCCTCGGGGTGCACGGTCACCGCGGGCAGCGACTGGAGCCGCTCGAGGAAGGAGTTCGTCCACCAATGCACGTCCCGCGACTTCACCTGCTTGCGCAGCGTGTGCATGCGCGCGCGGCGCTCCTCCTCCGCCATCCCCAGCGCCTTCTCGATGGCGTCCGCCATGGCGTCCACGTCGTAGGGGTTGACGATGAGCGCGCCCCCCAGGTCCGCCGAAGCGCCCGCGAACTCGCTGAGCACCAGCACGCCGTCATCGTCCGGACGCGCCGCGCAGAACTCCTTCGCCACCAGGTTCATCCCGTCCCGCACCGGCGTGACGAGCATCACATCCGCGCTCCGGTACAGCCCCACGAGCTGCCGTTCGTTGAATGAGCGGTAGAGGTAGTGCACGGGCACGTTCTGCACGGTGCCGTAGAGCCCATTGATGCGCCCCACCAGCTCGTTCACCAGCTCTCGGTAGTTGGCGTATGCCTCCACCTGGGTCCGGCTGGGCACCGTCACCTGGATGAACCGCAGGCGGCCACGCCACGCGGGCGTGCGCTCCAGCACGCGCTGCACCGCCAGGAGGCGCCGCGGGATGCCCTTGGTGTAGTCCAGCCGGTCGATGCCCAACAGGATGCGCTGCCCTTCGGAGGACCGGCGCAGGTTCGCCACCTCCTCCTGCATGCCGGGCTCGCTCGAAATCGACTCGAAGACCTGCGCGTCGATGCCCATGGGAAAGGCGCCCACGCGCACGTCGCGGCCCTCCCAGATGATACGGTCGATGTCCGTGTCCAGCCCGAGGTGCCGCAGCAGCGCTCCAGAGAAGTGCCGCACGTAGCTCACCGTGTGGAAGCCGATGAGGTCCGCGCCCAGCAGCCCCTTCAGCAGCTCACGCCGGCGCGGCAGCGTGCTGAAGATTTCCGACGACGGAAACGGGATGTGGTGGAAGTAGCCGATGCGCGCGCCGGGCAGCCGCTGGCGCAACATGCCGGGCACCAGCATGAGCTGATAGTCGTGGACCCAGATGGTGTCCCCGGGCTCGTAGTGCTTCGCCACCAGGTCCGCGAAGCGCTCGTTGACCTTGCGGTACACCTCCCAATCGCGGTCCTGGCGCGGGATGCGCTCCAGCATGTAATGGCACAACGGCCACAAGACGCGGTTGGAATAGCCTTCGTAGTAGCGGCTCACCTCGCTGGCGGACAGCGTCAGCGGCACGCAGCGCAGCTCCGCGAGCTGGGCGTCCACGCGAGCGCGTTGGCTTTCCGACAGTCGGGAGACATCCCCGGGCCAGCCAATCCACAGCCCCCCCGAGCGTTCGTGCGGACGGCGAAGGCCGGTGGCCAGGCCTCCCGCGCTGCGGACAACGGAGACAGTGTCCTTCTCCACCTTGACGGTGACAGGGAGCCGATTCGAGACGAGTAGGAGTCGGGACATAGGCCCCTACCGCATTTAGTCACTCCGTGCGGGAATGGCCATGGTCGAAACGGGCTTCATGCCAGATGGCGGCCCCTCGTGTCGGGTGGCCATCGGTGTCCAGCCCAGACGTGACAGCAGCGCGGGCTGCCGGCCCGGCTTCCACACGAAGGCATCCAGCACATAGTGCGTGGCCTGCGGCAGCGCGAGCAGCGGCACCACGAGCGACAACACGTCCGGCGGCAGCGTCATGTGGCTCTCGCCGAAGAGCGCGCCGTGTTCACGCCACACGGCCTGGTCCCACAGGAACTCCTCCGCCAGGGCCAGCGCCACCAGGAACAGCAGGAAGCCCGGCAGCCCCGCGCGCAGCAGCGCCGCCCCCGCGCCGTAGCCACCCTCCTCCAGCCGTCCGCGCGCGTAGCGGAAGAGCAGCGCGAAGTAGGGAACGCCGTGCAGCACCACGTTCATCACCGTGAACGTGAAGTCGTCTTGCGCGACGACGATGCCGCCGAACCACGCCACCCACGTCGCCACCACCAGCAGCACCTTGCCTGCTTGCACGCCCTCGCCGCGCACCACGCGCGCGCCCTGGTAGCCGGCCCACGCGAAGAGCACCCCCGCGTGAAGCCCCAGCCCCACGGTGCCCACCCACGACGGCAGGCCCGACAGGAAGTCCCCGGGCACGAACCACCAGAAGCCGCGCGGCAGGTTCGCATGCCACCAGACGACGGGCCCCAGCGTGGCGGCATAGACGGCAGCGGCATCCAGGCGCCGCTCCAGCGGGGAGACGCGCGCCTTGCGGCCATACAGCGCCACCCAGCCGTACTGCTGCCGCACGAAGTGGCTGAGCGCGACATAGGCGAACAGCGTCCAGAACGTGCCCGGCGACACCAGGTGGGCGACCACGCCCGCCATGTAGGCGGCCAGCGGCGCGCCCAGGTAGAGCCCGGGGCGGGTCCGCAGCTCGTCCGGATCCAGGTAGGTGCGGAACAGCGTGGACCAGACGTGGGCCACGTCCACGCAGACGACGAAGAGCAGCCATGCCCACAGCGGCGTGTCGCCCGCCACGCCCAGCCAGGGCGCGGCGAGCACGAAAGCCACGGAGACGAGCGCGCTGCCAGCGAAGACGGACAGGTCCACTCCCGGACTGAACAGCCAGCCCTGGGAGGGCGCGAGAAGACGAGGCATCGGAGCCATGCAGCCTACCAGAGTCTCCGCGCCAGGGACTCGGCACCGGGCCCACGTCCGGATGCGCTATGAACCGTCTCATGCACGCCGCCGCGCCCACAGACGCCCCTACGCACGGTGACAGAGTGGGCCTTGAACACGCCGCGGACCTTCCGCTGCCCCCTCCGCGCTTCCGTCGCCGGCTGCTGGCGGTGATGCTGCTCGCCGGATGGGTGCCGCTGGTGCTGCTCGGCGTGCTGGCACAAGCCGCGCTGGAGCGGGTCCTGTCGGTGTCCATCGCCCCGGTGGAGGGCGTGTTGGAAGAGGTCGCCTCGGAGCTGGCGCGGCGGGAGCTGCCACAAGACTCGCTCAACGAGGCCCGGCTCAACCTCGCGCAGGCGGAGCTGGCGCGACGAGCCCTGGTGCGCCGCGTGCCCGCCTTCATCACCGCGCTGGTACTCCTATCGGGCGCGGCGCTGACGGTGGCCGCGGTGCTGCTCGGGCGGGCCCTCACGCGTCCGGTGCGCACCCTCACGGAAGGCATGTGGGCCTATGCGCGCGGCGACCTCTCCGTGCGGCTCGCCGCCCCCGAGCCTCCGCGCGACGAGCTGCAGTTCCTCCTGGGCCAGTTCAACCGCATGGGCCAGGAGCTGCTGTCGCAGCGCGAGCGGCTCAGGTCCGCGGAGCAGATTGCCGCCTGGCAGGACGTGGCCCGCGCGCTCGCGCACGAGCTGAAGAACCCCCTCACCGCAATGAAGTTGTCGCTCGCGCGTCTGAACCGGACGGATGCGTCCACGCCCCACGACACCACCCGCATCACCGAGGCCGTGGCCCTCCTCCAGGAGGAGGTGGACCTGTTGATGCGGATGACCCAGAGCTTCTCCACCTTCGCGCGCCTGCCCGCGCCGCGCTTCCAGGACGTGCCCCTGCGCCCACTGCTGGCCGAGGTGTGCACCCTGTACGCGGGCACGTCCCCGGTGCCCGTGGAGCTTCGGCCTGGCGCGGAGGCCACGCTGCGCGCGGACCCGGATGGCCTGCGTCGCCTCTTCGGCAACCTGGTGAAGAACGCCACCGAGGCCTCTTCCGCCAGCGCCGCGCCCGTCCACGTCACACTGGAGTCGACGCAGCCGGGCACCGTGTGCGTCACCGTGGCGGATGGAGGCAGCGGCGTCCCCACCGTCCTCGAAGGCCCGGCCCTCACGCGTGGCCTCTTCAGCACCAAGCCCGGCGGCAGCGGCCTGGGCCTGCCCATCTCCCAGAAAATCGTCCACGAACACGGCGGCAGCCTGCGCCTGGAGCCCGCGCCCGGAGGCGGTACGCTCGCGCGCGTGGAACTGCCCCTCACCCCGCCACCGTCCCCATGAAGCCCGGTCCTCGCATCCTCATCGTCGATGACGACTCTGGCGTCCTCAGGGCCCTGCGCGGCCTCTTGAGCGATGAGGGCTTCACGCCCGTGGAGGCCCGCTCGGCGGCGGAGGCCTCCCAGTTGCTCGACGCGCCCGAAGGTCCCCCGGGGATGATGCTGCTCGACCTGCGCATGCCGGGCGAGACGGGCCTGGAGCTGCTCGCGCGCCTGCCCCGGCCCTTCCCCGCGCCCGTGGTGGTGCTGTCCGGAGAGGCGTCGCCCGCCGAGGCCGTGCAGGCGCTGCGGCTGGGCGCGACGGACTTCGTGGAGAAGCCGCCCTCCCCCGAGCGGCTGCTCACCGCCGTGCGTAACGCCCTGGCGCTGGGCTCGCTCCAGGAAGAGCGCGAGCGGCTGCTGGACGCGCTGGCCCGCCCCGGCCACTTGGTGGGTGACAGCCCTGGCATGGTGTCACTGCGCCAGCTCATCGCGCGCGTGGGCCCCAGCGACACCGCCATCCTCATCACCGGCGAGACGGGCACGGGCAAGGAACGCGTGGCGCGGGCGCTGCATCTCGCTTCGGGACGCAAGGGCCGGCTCGTCGCCGTCAACTGCGCGGCCATTCCCTCCACCCTGCTGGAGAGCGAGCTGTTCGGCCACGAGAAGGGCGCGTTCTCCGGTGCGCTGTCGCGGCGCGCGGGCCGCATCGAACAGGCGCACGGCGGCACGCTGTTCCTCGACGAACTGGGCGACATGCCCCTGGAGCTCCAGGCCAAGCTGCTGCGCGTCCTGGAGACGAAGGAAGTGGAGCGGCTGGGCGGCAGCCTGCCCGTCCCCGTGGATGCGCGCGTCGTCGCGGCCACGCACCAGGACCTCGCCCGCGCGGTGCAGGAGGGCCGCTTCCGGCAGGACCTCTACTTCCGCCTCAACGTGATGCCCCTCCAGGTGCCGCCCCTGCGCGAGCGGCCGGAGGATCTGCTTCCCCTGGCCCGCGCCTTCGCGGCAGAGTTCGCGGGGCCGCAGGTGCCGCTGGTGCTCGCGCCCGGCGCGGAGACCTCGCTGCGCGCATATGCGTGGCCGGGCAACGTGCGCGAGCTGCGCAACCTCATCGAGCGCCTCAACCTGCTCCGGGGTGAGGGCCCGCTCACCCTGGGCCCGGAGCTCGTCTCCGCGCCGCAGACCACCGCCGCGGCCAGCCGCCCCTCCCTGGGACAGAAGAGCTACCGCGAGCACGTGGAGGACTTCGAGCGCGAGCTCATCCGCGCGGCGCTCCAGGAAGGCGAAAGCATCGCCGGAGCCGCGCGGCTACTGCAGGTCGACCGGGGCAACCTCTACCGGCGCATCAAGGCGCTCGGACTCCCTGTCACCTGAAGCCCCGCTGGAGCGCAGCTCATCTGCCCCCGGTTTTCGGACCCGCCGCAACCACGGCCCCAGTACCGAAAGCGCCCCATGCCTCCAGGCGGGTGCCGGACGGCCGCACGCAATCGTCGCTGGCGATGTCAGTACCACATCACGGCTCGACATCCCGATGTGTCCATGACATCGACATGGCTGCTCGGCCCTCGTTCTTTCAGGCACTTGCCCGACGCCTCTGGGTGGAACGGCTCGTGCTCTCCCTGCGTGCATGAACCGCTTCGCGCTCCTCATTTGTCTCCTCCCCGCGCTCGCAGTCGCGCAGCCAGCCCCTGCACCTGAGCCGCGCTCCGACGCGCCCTCATCCGCGGAAGCCGCTCCGTCGCAAGGTGAAACGGGAAACAACCCGCAGTCGGAGCGTGCGGAAGGCGCAACCACCGCCACGGACAACCAGGAGGTTGGCGGCAAGCCACGCTCCCCCACGACCGACGCCCGAGCCGACACCCCAGCGGACGCGCAGAACTCCTGCCCCGACGACTTCGAGGACGATGACTCGGGAGACACCAGCGTTCTGGCCCCGCTTCAGCTCGCCGTGGATGGGCGCTCGCTCACGCCCGGCCGCATCGAACTGCACGGGCTTCACTGGCTGACGGATGCGCAGGTGCGCGCCTTCATCGGTGCGCCCCGTGCGGATTCAGGGGCCCTGCTGAGCGGAAGGGAAGTCCACCTGTTCCTCCGGCGGCTCGCTCGCTCGGGGCTGTTCGCCCGCGTGGAGCCGCGCGTGCGCGTGGCCGAGGCGCCGCAGCCGGCGGTCCTCGAAGTCCACCTGGAGGAGAACCCCGTCGTCTCCGCCGTGGAGGTGAACGGGCTCCAGGACCTGCAGGCCACCGAGATTCTCGAGGAGCTGCTCCGGCTCCCGCACCGGTTCCCCACCGAGGACGAAGACGAAGAGTCCTTCACCGCCACGCTGCGCGTGGACTCCCGGCGCGGCACGCTCTCCGTCGTCCGTCCCTGCCCGCCTCGCTATCCGCCCCGTGACTGGGTGGCCCGGCTGGAGCGCGGCACGCTGCACCCCGGCATCTTCCTGGGCGATGTCGCCCACGGCCTGGAGCGCACGCTGAAGCGCCTGCGTGACGACGGCTACATGCTCGCCAGCCTGTCCGCGGTGTGGTCGCCGGATGGCAAGCTGACGGTGACGGTGGATGAAGGCCGGCTCGAATCCATCGAAGTGCGCGGCGTGGACGTCGGCGTCGCCGCGCGGGTCCAGGAGGCGCTGGACCTGAAGCCTGGCACCGTGTTCCTCCGCAGTGACGCGAAGCGCGCCGTGCAGCGGCTGACCTCGCGGCTCCCCTTCCTGGAGCCCGCGAGCGTGGACGACTCCGACAGCACGCGTGCCCGGCGCGCCCACATCATCGAGACGCGCGAGCCGGACGGCACCCGCGCCTATCACACGCAGGAAACACCGCGCGCGAAGCCGCGCCACCGGGAGCAGGTGGAGTTCGAGCTGAACTGGAAGCAGCTCTCCGACTGGTGGGACGACGTGGACTCGGCCGACAGCATCACCCTCGAGGGTAAGAAGCTGGTGGTGCACCTGCGCACGCGGCGACCGGACTTCGACGTGGACCTGCTCCCGATGCACACGCAGGTGACGGGCTTCTCGCCGGGTCTTTCGGGGCGGCTGCGCCTCTGGGATGCGAAGGACCGCGCGCACGTCACCGTGGATGCCGCGCTCACCGTCCCGCTGCGGTGGGGTGGCCAATATCTGCCGGAGGACCCGGAAGGCACGCAGCGCCAGCGGCGCATCAACATGCTCGGCGGGGCGAAGCTCCAGGTTCCACGGGTGGGGCTCGCGGAGTTCGGCGCGCAGGTCTACGACTTCACCGATACGCTGGACCGGTGGCGGATGGGCGACATCGACTCGTCGCTCTACTCGGCCCTCATCAACCGGCCGGACCGCGACTACTTCCGCCGCAAGGGCCTCACGGCCTTCGCCACCTGGCGCTGGGCGGATGACTGGCTCGCGGGCGTCGAGTACCGCAGCGACCGCTACGCGTCGATGCGCAGCTTCACGCCGCCCTTCTCCCTGTTCCGGAACGACTCGGCCCCCTTCCCCAACGCGCCCGTCACCGAGGGACGCTTCGACTCCGTGGTGGTGCGCATGGAGTACGCCAGCAACGTGCCCGCCGCCGCGTCCGTGGGCTCGCTGTTCCGCACGCCAGAGACGTCGCTCTTCGACCGGGATGGCGACTGGGAGAGCCGCGCCTCGCTCCGGGGCCTGCTCACGCTGGAGGTGGGCAACGGCCCGGGGAGCGCGGGCGGTGACGCGCGCTTCTGGAAGCTGGTGAGCGACATCGCGATGGAGGTGCCCACCGGCTGGGACACCGGCCTGTCGCTGCGCGTGCGCACCGCGGGAGGCCACCGTCTGCCCGAACAGAAGCGCGAGGCCCTGGGTGGATGGACGGCGCTGCGCGGCTTCGGCTTCAAGGAGTACCGCGGCGACGTGTCCGTGCTCACCACCGCGGAGTACCGCTGGAGCGCCCTGGGCGTCTTCGCGGACCTGGGCACGGTGAAGGCGGACGACACCTGGACGGATGCACGGCTCGGCCTGGGCGCCAGCCTCCACTTCGGAGACAACGTGCGGATGGACGTCGCGTGGCGCACGGATGAGCGGGCCACCGCCACGCCCGAAGCCCGGCTGCTCTTCCAGCGGACCTTCTAAAGACGCATGGACTGGCCACGCAAATACGTGGGACGCGGGCTCGGCACGGCGCTCATCGCCGTGGCGGGCCTGCACGCCCCCACGGTCCATGCAGAGGAGCCGCGCACCACCTGCACCGCCACGTTGGCCGGACGGCGCGTCATGGTCCGTTCGGAGGCCTTCGACTTCGTCTCGCCCGAGTTGGACCGGCTGGTGCGACTGGGCATGGCGGGGAAGCTGGAGGTGGAGCTGACGCTCTGGCAACGCAACACCGTCTGGTTCGACGCGAGAATGGACACCGCCCGGCTGACCCAGGTGCTCGCCTTCTCCAAGGGCGCCTACGTGTTGGATGGACGCCCCCTGCCGGAAGGCCCCTCCTCACTGACGCTGGAGCGCGTCGCGTGGACCCTGGAACAAAGGCCCGAGCCCGGCGCGCGCTATGAAGTACGCATCAGCGTCCGCCTGCACGTCGTGACCGCCGCGAGCCTGGGCCGGGTGGCCGCGTGGCTCACGCAAGGGAAGCAAGCGCCTGGCGACGAAGGCAACACCCTCACGGGCACCGTGCTGCTTCGCTCGGTGGCCGAGGACCTCGCCCGCGGCGCCAGTGCGCGCTGTGACGTCACCCGGCCGCCCTGAGCCACGGCCGCGCCGCACATCCGTCATGAACCCATCGAGCGCCCGGCCACCAGGCCGGGGCCAGGAGTCCCGTCATGCGACGTTGGCTGTCATTGCTGTTCGCCCTGGCCGCTGGGTGCGCTCCGGCGCCAGCGCCACCCGCGTCCCCGAACCGCGGCGTCCAGGTCTTCGCGCCTCCGGGCATCGAGGCCCGGGGGAGCCGCGTCCCCGTCCTCTACGTGGAGGCGGAAAGGGCGCTGTACTTCCCCCAGGGCGTCGGAGGCGGAGGCTCACGGCACCCGGTGGTGCCCAGCCCGGCCGAGCTGCTGACCCTGGCGCGACGCACCGACATCATCATCGTCACCGTCGCCCCAGGCCAGTCCACCGCCCACGCGGCTATTGTCGCGCCATGACCGTGTTCGCCTCCGTCGCGGCGTCGTGGACGTGCTCGCCCGACACGTCCACCACCACCTCCGTCAGCGTCCCGCCCCTGAACGCGAAGGGCGGTTGGTACCGCTGACTCACCGGCGAGTTCTCGTCTCGGCCGCACGTGAGTCCCTCCCCCAGGCTGATGAGCAGCGGCATGGTCTCCGAGATGTCACTCTGCGCCACCAGGTCGCCGTTGATGAAGAGGCGCCCCCGTCCCGGCGCGCCCCGGCCCGCGGGCAGGTCGGGCGCGCCCGTGGGCTGGAACTCGAAGCGCAGCTCCGCGTGCCCCTTCGGCACGTCCACGGCGGACTCCAGGTGGAACTCCTTCTCTCCCACGAAGTTGTAGACGTAGTGCAGCTTGCCGTCCTTGACGAAGAGCGAGTACCCGCCCGTCAATCCACCGTGGCAGAGCAACACGCCCTCGACGCCGTCCTCCACCTCCACCCGCGCGGTGATGGCGTGGGCGCGGTTGAGAACGTGCACCGCCACGTTCTCCGGCGCGGGTGACGTGTTCGGCCGGTAGACGTAACGCGCCCGCTCCCGCGAAATCTGCGGCCGCTCCACGACGAAGAGCTCGCGGGATGGCGTTACCAGCGGGAGCACATCGTACCGGCCCGCCTCGACGTACCAGCGGGCAATCATCTCGATGAGCTTGTCGCGCTCCTGCGCGGCCACGTTCCGCGTCTCCGAGCAGTCCTCCGCCACGTGGTACAGCTCCCAGCCCTCCGTATCGAACTCGCGCAGCCTGGCCTCGGTGAGCTTCAGCATGCCGAACGGCTCGTGCGACTCCGTGAAGGACGGTCCGGGGAACGGGCACACCGCCCGCCACCCGTCGTGGTACAGGGCCCGGTGGCTGAACATCTCGAAGTACTGCGTGTGGTGTCGGCTCTCCGCGTCCGCGTCATGGAAGGTGTGCTTGAAGCTGACGCCTTCGATGGGTGACTGCGTGACGCCGCGAATCTCCGTGGGCGGGTCGATGCCCAGGCAGTCCAGCACCGTGGGCACCATGTCGATGGCGTGGCAGTACTGCGAACGAATCTCGCCCCGCGCCTGGATGCCTCGGGGCCAGTGGACGATGAAGGGGTCCGTGGTGCCTCCCCGGTACGTCTCGCGCTTCCACCGTTTGAAGGGCGTATTGCCCGCCCAGGCCCAGCCCCAGGGATAGTGGTTGAAGTGGCGCGGTCCGCCCAGCTCGTCCAGCGCCGCCAGGTTCTGCTCCAGCGACTCCGGCGCGTTGTTGAAGAACTTCAGCTCATTGACGGAGCCATGCAGGCCGCCCTCCGGACTGGCGCCATTGTCGGAGATGACCATGATGAGCGTGTTCTCCAGCTCCCCGCTCGCCTCCAGTGACTGGATGAGCCGGCCGATGTGGTGGTCGGTGTGCTCCAGGAAGCCCGCGAACACCTCCATCATCCGGGCGTAGAGCCGCCGTTCCTCCGGAGACAGGCTGTCCCAGTCCTGCACGTCCGGGTCATGGCGCGACAACTGGGTGCCCGGCGGCAGCACGCCAGTCTCGAGCTGACGCCGGAAGACCTTCTCGCGGTAGGCATCCCAGCCGTCGTCGAACTGGCCCTTGTAGCGGTCCGCCCATTCCCGGGGGACATGGTGGGGCGCATGCATGGCGCCGGTGCAGAAGTAGAGGAAGAAGGGCTTGTCGGGCGCCACCTGCTTGGCGTCGGCGATGAAGCCGATGGCCCGGTCCACCAGGTCCTCCGTCAGGTGATAGCCCTCCTCGGGTGTCTTCGGCGGCCGGACCTGATGATTGTCGTGAACGAGGTCGGGGTAGTACTGGTGCGTGTCGCCCCCGAGGAAGCCGTAGTACCGCTCGAAGCCGCGGCCCAGGGGCCAGCGTGAGTAGGGCCCCGCGGCGCTCGTCTGTTCCGCGGGCGTGAGGTGCCACTTGCCCACGCAGTAGGTGTTGTAGCCGTGCCCGGCCAGCATCTCGGAGATGAAGCCGTTCTCGAAGGGGATGGTGCCGTTGCGGCCGGGGTAGCCCACGGAGATTTCCGTGATTCCCGCCATGCCATTGGAGTGGTGGTTGCGGCCGGTGAGGATGCACGAGCGCGTGGGCGAGCAGAGCGCGGTGGTGTGCATGTTGTTGTAGCGCAGTCCCCCCTTCGCCAACCGGTCCAGGTTGGGCGTGCGGATGGGCGAGCCATAGCAACCGAGCTGACCGAAGCCCGTGTCGTCCAGGACGATGAAGAGGACGTTGGGCGCCCCCGGCTTCGCGCGCAGCGGCGCGGGCCAGGCAGGCGAGGACTCCTCATCCGTCCGGCCGATGACACCAGGGAATGGCGTTCCGGGAAGGTATTCCTTGAGCGACATGGTGCGGCCTCCACGAGGACGCGCGGGAATGAACGTGCCGTGGGCCCTCGTGGAGGGAGATGCACATGGGGCCAGACAATGCCCCCTGTCCTCCAGGCGGGCACGAGCAGGCGGGACACCGCATGCCGAGGGCGCTCACCGCGTCAGGGGAACGCCCCCATGGGCGCCTGGAATGGAACGCGGCAGCCGGCGACTACAGCCAGCTCACCTCACGCCGGCCCAGCTCCGCCAGCACGCGCTCCGCGGCCCGCACGCCAAACCAGTTCGCCTCTTCGAAGAGCCCCATGCCGCCCAGGTCCGAGTGCGCGAAGTGCAGCGAGCTCCCCAGGCTCTCCCCCGCGGCCTGCTTCGCCTGCCCCCACATGAAGCCCGGTGTAGGCCGCACCATGGCGTGGCCCCAGCGCTGGACCTCCAGCCGCTGCGCCTGCCCGGAGATGCCAGGGTGCGCGGGCCGCATGTCCGCCATCACCAGGGCCTCCCAGTCCGCGTAGCTGGCCGACAGCGCCTTCTCCCGCTCGGCCTTCACGTCCGCGCCGTCCATGGGCAGGTACCACGTGAGCACCGTGGGGCCCTGCTCGTCCTGGCGCAGCGTCTGGTGCGTGGCCACCACGTAACCCAGGCTGCGGCTCTCATAGAAGACGTTGTCCCAGGCCAGCGGGAAGCCCCGCGAGCGCGGCGGCGACGACAGCGTCAGGTTCGCCACCACCCACGGCCCATACGTGAAGCCACTCAGCCACGCCGGACGCTCCCGCCGCCACGGCGCCACCACGTGCGCGGCGATGAAGCGCGGACACGCCAGCACCACCTGCCGCGCCAGGAAGGCCCGGGGCTTGCCCGAGCCCGCCTCCAGCGCGTCCACACGGCAGCCGCCCTCCACGGGCTCCACGGTGTGCACCAGCACGTTGCCCTCCACCGCGCCGTTCGGCAGCGCCGACACGAGCTGCCGCACCAGCCGGCCATTGCCTTCGGGCCAGCTCAGGTAGCCCTCGCTGCGCTCCCCATTCCCGTCCTGCCGCGCGGTGAAGTACCAGATGCCAGCCCAGGCGGAGACATGCTCGGCGGTGGTCCCGAAGTCGTCGCGGCACGCGTAGTCCACCACCCACTTCAGCCGCGCGGAGCGGAAGCCCTCGCGCTCCATCCAGGCCGCCATGCTCAGCGCGTCCAGCGCCGTCCACTCGGCGTCGTCACTGGACAGGCCGGAAGGCACCGCGAAGGCCCGGCGCCCCTTCGCGTCTCGCGCGGAGGCGAAGCCGTTCATCCGCGCCTCGAAGCGCCGCAGCTCCTCCAGGTCCTCCACGCTGGCGCCCGCGTGCAGGTAGAGCCCTTCGTACCAGTGGCCCCGGTAGAAGAAGCGCTCCTCCGGCTCGTGGATGAGCAGCGACTCCTCGAAGCGCGGCCGGCCCGTGTCATCCACGTCGGTGACGGCCCCCATCTCCCGCAGCAGCCGGACGACAGGGCCCCGGTCCTCCAGCGGCGCCGGCAGGTAGTGCGCGCCCCATGGATACGCGGAGATGGCATTGCGCCCGGAGCGGGACGTGCCTCCCGGCTCCGCCTCCAGCTCCAGCACGCGGACGCCTCGCACGCCCGCGCTCGCCAGCCGCCAGGCCGCGGACAGGCCCGCCACGCCCGCGCCCACCACCAACACCTCCACGGGCTCCACGACGTCCGCGCGAGGCAGCGGCCCGCCGCGCAGCCGGTGCCCCAGCTCCACGGCCTGGTCCACCACCGCGCCGGGGACACGCTCCCGTGGCCCCGACTTCCGGCACGCACTGGCCGCCACCGCGGAACCGAGGAACGCGGCGACCAGCTCCCGCCGCGTCAGTTCCACCGCTGCCACTCCGCCTCGTAGTAGTGCACCAGCACCTGGTTGTTCAGCCGGTTCACCTCCACGGGCAAGGGCCCCATGTCCGGAGGGAACTGGGTGAGTGACGCCATCGTCGCGTCATCCAGGAAGAGCAGCCCTTCGGGCAGCGGCCGGTGCCGGGCGGGCGGCTCGTGTGCAATGAGCACGTAGCCCCACTCACCGAACGACGGCACCAGCGCGTGGTACGGCTCCGTCCAGAAGCCCGCGGCCCTGAGCGTCTTCTCCACGCACCAGAAGGAGCGCCGGGCGAACAGCGGGCTGGTGCTCTGCACCACCGCCACGCCGTCTGGCGCGATGCGCTTCTTGAGCAGCTTGTAGAACCCCGTGGTGTACAGCTTCCCCAGCGCGAAGTTGTTCGGGTCCGGGAAGTCCACCACCACCACGTCGTACTGCGCGCCGCCCTCGGTGAGGAACTGCATCGCGTCCCCGTTGACCACCCGCATCCGCGGGTCCGTCATCGCGTGGCGGTTCAGCTTCGCCAGCTCCCCGTAGTTCGTCGCCAGCCCCGTAATCATCGGGTCCAGGTCCACCAGCGTGACGGAGCGGACCTCCGGGTAGCGCAGCACTTCCCGCGCGGCCAGGCCGTCCCCACCGCCCAGGATGAGCACGTTCTCCACCTTGCCCGCGCGCACCATGGCCGGGTGCACCAGGGACTCGTGGTAGCGGTACTCGTCCAGGCTGGCGAACTGGAGGTTGCCGTTGAGGAAGAGCGAGAAGCCCCGCTTGCCGCGCGTGAGGATGATGCGCTGATACGGCGAGCTGGACGCGTGGACCACGTCATCCGCGTAGAGCTGGTCCTCGTAGAAGGTGGTGAGCCGGTCGCCCATGACGAAGCCCGCCAGCAGCAGCACCGTCAGGCCCACCGCCTTGACGCGCAGCCGCAGCGGGTTGCCCAGCAGCGGCGCCAGCAACCAGGTGCTCCACAGCGCCACCGCCGCGTTCAGCACGCCGAACAGCAGGGACGTGCGCACCAGGCCCAGCTTCGGCACCAGCAGCAACGGGAAGGCCACGCTGGCCGCGAGCGCGCCCACGTAGTCCAGCGACAGCACCTGGCTGATGAGGTCCTTGAACTTGACCTGGTCCTTCAGGATGCGCAGCAGGAGGGGAATCTCCATGCCCACCAGCGCGCCAATGGCAATCACGCTGCCGTACAGCGCCACCTGGAACAGGTCCGTCAGCGTGAAGGTGAGGAACAGCACCGGCGCGCAGATGCCGCCCAGCAGCGCCACCGCCAGCTCCACCTCCACGAAGCGCTGCGCCACCCCGCGCTCGATGTAGCGCGACAGGTAGCTGCCAATGCCCATGGCGAACAGGTAGCCGCCAATGACGGTGGAGAACTGGGTGACGGAATCGCCGAGCAGGTAGCTCGCGAGCGCCCCGACGACGAGCTCATAGATGAGCCCGCACGTCGCGATGACGATGACGGTGATGTACAGCAGCGTCTTGTTCACGGCGTCACTTCACTTCGCGCAGGCATGGGCGTGCGGCGCGCGCCTTCATCCGCTGATGGCCGCGGCCACGATGATGGCCAGACCGATGATGAAGGAACCGATGACGATGCCCACCGCCGTGTTCTGGTCGGCCTCCAGCTCCTTGTGCACGTCGAACGGCATGATGAGGCGGATGACATAGAAGCCCGCCACGAACACCGCCAATCCGATGAGCGAGTAGATGATGCTCGCCAGCACACCCTGAACGCTGACCACCACGCCAAGTAACAACATCACTTCCCTCCCATGTAGCCGCCAGTCCACAGCAGGACGCCGCCCGGCCCACGCCGGACGTTGCCCGGTACCTTGTCCCGCTCTTCCTTCGTGAAGGGGGACCAGCCCGAAATCGTCAATGCCGCGTAGCCCAGCAGCACCAGTCCTCCAAACCACTTCATGACGCGCCTCCGTCACGTTTGACGACTCAAACCTAGACGTTGCTCTCCGCCCAGCGCCGCGTCTCGAAGCTGTGCGAGCGATACAACGCCACCACCGGCCCCACCACCATCAACCCCAGCGCGAAGCAGAACCAGCTCGAGTTGGGCGTGTCGTGGATGAGCTTCACCCGGTACGTCATGGGCCGCGGCCGCCTCGGGTTCGCCGCGAAGCTCGCCGTCGTGCGCAGCGCGTACTTCCCAGCGGGCACCGGCGATAGATAGGTGCTGGTGGACATGTTGCTTTCGGTCCACTCGCCGTCGCCGTCGTTGCCGCGGTAGTAGCTCAGCTCCTCGTAGAAGAGGACCACGTCGTTCGTGTCCTGGTTCACCAGGTCGCCCTGGATGCCCAGCCACTCGTTGAAGGGCGTGCCGCTGATTTCCACGCGCATGTTGCCGCGCTTGGGCAATTCGAAGGGCTCACTGAAGTGCATGGCCGCGGGCGTGCCTGGCGTGGCATCCGGCGGTATCACCACCGCCTCCTCCAGGACGACCGTCTTCGCGGCGGTCAAGGACAGCACGGCCGACAACACGAACAACGCCAGTATCCAGAGCCCAGTCCAGACGAAGACGGAGCGCAGGCCCGACTGATGCGGGTTCGGCTGGCTGGGTGCGATGCCCTCCCGCTGAGGCATCGGCTCCTTCAAGCCGAAGGCCTCCTTCACCACCTCGGGCTCCAGGTACTCGCCGTGGGTGTACGACACCTCGTCGTCCGTGGCGTCCACGTTCACCGAGTACGGCGCGGCGACGTACTCCGACGCCTCGGCCCGCTCGCCCACCCGCACCGTCCAGTAGAACTCCCCCAACACCTTGTCCGTGACCGCGGTGACGTGCTGGAAGCACTTGTAGCGGCGGTGCTCATGGAAGGCGGCGACGCCCGGCGACAGCGACACGTCACCCGCGGGCAGCGGCTTCAGGAACACCCAGTGGCCGTTGGAGTTCATCAGCCACACGAAGCCACGCGACGCGTTGTAGAGGAGGAACTCCTCCCACGGGTAGCGCACGCCCTCCACGGTGCACGAGCGCTCCAGGTAGCCGATGCAGATCCACTCCGCGCCATCCAGCTTCCCCTTGGTTCCCAGGGGGATGAGGAGCGGCCGGCTCGGCTTCTCCAGCATGCGCAGGAAGGACAGCTTGCCCTGGCGCGCGTCCAGCAGCGCGCCGCAGTAGGGGCACGCCACGCGCAGCGTCTTGTCCGGCGCGCGCAGGGACAGGTTGCCGTTGCACTGCGTGCAGCGCGCCTGCTGCAGCTCCACCTTGCGCACGCGGGGCCGGAGCTGCCCGGCCGGGATGCCCAGCTGCTCCAGCTTCAGCGCCTCGCCGACGAAGACCTCGGGCGAGTGCCCACGCGTGCCGAAGTCGAGCGTGAGGAAGGCGCCCTTGGGCCCCGTGGCGTCCACGTACCAGGCGTCCTGCGTGGGGTCCACGTCGCTGGGGAGCTGACCCGCGGCGGCCACCACGCGGCCGTGGCCACGCTCCTCGATGACCCACGCGCGGTCGCGCAGGTGCAGCCGCTCTCCCGGGTGCAGATCCTCCAGCAGCACGCCCTCTTCGGGCCCCATGTCGAACATCAGGTGGAAGGCGCCCTCGGACTCGCTGAGCCACCCGGTGCGGCCGTCCGCGAACTCCACGTACCACTCGTCCCACGGGCCCGCGCCGTGGTCCTTCTGCAGGTGGCCGACGATGGTGTACGCCACCTTGCGGTAGCGCCCCTCCGCGCGGAGCTGCAACGGCGAATCGGTGGGGACGATGCTGCCAATCTTCCCGTGGGACTCGAAGTCCAGGCCCTTTCGAGCCACCACCGTCTGGCAGTAGTCGCACACCACCACCTGCGCCGACCCGGCGGTGAACTCCACCATCGCACCACACGATGGACACTTCCCCTGCGTCACGCCGTCCCCCCTCGCTTCAGCTCACGCACCACGCACGCCGTCGCCCCCAGATGGCGCGCCAGCAGCGCCTCGAAGTCCGGACGCTGGCGCTCACGGCAGCAGTACAGGTTGAGCGCGGCGAACCCGTGCTCGGGAAATGTGTGGATGCCCAGGTGGCTTTCGGCCAGCAGCGCCAGCCCGGTGATGCCACCAGGCTCCGGAAACACGTGCCACTGCGGCTGGCCCACGACCTTCAGGTCCAGCACGACGATGAGCTCCTCGAAGAGCGCCGCCAGTGCCGCCGCGTCCTTGAGGCTGCCAGGCACGCAGCCGCTGGCGTCAACCAGCCATTCCTGTCCGGTGGTCAGCTTCGAAATCCTCCCGTCCCCGGACGTCTTATCACGGGCCCTTCCTCGCGTCCGGCCCCATGTCATCCCCTGGAGCGCGCGGCGCCACGTTGGCGCCCGCCTCGGACTTCCCGGTACGCTCCCTTCCGAGATGCCCCCGTCGCAGACCGATGCCCCCCACGCTCCGTCCACCCACGCCGCGGCCCCGAGCGCCATCACCCGGCTCGCGCGCACGCTGCGCGGGCTGCCCCCCGCCGAGCGCTGGTGGGGCCCTGGCTGCGCGGGCATGGCCGGCTGGCTGAAGCGGGCGGCGCAGACCCTCCCCCCCGAGGACCTCACGCCCCGCTTCCATGCGCTGCTCGCGCGCGTCCGCCAGGGGCTGCCGGTGCTACCGGAAGAGGCCCGTCGCCACCAGTACGTGCTGGTGCGCGGCATGCTGGGAGACGAGCTGCCCGGCTACCTGCTGGACAACGTGCAGCGGCTGGAGCGCCGGGGACTGAGCGTGCGCGAGGCCGCGGTGGACACCGAAGGGCTGCTCGCGGACAACGTGGCGGTGCTCCGCGAGGTGCTGCGCGACGCGGAGTACTTCGGCCGCAGCGTGGTGATGGTGGGACACAGCAAGGGCGGCGTGGAGTGCACCGCCACGCTGGCGCTCTACCCGGAGCTGCGCCACGTGGTGCGCGCGGTGGTGACGCTCCAGGCGCCGTATGGCGGCTCATCCATCGCGCACGACCTGGCCACCACGCCCCGGCTCCGGCGGCTCATCGACTTCGCCTTCCCGCTGCTGTTCCACGGCGTGTCCCGCTCGGTGGAGGAGCTGTCCTATCCCCAGCGGCAGGCCTTCATCCAGCAGCACCCCTACCCCGCCGACATCCCCACCGTGTCGCTGGCCACCTCGCGGCTGTCGCGCACCTCCACGCTGTACCCGCTCCAGCGCTACCTGCACGAGCGCTACGGGTACCAGGCGGACGGCATGGTGACGGCGGTGGACGCGGAGGTGCCCGGCGCGCGCGTGGTGCGGCTGCACGACATGGACCACGCGGAGGCCGCGCTGCGCGGCCTGCCAGGCCTGGTCCGCTACCACCCGGGCGACCTCACGGAGGTGATGGTCGCCCTGGCGTTGGAGACGCGCTGAGCCTCACGCCTCGGCGGGCGTCAGCGTCACCTTCTTCATCACGTGGTCGATGGTGGAGAAGCGCAGCGCCATCTCGTACAGGCGGCGAGCCAGCGCCTCGTCCTCCTTCACCGCCACGCCCAACTCCTGCCGGCTGACGCCCGTGAAGCTCGCGAGGTCCTCCAGCATGGCGTCCGTCGCCGCGCGGTCCGGCTGGATGCCGTCGCGTTCAGCGATGGCTCGCAGGACCAGCGCCAGCGTGATGCGGTACGCCGCATCCATCCGGGTCAGCGGATCCTGCAGCCACCCCTCCAGCGCCTCCTGGAGCTCGTCGGGCTGGAAATCCTTGCGCTGGAGGATGGGCCGCTCGGCCTCCGCCCAGCGCTGGCGAATCTCCTCGTCCACCAGCGCGGCGGACAGCTCCACCGGCGTGCGGTCCACGAGCACGTCCATGACGCGCTCCTGGGTCAACCGGTCCACGTCGGCGAGCCGCTCCTGGGCCAGTTCGTCCCCCAGCTTGCGCATGACGTCCGTGATGGAGCCCATGCCCAGCCGTGACAGCAACTCCGGCGAGTCATCGTCCAGCAACTTCAGCGCTCGCGCCGCCTTCACGCTCACGAGGAAGCGGGCCGGCTGCCCCCGCAGCGTCTCCACGGGGTAGGTGTCCGGCAGCGTCAGCTCGATGCCGACCGACTGGCCCACCTTCGCCCCCGCCAGTGATTCAAAGAAGCCGGGCAGCCCCGGATCCGCCGCGACGCGCACCCACCAGTTCTCCCGGACAGAGAAGGGCATCAGCCGGTTGTTGGCGAAGCCCAGCACGTCCACGAGCACGTCGTCCTCGAGCGCCACATCCTCGCCCGGCTGACGCTCGCGGACGTCTGCGTGCCGGCGACGGAGCGCATCGAAGCGGTCCACGAGCTCCTGCTCCGTCAATGGCGCAGGCGCCACCCGGACCACCGACACCCCCTCCAGGGAAGGAGCCTCCACCGCGGGGAGCGCCACTGGCTCGGTGCTGTCGAGCTGCAGCGCCGCCGGCATCTTCTTCATGATGCCGAGCGCATGAAGCTCGGCCAGCGAACGGGCATTCTTACGACCGCCCTGCGAATCATCATGGGTCGTCATGGTCTCTCGCTCCGCCCCCTCGGATAGCACAACGCTCCGGGAGGACCGAAGCCCCCCGGAGCGTTGAGATTGACGACGCGGCGCTTCCTAGAAGAAGGAGCCGATGAAGCCGGACACGGTGGAGACGGCCGCCCCCACCTGGCTCACGACCGGGATGTTCGTCGCGGCGGCGATGGACCCCAGCGCCGTCACTCCAGCGGTAATCTTCCTCCCAGCCGAAGCGTTCGGGTCCGTGATGGTGTTCACGGCCGCCACGGTGTCCGCCGCGGCGATGGCGACGTTGAGGCCCGGGGTGAAGCGGCCCGCGGCCCGCGCCACCGCGGTGCCACCGCCCTGCACCGCGGCGCGCGCGGCGGTGCCAGCCGTGCGGGCGGCGCCCTCGAGTCCGCGCTCGGCGACCTCGGCTGCCGCGCGGCGCACGACCTGACGCGACGCACCTTCCAGCGCGGTGTTGGCGGCGGTGGTGGCCACGCGGTTGGCGGCGGCACGCGAAGCCTCCGGGGCCGCGGCGGTGAAGGCGGTGCGAGCCGCGTCGGTGGCAGCGCGGTAGTTGCTGACGTTGCCCGCGAGGCTCAGGCCATCCCGCGCCGCCATCAGCCCCGTGGAGAGCGTGCCCGAGGCGGTGCCCACCGCCTCACGGACGTTCGCCTCGGTCGGGTTGCGGAGCGCATCGCGCACGTCACGGAACGTCTCGATGGCTCCGGTGGGCAGCTGCGCCACGTTGGCCGCGAGGCTGACGGCACCGGCGCCGCGCGCGAGGCGGGTATTCGCCCCTTCGACGACGGGGCCATTGCCACCCGGCAGGTTGAAGGGGCCGAAGCGGCGGGGCCCGAAGGCGTCACGCACCTGCGTGGCGACCGCGGCATCCGAGACAGAGCGGAGCCCAGTGGCGGCCTGCGTCACGCGGTTGTGCGCGTCCTCGAACCGGTCGGACTGCCCGGGACGGGCCTCCGCGCGGGGAGGAGGCGGCGGAGGCGTCGGACGCGCCGTCACGGGAGGCGTCGGAACGGGACGGGGCTCGTTGCGGCGAATGGGAGGCGCCATGGGCTGTGCTCCTACAGGAATCTGATGGGCTGTTTTGAAGCGTTACCCGGATCATCGGGCTTTCTGGAGAGTTGTTGCGTCCAGACTCACAGACTTTACCGATTTTCACTCCGGGTATCTGACAGATACCGACCGGTGACCCCGTAAGCCCCTGGAATCCATTGGAAAAGGGGCTAAGGTCCGCGTGCCATGCGGACCCAATTCCTGACGACTGTCCTCCTCTGCCTTACCCTCACCGCCTGCAAGGACTCCGACAAGAAGGAATCCATGGGGGGTGGTACCCCGCCTTCGGCGACGACGCCGGCGAAGCCCACGGCGCCTTCCGCCGCCGAGGCGCCGGCCGCGGCGCCCCCCGCCGAGGCCGCCTCGGGTGAATGGACGAAGAAGGTCCAGGCGGGCCAGGACGTCTACGCCACCCTCGAAACGAACCAGGGCGCCATCGTCGTGCGCCTCTTCTCCAAGGATGCCCCCAAGACGGTGGCCAACTTCGTGGGCCTGGCCACGGGCGAGAAGGCCTGGACGGATCCGAAGACGGGCCAGCGCGTGGAGGGCAAGCCGCTGTACGACGGCGTCATCTTCCACCGGGTGATTCCGGGCTTCATGATTCAGGGCGGCGACCCCACGGGCACCGGCCGCGGCGACCCGGGCTACCGCTTCGAGGACGAGTTCCAGAGCGGCCGCACCTTCAACAAGAAGGGCCTGCTGGCCATGGCCAACGCCGGCCCCGGCACCAACGGCAGCCAGTTCTTCATCACCACCTCCACGCCGGACTACCTCAACAACCGCCACACCATCTTCGGTGAGGTGGTGTCGGGCTACGACGTGGTGGAGAAGATCTCCAACGTGCAGCGCGACCCGCGCGACAAGCCCCTGGAGCCGGTCGTCATCCAGAAGATCGCGATGAGCGACCAGGCCCCGGCCGGCAGCGGGAACTGACGATGGAACGCGCCCTGCGCCACGTGGCCACGCGGTTGGGTGAGCTGGACTGCCACGTCATCGACGCGCTCCCCGAGGGCGCGACGCCCGAGCTGGTCGTCGTCCTCTCCCATGGCCTGGGCGCGCCCGCCACCGACCTGGTGCCCCTGGGGCCGGAGTTGATGGCGTTCCAGCCGGCCCTGGCGGGCCGCGTGCGGTTCGTCTTCCCCGGCGGCCCCATGGCCTGGGCGCACGGAGGACGCGCCTGGTTCCCCCTGCCCGACGCGGTGATGCGGGGGGAGCAGCGCGACTGGGAGCAGTTCGCGCGCGACGTGCCGCCGGGCATGCCCGCCGCGCGCAGGGCGCTGATGAGCACCGTGGACGCGCTGTGCGCCGCGATGAAGCTGCCCTACGGGCGCATCGTGCTGGGCGGCTTCAGCCAGGGCGGCATGGTGTCCACCGACGTCGCCCTGCGCCTGGATGAGCCGCCCGCCGGGCTGTGCATCCTCTCCGGCACGCTGACGTCGGAGCCGGAGTGGCGCCCCCGCGCCCAGGGCCGCACGGGGCTGCCCGTGTTCCAGGCCCACGGGCGCTACGACCCGTTGCTGCCCCTGGGCAGCGCCGAGCGGCTGCGGGACCTGTTCGTGGCGTCGGGCCTCACCGTGGACTTCCACGCCTACGACATGCCGCACGCCATCGTCACCGAGGAACTGGAGGCCCTGGCCGCGTTCCTCGCCGCGCGGCTGGGAGGACGCTGAGCCATGTTCCACGCGAAGGAGCTCACGGTGGCCAGCCGGGGCCGCGGCTTCACCGACATCACCGCGGACGTCCAGCGGGCCGTCGCGGAGAGCGGCGCCCGCCAGGGGCTGTGCACCGTGTTCCTTCATCACACGAGCGCGTCCCTGCTGCTGTGTGAGAACGCGGACCCGGACGTGCGCCGGGATTTGGAGTCCTTCTTCTCGCGGCTCGTGAAGGACGGAGACCCCCTCTTCGTCCATGACGCGGAGGGGCCGGACGACATGCCCGCGCACGTGCGCACCGTCCTCACGCAGAACGCGCTGAACATCCCCGTGAAGGACGGCCGCGCGGACCTGGGGACGTGGCAGGGCGTCTACGTCTGGGAGCACCGGACCTCGCCGCACCGGCGCCGCGTCACCGTGTCCGTGGTGAGCTGACCGCTACGGCGCGCCCACCTGCGTCGCGGCGACCGCCACCTTGCGCGGCTTGCCCGTCGGCCGGGCCTGACCGCGGATGCGAATCCACGAGCCCGGCGCGTCCTCCGTCGCGTGGACCATGGACCAACCGACGGGCACCTGCGGCGAGGCCCAGGCATAGAGCGCACGAGCGTCCTTCGGCGACAGGTTGACGCAGCCATGGCTCATGGGCTGCCCGAAGCGGTCGTGCCAGTAGGCCGTGTGCAGCGCGTAGTCGTCCTGGAAGAACATGGTCCAGGGCACCGTGGCCACGCGGTAGGTGTCGTTGCCGGCGGTGCCGCTGCCCGTCATGTCGGCCTCCGCGAATTTGATCCAGATGCGGAACAGGCCCTCCGGCGTGTCCGTGCCCTGCTTCCCGGAGGAGATGAGCGTCGCGTACACCGGCCGCTCACCTTCGTAGGCCACCAGCACCTGGGCATCCAGGTCCACGTCCAGCCAGCGGGAGCCGGGCTCCACCTGCGGCGGCGCGTGTGAGAACCAGGCGACGTGCAGGTCGTCTCGCGCCACCCACTGGTCCTCCGCGATGCTCACCCAGTGGCCGTCCTCGGACAGCTCCTTCACGGCCACCAGCGTGCGTGGAGGCAGCACCGTTTCGCGGGCGGCCTTCGCGTCTGGCGCGGTCCGCACTTCCACGGCGGCGGAGGGACGCGTGCGGGACTGGGCCCACGCGAACGTCGGCGGCAGCTCGGCGATGGCCTCCGCGTCCACGCCCTCGAAGGAGGAAGGCCGGTACTCGCGCAGCACCCGCGCCTCCAGGTACTGGCCGTCGGTGGTGCGCCAGTACGTCCTGCGGCGGATGCGGACCTGCCCGCGGAGCTGCACCGATACGGAGCCCTTCAGCAGCACGCCCTTTCGCCGGGCGCGCGCCAGGGCGAGGCTGGGATAGGCGCGCACGCGCTTGCCCACGACCCGGGCGTAGACGCCGGGCGTCAGCTCGCCCTCGCGCAGCTTGGGGAGTTCGCGCACGCGGGGCTCGCGGAAGTTGGGCTCCAGGTAGCGCTCGCAGACCCAGCCGCGCGGCTCAATCTGAATCCAGGCCTCGCAGTCCGGGCCGCGCACCGCCGTTTCGCCCTGCCAGCGCACGCGCATGTCCTGCGCCACGGTGCCCAGTGCCGGGGCGTCCTGCCGAGGCTCCTGGCGGACCACGATGGAGCGGCGCACCCGCAGCGAGCCCGCGTCCGGAGCGAAGGGCACGGCGTACGTTCCTCCGTCCTCCGCGCCGCTCACGGGCGCAAGCCCTGGGTCGGCGTCTTCGAGCACCAACCCCGTGTCCTCGAGCGGCTCGCCGTCCGGGCCGAGCACCAGCTCCTCGCCCGGGTGCAGCTCGTCCGGGATGACCGTGAGCTGCTCGGGCACGGGGAGCTCCTCTCCGCCCGGCGTGTCCCCCTCCTCCTCGGACGGGGCAAGGTCGTCCAGGGCGGGGTCGATGGTCAGCGCCGGCACCTCGTCGCGCGCCACGGCCGCCCCATCGTCATGCGTGAGGCGCGGCGAAGACAGCGCCGCCTCGGCAGAGTCACCAACGCCGCCGTCAGTCCCCGCATCCGCCGCGGTGCGCTGCCACGCCGCGAACAGCGCATCCGCGGCCGTGCGCCGGGCATCCACGGGGAGGTCCCCAGGAGCGTTGGCATCGGCGTGAGGTGCGCGGACCTCCACGCCGTCCCCTGATGTGCCTGAGCCAGCGCCGCCGTCGAACGCCGCAGCCGTGGATACCGACACAGATGCACTCAGTGTGTCACCGCGCTCCTCCGCGGCCCGGGGCGCGGGCACGCTCGCCAGGGAGGCATCGGGCGAGGTGTCCTCCGGGCCGGGAGGCGGCGTGCAGGCGATTCCAGGCAGCAGCAGAACGAGCGAAAGCCAACGGCGCATGGAACTGACACGGTACGGAGGAGCGGCGGCACACTCAACGTCGGCCACGGTGCGCTCGCCTGCGTGCGGCTCCGTGTGAGTGGGCATTTCGTGCCATCGCAGCGGCCCTTGTCACGTGCAGCGGAAATGACGGTCCGCGGCCCCTGGCGCGCGCCGGGCTCCCGCTCATCATCCCGCAGGCAGGCCCAGGCGACGCGCCCGTGAAGCCAGCGCCCGCGAATCCCCCGCACGCAGGCCCAGGCGGCGCGCCGGTGAAGGCAGCCCCCGGAAGCCCGCAGCACCCCGAGCCTGGCGC
>NZ_JABFNS010000123.1 GCF_013116825.1 Myxococcus xanthus
GGGGGCAGCAGCGGGAAGTCGTCCTCGGGCTCCAGCGCGCCTCCGTCCGGCCGTTCGGGTTCGTCATCCTCCTCCGGCGGCAACGGCCGCTGGCGCTGAGGCGGGCCACGCCCGCGGACAACACCTGGCCTCCACATGACCGGCGCCGCGTCCCACTCCGGGGCGCGGCGCTGATGTTTTTCGGACAGCGCGGCGCCCTCCAGCCCCATGGCCAGCACCACCGAGGCGTCGACCAGGGGACGAACCGAGGGTGGGGTGGATTGCCGCCACGAGAGGCCGTGGAGAGCTTTCCCGCGATGATGCGTCCTCTCCTGATGGTTCCATGTGCGGTGCTGGGACTCTCACTGGGCTGCGGCCCTGGTGATTACACACCCGCCCCTGGCGTGCAGACCGACGACGCCGAGGCCGTGGACCTGGACAACCTCCGCATTGGTGTCAGCGGCACGGTGGACCTGCTCCCCGAAGCCCGGCGGTTGCTCGAGGCCCGGGGCCTGCCCCTGCCCACGCTGGAGGGAACGCCCCTCACCGCCGCGGAGCCCCTGCGGCTGGCGGTGAAAGACGCCAACGCCACCTTCGGCACCGCGCCGGCCGCCGCGGATGGCGCCTTCACCGTGCGCGACGTGGCGGTGCGGGAGATGCACCTGAGCCTCGCGGTGGGCGCGGAGGCCGCGGGCCTGGTGCCCGCCCATACCGTCGTCTACGACTCCGCCTTCACCGGTGCCCGGCCGCGCACGGACATCATCGGCGCGCGCGTGTGGGCGCTGCCGGACGCCTTCCATGACGCGCTCAGCGTCGCCGTGGGGGAGAGCGCCATCCGGGGCCACACCGACAACCGGGCGGCCACCCTGCGCGACGCCGGCTTCGTGCTGGGGCGCGTGGTGGATGCCAGCGGCCATCCCCTCGCTGGCGCGAAGGTCGCTCCCGACGGCGAGGCGCTGGCCGGTCGCATCTACTACCCCACCGCCGACCTTCAGGGAGCAAACCAGGAGGGCACCGGCCCGGACGGCTTGTTCGTCTACGTCCACTCGGGCGCGGGCGCGGAGTCCTTCCTCCTGTCCGTCACGGGCACGGACGGCTACACGCCGCGCAACGTGGGCGTGGCGCCGGGCTGGGGGCTGGTGCTCACCGTCCATCCCGGCATCCACCCGCCTCCCTAGACAGCGCGGCGCCCGGCCTTCCGCTCGCGACTCGGCTGCTCGGGGGCTGCTGCCCCGCGCGCTGGCCGCCCCCATGTTCCGACGGAGGCGCGCACGGCCCGAGCCAATGACTGGCGGCGCCCCCACCGTCCGCACCCATCGCTGCGCCGCACTCGCGTCCGATGCCGGAAGCCAAGGCGCGACGCATCTCTCGCTGGAGCGTCTCGTCCGGGGGCCTCGGGCCGATGCGTCACGGGAGGAGCCCTGTGCGTTCCAGGGGGACGCCACGATGAACGATTGCTGGAGGCCGCAGCGTCGGAGCGCGGCCATGGCCCGCGGCATCGCCTGGCTCGCGACGCTGGGAGCCCCGCTCGTGGGCGCGCTGTACCTCCTGGGCTGGGCCTGGGATGTGGAGATGCTGAGGCCCGGCGTGGCTGGCATCCCCATGATGCCGGTGACGGCCATCGCCATGATTTTCGGCGGCGCCGCACTGGGCCTGCGGCTGCGCTCCCGCCCGTTCCGCCATCAGGACGCCACGGCCACCGCCTGCGCGATGGTGATGGTGGTCATCGGCGCGGTGAGTCTCCTGCGCGACATCACCGGCTGGGACTTGGGGATGGAGCACATCGTGCTGCGCCTGCTCGATGGACACGCCTCGGTGCTCCCTCGCCCCTCTCCCCTCTCCGCCACCTGCATGACATTGCTGGGCGTGGCCCTGGCCCTCCCGGAGCGGAGCCAGTCCATCCGGCTGCGCGACACGCTGGTCGTGTTGTCGCTGGTGACCTCGACGCTGGGCCTCAACGGCCTGTTGATGGGCCCCTTGTTGACGGTGGGCACCCTGCCCTTCCTCGCCGAGCGCAGCATGGGGCTGCCCACCGCGCTGACGCTGATGCTGCTGGCGGTGGGCACGCTCTGCGCGCGGCCGGGGCTGGGGCTGATGGGCCGCATCACCCGCGACTCGCTCGGCGGCTTCCTCGCGCGCCGGTTGGTGCCGGTGACGCTGCTCGGCCCCTCCGTGCTGGGCATGGTGCTGATGCTCCTGCACGAGGTGCGCGCCATCAACCTGGAGGCGAAGCTCCCCATCTTCGCCACCTTCGTGAGCGCGGGCGGCGCCGCGCTCGTGCTCCTGTCCGCGCGGGCCCTGGACCACATTGAAGCCCACCGCCAACAGGCCACCGCGGCGCTGGAGGCCTCCGAGGCACGCTACCGGGGCCTGCTGGAGACCACCCCCGCGCCGCTGCTGACGGTGGACGCGCAAGGCCTGCTGCGCTTCGTCAACGCGGAGGCGGAGCGGGTGTTCGGCTACCCGCGCGAGGAGCTGCTGGGACGCGAAGTGGAGGTGCTGGTCCCCGAAGGGCTCTTCGGTGGCCGGAGCCTGGACACCGGCCTGGGCGAGCGCGCCATCCAAGGCCGCCGCAAGGACGGCAGCCTGCTGTCGCTGGAGGTGCGGCTGAGCCCGGTGTCAGGCCCGGAGGGTCCCAGCGTGCTCGCCGTCGTCCGCGACGTGTCGGAGCGGGAGCGATACCTCGCCAAGGTCCAGCGCGCCCGTGAGGAAGCGGAGATGCAGCGCAGCCAGGTGCAGGCCCTGTTGGACCACACGCCCGTGGGAATCGTCTTCGCGGAGGCGGACGGCGGACGGCTGGTGGCCAATCCCGTCGCGGAGCAACTGCTCGGGCGTCCGCTGAAGGGCGTGTCGCTGGAGATGACGGGGGTCAACCCCGTCGTGCTCACCACCGACGGCAAGCCGGTCCGCAGGGAGGACGTGCCCATCGTCCGCGCGCTGCTCACGGGCCAGCTCGCGGGGCCCGAGGAGTTCCTCATCCTCCACCCCGACGGGAGCCGGCTGCCGGTGTTGATGACCGCGGCCCCCGTCTTCGGCCCCAGCGGGAAGGTGCGCGGCGTGGTCTCCACGGCGCAGGACGTGACGACGCGCCACGAGTTGGACCGGCTCCGCGAGGAATACGTCAGCCTCATCTCCCACGACCTGCGCAATCCGCTCCACACCATCAGCCTGCGCGTGGGCCTGCTGCGGCGCGCCCTGCGCGAGCGGAACCTGGAGCGGGAGGAATCCATGACGGAGTCCATCCAGCGCAGCGTGGCCTGGATGAGCACCATGATTGAGGACCTGCTGGAAGGCTCGCGGCTGGAGTCCCAGCGGGAGACGCTGCGCCGCGAACCCCGGGACCTGGCGCGCTTCCTGGAAGAGGTGATGGAGCGGGACGTGGCCCCCGACGTGCGCGAGCGCTTCCACCTGGAGGTCCCAGGCGCGCTGCCCCCCGTCTGGATGGACGCGGCGAGGCTGGAGCGGGTGATGGCCAACCTGCTGAGCAACGCCGCCAAATACAGCCCCGGCAGGCAGCCCATCACCGTGCGAGCCCAGCTTCAGCCGGGCCAGGTGGTGGTGTCGGTGAAGGACCAGGGCCCCGGGCTGAGCCCGGAAGACGCCGCGCGCGTCTTCGACAAGTACTTCCGCACGCAGAAGAGCGGCGCGTCGGACGCGAAGGGGCTGGGGCTGGGGCTGTACATCAGCCGCCTCATCATCGAAGCGCACAGCGGGCGCATCTGGGTGGAGAGCGAGCCCGGCCAGGGCTCCACCTTCAGCTTCAGCCTGCCCGTGACCCCGCCCGGCGCGAACCCGCTCCCGCCCCAGCACCCGGATGACCAGGCCCCGGCGGCGGGAGACGGCTCGGCCGTCAGCGCGTAGGGGCCCAGCGCGGCAGCCAGTCCGGCCCCTTGGCGGTCGTCAGACGTGTCTGACCGCTGCCATCCGCGCGCATGAGGTACACGTCCGTGTCGCCCTGGCGCTCGGACACGAAGGCCAGGTACTTCCCGTCCGGACTCCACGCGGGCATGTCGTCCCGGTGCTTGCCGTCCGTCAGGGCCACCGGCGCGCCGCCCGCCACCGGCACCATCCAGATGCGGGCGTTCCCATCCGGCAGACGGCTCACGTAGACCAGCCGTTGCCCATCCGGACTCCAGGCGGCCTCGCGCTCGTCGCCCATGAAGGACTCGCCCGACACGGCGCGCAGGTCCGAACCGTCCGGGCGGAGGAAGTACAGCCGGTCCTTGCGCTCGCGATCACTGACGATGACGAGCCACTTGCCGTCCGGGCTCCACTTCGGCGTGCGGTCCTCATGGTGGAAGAAGGTGAGGCGGCGCTCACCACTGCCGTCCGCGTTCGCCACGTAGACTTCAGGGTCACCCTCGCGGCTGCAGACGAAGGCCACCTCCTTCCCATCCGGAGACACCGCCGGCTCGAAGCAGCCTTGTGGCACCTGCGTGAGGCGCACCTCCGGAACACCCTCGCGGGGCTCCAGGCGCACCACGTCGCTGAAGCCCTCCGCGTCGGACTCGGCCACCAACCAGGTGCCATCCGGCGCCCAGCTCGCGTTGCGCGCACGCGCCCGGGGCGGGTGCAGCGGTACCGCCGGGCTCTTGCCATCCAGCGGCAGGACCCGCATCTGCTGGCGGTGCAGCCCGTCCTCCTCCGTCGCGGAGATGACGAGCAGCGACTTGCCGTCCGGCGACAGGGGACCGGGGTACACGTCCTCCTCGCCGCGAGTCAGCTGCGTCTCCACACCCTCCGGACTCACCTTCCAGACATCCTTCCGCCCTGCCCGCTCCGACAAGAAGATGACCGCGCCTGGAATGGAGCGAGCCTCCTCCTTGGACAGCGGCCCGGAGCCGGACGTCCCGCCACACCGGCCGGAGCATCCGACACCGAGCACGGCGAGCGCGGTCAGACACCGCGCCCGCCACGGCCAGGAACGCTGAAGCCGTTCAAGGCCCCGCATCATCACCTCACTGAATCCGGACGGCGTCCGCCATGACGACGTAGCCTTCGGTGGCCCAGCGGCTCAACTGCACCTTGTTCCAGCCGGCGTTGAAGTTGTAGGTGCCCAGCGTCACCCACTTGCTGCCGTTGGTCTGCTGGTTCACCGTCACCGTGCTGTTGCCGCCCGCGTGCGCAATCACGAAGGGCGCCGCGGGAGAGCGGTTGGTGCCCTGCACCCACCAGGCCTGGATGGTCCGGCTGCCCGCCGCAGGCATGTGGAAGTGGAACACCGCCGGCTCGGAGACGGGCTGCGTGGAGGCGTAGTAGTAGTCGTTGCCGTAGTAGCCCGCGCTGGTGCCACGCGCCCAGGTGGACGGCACCGCGATGTAGCCCTTGGTGGAGTCGTTGTTGGCGTTGTTGCTGTCCACGACGATGACCGGGTTCGTTCCACCACCGCCGTCACCACACTCGCTGCGGATCTTGCTGATGTAGGTGGACCACGGCCAGTTGGGGCCCGGGTCCGTGCGGGTCTCCGGCTGCAGCCGGCCGTGGGCCACGATGTGGTAGCTGTCGCGCGGGATGCCCTGGTCCCGGGTGATGTTGCACGTCAGCTTGGCGGAGGTGGTGATCATCCCCGAGGAGAACGAGGCCGAGCTGGCGTAGCCACCGTGCTCGATGCCGATGGAGAAGTCGTTCGTCGACCGGCCGTTGAGGTGCGACTTGACGCCGCCGTTGAGGCTGCTGCGGTAGGCGGCGGCCACGTGCCAGGCGCGGTTCGACTCACGCACCAGCTGCGACACCTCGGTGCCGCTCTCGTTGACCACGTAGTGCGCGCTCACGCCCGCGGCGGAGTTGGTCAGCCAGCTCCAGCAACCCGAGTAGCCACCCTCACAGGTGTGGATGACGACCATCTGCTGACCGATGCCAGCGGGCCGCGCGTTGTAGTTGGGCGACGGGCGCCAGATGGAGGCCGCGTAGTCCGGGCCGGCCGCCAGGGCCTGCATCTTCGGCAGGGCGAACTTCGGCTCGACCTGGGTGGCATCCAGCGACACCGCCACCTTGCCCGCCGGCGTGAACGCGCCCGCGCCCTCGCGCAGCACCGCGTACACGTCGTTGTGGATGTAGTGCGCCTGGATGTCCGGGTCGGAGATGTCCGTCAGGCGCACGGCCACCGGGGCCCACGCGCCCAGGTCCGCGCGGTCGATGCCCGCCTCGTCGGCGTACTTCGACAGCAGCGCGGCGCCGGCGCGCAGGTTGGCCAGCGGCTCGTCACGCACCGCGTCCGCGGACACGCCCGCCAGGGCGGCGCCGTCGGCGATGAGCTGACCGCGCAGGGCCAGCAGACCAAAGGCCGCCGGGCGGCCCTCGAACTCCTCCTCGCCGCGGACGTGCTCCCAGCGCGTCTCCGCGTAGGAGATGGCCTTGAGCAGGCTCACCGGGACGTTGAACTCACCAGCGGCCTTCGCGAACTGCGCGTCCAGTTCGTTGGGCGTGCGGCGAGCCGCGTCGGCCACCGCGCGGGCGGCGTCGTCCACCGCGCCTGCGGGAACCTGCGACTCAGGTGCCGTTTCTTCCGGAGACGTTTCGGGCTGAGGGCCACAGGCCGCCAGGGCCATTGCCGCGGCCGTCACCGCGAACGTCTTGCGCAACACGTGCATGGAAACTCCTTGAAGGGGGGTCAGCAGCTCCACGGTCGCCCCCGTTCCACGGGAGCGGCGCAGGGGGCCACGCCTGAGCACCATGCATGCCAGCCACACGCTCCCAGGGAGCACCTCTTTTCCCCGACCCCAGATGGAGCATGGATGCTCCACCCTCTCGTCAAGAAATCCGCCCTCGAACCCAGGCCCCCGGCGGCGCAACCACCTGGAATCAGGAATGACGCACATGTAAGCCCTGACAACGAAGGCGTCGGGTTGGCCAACCGATGTCGCACTGACGTTTTTCGAGACAGCGTTATGTAAAATCACTTTACTACCTTTCCAGTCCTCCCCACCTTTTGGCGTGACACCGGATGCTGGAGATAGGACGAGGGGGCCGACAGGGGCGAGGGCTTCCGCTATGAGGGGGCCATGCGGCTCTTCGGAATCGGCGACACCCACCTGCCCTCCACGCGACAGAAGGACATGCACCGCTTCGGGTGGTCCGAGCACCCCCTTCCGCTGCAGCGTGCGTGGGATGAGCGGGTGGCTCCGGAGGACGTGGTCATCGTGGCGGGGGACATCTCCTGGGCCACGCGGGCCCACGAGGTGATGGATGACCTGGCGTGGCTGGACGCGCGCCCGGGACGCAAGGTGCTGGTGCGCGGCAACCACGACTACTGGTGGGGCGACTCCGCGTCCAAGCTGCGCAAGCTGCTGGAGCCCTTCCGCACCCTGGAGGGCTTCCTCCACAACAACGCCGTCGTCATGGGCCCGTGGGTGATTGCGGGCAGCCGGCTGTGGACCGCGCCGGAGGCGCCGCCCATGCCCGGTGGGGAGATGGGGGACGAGGCGGCGGACACCGGCTACGTGGAGCGGGAGACGCGCCGGCTGATGGCCTCCATGGAGGACGCGAAGAAGAAGGAGGCGGCCAGCGCCACGCCGCTGGTGCGCGTGGTGGCCGTGCACTTCCCGCCGGTGTACGCGAACGAGAAATCCACCGCCTTCAGCGAGCCCATTGAAGCCTTCGGACCGAAGGTGTGCGTCTATGGCCACCTGCACGCGGCTGGCATCGCCGCGGGCTTCACGGGCGAGCGCGGCGGCGTACGCTACGTGCTGGCCTCGTGTGACGCGGCGGGCTTCGCCCCGGTGCTGCTCGACGAGGTCTGAGGAGGCGCGCCATGCCGTCCAACAAGGCGGAGCTCGAGGCCCGGCTCGCGGCCGCGCACCCCGGTGATTCGGTGCGCGGGCTGTTCTTCAAGTCGGTGCTCAGCTTCGTCCAGCAGCAGGCGGGCCTGCCGGCACTGGAGACGGTGCGCCAGGGGGCGCTGGGCGCGGCGTACACCGACCTGCTCACGTACCCGGCGCGGGACTTCCTGACGCTCCTCTACCGCGCGGCGGACGCGTTGGAGCCGCTGCTGGGTCCCGAGGACGCCGTCTTCCACGCCTGCGGAGAGAAGGACGTGACGCGCTTCTCCACCGGGCCGGGCATGCTCATCTTCGGAATCATCTCCCGCGGGGACCCGCAGAAGCTCTTCGCGGGCGCGCAGATGGGCTACGGCGCGGCCGTCAGCTACGGCAGCCGCGACTACGTGCCCACCGGCCCCACCTCCGGCACGCTGCACATGCGCCGGGACATGCTGCCGCCCGCCTACCACGAGGGCATCCTCACCGGCGCGCTGAAGGTGCTGGGCCTCCGAGGCACCGCGCGCGCGACGCCGCGAGGCATCGACAGCGCGGACTACGACATCCAGTGGGCCTGAGGCGCGGCGCTCAGTCCACGCGGGTGTAGGTGACGTCCAACTCGGCGACGACGCGCTCGCCCACCGACGCCTGGCAGGTGAAGGTGTGCGCGTCACCGTCATGCGCGCTGCGAACGGCGCCGAACGTCACCGTCTGGCCCGCGTAGGCCAGGGTGTCCGCCTTCAGGCGCACGTCCTTCGCCATGCAGCGGGCCCACGGCGCGCCTTCCAGCCGGCGAAGCAGCGTGGTGGCCACGCGCGTCATCCCACTGGCCACCACGGCCACCGGCATCACCGGGTGCAGCGCGAAGTGCCCCTTGCACATCTCCGCCGTCACCGGCCCCAACGTGGCAGACAGGCTCTCACCATCCGGGCGCCAGTCGCGCAGCGCCAGCGGCTTGCTGTAGGGGTTCTGCCGCAGCCTGGCCCACTCCTCGGGGGTGCGCTGCACGCCGTCGTCGCGGCGCGGCTCGCGGCGCATGTCCACCCGGGCCTCGCCGAACAGGCGCGTGAAGGCGGCGGCGGACAGCACGTTGTAGTCCACCTCCAGGCGGAAGAACGGCGTGCCGTCCGGCAGCGACAGCAGCGTGTGCGCGGTGGCCGAGCGGCGGCCGGTGAACTCCGCCTTCGCCAGCCCCCACAGCAGGTCCGTGGCGCGGGCCATGGGCTCCGGGCGCAGCCACTGCCCGCGCGCGCCGCACGCCAGGTAGAAGTGCTGGCCGTCCTTGGGCGACATCAGCGCGGACGCACATGAGCCCAGAATCGCCAGGTGCCGCCCCGCCTCCCCCAGGCCAATGGGGCCCGCTTCCGCGTCCGGGTCCTGCTGCACGGGGATGCGCGCCACCACCTCGCCCTCCCCCATCACCGTCACGTCCTTGAGGGCGTAGTAGGGGTCCCGCACGCAGATGCGCGGGTAGAGGTCCGCGTGCGTCAGCAGCGTGTGCGGCGCCAGCCCCGACAGCGTCTCCAGCGTCTGCTCCGACGAAGCCCAGGCAGAAACAGGGGCAACAGCGGAATTCGCGGACGAGGGCGCAATGTCGAGGAGCATGGACTGACCTGATTTCGGACGAGGGGTGCCGGGGGACACCAGTTTTCGAGATGCCGAGCTTCGTTCCGCCGACAGAAGACAAATTCCGGCGGACGAAAATGATTATCGGCATACGGTCCGATTTGTTGCTTCCTGCCGTAATTTTCCGTCCGAAGGGTAAATCTGGACGCAAATGTGGCAGGGAGGCGCAGCCCAGGACACAGAAGCGTCATTCAACGCAAAGAGTCAAGGCAGATGTGGGGTGAAGCACACCCGCCCTGGCTCAGGCGTTCACGGGGCTACAACTCCACCTGCGCGCCCAGCTCCACCACCCGGTTGGGCGGGATGCGGAAGTACGAGGTTGCGCTGCGCGCGTTGCGGCTCATCCAGGCGAACAGCGCCTCTCGCCACACGGCCATGCCCGGGCGCTTGGTGGGAATCAGCGTCTCCCGTCCCAGGAAGAAGCTGGTGCCCATCAGTTGGAACTGGAGCCCCTTCTCGCGGCAGCGCTTCAGCACGTCGGGGATGCCCGGGTTCTCCATGAAGCCGTAGCGCGCCACCACGCGCACGAAGCCCTGCTCCAGCGGCTCCACCTCCACGCGCTCGCCAGGCGGCACGTGCGGCAGCTCCTCGGAGAGGATGGTCAGCAGCACCACCTGCTCGTGCAGCACCTTGTTGTGCTTGAGGTTGTGCAGCAGCGCGGGCGGGGTGCCTTCCGCGTTGCCCGTCATGAAGATGGCCGTGCCCGGCACCCGCACCGGCGGGTGGTCGCCGAAGCTGCCCAGCAGCACCTTCAGGGGGATGCTGGACGCGCGCAGCTTGGCCGCCAGGATGTCGCGCCCCCGCTTCCACGTCGTCATCAGCGTGAAGACGACGACAGCCATCAGCAGCGGGAACCAGCCGCCGTCCGCCACCTTCACCGCGTTGGCGCCAAAGAAGGCCAGCTCCACGGTCAGGAACAGGCCCACCACGGGAATGGCCACCCACCGCCGCACGCCCCACAGCTCCCGGGCCACCACGTAGGCCATCAGGGTGGTGATGACCATGGCCGTGGACACCGCGATGCCGTACGCCGACGCCAGCGCACTGGAGGAGCGGAAGCCCAGCACCAGCGCCACCACGCCCACCAGCAGCGCCCAGTTCAGACCGGGCAGGTAGATTTGCCCCATCTCCTCCGCCGAGGTGTGCACCACCTCCATGCGCGGGCTGTAGCCCAACTGCATCGCCTGGCGCGTCAGGGAGAACACCCCCGCGATGAGCGCCTGCGAGGCGATGACGCCCGCCACCGTGGCCAGCGCCACCAGCGGATACAGCAGCCAGGACGGCGCCAGCAGGAAGAAGGGATTGCGCGCGGCGCTCGCGTCGCGCAGCAGCAGCGCCCCCTGCCCCAGGTAGTTGAGCATCAGCGCCGGCAGCACCATGGAGAACCACGCCAGTTGGATGGGCTTGCGGCCGAAGTGGCCCATGTCCGCGTAGAGGGCCTCACAGCCCGTCACCACCAGGAACACGCCGCCCAGCACCAGGAAGCCGTGCAGGTGGTTGTGGCGGAACAGCTCCACCGCGTGCCAGGGCGACAGCGCCCCCAGCACCGCCGGGTTGTGGACCAGCTCCTTCACGCCCAGCCCCGCCAGCGTGAGGAACCAGACGCACATGACGGGACCGAAGACAGCGCCGATGTCCGCGGTACCGTGCCGCTGCACCAGGAAGAGCCCCACCAGGATGACCAGGGCGATGGGGATGACGTAGGGGTCGAAGACGGGCGTGGCCACATGCAGGCCCTCCACCGCGCTGAGCACGGTGATGGCCGGCGTGATGATGCCGTCTCCATAAAGGAGCGCCGCGCCAAAGATGCCCAGCGTAATCAACATCGGACGCGGCCGGTGGGACGGCTGCGCGCGCTGGCGCTGCATCACCAGCGCCATCATCGCCAGGATGCCGCCTTCGCCCCGGTTGTCCGCCTTCATCACCAGCAGCAGGTACTTCACCGACACGACGATGATGAGCGACCAGAAGATGAGCGACAGCACCCCCAGCACGTTCGCGGGCGTCGGCGGAATCCCATGCACCCCCGTGAAGCACTCCCGCAACGCGTACAGCGGGCTCGTGCCGATATCGCCGTAGACGATGCCCAGGGCCCCGAGGGCCAGCAGCGCCGAGCGCTTGAAGGTGTCCGGGCCCTTTTTGACGTCTTCGCCGCCCGGCACTCCGGTGGTGGTCGCTTTCACGAAGCCGCGCTTTAGCCGAACCCAGGCCTGGAGCAACCGCCACCGTGCCGCCCATGGAGTATTCCCTTGTGCGCCTGACGCATCCCCGCCTCGGCGTCACAGGGCCCTAGGGCGGGGAGTGCGTCCGGAACGAACACTCCCAGGCCAGGGATGTTCGACATTCGTGACGGCACGGCCGCCCTGCCCGGAGGGACGCTCCTCGCCGCGTTACAGCCATGCTCCCATGCAACACGATGGGTGGGGGGGACTCGATGACGATGGTGGCGGCACTTGGTCAGGCAGAAGCCCGGCGGTCCGGAGCACGAGGTCCAGCGATGCTGGAAGCCATCCTCCAGGTCTCCCCCCTGGCCATCCACCTGATGGACCTGGATGGCACGGTACGGCTGTGGAACCCCGCCGCCGAGCGGCTCTTCGGCTGGAGCCGGGAGGACGTGCTGGGCCACCGCGCCCCCTGGGCCACCGACGCCCGCTGGGAGAAGTTCCGCCGCCATCAGGAGCAGGCCACGCAGGGGCTGGAGCCGCCCTGTCTGGAGCTGGAGCTCCACCGGCGAGATGGCACGCCCCTCCATGTAGAGCTGTGGGCAGCGCCCATGCCACCGTCCACCAACGGTCCCGCCCAGTGCCTGGGCATGCTGGTGGACGTCACCGAGCGGCGCCGGGGCGAGGCCCACCGACAGCTCCTGTCAGAGGCCAGTGAAGTCCTCGGCTCCAGCATGGAGCAGGACGCGACGCTGGAGCACCTGGCGCGGCTCGCCGTGCCTGCCTGCGCGGACTCCTGCCGCGTGTTCCTCGAGGAGGCCCCTGGCAAGGTGCGATGCGTGGTTTCGGCGGGCCTGGACGCGCGGGAGCCCCTTGATGCGGGTACGCCGCTCGTCCCGGACGAAGCGGCGGTGTCGCGAATCATCGCGTCCGGAGAGCCTGCGCTGCACGACGCGGAGCCGCCGTCCTGGCTGGGCGTGCCGCTGGCGTGGCCGGGGCGGAAGGGCGCCGCGCTTGTCTTCTCGCGCACCGGACGGGCCTTCGACGCGCGGGACATGACACTGGCGCGGGAGCTGGCGCGCCGGGCGTCAATCGCCCTGGACCACGCGCGCCAGTACCACGAGGCGCGCCAGGCCATCCGCGCGCGCGAGGAGTTCCTGGCCATCGCCAGCCATGAGCTGAAGTCCCCCCTCAGCGCGCTCCAGCTCCAGGTGCAGAGCCTGCGCACCGCGCTGGAGCGCTCACCGGACGCCGTCCCCCGGGAGCGGCTGCACCGGGGGCTGGACCTGGTGGGCCGGCAGGCGAAGCGGCAGGCGAAGCTCATCGACGCGCTGCTGGACGTGTCGCGCATCCACGCCGGACGACTGGAGCTGAACCCGGAGCCGGTGGACCTGGGCGCCCTGGTCCGCGAAGTGGCGGAGCGCTTCGAGCCGGAGCTGGCGGGCGCGGGCACGCACCTGACGCTGACGCTGCCGCTGGAGGCCCACGGCCACTGGGACCGGCTGCGACTGGACCAGGTGCTCACCAACCTGGTGTCCAACGCGATGAAGTACGGGCGCGGCAACCCCGTCCATGTGGCGCTGTCCAGCACCGAGGCCCACGTGCGCCTGGACGTGCGCGACGCGGGCATCGGCATCCCGCCGGAGCACCTGCCGCGCCTCTTCCACCGCTTCGAGCGCGCCGTGTCCGGCCGGGACTACAGCGGCGTCGGCCTGGGGCTGTGGATTGTCCGCGAGGTGGTGGAGGCCATGGGTGGCCACGTCACCGTGAGCAGCGAGCTGGGCGTGGGCTCCACCTTCACCGTGGTGCTGCCGCGTGCGCGCGGGTGAGGACGCCCCGCGCGGGCGCGTCCCTCACAGCGCGAGGAACAGGATGGCGGCCTTCTCCTCGGGGCTCGCCGCGAGGAACTCGTCCGGCAGCCAGATTTCCGAGTCGGGCGTCATGGCCCGGTCGCAGCTGCGCCGGCCCGTGTAGAAGCGGTTCGTGTTCTGCGCCTTCAGCCGGTAGGTGCAGTCGCGGACGTAGAGGGTGAGCTCGCTGGGGCTCAGCTTCAGGTTGACGGGGCGTCCGCCAAATCCGCCCTTGGCCACGATGGCGTCCCCCTCCTTCGTCACCGTCAGGTTCACCGGCGCGCCGCCGACGGAGCCCTCCACCGCCCCGTCCTTCAGCGTCAGGGCGAAGCTCCCCTTCAGCCCGCGGCCCTTCAGCATCCCGGGCGAGCGAGCCACCTGGAAGTCCGCCCCCGTCACCGCCTCTGGCGTCATCTCCAGGTTGAACGACTGGTAGGCAATCTTCATGTTGATGGCGTCCTGCTTCCGTTCGGCCATCGCCACGCCTGCCCCCAGCACCACCCCCAACACCAGCACGCTCCGGCGGAGCGGCATCAGCATGCCCTTCATGTGGAGACCTCCTCGTACGGTTTCATCCCCAGCTGACCAACGACAGTGTGGACACCGGATACCGGCACGTCATGCACCTTGGGGGAACCCCCGGGAATTGCTTTCGGCGCAGTGGGCATCCCGCCAGGGAGGGGCCGGCGGGAGTCCACCGCCCACGCCGTGGGCACGCGCCGTGAACGACGTTGACACCCAGGCCCACCCCGCACGCGCAACCCCACGGAAACAGGCTCGTCCTCCGGTGGCAGGCCCCTTGCGATGGCGCCCCTCCCAAAGGAGCGGCCATGGCGGAGACAGGCAACACGCGGTGGGGAACGGCGAGGCTGGACGGAGGCAAGGTGCTGCGCTGGAGCCTCCTGCACGCGGGAGCGCTGGTGGGGGGCACCTGCTTCTTCTCGTGGAGCGCGGTGGCGGTGTTCGCCGGGATGACCGCGGTGACGATGTGCCTGGGCGTGTCGGTGGGCCTGCACCGGGGGCTCATCCACCGGGCCTTTCGTGCCTCGGCGCCCGTGGAGCGCGCGTTGGCGCTGCTCGGCACCCTGGCCGGCCTGGGCGGCCCCATCGCGATGAGCCGCATGCATGACCTGCGCGACTTCCACCAGAACCAGCCGGAAGCGGGCTGTCCCCCCTACTTCGGTTACCGCGAGGGCTTCACGCGCGCCATGGCCTACGCCCTCTTCCACACCTGGCACCCGCGAAGCGGCGCCGCGGACGTGCCAGCGGCGCCCCATGTGACGCAGGACGTGTTCTTCCGCGGGCTGGAGCGCGCGGGCCTGTGGCTCCAGGTGCCGCTCGCCCTGGCCTTGTACGCATTGGGCGGGGCGCCCTGGGTGGCCTGGGGCATCCTGGTGCGGCTGGCGCTCACCCAGGATGGCTTCTGGTGCGTCCATTACGTGAGCCACGTGGAGGGCGAGCAGCCCTACGAACTGCCGGGCTGCGCCGAACAGGGGCGCAACGTCGGCTGGCTGGCGCTGCTGAGCATGGGCGAGTCGTGGCACAACACCCACCACGTCTACCCGGCCTCGGCGCAGATGGGGCTCGGGTGGCGGCAGCCGGACCCGGGCTGGTGGGCCGTGCGCGGACTGGCCACGCTGCGGCTGGTGCATGACGTGAAGTCGCTGGCCCACCTGCCGCCGCGCCCGGGCGCCCGGGCGCCCGCCCGCGCCGCCCGGAGCCTCGTCGGCCCCGGCGCCTCTGCGTGCTCGCCCTACGCCGGGCCTGACGCTCCGATGTGGGCGCGCTTCACTCCTCGACGTTGCGCAGGAAGTCCGCCACGTGGGCGAAGCGCGCGTCGAGGAAGCGGCGCAGGCCCCCGGTGATGCCTCGCGCGTCCATGGCCCGTTGCATGGAGCGCACCCACGCATCACGCATGGCGACGCCGATGGACAGGTGGCCATGACGCATGCGCAGTCGGGGATGGCCGTGGCGCTCCGTGTAGTCCTGCGGCCCGCCCAGCCATCCCGCGAGGAACAAGCCGAACCGCTCACGCGTGCCGCGGTTCACCCGGCCCTCGGCGTCCAACTCGTGCAGGCGCGCCAGCTCCGGCTCGTGGGCGTCCATGGCGTCGTAGAAAGCCTCGGCCAGGGCCATGGCCGCGTCGGTGCCGCCCAGCCGGTGATACGGCAGGTCGTCCGGGCTCGGCACCCAGTCGTCTTCGGTGGGCATCTTCAGTTGTACGGACATGCTTTCTTTCTACCGCTGGAAGCGTCCGGGTTCATGGAGAGTCGTCATTCCCCTCGAAACGGCCAGCTGACCTCCGGCGGACAAAGAGGCGGGCGGTCCAGGGGCCGCCTGCCCTGGAAGATTTGACCTGGGAGAGAGGCGGTTGCTAGAGCCACGGCCACCCGTGCCCATTCCCCCCCGCGTCGCACCGTCTCCTCCCGTGGTCTGGGTGCTCGACGACAGTCCGGTAGAGACCCAGGCCATCTGCCGCGCGCTGGAGCCCTACTGCAGGGTCACCGGGTTCTTGGACGGAGCCTCGCTGCTGGAGTCCCTGACGCAGGGGCGCGTGCCCGAGGTGCTCGTGCTGGACTGGCACCTGCCCGGCATGTCGGGCCTGGAGGTCTGCCGCTTCGTCCGAAGCAATCCCGCCACCGAGCACGTCCCCGTCCTGCTCCTCACCGGGAACACGCGCGCGGAGGACGTGGTGGAGGGCCTGTCCGCGGGGGCCAACGACTACGTCTTCAAGCCCTTCCGCCCGGTGGAGTTCGCCGCGCGCGTCCAGGCCCTGGCGCAGTGGGAGCGCAGCCGGCGCAAGACGTTGGAGGATGAACGGGCGCGACGCCGGCAGTTGGAAGGCACGCTGACGGAGGTCCAGGCCGCCGAGGAGCGCGCCTGGCGCAGCGAGCTGCGCTTCCGGCTGGCGGCGCGCGCCACGCGGGACGCGGTGTGGGAGTGGGACCCGCGCACGGGCCTCACGGACTGGACGAGCGGCCTGCACGAAGTCTTCGGCTACGCCCCCGGCATCATCCGGGACGAGCATCGCTGGTGGGAGGAACGGCTGCACCCGGACGACCGCGCGCGCGTCGTCGCCAGCCTCCAGGCCACCCTGGAAGGCCCCGAGCACGAGTGGCAGGCCACCTACCGCTTCCAGCGCGGAGACGGCTCCTGGGCCTACGTGGCGGACCGCTGCCACATCATCCGGGACGCGCAGGACAAGGCCACGCAGGTGGTGGGCGCCATGCAGGACGTCACCGAGCACCAGGAGATCGAGGCCGCGCGGGCCCGGCTGCTGGAGCTGGAGCGTGGCGCCCGGGAGGAGTCGGACCGGCAGCGCGCCATGCTGGCCACGCTCTTCGAACAGGTGCCCGTGCTGCTCGGCGTGCTGAGCGTGCCGGACCAGCGCTGCGTGGTGGCCAACGCGCGGCTGCGGCAGCGCTTCGGCCAGCGGCAGCTGGTGGGCCGCACGCTCCGCGAGGCCCTGCCGGAGCTGGAGGGCCAGAACATCCTTGAGTTGCTGGACACCGTCTTCGCCACTGGCGAGCCCTTCAGCGCGCGGGAGCTGCCCGTGCGCATCGCCCAGGAGCCCGGCGCCCATCCGCCGGAGGGCTACTTCGACTTCATGTACCAGCCGATGCGGGACGCCAGCGGACGGCTGGCGGCCGTCATCCTGTTCGCGGTGGAGGTCACGGACTCCGTCCTGGCGCGGCGCAAGGAGTCGGAGCTGGCGCAGCAGATGAAGGCCCGCGCGGACTTCGAGCGGCAGCTCATCGGCATCGTCAGCCACGACCTGCGCAACCCGCTGGGGGCCATCACCCTGGCGGTGTCCATGATGCTCCAGCGCGGACCGCTGGATGAGCGGCAGGAGCGTCAGGCGCAGCGCATCCGGAGCTCGGCGGACCGCGCGACGCGGATGATTCGCGACCTGCTCGACTTCACCCGCGCGCGCCAGGGGACGGGGCTTCCGGTGTACCCGCAGCCCATGGACCTGCACGAAGCCGTTCGCGCGGTACTGGACGAGGTCCACGCCGGCTGGCCCGACCGTCACCTGGAGACGGAACGCACCGGAAACGGCGAGGGCACGTGGGACCCGGACCGGCTGGCGCAGCTCATTGGCAATCTGGTGGGGAATGCCTTGCAGTACAGCCCGCCCGGCACGCCCGTGCGGGTGACGTCCCGAGGCGATGACGACGGCGTCGTGCTGGAGGTCCACAACCTGGGCCCGGCGATTCCCCTGGAGCGGCAGCCGCGCATCTTCGAGCCGCTGGAGCGCGCCACGGTGCGCCCGGAGGACCAGGGCCGGCGCAGCATCGGCCTGGGACTCTACATCGTGCGCAGCATCGTCCTGGCCCACGGCGGCACGGTGGAGGCCCGCTCCCAGGAGGAGACGGGCACCACCTTCACCGTGCGGCTGCCACGCCATGCGCCCACGGCGCCGCCCATGCACGAACTCAGGGCGACCAGCGCTTGGGACGGCGCTTGAGCGTCGTCAGGCCCAGCCGGTCACAGAACGCCTCGTACACGGCGGCCGGCACGCCCTTCCACGCCAGGTCCTCCAGCGACGACGTGCCCGGCAGCGGCGCGTCCGTCACCAGGGTGGCCAGCCGGCGGTAGAGCAGCGCGGCGTCACGGTGTTCGCGCAGCGTCGCGGCCAGCTTCTCCGCGCCCCGGGGACGCACCTTCCACTCGGACGCCTCCGCGGGGATGTCCTCCAGGTGGCCATGCGCGCTCAGCAACGCCGACGCGCCCTTCTCTCCGAAGCCCGGCAGTCCGGGGATGCCATCCGCCGCGTCGCCCATCAGCGCCAGCAGGTCCGGCACGCTCGCGGGGGCCACGCCCAGCTTCGCGCGCACCGCGTCCTCGTCGAGCACCTTCTCCTGCCGCCGGTCCACCTGCACCACGCGGCTGCCACGCACGCACTGGCCCAGGTCCTTGTCGGGCGTGAGCAGCCGCACCTGCTCCACCGCGTCCGCCCAGCGCGCCGCGGCGGTGGCCAGCGCGTCATCCGCCTCCTGCTCCTTCATGGACCACGCGGTGACGCCCAGCGCGCGCACGGCCTCCTCCGCCAGGTCGAACTGCGCGTGCAGCTCCGGAGGCACGCCCTCGTCGCTCTTGTAGCCGTCGAACAGCGCGTTGCGGAACGAGCGGATGGGGTTGTCGAACGCCACCGCCACGTGCGTCACCGCCTCGTCCGCGTCGTGCAGCAGCGCGAGCAGCGAGGACATCAGCCCCACCGTGGCCTTCACGTCCTGTCCATCCGGCGCGGCATGGCCCGGACGGGGCGAGAAGTGGGCGCGGTAGAGCTCGTAGGTGCCGTCGACCAGGTGCAGGCGCATGTCGCCCTCTCTACCCCCGGTAGCGCACGCCGGCCAGCGCCCCGGAACGCCTGGAAGGCGCTTGCAAGGCCGCCCGCCCGCTCTTCAGCCAACCCTGCCACGGTCGGATTGCCGGCCTGCCTCCGAGGCCCCACCTCTACGTCTGGGCGCGCCATGACGCGTGTCCACGTCCTCGAGCGGCAGGAGGTGAACCCATGCGCCTGAAGCTGGCGGCGGTGCTGCTGGGCCTGACGATGGTGGGATGCGCCGGGCGGCAGGTGCTTCCCGCGCCGAACGAGCACCGTGTGCAGGCGGAAGCCTCGCTGCGCGCGGCGGAAGGCGCTGGCGCCGCCCGAGTCCCGGAAGCGGCCCTCCATCTGGAGTTCGCCCGGCAGCAGATTGCCGACGCGGAGCGGCTGTGGGTGGAAGGCGAACAGGAAGCCGCGGAGCTGCGCTTCATGCAGGCCGAGGCGGACGCGGAGCTGGCGCAGGCGCTGGCCCGGGCCGTCCCGCTGGAGCGCGAGTCGCGACGCTCGGCGGCCCAGGCGGAGTCCCTGCGCCGCGACCAGCCGTGAGCAGACAACCTCGACAGGAGAGCGACATGCTGAAGCGTGGATGGAAGGCCCTCGCTGGCGTCACGGCGCTGGCCGCCGTGGGGTGTGCACACGCCCCACCGCCACAGGAACTCCTCAACGCGCGCGCGGCCTACCAGGAGGTCTCCACCAGCCCCCAGGGCCGAGAGCGTCCTCGAGACGTCGCGGCGGCGCGAGATGCCCTGCTGGAAGCCGAGCGGGAGTACGACCGCAGCCAGGACTCTCCTCGCACCCGCTCGCTGTCCTACGTGGCGTTGCGCAAGGCCGAGACGGCGGGGGCGCGCGGCACCGCGGACCTGGCGGCGCGGCGTCAGGCGGAGGCCCAGGCCACGCTCCAGCAAGCGCAGGCGCGGCAGTGGCAGCGCTCGCAGGCGGAGCTGGATGCAGCCCGGCAGCAGCTCGCCCAGGCCGAGCGTGAGCGGCTGCAAGCCCTCCAGCAACAGCAACAGGCCCGGCAGCACGCGGTGACGCAGCAGCAGGAAGCCGAGCGCATGCGGATGGATGCCCAGCGGCGCCAGCACGAGGCGGAACAACTGCGGCGGCTGGCCCAGCAGCAGGAGGCGGAGTCGCGGCGGCTGGCGGAGAAGACGACGCTGCTTCAGGAAGAAGAGCAGCGCCGGGCGCGGGCCGAGTCCGAATCCCGGCGCCTGGCCCAGGAGAACCACGAGCTGCTCCAGCGCTCGGCGGAGCTGGAAGCGGAGCAGGAGGCACGGCGCCAGGTGGAGCGGGAGCTGGAACGGGAGCGACATGCGCGGCTCGACGCGGAACGGCGCGCCACGGAGGCGCTGACACAGTTGGAGTCGACGGCGCGCGACGTGAAGGTCCGCGAGGAGGCGCGAGGCCTGGTGCTGACGATGTCAGGGCAGGTGCTGTTCGCGTCGAACGCCGTGGACCTGCTCCCGACGGCGCGTGAGCAGCTGACGGAGGTGGCCAACGCGCTCAAGGTGTCCGACAGTCCCATGGTCATCGAAGGCCACACGGATTCGATGGGCTCGGACGCGATGAACGAAGCCCTGTCCTACCGGCGGGCGGAGCACGTGCGGGAGTTCCTCATCAGCCAGGGCGTCAGTCGCGACCGCATCCAGGTGCGCGGCCTGGGCGAGTACCGCCCCGTCGCCAACAACTCCACCCCAGAGGGCCGCGCCAACAACCGGCGCGTTGAAATCATCCTCCCGCGTGGAGGAGAGGAGGCCACTGGCGGCAGCGGCGCCGAGCCCCCGACGACGCCTCGGCGCTGAAATCCAACGGACGCCGGAGTTGAATGCCCGCCATGGGCCCAGGCGCAGTTTTCAACCTGCTGAGCACCGAACGCCTGCATCTGGTGCAGCTCCCACCGGACGCGGCGTGGCGGGTGCTCGCGTACCACGAGGCGAACCGGGAGCACGTCTCCACCGTGTCACCGGCACGGCCGGCCAACTTCTTCTCGGTGACGTACTGGCGCACGCGGCTGGCGCAGGACCGCGAGGACTTCCGGCTCGACCTGTCGCTGCGCGTGTTCCTGCTGCCGCGAAACCAGCCCATCCAGCTGTCGCCCATCATCGGCAACATCTCGCTCACGAACATCCGCCGCGGCCCGTTGCAGTCCGCGGACCTGGGCTATGGCCTGGACCGCCACTCCGAAGGCCAGGGCCTGATGACGGAGGCCCTGCGCGCGCTGTGTGACTACGCCTTCCACGACATGGGCCTGCACCGGCTTCAAGCCAACCACCTGCCGGAGAACCTGCGCAGCGCCGCGGTGCTGAAGCGCCTGGGCTTCCAGGTGGAGGGCATCGCGCGGGAGCTCCTGCTCATCGACGGCCAGTGGCGCGACCACGTCCTCAACGCGCTGATTGCCCCTGGCCGGCGGGGATGACCCGGGGCTACTCGCCGCGCTTCGTCATGTCGAAGAGCGCCCGGGCCTGGGGGCCCAGGAAGCCGTCGAAGTCCGCCGTGCGCTGGGCAATCTCGAAGTAGGCGTAGGGCCAGGAGCGCGAGCCACCGCCCCTGAGCGGCACGGGCAGCGGCGCGGCCTGCGTGGCCGTCTGCCGCAGCGACGTCCCGGGCGCACCCTCGATGTCGGCCTTCATCGGCACCCCGGTCTCGCGCATGCGCTTCTGCCACGCCTCCACGTCGTCCACCGAGCCGGTGAAGTGATTCACCTTGCGGCCGAAGGCGAGCAGCCAGGCGCCATACTGGGACTCCTTCTCCAGCTCCAGCAGCGCGGCCTCGTCTGGAGGGGGCGGCGGGCCGAACCACGCGGCCAGTGCATCCACGTCCTCGGGAGGGGCGGGGTCCTCGGGCAGCCGGGCGAGCAGCTCGCGAGCGCGCGGGGACAACTCCTCCTGCTTCAGTTCGGAGATGAAGATGCGGGGCAGCCCCGCCGGATGTGACAAATAGATGGCGGACAGGTGCGCATCCGGAAAGGTGTACGCGCCCGCGGCCTTCCAGCCGAGCCGGATGAAGGGCTGCGAGAAGAGCGCGATGCCACCACCAGGCCGGGCCAGCGAGCGGAGCGCGACGTGGTCATTGCGAAAACGGCCCCCGGAGAGCTGCACGAAGGTGCGCGCATAGGGCACCTCCGCAGCGTAGCGCTCCCACAGCAGGTCCAGGAGACGGTGGGCGGAGTCGGTGGTCATGGCGCGCGAATCTAGCGCCCCCCCGAAGGCCGCCGTGGCGGCCCGGGCCACCGTCCGGCGGAAAAAAAGAGCGGCGGCGCGCGGCCCCAGATCCTTGGAGGGGACTTCAGCCAGAGACGCGCGCCGCCGAGCAGCGAAGCTGCTGAAGACTCGCCTTGGAGTTTCGAGTCTTCACACCGAGGGTATGGTATGCATTGACTTCTTCCCCGCCACTCCACCCGCCACCCGGAAGCGAGCGCCGGAATAGGGTGTGGCGAAGGAAAAGGCCAGGACGCCGCAAGCCGCCTCACCAACGCAGCGTTGAGCTAGCTTGAAGCCCTGCTAATCCAAACTTTGTAGCCGCAACATTCCGCCTGAGATGCGTGAAAGACGGCTCACATCATTTGAATGAGAGAATTTGAGAACTGAGAGTCAGTGCAGATGCTCGGGAAGCATGGGCAGCCCGTGGAAGAAGCGGCGCCCGCTCTCGAAGCGGCGGTGGAAGCAGATGCGGTCATCCAGGTAGAGGCGGGCCATCTCCTCCTCGCCATAGGCCGTGAAGAAGGTGGCGCGGGCCTCGTCGCAGGCGGCCTCATACGCCGCGCGCAGGGCCTCCCAGTCCTCGGGTGGAGTCTCCTCGCCGCTGAGCCAGACGCCCTGCTCCACGCCGTACTCACGCTCCATCAACTCCAACTCCAGCGCCAGGCGGCACACGCGGGGTTCGTCACCAATCGCCTCGTCCGCCATGGCGGTGAGGATGTGGGCCACCAGGAAGAAGCCCGCATCGGGAGGCACCACCCCTTCTTCACGCGCGGCGCGGAAGGCCACCAGCAGCTGCGCATCCATCGCGTCGTCCCCCAATTCCAGCAACTGGGTGGCGAGGCCCCGCCACCGCGCCTCCATGTCCCCCACTTCCTGGAGGTTCAGTGCCTCGTCTCGCGTCTTCTTCATCGTGTGGCTCCTTCGGGAACTGCTCCCGAAAATCTCATCCGGGTCTGACGTCCAACCACGATTACGAGGACGTCCGGATTTACCGCTGCTTGCATCCGCCGTTGGGCGGATGACGGAGCTCCGCGGTGGCCGTCCGCTGATGGACGCGTCGTCGCCCGTCGAGCCATGCTGGCCGCCACCGTGTCCATTGACCTGCGCGCCGCGACGGCTGCGGACGACCCCTTCCTCTTCGCGCTGTACGCCAGCACCCGGGAGTCCGAGCTCGCGGGCTGGGGTTGGACGCCCGCACAGCGCGACGCCTTCCTCCGCATGCAGTGGGTGGCGCAGTCGCACGACTGGGAGGCCCGCCATCCTCGCGCCGACCACCAGGTGGTGTGTCTCCAAGGCCAACCCGTGGGGCGCCTGCTGGTCGCGAAGGACGCAGCGGCGTGGCGGGTGGTGGACATCGCCCTGTTGCCCACGCACCAAGGCAGCGGCGTGGGGACCCGGCTGCTGACCCAGGTGCGGGACGAGGCCGGGAAAGCAGGCGTCCCACTCCGGCTGCGAGTGCTACGAACCAACCCCGCGCGCAGGCTGTACGAGCGCCTGGGCTTCGAGGTGGACGCCGAGCCTCCCGAGGAGGCCGCCGCCCCTTACGTCGCCATGACGTGGAACCCCGCACCACGTCAGGACTGATGCACAGCGGAACCATGCTCCGGAAACACGAACGGCCCGCGAGCTGATTGCCCGCGAGCCGCCCGCATCCCCCCAAACCGCCAGGACCTACAGGAACACGTTCTCCGGCGTGGGCGTGACAGTCCGGAGGTCATATCCGGCGGCCCCCGCCTCGGACGGCTGAGGCGCGGCCAGCGTCCCGCCACCACCCGAGCCACCATTTCCACCGCACGCGCCGCCCCCACCACCCGCGGAGATGGCCTGGCTTGCGCCCGTGGGATTCGCGGTGGCGCCCGCGGCACCCGCGGTCACGAGAATGCCGCCTGTCACGCTGGGCGTCGTGGTGGAGAGGAGCTGAACGATGCCACCACCACCGCCGCCGCCGCCGCCCTTGCCCGCGCCCCCTGCGTTGTTGCCAGCGCCACCACTGGCCCCCACCGCTCGGACGAATCCCCCCACGGTGATGGAGCCCTTGCCCACGAGGACGACGGCGCCCCCCGCGCCACCGCCCGAGCCGGGCAGGTTGGCGGCGGTTCCACCAGCCTCACCATTGGCATTGATGGCGCCCCCCGGGGGAATGCGGATCGCTCCCTGCGCGAGAATGACCAGGGAGCCGCCCCCCCGGCCACCGGTCACACCGAGCTGCTTGGCCCCCGCGCCGCCTCCCAGGCCGCCGGGGCGCAGGAGTTGCGCGGCCTGGAGCGGCAACAGCCCACGCCCTCCTTGGGGCTCGCCTGCGGCCGCACGCGCCACGCCCGCCTCCGCAGGCCCGGTTCCGTTGTCCTCGGCACTGGGGTCCACGATGATCGTACCGTTGACGGTGACGTCGCCAGAGGCCCGGATGACCGTTCCACTCGGGACAATCAGCGTGCCGGAGATGGTGACGTTGGTGAACTGGAGGTGCTGCCGGCCGGCCAACGTGCCGTAGCCAGCGGCCGTGGTCAGATCCACGGTGTTGCCGCTGGGGACGTTGTACGCCCCAGCCGATCCGTCACCGTAGGCGCCCAGCGAGCCCGTGGGCCCCTGCGGGCCTTGCGGGCCCTGCGGACCAACCGGTCCCGAAGGGCCCTGGTCCCCCGCAGGTCCCGTCGCGCCCTCGGGACCTTGCGCGCCCTGCGGTCCCATCGGCCCGTTACACACGAAGCGGGTGAGCGCGACATTCTCCTCGCCGGCATCCAGCGTCCCATTGCGGTTGGCGTCGACGCCCATCTCCAGCCGCACGCCACCGGTGGCGCAGTTGCCGGCCGCCGGCTCCACAGTGGTCCGCGTCACCGTGCCCAGACCGACCGCACCCTGGGGACCCGTGGCGCCCGCTGGGCCCACCGGGCCTTCAGGTCCTACGGAGCCCTGCGGTCCCGCCGGCCCGGCAGGTCCCACCGCGCCAGCGGGCCCCTCCGGTCCCCGCTCCCCCTGCGCGCCCGTCTCACCTTGAAGACCGGTTGGCCCCTGCACGCCCTGCTCACCCCGGAGGCCCTGCGGGCCCATGGCGCCCTGCGGCCCCTCGGGCCCCACGAGCCCCTGTGCTCCGTTGCACACGAAACGGGTCAGCGAGGCGTCGACCTCCTCATCCTCCAACTGACCGTTCCGGTTGAGGTCGATGCCCGTCTCCACCACCACACCCGCCTGGGCGCAGTTCTCACCGGAGGGTTCGGAGTCGGTCCGAACCAGCGCCATCAGTCCCGGAGGTCCCTCCGGCCCGCCTGCCGGGCCCGGAGGACCTTGCGGCCCCTGGGGGCCCGTAGCGCCAGGCGCACCTAGCTCGCCCTGGGGACCCGCGGGCCCCTCGGCTCCCGGAGGACCTTCTGCGCCCGCGGGACCTTGCGGCCCCTGCGGTCCCGGCGTGCCTTCCTGACACGCCGACAGCACCAGCAGCGCCGTCAACGGAAGCGCCTGAAACCACTTTTGATACAGCGGGCGTCGCCAGTTCTCATGCGTCATCTGCCGGCCTCCTCGTCGTGGAACATCACGCCGCGGGCCTCTGAGCAAGCCGCACGCCACGCCAAGAAGACCGGGGCGCGCCCTAGAGGTTCGGCGGTAACCGGGCAGATTCTCTCGCGGGAGAGAACCCACGAGACATTGCCCCAGCGTCCGGGTCAGACGCACCCGCGTTTCATCGGCACGCGGATCCGCAGCGGCGTCTGGGCCGGACGCATGCGCGTCTGTATCGGACGCACGAGCGAGCGTGACACAGCGAGACATGGAGGCACCGCGTCTCACGTTTCATTGCATGCCGCCGTTACCCGCACATGAAACACGCGCGCTTTCAGCGCTGGCCGGGTGTTTGCTCAGGGAGGAAGCGCAGCAGGCGCAGTCAGGCAGTCCTCTCCTCGAAAGGTAGACGCACGTGTCAGAGCCCTTCATCGGTCAGATCATGATGTTCGCAGGCAACTTCGCTCCGCGGGGCTGGGCATTCTGCCAAGGGCAGCTTCTCTCCATCGCCCAGAACTCGGCGCTCTTCTCCATTCTTGGCACCACCTATGGAGGCAATGGGCAGACGACGTTCGCCCTGCCGGACCTGCGTGGCCGCTACCCCATGCAACCGGGCCAGGGCCCTGGCCTGTCGCCCCGCACGCTGGGCGAACAGGGTGGAACTGAAACCGTGACGCTGATTTCGACGCAGATGCCGGCGCACAATCACACCCTGAATGTGAGCAGTCAGCACGGCGATACGGAAACACCCATTGGCACCGTGCTCGCGGCGGACTCCACGGCGACCGTGCTCAACTACCGGGCTGCCCCCATCGACGGGACCATGAACCCCGCGGCCATCGGCGTCGCGGGGGGAAGCCAGCCGCACAACAACATGTCGCCCTTCTTGTGCATCAACTTCATCATCGCGCTGGAAGGCATCTACCCGTCGCGCAACTGACGCACTGTGAGTCCCAAGGGCTCAGCGCCTCGCTCCATTCACGCGTGCGAGGCGCAGTGGGGCCACGCGGGCGGCCGCCGCGAGTCCATCCCCACGAGCCACCCCTTCCAGGTCCGCAACGACCCTGAACTGCGGGGTGGGTAGCCCGCTCCCGGCAGGGTGGACACGTCGGGGGCAGCGTTACGGGACGGGAGCGTGGGCGGTGGTGGCGGAGCGAGACGGCGGGGGGCAACGCTCGCAAGTCACACCGACGACGGTGTTCACCGTCTGCGCCTCCGTGCTCGCGGTGGTCGTACTCGTCACCTTCGTGGCGAAGACGCGGGTGGCCCTGACACTGACGGGCATCGCCACCATCCTGGCGCTCGCGTTGGAACATGGCGTCGCGCGACTGGAGCGCGGCAGGCTGCCTCGACTGGCCGCCATCGCCCTGGTGATGACGGCGTTGCTAATCGTCGTCGCCGCCCTCGCGCTGCTCGTGATTCCCGCCGCGGCGGACCAGTTGGACGCCCTGGTTCGCCAGTGGCCGCAGCTGATGGCGGAACTGCGGAGCTCTCGGCTCATCCAGGTGCTCAGCGACCGGCTGCAGTCGCTCGGCTGGGCGCGGCGGTTGGAGGAAGCAACGCCCCGGCTCGCGACCGGCGCCCTGCCTGCGCTGCTCATCCGAGCCATCGGAGGCGTGGTGGGGGTGGTCATCTCGGCCCTCACCGTCTTCTTCCTCGTCGTGTTCATGCTGACATTCGGAGGAGACCTGATTCGCAGGGGGCTGGCCCTGGTCGGCCCCGAGCACCGGATGCGGTACGTCCGGGTCCTCCACAACGTCTACAGCGCCACGGGCGGCTACCTGTCCGGGCTGGCGCTCATCTGTACCATCAACGCCACCCTGACCACGGTGACGCTGGCGCTCCTGGGCTTGCCGTACTTCCTGCCCCTGGGCATCGCCAGTGGTTTCTCCAGCCTGGTCCCTTACGTGGGGCCGCTCATTGCTGGGGGCATCATCACCTTGCTGACGTGGGCCACGCAGGGCGTCTGGGCGGCGGCGGTCGCGCTCGCCTACTTCCTGCTGTACGGGCCCCTCGAGGGCAACGTGCTGGCCCCGCTCGTCTTCCGACGTACGGTCCACGTCAATCCGTTGCTCGTCCTCCTGGCAGTCCTGTTCTGCGCGGAGTTGGCCGGCATCGTGGGCGCGGTGGTGGCGGTGCCCGTGGCCGCGACCCTTCAAATCATCTCCCGCGAGGTCCTCCTCTTCCGGCAGGAGCGCAGGGCGGCGCGCACAATCCCCCCCCGCGAAACCTGAATGACGCCCTGAAAGGGGGACACGATGGCCGCAGGTCCACTCCCATGGCTGCTGACCCATGGCACAGCGGCCCTGCTCTTCGCCGCCCTGGTCGCCGGAGGCTTGGGGGTTCCCATTCCAGAGGACCTGGTGCTGTTGTCGCTGGGCATCCTCGCGCACCGGGACGTCCTGCCCATCGCCCTGGCGATCGCGGTCGCGGTGGCCGGAGTGCTCTGCGGCGACACGGCCCTCTTCCTCACCGCCCGAAGGTTGGGGCCCGCGCTGTACGAGCATCCACGAATGAAGAAGCTCCTGCCGCCGGAACGCCGCGAGCGACTGGCCCAGCTCTACGCACGCCACGGCGGGCGCTGCATCTTCGTGGGGCGCTTTCTCTCAGTACTGCGCGGGGCGGTGTTCATCATGGCCGCAGTGCATGGCATGCGGCTGCGCGACTTCCTGATGTGGGACGTATTGGCGCTGTGCCTCAGCGCCCCGGTGCTGGTGGCGCTGGGGTACGCCTTCTCGCACAGCGTGGACGCGGTGGCGAAAGGGGCGGCGCGCGCCGAGCACCTGCTGGTGCTGGCCACGACGGCGGCCCTGCTGGCGGTGGGGG
>NZ_JABFNS010000124.1 GCF_013116825.1 Myxococcus xanthus
GGGGACGGCGCCTGCCGGCGAGGGCGAAGCCGGAGCGCCCACGGGAGCGATGGAGGGCACTGCGCCCGCGAGCGGAGCGGAGGACCCCACGGGAGCGATGGGGGGGACGACACCAGCCGAGCCTGGCGACGCTGTTGCACCGACGGGCGCGATGGCTGGGGCAACGGCGGGGATTGCGCCCATGGCGGGACGCTGCGCCGGAGGAACTGCACCGGCCGGACGCGGAGGAGGCGTGTTTCCTCCAACTGCCGAGCGAGGCGCGGGCGTCGGTGCTCCCGCCGAATTTGGATTTGGGCCCTGGCGCTGGGCGGACGTGTTGGCGCCAGCGGCAGTTCCGCCAGCCGGCGCGACGTGGGGCACAGGCGTACTCGCGCCAGCGGCGGGGGAGGCCGGTGCCGGTCGCGAAGCAGGCGTGGTGGTGCCCGCAGGGGGCATACGGGGGACAGGTGTGTTGGCGCCTGCTCCCGTCACCTGGCTCGGGACGGGTGTGGCGGCTCCCGCTGCCCCGGTAGGAGGACGCGGGACGGGTGTGGCGGCTCCCGCTGCTCCGGTAGGAGGACGCGGCGCGGCCGTCCGGGCATCAAGTCCGCTAGTGCCCTGCGGAACCGTGGGCGCCTGTACGCCAGGGTTCGCGAGCGCCGAACGCGGAACGGGTGTCCGAGCATCAGCACCAGTGGCACTCGGGCGAGCCGCCGTACCCGGGGCGGACGCCGAGGGCCCTGCGCCAGCTCCCGCCGGGCGCGGCACCGGAGTCGTGGCGACCGCGGCGGATGGCGCATTGCCAGCAGCACTCCGCTGCCCCGGCACTGCGCCAGTCGCCGGCTGCCTCGCGGCAGGGCTTGTCGCGGCGCCCACGGCAGGAATCGCAGGCAGCGTCGTGGGTGTGCCTCGCGGCGCACTCCCCGAACCCGGCGCGGACGGCACCGCACCCGACGCCGGACGTGTCGGCGTCGTCGCGGGACTCGCACCCGGCGCTGTCGCTTGTCCGGGAGTGGAAGACGTACCCTCTCCAGCGCCCGTCCGCACCGTGGGAATCCCCGTCGTCGTGGCTCGGGGCGGCACCGGGGACGTCACGCCGGTGGGCCGTGCGACAGGTGTTCCCTGCGGCTGACGCGGCGGAGTCGGCGCGTTGGCGGCGGGCGACGACGGAGTCGTCCCGGGCGTGACGGGGCCGGGGACGGCGGCCGTCACGCGCGGGACTGCGGGCCGGGCGGGCGTGGCCGGTGTCCCGGGCGTGGCTCCCGGCGGTTTGCCGGCGCTGGGGTCTGAAGGCTCGGACATCGGCGTGGTCGAGTCGCGGCCTTACTGCGCCGCGGCGGGCAGGTCGTTGCTGTTGTGGCCAGCAAGCCGGATGTTCCGGTTGGCCTGGATGGACTGCTGGATATCGGCCTCGCTCATGCCGGAGGACAGGGTGATGGAGGTCGACGTCTTCTGACCCGTCGCCGTGTCGCACGCGGACACGTGCACCAGGCCATCCGTGTTGATTTCGAAGGTGACCTCGATCTTCACCTCGCCGCGGTATCCGATGCGGAAGCCCGCGAACTCGAACTCGCCGAGCATCTCGCACTCGTCGGCGCGGTTGGACTCGCCCTGGTACACGCGAATCTTCACCTTCTCCTGGCCGTCGCGGCTGGTGGTGAACGTCTTCGAGCGGTCGATGGGAACCGGCGTGTTTTTGTCGATGATCTTCTCGGTGTACCCCCCCACCGTGCCGATGCGCAGCGACAGCGGCGTGACGTCCACCAGGAACGTCTGCGTCTTGCTGTCCAGCAGCGCGTGCGACTGGAGCGCCGCGCCCATGGCGACGACCTGGTCCGGGTTGATGCCCTCCAGCGGTTCCTTCTGGAAGTAGTGCTTCACCGAATTGCGGATGATGGGCAGCCGCGTCGGCCCGCCCACGAGGATGACCGCGTCGATGTCGGCGGCCGTCAGGCGCGCGCTCTGCAGCGCCTCGTCACACACCTTGAAGGTGCGCTGCACCAGGTCCATCACCATGCGGTTGAACTGGTCCTGGTTGAGCTGTCCACGCAGGTCCATGACGTTGCCGTCCGCGTCCTGGCAGATGCCCTGGCAGAGAATCTCCGCGGAGCCCGTCTGGCCCACGTCGATCTTCGCCTTCTCCGCGGCCTCCTTGAGCATCTGCAGGCAGAACTTGTTCTGCCGCACGTCCAGGCGGGTGCGGGCCAGGAAGTCATCCGCCAGCCACGTCATGATGCGGTCGTCGAAGTCGTCGCCGCCCAGGTACGTGTCGCCCGCGGTGGACAGCACCTCGAAGACGTCCTTGCCAATCTCCAGGATGGAGACGTCGAAGGTGCCGCCGCCCAGGTCGTAGACCACCACGCGCTGGTTGACGTCGCGCCCGAAGCCGTACGCGAGCGCCGCGGCGGTGGGCTCGTTGAGGATGCGCAGCACCTCCATACCGGCGATGCGGCCCGCGTCCTTGGTGGCCTGGCGCTGGTTGTCGTTGAAGTACGCGGGCACGGTGACCACGGCCTTGGTCACCTCCTGGCCCAGGTACGTCTCCGCCACCGCCTTCAGCTCCTTGAGCACCAGCGCGCTGATCTCCGGCAGCGAATAGGAGTGCTCGTTCATCGCGATGCGCACCGAGTTGTTGTCGCCCTCGACGATGCGGTACGGCATCACCGCCTGCGCCTTCTTCACCTCGTCGGAGAAGTAGTAGCGGCCGATGAGGCGCTTGGCGGAATAGACGGTCTGCTCGGGGTTGGTGATGATGTTCTTCTTGGCCGCGTTACCGACCAGGACCGAGCCATCCTCGAGGAACGAGACGCAGGAGGCGTGAGTCGTCTCTCCCCACTCGTTGGGGATGACGGTGGGCTGGCCGTCCTGGACCACCGCCACGCACGAAAATGACGTGCCCAGGTCGATGCCGATTGCGATGTCGTCCGCCATTCCGTCTCCGGTGAAGACCTTCAGCAGAGGTCCGTCGGTGAAGGGCACGGAGGTTAGGCACCCCCAGAAGCGGGTGTCAACGTCCCCATGTCAATAAAGCCTAGCCATTTCAAGGGCTTAGCGAGGGTGCAAGGGAGCACGCCCGCTGAGTTGAGGGGGCGCTCCGAGGCCATTATCTCTCATGGCGAAGGGGGTTTCCTCATCCATGTCCGTCATCCTCGCCGCTCTGACGTCCGACCCGAACCTGCTGCGCTGTGAGCTGCACCGCCTCCAAGGCCAGGTCCTGCTCCAGGGCGCACCGAGGGCGAACGCCGTGGGGGTGGGAGCCTACGCCCAGGAGGAGGTCCTGTTGCGGCGCTTCTCCAGCGGCGAGGAGCTGTCCCTGGACTCGCTCGTGCCCCCGCATGAATCGGAGGCGCTGCTGTTCCACGCCGGCCAACTGCCCGTGGGCTTGTCGCTGGAGGAGAACACGCAGCCCTTCCGCTACCGTCGCTGGTTGTTCGCCCTTCATGGCGGCGTACAGGGTTTCGAGCTGCTTCGTGCCCCGTTGCTGGCGTCGCTGCCGGACCACTTGCGGCGTCAGGTGCGCGGCGGAACCGAAGGGGAGCTGCTGTTCGCCGTCTTCCTCAGGCGCCTGCGCGACCTGGGCCGCACGGAGGACCCACGGCTGGAGGCCGAGGCCGCTGGACGCGTGCTGGCGGACACGGTGCGCGAGGTGGTCCAGGCCGCGGCCCAGGCCGGCGTGACACGCACGCCCACGCTCAACCTGGTGGCCACCAACGGCATCCTCCTGGCGGCGACCCGGTACGGCGAGCATCCCTTGTACTGCACGCGGCTGGAGGGGGCGGCCGAATGCGAATTGTGCGACGTGACGCCCTCGACCCCCGATACGCAGCCCGCGGTAGGCGCACATCGCCGCCGTCGTACTGTCGTGGTGGCCAGCGCGCTCAAGCGCACCTCGGGATGGGTGGAGCTGGCTCATGGCCGCACGCTGGCGGTGGGGCCGGATCTGCAGATGCACGAGCTGTCCGGCACGTGAGCGAGCCAGGTGCCTGGAGGCCGCTCCCGAAGTGGATGCGGGCCTCGGCGCCGGCCCAGGCTTTCCCGAGATGGGTGCTCCGGGTCCAGGATGACTGCGAGCCGCTTTACATCCCCGGAGGGGAAGTGCTTCCATTGAGGGCGCGTCATTGAAATATTGAAGATTCGCTGGATTTTCGGCGCTTGTGTCTCCCATGCTCTCAGAAGTTGAGCCGATGTTCAGCATCGAGATCCGCTCGAGGTCGGATGCGGCGGTCGCCGCCGCGTTGAGTCGCCGCTACGCCCGTGAGCATGGCCTGGCGGCGCAAGCCAGCGCCGAGGTGGCGGTGGTGGTGGGCGAGCTGGGCACCAACCTGGTGCGCCACGCGGGTGGCCGGGGCTGGGTGGAGCTGTGGCGCGAGGCGGAGTGGCTCTTCGTCCGCTCCCGCGACCGCGGCCCCGGCATGGAGGACCCATCCCGTTTCTTCGCTGGCAGGGACGGGCGTCTGAGCCCGCTGCCCGGCGAAAGCCTGGGCGAAGGCGGGGCCGCGGTGCGACGGCTCACCGACGACGTCCAGGTGGCCAACCGCGAAGGTGGAGGGTTCGAGGTGCTGGCGCGCAAGCGGGTGGTGGTCCAGGCGAAAAGGAGGCACGGGTGAGCGGTGGTTTGGTGGGCCCGGCGCTGTTGCGCGTCTTGCAGCAGTTCATGGCGGAGACGGCGGCGCGGTGGGTGTTGCGAGGCACCGTGGAGTCCCTCCGGCTGTCCATGGACACGGTGTCCGCGGCGGACCTGCCGCGCATCATCGAGGCGCTGGAACCCGCCACCCGCCACTTCGTGGACCCTTCTCTCCGTCCGCGGATGATGGCGCAGCTTCGCGCGCAACTCGCGCCCTCGGCGGGGCCGGAGGGCACGGCTACTTCACCCTCGGCGGAGGTTCGGGCGACCACCTATCTGGTGCGCACGGAAGCGGACGCCAGTCACGCGCGGCTCGCCGCCCGGATGCTGTGCGAAGCCCTGGGGGGGCGCGGCTACGAGTGCCAGAAGGTGGCCACGGCGGTGAGTGAGCTGGCGCGCAACCAGATTTCGTATGCGGGGGGCGGCACCATCCAGCTCGCGCCGCAGCTGGCGCCCAAGCGGCTGCTGCGTGTCAGCGCCGAGGACTCCGGGCAAGGCATCCCGGACCTGGAGCGCGTGCTTTCGGGGACATACAAGAGCAAGACGGGCATGGGCCTGGGCTTGTTGGGTGTGAAGCAGTTGGCGGACCGCTTCGATGTGCGCACCGGCCCGAAGGGCACGCAGGTGGACTTCGAGTTGTGGCTGTGAGGCTCGCGGTCGCCCACCGCTCCCGTTTGGTTTCCCGAGGAGTGGGTGTGCCGATACGTGCCGCGCGGTGCGAGCGCACTGCTCTCGCTCCCAGGCGTGGCGCGTCGACGACTGTGTGCCCATGCCGCACAGTCGGGACATTGTACGAAGATGGGGCATGGGAACTACGCTAGGGCTCCGTCCCTCGTGGGGGCTGTGTCCACCTCCGCGCAGATGCTCGCCGTTGACGAATCGCCGTGGTGGCATTCCATTGGGTGAGGTCTGATGGTGCGGCTTAATCGGGACCGGATGGAATCAAGGAGCGGGTCGATGGCCGGCAACTCAGGGGAAGACAACGCCAACCCGGGAAACGCCCGGGAGGTGGCCCCAGAGCGCCCTGACGAGGGCGATTCGCCCGTGCTGGACGGCGTGTCGGATGCGGAGCTGGACGCCATCGTGGGTCAGCTGCGCACGGACAAGAGCCTTCGTGCCCAGCCCAGCGCGCAGCCGCGCTACCGCGAGGCCACGCAGTCGGAGCGACTGCACCGGGGCGCGGGTCGCTCACGGGCGTCCACCTTGGGTGAGGAGGAGGCGCCGCCGCCGAAGGAAGCCGTGCCCGTCGTGAAGCATGCCTGGTACTTCGTCGCGGGCGGCGCGGCCTATGGTCCTCACGACCTCGCGGACCTGAAGGCCCACGTGGAGCGGGGTTTTCTGGGCATTGATTCCCTGTGCTGGCGCGAGGGGTTCAGTGAGTGGCTGCCCCTGGGGCACATCCCGGAGCTCGCTTCCACGCTGCTGCCGCCAGCCGTGCCCGTGGGCCCTCCGCCCGTTCCGCCGGAAGCGTCCCGGGGCTTCATGCCCCAGGCTGCGCGCGCCGTGGACGTGTCCGAGGCCACCACGGAGCGGGTGATCCTGAATGCACCGGGCACGGTGGTGCCCCCCTTCGCGGCCATTGCTCCTGCCGCCGTCGTGGCCACTCCCGAGGTGAGCGCTGTCGCCATGCCGCAGACGCAGGCGTCCGGCGCATCACTTGCCGTGGAGGCTCCAGGGGCTCCGGCCGCGGGCGTTGCCGTCGGGCCTGCTCCGGAAGCTGTCGTCGCGACGCTCGCACCAGAACCTGTCACCGCGCCGGCCGCGAGTGACTTCGCCGCATCCGGAGCCCCGGCGTCGGACCCGACGCCCGTGGCGGAGCCCGTGGGGACCCACGCGGTGCTCGCGTCGCCGTCCCCCGAGGAGCGCGCGCGTCGCAAGCGCCGGCTGGGGTTCATCCTGGCGGGTGGGGCCATCGGCGGTGTGTCGGTGGCCCTGGCGCTGAGCGTCCTGGGCATTGGGGGCGGCCGTGGTGCCGCGAGCCCCGGTGAGGCCGTGGACACGGCGCGTGGCGCCACCGGCGCGCCGCCGCCCGTGGAGGCGCCGGTGGCCGCCGCGCCCACGCCGGAAGCGGTCGCGGCCGCGAGCCAGGGCGCCGCGGCGTCTGGTGCCTCTACGTCAGCGGGCGGCACGGGCAGCGCGAGCCCTGGCCTCCGCGGCGCGGGCATCGCGACGTCGGCCGCCGAGAGCGCGCGCGACCCGAGCCCGGTGCAGGAGCCGACACGCCCATCGACGCCCTCGCTCTCGGCCGCCTCGGTCGAGCGCGGAGGCCGCGTGCCGGAGCTGACTGGGACGGAGAGCACGGCGCGCGCCGCGACCGGCGGCGGACGGCCGTCGCCGGAAGAGCGCGTCTTCGAGCGGCCCACGGGCAGTCTCTCCTCGCGAGACGTCGCCGTGGCCTTCGTCATCGGGAAGCACTCCGTGGCGCCTGCTCCGGAGCCGGAGCCCGCCAAGCGGCCCGCCACGACGGTGGCCGAAGCCGCGACGGCCGGCAGCTCGGAGGACGACCTGGGGCCCGACGCGGACTTCGACCGCATGCTCTCCGGCCCAGGGCCCAACGCTACCAAGCACCACAAGCCGACCGTCTATGTTCCGCCCGACCCGACGGCGCCGCGCGAGTCGCTCGACCTGGCCACCGTCTTCGCCGTGGTGCATGCCCGGCGTTCGGAGCTCGCGGCATGTGCCCGGGAGCAGTCCGCGCCGCCGCAGGAGGGGGACCGGGCAGTCCTGCGCTTGAGCGTCCTTCCGAGCGGGAAGGTGGAGTCCATCACCACCGAGACGCCGTGGCTGCGAGGCACGTCGCTCGTGCGTTGCATGCAGCAGAAGATAGGCGCCTGGACGTTCCCCAGGCATCGGACGCAGGGGGCGCCCGTCGTCTTCCGATACGAGTTCTGATCCGCCACGAGGAGCGCCCATGTCTGCTTACGTCCTGGTCGAGGTCTCGGTGCACGACGCGCAGACCTACGAGCGGTACAAGCAGCTCGCGCCTCCCTCCCTCAAGCCCTACGGGGGCCGCTACCTCGTCCGGGGCGGCCCCACCCAGGCCCTGGAAGGCACCTGGCAGCCCCCGCGTTTCGTCCTGCTGGAGTTCCCCAGCGTGGAGCTCGCCAGGGCCTGGTGGGCATCCCCGGAGTACGCCGCCGCCAAGGCGCTCCGCCACGAAAGCGCGCACTCCATCATGTTGCTGGTGGAGGGCGTGCCGGCCACGACGCCCGTCACCGAATCAGGGGAGTCGTCGGCCTGAGCGCCCGCTGGAAAGCCGAAGCCCGGCGCCAGTCCGCGGTGTGTCGCGGGCCGGGCCGGGCTCGGGTGTCTTCAGTGAAGCGGGAGGACTAGTTCACGCCGACGGCGGTCCAGCTCTCCTTGACCTTCGCCACTTCCGCGGAGTCCGCGCCGTAGAGGTCCGTGGCCGCGTTGATGGTCGCGGTGCGGGCCTGGGCGAACGTGGTGCTCGGCGTCATGTAGTGGGCCAGGGCGCGGTAGTAGATCTTCAGGCCCTTCTCCATGCCGATGGCGTCCTTCACCTCGATGCCGGACGTGCGGTTGGTTCCGCCGTTGGTCAGCAGGTAGAAGGCGTTGTTCGCGATGCCGCTGGAGCCGTGCACCTCGGTCTGCTTCGGGTAGTTCTTGTAGTTGTCGATCGAGTAGTTGTCCTTCGTCGGATCGTCCATGTAGCGCAGACCGTCGGTGGGGTCGCCGTCCTTCGGCGTCCAGGCCGTCTCGCCCACCGTCCAGTTGAACTTCACGTCGGGGTTCTTCTGGGCCGCGTACCACTCGAGGCCGGCGCCCATGATGTCGCTCATCGCCTCGTTCAGGCCACCGGACTCGCCGCGGTAGATGAGGCCGGCGGTGCGCTCGGTGAGGCCGTGGGCGATCTCATGGCCCGCGATGTCCAGCGCGGTGAGCGGACCGGAGTTGCGGCCGTCGCCGTCGCCGTAGCTCATCTTCTCGCCGTCCCAGTAGGCGTTCACGTAGTTGTTGCTGACGTGGACGTAGGACACCAGCTTCTCACCCGCGCCGTCGATGGAGTCACGGCCGAGGATGTCCTTCATGTAGTCGTACATCATCTGGCCGCCGTAGTGCGCGTCCACCGCGGCCTTGTTGCGCTCCGGGTCCGTGGCCTCGCCCCAGACGTCGTTGTCGTCCTTGATGGGCGTCTGGCCGCTGGCGCGCTCGCGGTTCATCGCGTCGTAGGTCGCCACGCCCTTGCCGCGCGTGCCGTCCTCGAGCGTGTACGTGCCGTCCGCCTGCTTCTTCGTTTCCAGCGCGACCTTGCCGCTGTACATGGACGTGTCGTCCGCGATCTTCTCGCCGGGCCCCGGCTCATTGGGCTCAACGGCCTTCGGGGTGATGGTCAGGCCCCAGCTGTTCAGCGTGCCCGTGTCGCGGCGAGCGTTGTCCTTCACCGACAGCGTCCACTCGCCCTTCGCGGACTCGCCCGCGAAGGCGCTCAGGTCGAAGCTGCCCTTGATGTTGTCCGCGCTGCCACCCTTGCGGTTGTGCACCGTCTCCGACTTGCCGGAGGGGCTGGTGAGCGTGACCGACAGGTCGCCCTTGAACGTGTGGTCGATGTCCAGGTCCAGCTTCAGCTGGTCCACGGTGCCGTCCTGGGTCACGTTGATCTTCGACGTGACGGTGGTCAGGTCGGCGATCTCCGCCTTCGGCGTGGCCGAGGCCTTGATCTCGGAAGCCGTCGCGGCAACGCCGTGGGCGTGGTCGGCGTGGTCCGCGCCTTCGGCGTGGCTGTGGCCGTGCGCGGCGCCGTGCTGGCGGGCGAAACCGTCAATGGTGTTGAACTGCTCGAAGAGCTTCCCGGTGTTGGCGTCCACCAGGTAGTTCATCTTGCGCGGGTTGTCGGTGCCATCCACGTTGGTGACTTCCACCCGGTAGGCGGAGTGGTACTCACCGGAGATGTCCTTGTAGATGACGCGCTCGGAGTTCGGCTGGCGGTCCGGCTTGCCGTCGAACGCCTTCATCGCGATATCCAGCGCCTGGCTGTGCGACACCTTGGGCTTCTGCGTGCCCAGGCCGGCCGGGATTTCAGACTGGTCGCCCGTGGTGCTCTTGACCTTGCCCTCGGCGTCGAGGTGCGTGACGACCTGCTCGCCGAAGACCTTCACGCCCTCGTGCTGGCGGTCCAGACGCACGTGCGTCATGCCCAGCGAGTCACGCTCCACGCTCTTCGGCGTGTACGCCGGGAACTGCACGCCGCCGATGATGCCGGGGTTGCGGAGGGAGGTCTGGGTGGCGGGGGCCAGGTGCGCCAGCGACGTCTGGATGGCCGTCTGCGCCTCGCGGCTGGCCAGGGAGAGCCGGCCCACGGGAGGCGGCAGCGGCTTCAGCGTCTTCTCCGCGCGCGCCAGGTCCGACGTCTTGGCCGCGGGGCCGAACCCGTCCTTGATGACGTTCGGGGCGATGGTCGCGGGCTTGGCGGCCGTCTTCGACTGAGCCTCGGAAGCAGCAGTGGAGCGAATCGTGGGCTTCGGACCTTCGGTGCGGCGAATCGTCATTGGGGGTCTCGAACTCAGTGCAAGGGGGTTGAAGAGTTATCGCCGCAGTGTGGCCCGGAGTTTCTTGTGATATTTTCGACGCAATAAGCCATTCTCGAAAGGCAAGTAAAACCTTGTCGAGCTTCCGTTGAAATCAGGTTACGAACGTGTGAACGCGCCCGTTTTTCACGGATGGTGCGCTCGGCGCTGCTGCACGGAGTGGGGGCGCGGCGAAGCTCGGCAGAAGTCAGCCGAAAAAAGAAACCTCGAGAAACCGCACATAGAGGTTGCAGGCCGCGTGAAACAAGGCGGCGCCGATGACGGTGCCGGTGCGCGCCCGCATCCACCCGAAGATCAGCGCTGGGAAGAACACGGACAGCCGCCACGCCTGGAAGATGGCCAGGTGGCCCAGGGCGAACAGCAGCGCCGTCAGCCAGAAGGCGGGGCCCAGCCGGCCCCCCAGGAACTTGCGGCCCTGGGGCCAGGCGTCGCGCAGCCGCGTCTGGAGGTAGCCCCGGTAGAAGAACTCCTCCGGCAGCGCGACGACGAAGAGCTGGTCGATGAACCACTCTCCGAAGCGCGGGGGCAGGCGGGGCTGGAAGCGGGCCTCGCCCATCAGCGGCGTGAGGTGCTTGGCCAACGCCGGGGGCAGGTGGGGGAGCACCTCCACGAACGCGGCGAAACCCAGGAAGAAGAGGGGGCCCACCACCGCGGACAGCAGCAGGAACAGGCGCAGGTCCTCGCGCCACGCGCGCAGCGACAGGCCGTAGTCCCCGTAGTCCTCGTCCCGCCAGCGCATGGGGATGAGCGGCAGGTAGAGGAATCCCACGGTCGCGACCAGCTTGGGGATGCTGGTGCCGCCGAACAGCAGGAACGCGGCGACGATGGACAGGAAGCCCACCGCCCACAATCCCACCGCTTCCTGCACGGCGTTCGGTCTCCAGGGCGTCGTCGCGGCCTGGGTCATGGCATGTCCACCGACGCCAGCTCCACCTTCACGGCGCTCAGCGGAAGCACCCGGCAGCCGCGACGGTGCTTCTTCACCACCACCGCCACCAGCCGCGCCTCCGCGTCGAAGACGGGGCTGCCCGCGGGCAGGGCCAGGGGGACATCATAGAAGGGGGCCTGGGCCGCCCGGGCTCGCGCCGGCACGGGGCGCGCGGGCTGGCCCTTCTTGGCGGGGAGGACGCCCACCAGCCAGCGGCCGTCAAGGCTGTCGCCGTCCCGGAGCACCTTCACGGGCGCCGCCGGGTACGCGCCATCCGGAGCGGCGAGCACCGCAATCTGGAGGTCCTGGTTGGCCATCACCACGCGGGCGGGCAGCGTCTTTCCGTCGTGCTCCACCGTGGCGGCATTCAAGCCGGTGAACCTGGCCCCTACGGGAGTGACGGACGTGAGGACCTGCCCCGCGGACCCCACGAAGACGCCGGGCCCCGCGTCTCGAGGGCCCTTGACGTGCACCACCGAGCGCCCGTGTCGCTCCAGCACCCGTTGGAGGTCGGCGCGCGAGGGCTTGTCGGCCTCCGCTGCGGCGGAGGCGAAGGGCAGGAGGCAGAGGAGGAGGAGCAGCGGCGGCAGGCGGGACATCGGCGGGTGCCGCAGCCTATCACCGGCGCTCGCGCAGCGCGGTGACGAAGCGGTCCGCCGGGAGCGTGTTGAGCACGTCCCCCTTCCGGGCCCAGCCCCGGCGCGCGGTGGCCACCGCGAAGGCCAGGTTCCTCAGGTCCTCCTTCTGGTGCGCGTCGCAGCTCACCACCAGGCGGACGCCCTGCTTCACGGCCTGCCGGACATATTCGGCCTTGATGTCCAGGCGCGCGGGCTTGCCGTTGACCTCCACGGCCACGCCGCGTTCGGCGGCCCGCTCCAGGATGTCGTCCATGCGGACGGGGTAGGGCTCCCGGCTGTTGATGAGCCGGCCGGTGGGGTGCCCCAGAATCTGGAGGCAGGGGTTGTCCATCGCGGCCAGCAGCCGGCGCGTCATCTGGTCCTCGTCCATGCCATGCCGGACGTGGATGGAGCCGATGACGACCTCGAACTGCTCCAGGACGCTGTCGGCGTAGTCGAGCGCGCCGGACTCCAGGATGTCCACCTCGATGCCCTTGAGCAGCCGCACGCCGGAGACGGCCGCGTTGATGCGGTCGATCTCCTCCCACTGGCGCTTGAGGTCATCCACCTTCAAGCCGCCTGCGTAGATGGCTGCCTCGCTGTGCTCGGTGATGGTCAGGTACTTCAGGCCCAGCGCCCGCGCCGCGAGCGCCATCTCCTCCAGGCTGTTGCGCCCGTCGGACCAGGTGCTGTGCGCGTGGACCGCGCCCTGGACGTCCTCCAGCGTGAGCAGGTCCTGGGGAAGCCGTCCCTCGCGCGCGGCCTCCACCTCGCCGTTGTCCTCCCGCAGCTCGGGGGGCACGTACTGCATGTCCAGCAGGGCGTAGATCCCGGACTCCTCCGTCACGGGCACCTTGGTGCCGTCGTCCCGGTGGACGCCCCATTCGGAAATCTTGAGGCCGCGCTCCTGCCCCAGGTTGCGCAGGCGGATGTGGTGCGCCTTGGAGCCGGTGAAGTGGTGCAGCGCGGTGGCGAAGTCCTCGTCGGGCAGCACGCGCAGGTCCACCTGGAGGTCGCCGGCCTCCAACCGCACGGAGCATTTGCTTTCGCCCTTGCCCAGCACCGCGGCCACGCCAGGCGCGTTCGCCAGGGCATCCAGCACCGGTCCAGCCTCCGGCGCGGAGGCGATGATGTCCACGTCCGCCACGGTCTCCGCCTGCCGGCGCACGCTGCCACCCAGGCTGGCGCGCACCACGCCCGGCGCGGCCTTCACCCGCTCCAGCAGCGCCGTGGCCACCGGCAGCACCTCGCCCAGCAGCTTGCGCTCGCCGCGCGCGCGGCGGTACAGGGCGATGCCTTCCAGCATCTTCGCTTCGCTCTTCGCGCCGAAGCCGCGGACCTGCCGCACGCGGCCCTCACGGCAGGCCCGCTCCAACTCCTCGATGCTGCTCACCTGGAGCTCACGCCAGAGCGTGGCCACCTTCTTCGGCCCCACGTCGGGCAGCTGCGTCAGCTCCAGCAGCCCGGGAGGAAACTGCGCCCGCAGCTCCTCCAGGTAGCCGAGCCGGCCGGTGGACACCAACTCGGAGATCTTCTCGGCGAGCGCGCGGCCGATGCCTGGGAGGCTCTCCAGCCGGCCTTCCGCGACCAGGGGGCCCAGCTCCTGGGGCAGCCCGGCGATGCGGTCCGCCGCCATGTCATAGGCGCGGACGCGGAACCCGCTTTCGCCCTGGAGCTGGAGCAGGAGGGAGATGTCACGGAGGACCTGGGCGACGGTGGCCTTGTCGACAGCGGTGGGGATGGTCACGTCGGGAGTCACGGGGAGAAGGTAATGCCCGGGCATCGGGAGTGCAGCCAGTCCCGCGTTGTGGGAAAAGGGGCCGCGATGACGAAGATCAAGCTGGGACCGGCGGACTTCGCCGAGAGGGAAATGCGGGGCTACGAGGTCGGCAAGCGCAACGTGTGTATCGCGAAGATCCACGGGCGCTACAAGGGCCTGGATGACTGGTGCAACCACGCCGGGTGTCTGCTGTCCGGCGGTCGCATCGAGGACAACATGGTCGTCTGCCCGTGTCATGAGGTCGGTTTCGACATGGACACCGGGCGCAACGCGACCTCGCCGGGGGTCTGTGACGACCAGCCGACGGTGCAGGTCGCGGTCGAAGACGGCACGCTCGTCATCGATTGGCCCGACACGCCCTGAAGTCCCTCTCGCACTCCGGAGTACCTGTCATGGCACACGACCACGACCACGACCACGACCATGGGCCTCACGGGCACCATCATCATGACCACGGGCCTCATGCGCACCACGGTCATGACCACGACCACGCGCATCACCACGACCACCATCATCACCCCCCGCATGGCCACGACCACGGCCCGGCGGAGGAGCACAAGGCGCGAGCGCCGGTGCATGTCAGCACCTTCATCGTGACGTGCTCGGACAGCCGCGACGCGGCGCGCGATGACAGTGGCCGGGTCCTGCGCGAGGGCCTGGAGGCGGCGGGCCACGGCATTGCTGGCACCCTCGTGGTGAAGGATGACCCGGAGGCCATTCGCGGCGCGCTGGACGCCGCGCGCGAGGCGGGGGCCCGGGCCGTCTTGTTCACCGGAGGCACCGGGATTGGCCGGCGCGACTGCACGGTGGAGACGCTGCGTCCGCTGTTCGAGAAGGAACTGCCAGGGTTTGGTGAACTCTTCCGGATGCTGTCCTACCGACAGGTGGGGAGCGCGGCGATGATGTCCCGCGCCACGGCGGGCACCTGCCAGGGGATGATTCTCTTCGCGCTGCCGGGCTCGCCCAAGGCCGTACGGCTCGCGCTGGAGGCGCTCATCCTCCCGGAGCTGGGCCACGCCGTCCGTGAGCTGTCCCGATAGCGTCCGCTTCGCGCTTGTCTCAATCCATGAGAATGGCTGAGGCCGGCGTGTTTTGTCGCGAGCAGTGTCCCCCGCTTTCGCCGGAAGTGTAAGTTAACGGTGAAGGCGGGGATTTCTCTCCCTGCCATCTCAACCGCACATCCCCGCCTGGCAGTGGAGAAACGTATGTACATGAAGCGCCTCGCTTCAGTCCTCCTGGTGCTCTGTAGTGTCTCGGCGTTCGCGAAGGCGCCCGCGGCGAAAGCTCCCGATCGCGAGGTGTGGATCACCCTCGGCTCGGATGCCCTCGAACACGTCAACGCGGCTTTCGCCAGTGCCGGACATGCGGCGCCATCGATGAGGGGGCAGAAGGCGGACGTCACCGCGCTGCGCGTGCGTGAGTCCCAGCTCAACCTCATCTCGCGGATGATGCACGAGAAGCTCAACCGCTGCGGTGGCTTCATCTACCACGACACCGAAGTGGCCGCGCTCGCTGCCCTGGACCCGTCGGTCGCGGCGAAGGCCGCCAAGGCCACCGCCGTCACGTACAGCCTGGACAACGCGTCGACGGTCAACGCGTTGCAAGCGGGGGTTCAGGAACCCTCCATCCGCGGGGTCATCGACCACCTGTCCAGCTATACGACGCGTTACTACACGTCGCCGACAGGCGTGACGTCCGCCAACTGGCTGAAGGGCCACTGGGAGTCGCTGGTTCCGGCGACGCGCTCCGACGTCACCGTCGAGTTCTTCAACCACACCTCGTGGGCGCAGCCCTCCGTCATCTTGACGATTACCGGCACCACCTTGTCGGAAGAGGTCGTCGTGCTCGGTGCCCATCTGGACTCCACCAGCAGCGGCAGCACGGCTCCCGGCGCGGACGACGATGCGTCGGGAATCGCCACGCTCACCGAGGTGATTCGCGTGGCCATGCTCCAGAACTACCGCCCGGAGCGCACCGTGAAGTTCATGGCCTACGCGGCCGAGGAAGTGGGCTTGCGCGGCTCTTCGGCAATCGCCACCAAGTACGCGGCGGACGGTGTCGACGTGGTGGGCGTGCTCCAGCTCGACATGACGAACTACAACCTGCGGTCGAACATCGACGTGGCCCTGGTGAGCGACCGGACGAACGCGGCGCAGAACACGTTCGTCACCAACCTCATCGACACGTATCAGCCCGAACTCGAATGGAGCACGACGACGTGTGGCTACGCGTGCTCGGACCATGCGTCATGGACGAGCGCGGGCTTCGCGGCCTCGATGCCCTTCGAGGCGCCGCTGAGCGCGTCCAACCCGTACATCCACACCGTCAATGACACGCTCCACAACAGCGGGGGTGATGCCCGTCACGCGCTCAAGTTCGCGAAGCTGGCCGCCGCGTACGTGGCGGAACTGGCGAAGGGTGGGGTGACGATTGACCAGACGCCGCCGGAGGTCGCCATCACCGCCCCTGCCGCCGGCGGCACGGTGACTGGAATCACGACCGTCACGGCCTCGGCCACGGATGCTTCCGGTGTGAACCGCGTGGAGTTCTTCGTGGACGGCGAACTGAAGGCGACCGACACCACGGCGCCGTACGCGTTCGACTGGGACACCGCCGCGGTGCCCAATGGCAGCCACACCGTGACGGCGCGGGCGGTTGACCTCGTGGGCGTCGCGGCGACCAGCGCCGGGGTGCCCGTGACGGTGAGCAACGCGACCAGTACGGCTGGATTCGATTCAGTCCTGCGGGCGCCGCGGTGTGCCTCGGCCTCCAACGCGTGTGATTCCGGCACGCTGCTCAATGGCCGCGGCGGCTTCGTCGGGCCCGAGGTGAACGCGCCGAACACCATCAAGAACTCCTGCAGGGACGGCTTGTCGGGTGCTCACCTGGTGGACCAGTCGAACGAGCGCATCGTGGTGTCCACGCTGGACGGGACGAACTTCGCGCCGGGCAAGCTGGTGCGCGTCGATGCAACGGTCTTCGCCTACAACAAGCTCAACGACAAGCTGGACCTGTTCTACGCGGCCGACGCCAACAACCCTGTCTGGCAGCTCATCACCACGATGTCCGTTCCGTCGAAGGGCCTCCACACGCTGTCCGCCACCTACACGCTGCCGGAGGGCAGCGCCGCCCAGGCCGTGCGAGCGGTCTTCCGCAACCGCGGAAGCACGGCGCCTTGCGTGGATGGCAACTACAACGACCACGACGACCTCATCTTCGCCGCGCAGCCGTCCGCGTTGCTGCGCTGACGCTGCCTGGTGCATCCGGGGCCCCAGGCTTCGTCGCTGTCCGGGCCTGGGGACCGCTGACGGAGCGCGCACCTTGAGTCGCCCCCCGCGCGTCGGTAGGGTGCGCGCATGCGAACCGTGGATGAGTGGAAGGCGATACTTCGCACCGCATTGAAGGAGGCCATGCGCTCGCGGAGCCCGCAGGCTTCAGCGGTGCTTCGCGAACTGCTCGCGGCCATCGACAACGCGGAAGCACCGGACATGGGCGTGGCGCCCTCCGCCGTGGGTGGCGTGTTCGCCGGAAGCGCTGGTGGGCTGGGGCATGGCGAAGTGCCCCGGCTGGCCTTGACTCCGGAGGCCGTGCAGGCCGTCATCGCCCGCGAGCTTCAAGAGCGGCGTGACGCGGTGGCGCTCTACGAGAAGCTCGGCAAGCAGGACGAGGCGAGTGCCGTGAAGGCCCAGTTGGATGTGCTCCTGTCGCTATGAGGCACGAAGGCGCACGAAGGCCTGCCGCGAGCATTGGGAAGACGGGCGGGCCGCTCGCCGTTCCTGGACCCTGTGGGACCGCCTGACGTGACACCGCGCTCGAAGAGACGCACTGCCCTGGTTGCTGGACTCTCGCCTCGAGCCGCCGAGCACCTCCGGCCACGGCTGGAGGCCGTGCTGACGTCCACCGACGCGCGCGCCCGCATCGCCTTCGATCCGGTGGAGTTCCCGCACCGTTACCAGGACCCACGAGACATCGAGGTCAGCGCGCTGCTGGCGGCCGGGTTGGCGTACGGCCGCGCGGACCTGTTCCGTCCCAAGGTGGACGCGTTGCTGCGCCGCATGGGGCCGTCTCCCGCCGCCTTCGTCACGGCGCTCGACGTTGCGGGCGCGCGGGCGCTGCTCGAAGGCTTCGTGTACCGCTTCAACGTGGGCACGGACGTGGCGGTGCTCCTGCTGGGCATGGGGCGTGTGCTGCGGGAGCTGGGCAGCCTGGAGGCGTTGTTCCTCCAGGGGCTCCAGGCACGTGACACCCTGCACGGCGCGTTGGACCACTTCACGACGGGCCTGCGCGCCATCCCCATGGGCGCCTTGCGAAAGGCCCTGGGCCCGGAGCGCGGCCTGCATCACCTGCTGCCCTCGCCGCTGGGTGGGGGAGCGGCCAAGCGGCTCAACCTCTACCTCAGGTGGATGGTGCGGGGCCCGGACACCGTGGACTTCGGCATCTGGAAGCGCGTGCCACCTTCCGCGCTCCTCATTCCTTTGGACACCCACATTGGTCGCATCTCGCGGCACCTGGGACTGACCCACCGCAGTGATTTGACGTGGCGCACGGCGGAGGAGGTGACAGCCGCGTTGCGCGTGTTGGACCCGGCCGACCCTGTTCGCTACGACTTCGCACTGTGTCACTACGGCATGAGTGGGGCCTGCCCCGCCCAACCCGTGCCGGAGAATTGCGGTCGCTGCCCGCTGCTGCCGGTGTGCGCCGTGGGGCCACAGGTGGTGGCGACGGCGACCCGCCGGGTCCAAGGAGCCACCGTTCGGAAGCGCAGGGAACTGTCGGCGACGCGACGACGTTGACCGTGGAGCGCCCGGGCGCTGCAATGGGCATGTGGCTTCGGCTCCTGCGCGCGGAACCCGGGGCTCATGGGGCCGGAGGATTGACGCCGTGTTTGTGACGCTGGTGGCATTGCCTCCCGAGGTGTCGGAGGAGGTCGAGCGAGGGATTCTCGAGTCCGACGCGGGGCGGAACTGCCAGATCTTGCGTGTGCCCCTGGCGGGGATCCTGCCCGGGGCCATCTCCGAGGGACTCATCGTCCTGTGGGATGACGGCGGCCCGCTGTCGGACCTAAGCGCGAGCTGTCAGCGGTTGAATGCCCTGCGTCGCGTACCCCGCACACACCTGGTCGTGCTCACGGGCCGCGCGCCTGTGGAAGCCGACGCCCTGGCCGCAGCCGGTGCGGATGAGTGTCTGACCGCGCCCGGGACACACTGGGGCGTGCGGCTCGCGAGCCTGCGCCGGCGCCTGTCGGCGCTGTCGAACGGGGATGCCATGCCCACGCCGAGCCTCCTCGAAGCCTCGGACCGCGCGCGGCTGGAGTCGCAGTGGGTGCTGGCGGATCGGATGGCATCGATTGGCACGCTCGCCGCGGGCGTCGCGCACGAAATCAACAACCCCCTGTCCTACGTCAGCTCCAATCTCTCGTACCTGCGCGAGCTGCTCGCCCAGCCGGAGCTGTCCCACGAGCAGCTCATGGAGCTGCGGGAGGTGGTGGCCGAAGCGCAGGAGGGCGCTGGACGCGTCAGCGCGATTGTCCGCGACCTGCGAACCTTCTCCCGCGCGGATGAAGAGCTGCATGGTCCGGTGGACATGGTGCACGTGGTGGACGGCGCGCTGCGGCTGCTCCGCAACCAGATCGGGTTGGTCGCCCGGTTGACGTGCACGTTGGAGCCGGTGCTGCCCGTTCATGGCAACGAAGGGCGCCTCACCCAGATTGTCGTGAACCTGCTGTTGAACGCGCTCCAGGCGCTGCCGGACCGTGCGCCCGAGGAGAACCGGGTGCGGGTGTCCCTGCGCGCCAGCAGCAGCAGCCGGCACGTGGAGCTGGAGGTCTCCGACAACGGACACGGCATGGCGCCGGACGTGCAACGCCGCATCTTCGATCCGTTCTTCTCCACGCGCCCCGTCGGAGAGGGCACGGGGCTGGGCCTGTCCATCAGCCTGACGCTGGTGCAGGCCATGGGTGGACGCATCGAGGTCTCCAGCGCGCCCGGCTGGGGCAGCACCTTCCGCATCGTCCTGCCCACGCAGGCCGCGGGCTGGACGGATGGCGTGGAGCAAACGAAGGTTGTGGAGCCGACGCCCGCTCGCATTCGTCGGCGTCTGCTGCTCATCGATGACGAGCCCTCCGTGGGTAACTCGGTGAGCCGGCTGGTGCGTGACGTGTATGAGATTCACGTCGTCCAGGACGCGCGCGAGGCCCTGCGCTTGCTCTCCATGGGAGAGCGGTTCGATGCCATCCTGTGCGACGTGATGATGCCGGGCATGAGCGGGCTGGACTTCGTGGTGGAGCTGGAGCGGCTGGCGCCGGACCTCGCGCTGCGCACCGGGCTGATGACGGGGGGCGCCTTCACCGCGCAGGCGCGTGAGTTCGTGGGCCGCCGCACGCGCGGGCTGCTGGAGAAGCCCTTCGAGCGCGAGCGCCTGTGCACCTTCGTGGAGCACCTCTTCCAATGAGCCGGGCGGTGCGGCGGAGTCTGGCGGCGTCGCTGGTGGCGCTGCTGGCCGTGGGCTTGTTCGTGGTGCCGGGGTGGCTGCAGGGCTTGTCGCTGGTGGTGCGCGCGGCGGGCATGCAGGGCGGCGTGGAGACGGCGCTCGCGGACTGGCGCACCGGGCCCTTCGACGTGAGCGACGTGCAGGTGCCCACGCGTCACGGCACGGTGCGTGCCCGGTTGTACCGGCCGGTGACGCAGCGCGGGCGCACGGTGGTGCTGACCTCGGGTGTCCACGCGGATGGCATCGACGAGCCTCGGCTCGTGAAGCTGGCGGAGGACCTGGCCATGGGCGGCCAGGCGGTGCTCACCCCGGAGCCGCCGGACCTGCTGCGCTACGAAATCACGCCGCGCCTGCCGGACATCATCGAGGACGCCGCCGTGTGGGCCGCGTCGCGAGCGGACCTGGCGCCCGACGGCAAGGTGAACCTGTTCGGCATCAGCTTCTCCGGCGGCCTGTCGGTGGTGGCGGCGGGACGGCCCGCCTTGCAGGACCGGGTGGCGGCCACGCTCTCCTTCGGCGGCCATGGGGACTTGCCGCGTGTGCTCACCTTCCTGTGCTCGGGCGAGCTGCCGGATGGAAGTCACCTGGCCCCGCATGACTATGGCGTGGTCATCATCCTGCTGAACGTGGCGGAGAAGCTGGTTCCTCCCGAACAGGTGGAGCCCCTGCGCGCGGGCATCCGGACCTTCCTGCGCGCATCCCATCAGGCCATGGTGGATGGCAGCCTCGCGGCGGAGACGTTCGCCAAGGCGCGAGAGCTCCAGGCGGAGCTGCCGGAGCCCGCGGCCACGTTGATGGGCTACGTGAACACGCGCGACGTGGCGGCGCTTGGCCCACGCTTGCTGCCCTTCGTGAAGACGTTCGCCGCGGACCCGGCGCTGTCGCCGGAGCGCTCGCCGCCGCCCACCGCGCCCGTCTTCCTGCTGCATGGTGCGGGGGACACGGTGATTCCCGCCATGGAGTCCAGCCGGTTGACCGCCGCCCTGCGTCCCCACACCGAGGTCCACGCGCTGGCCACACCGCTCATCACCCACGCGGAGATGGACGGGCCACAGGCGCTGATGGACGTGTTTCGGCTGGTTCGATTCTGGGCGGACCTGCTCGGCGCGTGAGGGGCGCCGGCTTCCGCTTCGCGAGGCGATGCTCGCGGCGGTGCGCACGCCGCCCACTGCCACCGCGTCGTACCAGGTGCATGGCGCCGTCCCTGCCCTGAAACCCGGGACGGCTTGGAGGATGGCCGGGATGCGCGTGCCGTCCCGCCTGGCACCGTGGCCCGGGCGGGACGCGGCGCTTGGGCCCTAATCCCCAAGGTCTCCTCGGTCCCGCGGCGCACGGGACGTGTCGGTGGGGAGAGGGCCGCGCAAGCCTTGCGCGTGCGGCCCCTCCCTACACCTTCTTGGCCTTGGGCGCGCGCCTGGTCGTGGGGGTGGGCTTGGGAGCAGCACGTGGGGCCGGAGCCGCCGGTTCGGCCGAGGCACTTGGAGCCGGAGCCGCCACGGGCGCCTGCGCCGCCGAGAGCTGCTGTCGCGCACGGGAGCTGAAGTTGGGGTTGGTCGTCCACCAGTCCAGGCCCATCTCCTGCGCCCGCTCCACCGAGCAGATGATCAGTCGGATCTGGATGGTCAGCAGCTCGACGTTCGTCAGATTGATCTTGATGTCCCCGGTGATGACGATGCCCTTGTCCAGCACCCGCTCGAGGATGTCGGCCACGGAGCTGCTGCGGGTCGACGTGGGCGGGTAGTGTCGCTGGGAGGGCGTCGTCGCGCGATCGTCGATTTGGGCCATGGCTCCTCGCTCTCTGTCCGCTGCTCGGCCAGCCTCACAGCGTCGTGCCCAGCGGCCCGAGGTCCAGATTCAGGTCCTCGTCCGTCAGGTGGAATTGCTTCTTCAATTCATCCATCTGCTCCTGCAGACGCAGGAAGGTGACGCCCAGCCTTTCAATCTGCTCCTCGCTCAGTGAGCCGGCGTCGATCCGGCGTAGCGCCTGCCTCTCCAGCAGTTGGCGGATGAGCTCGACGACGGCGAGCACCAGCCGCACGAGCCCGGCCTGGACGTTCTCCTCGTCCAGCTCCAGCTTGGGTGGCTTCGTCGGCTCCAACGCTCGGGCGAGCTCCTCCACCGCCTGTGGTGCGCCCTCGACTGCCATGATTCACCCCGTCTCCCATCCCGCGCGTGCGCGGATCCTCCACGCGCCTCACTGCAAGCGCTGTGGATGTTCGGGAAGGGTGCCCACCTCCAGCGCCGTCTCCACCGAGGTCAACAGCAGCCGCAGGCCCAGGTAGATGAGGTCCACGTCGGCCACCGAAATCACCAGGTCACCGCTGATGACCACGCCCTTGTTGAGCACCCGGTCCAGCAACTCCAGCACCGAGGCGCGCTCCTGCTGTGCCTCGGGTGTCGTCGCCTGCCCGTTCATCTGTCCTCACCTCCAGGGCCTGTTTCAGGAGTCGCAGGCTCCGCCCCCTCCTGCGCTCCCTTCAACGCGTCCAGGCGGTCGAGCAGCTGCGACTCCTGCTCGTCGAACTGCTCCTCCGTGATCTCGCCGCGCTCGAGCTCCCGGTACAGGTCGCTCAGGCGGGCGCGGAGGTCGGTCTGCTCCTGGGCCTGTTCGTCCTGCACGGCCTTGTGCACCGAGCGGAAGATCCACGCGATGCTCCGGACAGGGGCCATCAGGATATCGTCCAGGATGATCAAGGCGCCCCCTGCGCTGCCTCCTCCACCTCTTCGAAGTGGATTCGCAGATGGGTGAAGTTGTACGGCGGCCAGGGGCCGGTTACGTCCACCTGGAAGTTCTCGGGCAGCGTCGCGCCCAGCTTCTCCACGGCCGCGTAGAAGGCGTCGACCTTCTTTCGTGGCACCAGCGCGGCCAGATTCACCACCTCCGACTCATTGCGCGGCTCATTGACCACGGTCTGACTGGCCACGGACTTGAGTCCATCGAGCACCTTGTCGGCGGTCGCCTCGCGGAAGCCGTTGAGCAGGTCGACGAAGTACTTCCCCAGCTCGATCTTCTCTTCGCGCGACGGTTCCCCCTCGCGGTAGAGGTCGTCCCGCATCGCCTTGAGCTCAGGGAAAGCGTTGACGTAGTACCCGAACGCGTTGGGGTCGCTCAGCCGGATCCGAAGACCCAGCTCGACGTTCCCCTTCACCGCGCTGAGCTGCGTGAGGAAGTCGTTCGCGTGCTCGGCCAGCAGATTCCTGACCTCCCGCTCGCTGCTGGCAATGATGCCGAACGCGACCGGCAGCATCGGCGCCTGGTCCATCACCTGGCCCAGCACTGCGCTGTGGGTGCTGAGGTGTTTGCGCTCCGGCCGAAGCGTCTGTTGCTCGATATTGCTGACGATGGCCGCCAGCTCTCCGGACGTCACCGGGTGCACGTCTGCACCCTGGATGCCGGGAGTGTCGAGGTTCAGTGAGTCGACCACCTCTATCGGCACCACCGCGTACAGGTAGCGTCCCTCCGGGGTGGACTTCTCGTGTCGATTCTTGGCGCGTGGCATGACGTTGTCCTGTCCTGTTCAGGTGGAGATTCAGACCGCGACAGGCGCAGCCGCAGCGGCGGTGAGGCCGATGGCGTCGGCGTACTTGAGGTAGGTCTCGATCGAAGCGATCACGACGCGTGCTTCGATAGAGAGCACCTCGATGCCGACCAGCGAGACCTTCACCCAGGCATCGACCACGATTCCCTTGTCCAGGATCCGGTCGATGACATCGGCCGTCGAGGTCGTCCCGGTAGAAGTTGAGACATTTGCCATGACGTATTCATCCTTTCTCTTGGAGGTGCTCCAACTCGGCGAGGGCTGCGATGGCAGGCTTTGCCAGGTCTGCCACGAAGCCGTACGGGGGCCACGGGCCGCTGCACATCACCTTGCCGGGGCAGTCTTTCTGGAAGCGAAGGAACGCCCGCCGGAACTCGGCGAGCTTGAGGCGCTCCACCAGGAAGGCCATGGAGAGCAGCTGCCCGTCTGGGCGAGCGGCATGGTCCCAGGTGCAGCGGACGAACAGCCCGGAGAAGGCCGCCTGCGCCCGCTCCGCCATGCGCCGGGCAGCGCGGTCCACACGTGTCTGCTGCGCGTAGAAGCGACGCCGGTTGTCCAGGTAGGCCCGTCCGCGGGGCTGGGCGTCCGCCTCGGTGGGCGCCCCTGTCTGCTCCGAGGGCTCGGCCACGTCCGACTCCTGGAACAGGATGCGCAGACCCATCTCGTCACAGCCCTCCACCTGGGCCAGCGCGTCCGAGAACTGCCGCTCGTAGCGGTGCAGGAACTCCACCACCTGTTCGGGGTGATGGACGAAGCAGCCGTAGCGCATGGGCAACACCGCCAGTCGGCGGTGCAGCTGCTCGACCACCCGGGCGTACTCCAGCGCCTGCTCGATGCCGGCCGAGGAGGCCAACTCCTCCGCCACCGGCGAGATGGCCGCAGCCAGGTTGCCGTGCTTCACCGCCATCAGCGGCGCCTGGTTCAGCCCCGGCGGCAGCGCCTCATTCGTTGCCTGCCGTGCGTCCAGGATGCCGTACACGATTGACTTCACGGCCGCTCCTCCAGGCTGGGGCAGAAGCTGTAGGGAGGCCAGGGGCCGGTCGCCTCCACCGTCAACCCCTGCGGCTGGTACCGGGCCGCGAGCTGCTGCACGCGCTGGGTGAACCGCCGCACCTGCCCGGCGCGCACCAGGAACGCGGAGTTCAGCACCATGTCGTCCTGCCGGCCCGAGAGCCCGCGATCCGCCAGGCGCAGGGGTTTCACGGAGAGCGCCCCAGGGGCGAGCTCCTCGCGGATGTGGACCGCCAGGCTCTGTCCCTCGTTGCGGCTGCGCACGTCGAGCTCGCGCTGCAGCTTCTTCTCGTGGAAGTAGCGCGCGCCGGGATTCTCGGGGAGGTGCTGGAGGCGCTGGCGGAACTCGGGCGCTCGCTCCAGATGCGCGCGCAGGCGCTGGGCGTTGGCGTAGACCTTGACTGCCCATTCCTCCTTGTCGGCGATGTCGTCGAGGAAGCTGGAGATCTCCTGCCGGTGGGCGTCGACCACCTCGGACAGCGCTCGCGGTGAGGAGAAGATCGCCCCGAAGCTCACCGGAAGCACCGGCGAGGACTGCATCACCTCCTCGAGCACGCGCTCGTGCATGACCGCCCGGGGGGCCACCCACTCCAGGTCCTGGGTGTGGTCCGCGCCCTCCGGCCCGAGGAACTCCTCCATCGAGAGAGGACTGTAGATGGCGGCAAGGTTCCCCAGCTTCAGCGCCCGCACGTCGGCGGCGCCGCTGACACCGGGAACGGAGACGCGCTCTACCGCTCCTGCCCGCGTGAAGCCATAGACGTACAGGGCCTGCTGGCCCTTGCGGCGCCGCTGCACATCGGGATTGCCGTGGGCTCTCATGGCCGGCGTGCCTCCTTATGCCCACGGATCGCCTTGAGCAGGCTCGCGGATGTGATGACGATGCGCTTTCCCTTGCCGCTGATGACGTGGCGCACGGCATCCCAGGCGGCCTGGTTGCACACGGCCTGGATGTCGGCGCCAGAGAAGGACTCGCTGCGTGCAGCGAGTACGTCCAGGCCAAGGTCCTTCTCCACCGGCTTGTCGCGCAGGTGGACCTGGAAGATTTCGCGCCGCGCCTCGCGGTCCGGCAGAGGCACGTCGACGAGCAGGTCGAAGCGTCCCGGGCGCAGCAGCGCAGGGTCGAGCAGGTCCGCGCGGTTGGTGGCCGCGAGCACCAGCACACCGGTCAGCTCCTCGATGCCATCCATCTCGGCCAGGAACTGGCTGACGACCCTCTCTGCGACGCGCTCGTCCATCCCCCCGGCGGAGCGCGTCGGCACGAGCGCGTCGATCTCATCGAAGAAGACGATGCAGGGGGCCGCCTGACGCGCCTTCTGGAAGGTCTCGCGCACCCCCCTCTCGGACTCCCCCACGAACTTGCTGAGCAGCGCCGGGCCCTTGACCGAGATGAAGTTGACCTGACTCTCGTGGGCGGCGGCCTTGGCCATCAGCGTCTTGCCGCAGCCGGGAGGACCGCTCAGCAGCACGCCCTTGGGGGGCCGGACCTTGGCCCGCGCGAACTCCTCGGGGTACCGGAGCGGCCACTCCACCGCCTCGATGAGCCGCTGCTTGAGCTGCCCCAGTCCGCCCACGTCCTTCCAGCCCACGTCCGGAGTCTCCACGAACACCTCGCGGATCGCCGATGGCCCCACCTCGTGCAGCGCGGCCTGGAAGTCGGCCATCGTCACCTGGACCTGCATCAGCTCGTCGTAGGGAATCTCGGACGACGCGAAGTCGATGTGGGGAATCAACCGGCGCAGGCAGATCATCGCCGCCTCGCGGCACAGGGCCTGGAGGTCTGCGCCTACGAAGCCGTGTGTCACGGACGCCAGATGGTCCAGGTCCACGTCCTCTGCCAGCGGCATGCCCCGGCTGTGGATGGCGAGGATCTCCTTGCGCGACGTGCGGTCGGGGATGGAGATGGCGATCTCACGGTCGAACCGCCCCGGACGACGCAGCGCCGGGTCCAGCACGTTGGGGATGTTGGTGGCAGCCAGCACGATGACGTGCCGGCGTTGGGCCAGGCCGTCCATCAACGACAGCAACTGCGCCACCACGCGCTTCTCTACCTCGCCCTGCACGTTCTCGCGCCGGGGCGCGATGGCGTCTATCTCGTCCACGAAGATGATGGCCGGGGCCCTGCGCTGGGCCTCGTCGAAGATCTGCCGGAGGTGGGCCTCACTCTCTCCGTAGAACTTGTGCATGATCTCCGGGCCGGTGATGGTGAAGAACGCCGCCGCCGTCTCGTTGGCCACCGCCCGGGCAATCAGCGTCTTGCCGCAGCCCGGCGGGCCATACAGCAGCACCCCCTTGGGGGCGTCGATCCCGAGCCGCTCGAACACCTCCGGATTCCGCAGGGGCAGCTCCACGATCTCGCGGATGCGGCCCAGCTCCCGCTTCAGCCCACCCACGTCCTCGTAGCTGACGGCGCGCGCCCGCTCGTGCGCCGCCTTCTCCTTCTCCGGCGCCTTGGCGACCTCCAGCAGGGTGTTGGGGTGAATCACCACCGCCCCCACAGGAGCGGTCTCGACGACGCGGAAGTCGGCCGTGCGGCTGCCGAACAGCAGCGCCCGGACCCGGTCTCCCTTCACCACCGGCAGTCCGTCCAGCAGCGTGCCGATGTAGGCCAGGTCGCGCTGCGTGGGGGTGAACTCCAGGGGCGCCAGCACGACCTTCTCCGCATGTCGGGCGGGGGCCAGGGTCAGCTTCACCGGCTCGTCCAACTGCACCCCGGTGTTGGCCCGGGTCACACCGTCAATCTGGAGGATTCCGCGCCCCCGGGCGTCCGGGTAGGAGGGCATCACCCTGGCCGCGCTGCGGCGCTTGCCGGACAGCGTGACGATGTCGCCAATCTGCGCCCCCAGCCGCTGCATGTCGGCGGGGTCCATGCGGGCCAGGCCACGGCCCAGGTCCTTGCCGAGGGACTCGGCGGCACGCAGCGTCTGCGTACGTTCCCGGGTCGCGACGCTCACGAGCGGTTCTCCTCCTGGGCGGTGAGGCGGATCTCGAGGACGCCGTTGCGGCAGCGGTTGTGCATCTGCCGGTGGGTGAAGCGCCTGGGGAGCAGGACCTCCTTGTGGTACTTGAGCGCCCCGTGCTCGGCATGCAGGGTCAGGATGTCTTCGCGGAGCTCCAGCGTGATGTCCTTGCGGTCGACACCTGGCAGCTCGGCCACCACCAGCACGTCCGGCCCCTCTTCGAAGACATCCACCAGGGGCTCGCGGATGGGGTGGACGACCGCTTTGCCGGTCTGGTGATCCTGACGGATGTTCCCGAAGGGCTCCACGCGCGGAGTGCCGCTCGGTTGACCGGGTGCGCCTCCTCCGATTCGCACGTTGAAGCCGTAGACGCCCCTGAGCCCCTTGTCGGAGGCTCCGAACTCTCCGGAGCGTTGGAGCTGTTCGCCCTTATCCGCGAGCTCCGCCAGTTTCGTGACGAGGGTGGTGATTCCTTCGAGGAACCCTCCACCGCTGATGCCAGTCTTCTCTGCCATGGCTCCACCTGTCGTGATTCAAAGCTCTGGCATCCCCCCCTCCATGCCCAGCGGCAAGACTCGAAGGTGGGGATTCCGCCCGCCCCATGTCCGGCGAGGAGCGGCACGGATAGGGGCTGGCTGGTGATGCCTGGTGGTGGATATCGGCGCCTCGCCTGAGGGGGCTCGTCAGTCATGGCGCCCCCCCTGCCC
>NZ_JABFNS010000125.1 GCF_013116825.1 Myxococcus xanthus
TTATCGTCGGCAGCGTCAGGTGTGTATAAGAGACAGGGCACATCCTGGCGGAGGGGCCGCCGGACGTGGTGTTGGAGGGGGATTCACCCACCGCGCGGGCCTTGAAGGCGTCGCAGGTGCGGCCTCCCTCGGGCCGGGGTGAGGCGACGCAGTGGATTGAGCTCAAGGGCGCGCGGGCCAACAACCTGAAGCGCGTGGACCTGCGGCTGCCGGTGGGGCGGCTCAACGTGGTGTCCGGCGTGTCGGGCTCAGGGAAGAGCACGCTGATTCGCCAGGTGCTGTACCCGGCGCTGCGCGAGAAGCTGGACCGCGTCACGGCGAAGCCCGGCCCCTTCACCTCGCTGCACGGGGCGGAGGCGGTGAAGCGCGTGCTGTCGGTGGACCAGTCACCCATCGGCCGCACGCCGCGTTCGGTGCCGGCGACGTTCCTGGGCATCTGGGACGAGCTGCGCCGCGTGTTCGCGGCCACGCCCGAGGCGAAAATCAAGGGCTTCACGCCCACGCGCTTCTCCTTCAACTCGGCCAGCGGCGGCCGGTGCACCGCGTGCGACGGGCAGGGCGCCATCTCCCATGAGATGTCCTTCCTCCCGGACGTGGTGACGCCGTGCGAGGCCTGCAACGGCGCGCGCTTCGACGCGGCCACGCTGGAGGTGCGCTACCACGGGCTCACCATTGGCGACGTGCTGCGCCTGTCCGCCGACGAGGCCAAGGACGTCTTCAAGGCGCTGCCCCGCGTGGCCGCGCCGCTGGAGTGCCTGGCCGACCTGGGCGTGGGCTACCTCCAACTCGGCCAGGGTTCCAACACCCTGTCCGGCGGTGAGGCCCAGCGCTTGAAACTGGCGGCCGAGCTGACGGCCTCCGCCCGGCACGAGCCCACACTGTACGTGCTGGACGAGCCCACCACCGGCCTGCACCTGGGCGATGTGGAGAAGCTCATCACCTTCATGGGCCGGCTGGTGGACCGCGGCGACACGTTGGTGGTCATCGAGCACCACCCGTCCGTGATTGGCGCCGCGGACCACGTGGTGGAGCTGGGACCCGATGGTGGCGAGGCGGGAGGCCACATCGTCGCGGAGGGCTCGCCCCGCGAGGTGGCGAAGCAGAAGACGCCGACCGGCCGGGTGCTCAAGTCGCTCTTTTCGGATGAGGACACACGCTCGCGTGCCGCGGCGCGGCGGGCGTGAAACGGGCGGGCGACTGGGGCATCCTGGGGAGCGGCATGAAAATCCTCCCCTTGTTGACCCTGGCCTCGGCGCTGGCTTTCACCCCGGCGCTCGCCGCGGCACCGAAGTCTCCTCCCCCCGCGAAGTCCGAACCCACGAGCGAGAAGAAGCCCATGTCCTTTCATCACCTCTCCGCCAACCGGCTCGATGGCAAGCCGGAGAAGCTGTCCAGCTACCAGGGCAAGGTCGTCCTGGTGGTGAACACCGCGTCGGAGTGTGGCTACACGCCGCAGTACGCGGGCTTGGAGAAGCTCCACCAGGAATACAAGGACAAGGGCCTGGTGGTGGTGGGCTTCCCGTCCAACGACTTTGGCGGCCAGGAGCCGGGCTCGTCAGAGGAGATCAAGAAGTTCTGTGAGCTCCGCTACAAGGTCACCTTCCCCATGTTCGAGAAGGTGAAGACGAAGGGGGACGGCCAGTCGCCCGTCTACGCGTTCCTGTCGCAGCACCACCCCGCGCCCAAGTGGAACTTCCACAAGTACGTGGTGGGCAAGGACGGCCAGGTGAAGGCCGGCTTCCCCAGCGCGGTGACGCCGGACAGCGCCGAATTGAAGGCGGCCATCGACAGCGCGCTCGCGCAGCCATAGCCCCCCAGAGGGCGCGTGGGGGCTGGCCCTCTGGTCCCCGCCCTGGAGGCATGCGGCCCTGGCTGGCGCCCTGGCATGGGCGCCGGTGGGGGCTCACCCTGAATGCCGACTCGGCTCGAAGGGAGGCCCCATGGACAACCGGGACACGGTGTGGCCGCCGCTGCCGCTGGAGGCGTGGCAGGACACCTACGCCACGTTGCACCGGTACACGCAGGTCGTCGGCAAGGTGAAGCTGGCGCTGACGCCGCCTCAGAACCACTGGTGGAACGTCGCGTTCCGCGTGACGGCGCGGGGCATGACGACGGGGCTCATTCCCTTCGGAGATGGCGCCTTCGAGGTGGACTTCGACTTCCTCTCGCACGAGCTGCACGTGCACGCCAACCGTGGGCCGTCCCGGGTGATGGCGCTGGAGCCCCGGCCTGTCGCGGAGTTCTACCGGGACTTCATGGCGACGCTGCGCTCCATGGGCATCGACGTGCGCATCTGGGCGCAGCCCGTCGAGATTCCCGACGACACCACGCCCTTCGGTGAGGACTGGCACCACGCCAGCTATGACGGTGAAGCCGTGGAGCACTGGTGGCGTGCGCTGCTGCAGGCCACGCTCGTCTTCGAGGACTTCCGCGCGCGCTTCACCGGCAAGTGCAGCCCGGTGCACTTCTTCTGGGGGAGCTTCGACCTGGCGGTGACGCGCTTCTCCGGCCGGCCCGCGCCAGCGCGCCCCGACGCGGACCCCATCACCCAGGAGGCCTACTGCGAGGAGGTCAGCAGCGCGGGCTTCTGGCCCGGCATGCAGGCCACTGGCGGCGCGGCCTTCTACAGCTACGCGGCCCCGGAGCCGGAGGGCTTCGCGCGCGCTAGCGTGCGCCCGGCCCAGGCCCGGTACGACGCCAACATCAAGGAGTACCTGTTGGCGTACGACGACGTGCGGCGCGCGGAGGACCCGAAGGCGTACCTGCTCGACTTCCTCCAGAGCACCTACGAGGCCTGCGCGGACCTGGGCGGCTGGGAGCGGGAGCGCCTGGAGCGGCCGCTCATCGTCCCCGAGTCCCTGCGCGCGGCCCGCGCCGTGGAGGAGGGGACGGTCGCCGAGCAGCCCGCGCCTTGAGGGCCGGCCTCGCGGAGGTGCGTCGCCACGACGTCGGCGCGCGCGGAGGGCCCTCCTCACTTCGTCTTGGGAGGGAAGCGCTCCAGCACGTCCTTCACGGACTCGTCCAGCCGCCGCTGCTGCTTCTCCGCGCTGGCGTTCTCGTCCAGCTCCGCCTGGGCTGTGCCGCGCCAGACGAGCTGTTTGGTCTGCGGGTCGACGACGTCGAGGATGAGCGAGCCCTCCTCGTACTCACGCAGCTCCGTCTCCGGCATGGTGACGGCGCCGCCCGCGAAGAAGGGGTCCGTGAAGGGACCGCCCCAGGGATAGCCGTAGTAGGCGTCCACCGTCTCCGCCCTCAGCGCGTTGTGGATGGCGCCGTGCCAGCCGATGAGGAAGTCCGGGTTGGCGGTGGACTCCACCTTTTGGTAGCCGCGCGCCTGCAGGTAGCGGTCCACTGTCTGCTCGACGCGCGCGCCGATGATGGGGTTGTAGACGCGGTCGTCCTTGCCCGTGGGCTGTGGGAGCCAGGCATAGGTGCGGTACCCCTCCAGCTTCTGCGTGGCGGTGGGGTCATAGTTGGTGTTCACGTCGATGCTGGAGCACGCGGCGACAGCGAGCGCCAGCAGCGGTGGGGCGATTCGGGTCAGCAGCCGCAAGGAAGCCTCCTCGGTGGCGGCGCGGTGCGCGCCGTTGCCGCCCTGACGGTAGCCACGGCATGACGGGGCCCCTCGGGCTGGATGCCCGGTCCTCCCCGGCCTCGGTGCTAATCCCTCCCGGGCTCCCGCTTCATCTTCTGGCGGCCGTCGCTGCGCGCCAGGGCGAGCGCGAGCCGGGCGCGCTTCTCCTGGGGCAGTGTCTTCGCCAGCGCCAGGTACAGCTCCTTGTCGAGCGCCGCGATGCGCTCGCGTGCCTCGAAGGCACCCAGCGCCGCCGCGTCCACCTGCGCCAGGGCCTCGCTGTCACCGCGCGCCGCCCGGTGGAGGATGCGCGCCGCTTCACGCACCTGCTTGCGCAGCGGGCGGCGGCGCTCGTCGAAGCGCTGGAGCGTCTCCTCCAGCTTCAGCGCCTGCGCGTTGTCCAGGTCCAGGACGTCCGACAGCTCCAGCACCTGCCGCAGCCGATGCCGCTGCTCCGCGCGCTCCAGCCGCTCCTCGACGCGGGCCTCGCGCCCGGTGGGCGTGGCCACCGCCACCCAGGGCAGCAGGGCCAGCATCATCACCGCCATCCGCGTTCGCACCCTCGTCCTCACAGCGTCTCTCCCACGTCGATGTCGAGCTCTTCGTCCCAGCCCTGGGAGTCCTCGAACAGCACCGCGTCCAGCGGCTCCAGTCCCGCCCAGGCCTCGATGGCGGCCATCGTCTCCGCGTCCAGTTCCTCGACGTCGGTGGTGGGCGCCGCCGCCGTCACCGGCGCCTTCGCTCCCGGGCCTGGCAGCAGCCACGCGCCGGGCACCAGCAGAAGCAACGTCACCGCCGCGACGGTGGCCATCAGCGCGCCCAGCGTCTTCAAGCCCAGCCCCTGGCGCCGGGCGCCGCGGCGCCACTCCGACAACGTGCGCCGGGGCAGCTCCTGGAGCTCCGTCTTCTCCTCGGGGGACAGCGCGGGCAGCGCCACCAGCGCGAGCAGCTCCTTGGAGGTCGCGAGCGCCTGCCGGCACCCTTCGCAGCCCTCCAGGTGCTGGATGAGTCCAAGCGCCTCGTCATCCTCCAACGCCCCCGCGGCGTGCAGGTCCAGCCGCTCTTCCTGGTCAGGGCACGCAGCCATCAGTGCTTCTCCTCGGGCGCGCCCACCCGCGCCTTGAGGCGCTTCATCGCATGGTGGAACTGCACCTTCGCATTGTTCTCCGTGATGCCAAGCGTTTCGGCGATGTCCTTGAACGCCAGCCCGCCATCCACGCGCAGCGTCAGCACCTCGCGCTGGCGGCGGGGCAGGGTGAGCACCTCGGCGCGAACCTGCCGTTCGCGCTCGGCCCGCTCCAGCCGGTCCTGCGCGGACTCCGACGGGTCCTCCACCACGTCATCCGGCCCGGAGGCCACCAGCACCGGGCGCCACCGCTGCCCCTGACGGGCGTGGTTCTTCGCCAGGTTGAGCGCGATGCGCACCAACCAGGCCCGGAAGGGCGCCGGCCCCGACGGCGTGAAGCGCGCGAAGACGCGGCGTGAGGCTTCCAACGCGCGGAGGAAGGCGCTCTGCACCAGGTCCGCCGCGTCCTCCGGGCGCGTCACGTAGCGGCGCACCAGCGAGAAGACGAGCGAGCGGTGCCGCGTCACCAGCACCTCGAAGGCCGCCTGCTCACCCTCCAGGAATGCGCGGCAGAGCGCCTCGTCCGGCGCGCGCTCCAGGCCGGCCCGGGCCATGCGCGCCGGCAGGGATACCACCTGGCCGCCTGTCTCCCTGATGCTCACGTGGCTCCAACCCCGGACGGAGATAAAGGTTAATTTCGGCCGATTTCCGCCTGTGATTTCCGTCTGTTCGTGTATTTCAAGATATTGTTCCAGGAAACATGCCTTCCCGAGTTGATGGCGAGCAGGCCGCGCGGGGACAATGGGTGAGCGGTTGTTACCTGGGACGGGGGCATGTTGACCCAAGGAACTGGCTCACGCATCAAGGGCGGCGTGCTCATCTCGCGGCTCAACATGCTGCGTCAGCACGTTGGGCAGGTCGGGGTGGACGCGGTGCTGCGGCGGCTGCCCGCGGAGGACCAGGCGCTGCTGAGGCAGATGCTGCTTCCCGTCGGCTGGTATCCCCTGGAGCTGAACCTGCGGTTGGACGCGGCCATCGCGGGGGTGATGTCGCCCGAGGACAAGGACCGGGCCTTCCTGGAGATGGGGCGCGCTTCCGCCCATGAGGCGCTGCATGGCCCGCAGCACGTCTTCGTCAAGGCTGGCGAGCCACACTTCCTGCTGAGCCAGGCGCCGAAAATCTACCGCTTCTATTACGCGGTGGGCTCACGCACCTATGAGCAGACAGGCCCGTGCTCCGCGGTGCTTCGGACGTTCGGCGCGGAGAACGTCACCGAGCCGGACTGTCTCACCATCATCGGCTGGCACGAGCGCGCCATCGAACTGTGTGGCGGCCGCGCCGTGCACGTCACCCACCCCATGTGCCGCGCCCGGGGCGCACCGCACTGCGAGTACCACTGCTCGTGGGAGTGAGCGCCCGTCAGGGGGCCGGGGGCCGCGCGCAGGTCGCGGAGCACGTCGTCCAGGTGCCGGTAGGCGCGCACCACCACACGCCAGGGGCACGGCTGATGTCGCGGTCCGCGTCGCCCCGCCGTGCGGGCAACCCACCGTGAAGGCCTTCGGTTTGCCATGGGCCCGCCGGACAGGCGTTCGCCGTTCAGGCTAAGGTCCGCGCCCGTGCGGGCTCCCAGGGACGAGCTGTCTTCGCGGCGGTTTCAACAACGATTGGCCCAGGCCATGGGCGTGACGCGGGTGGCGCGTGTCACCGGCTTGGACCGGACCGGCGTGGAGGTGGCGTGCGCGGTGCGGCCGGGCGGCCACGTCCTCCAGGTGTGCAACGGCAAGGGCCTCTCCTACGACGACGCGGCCTGGGGCGCGCTGCTGGAGACGGCGGAGTTGTGGGCGGCGGAGACGGTGGTGCCGGACGCACTCGTGTGGGGCTCGCGAGCGGAGCTGGATGGCCACCTGGGCCCGCTGTGGGGCGCGGACGAATTGGGTTCGGCGGGGGCGCTGGTGGCGCCGCGCTTGTGGAGCCCTCAGGTGCGCTGTGCCTGGCTCGAGGCGCGGGAGCTGTACTCCGGTGAGCCGGTGTGGGTGCCCGCGCAGGGACTGCACGTGCCTCCCGCCGGGAGCCTCGCGTTGGGCCCGGTGGCGGTGGCTTGGACGAGCAATGGCTCTGGCGCGCATCCGGATGCGGGGCGGGCCCTGCTGCACGCGCTGCTGGAGGCCACGGAGCGGGACCAGCTCGCGCGGATGATGCCGGAAGGGTGGACGGAGGAGGTCGTCCAGCGGCGGTTGCTGCGAACGCCCGAACTGCTCGAGCTCGCTCCCGCCGTGGAGGCCCTGGCTGGACCGCTGCGTGAGCGGGGCTTTGGTGTGTACCTCTTCGACGCCACGCCCGCCGCGCGCGCACCGGGCGCGGTGGGGCTGCCGGTGGGCGCGGCGGTGCTGGTGGACCTGGAAGAGGGGCCGGTGCCGCTCACCGCGGGTTATGCGTGCGCGTTGACGCGCGAGGCGGCGTTGCTGAAGGCCTTGCTGGAGGCGGCGCAGTCGCGGCTGACGGACATCCACGGCGCTCGCGAGGACGTGGCCGCCGCGGACCGGGAGGCGGCGCGAGGCTTCGCGGAGGCCTGTGCCCAGGCCCGTCCACGGCGGCGCGCCGCGGACATGCCGGACCTGGGGGCGAAGGCGAAGGGCGCCGCGGCGGGGCAGGTGCGTCAGGTGCTGGCGCGGCTCCAGCGCGCGGGCTTCAAGCGGGCGGCGGCGGTGACGATGTTGTCGCCGGTCGAGGGCCTTCACGTGCAGAAGGTGGTGGTGCCGGGCATGCGCATCTCGGAGCTCCTATGAAGCAGCGCGCGGACAAGCTCGTGGTGTTCCTGGGGCCCTCGCTTCCAGCGGCGGAAGCGAAGCGACTGGCGCCGTGCACGGTGCTGCCCCCCGCGCGCCAGGGGGACGTGTGGCGCGCGCTGCGGCTGCGGCCCCGGGCCATCGCCCTGGTGGACGGCGTCTTCGAGGCACAGCCCTCCGTGTGGCACCACGAACTGCTGGCGGCGCTGGAGGCGGGCGTGGCCGTCTTCGGAGGCGGCAGCATGGGGGCCCTGCGCGCGGCGGAGCTGGCGCCGCACGGCGTGGTGGGCGTGGGGCGCATCTTCGAGTGGTACCGCGACGGCGACGTGGTGGACGACTCGGAGGTGGCGCTGCTGCACGCGGATGGTGAGCACGGCTGGCGTCCGCTCACGGTGCCCCTGGTGAACGTCCGGCACGCGGCGGCATGCGCGGCCCAGGCCCGGGTGCTGACGCGCGATGCGGCCCAGGCGCTCGTCGAGGCCGGCCAGTCCGTCTTCTACCAGGAGCGGTCGTGGGCGCGGGTGCTGGAGGCCGTGGCACCTCGCTGGTCCGCGTCCACCCGGGCCGCGTGGGACACGTGGTTTCCGCACGGCGCCGAGGACCTGAAGCGACAGGACGCGCTCGCGTGTCTCCGGACGGCGGCGGAGTGGGTGGCCTCGGGTGCGCCCGCGCCGCACGGCGCTCCGCGCCAGCCGTCATCCCTGGTCCGGCGTCGGCGGTTGGTGGATGACGTGACGGCGACGCAGGCGGGCACCGTGTCCTCGGGGCAGGTGCTGGATGTCCTTCGTGAGTCCCCGAACGCGGCGGCGCTGGCCGAGGCGGGGTTGCGGCGGGCGCTGCTCGCGGGCTGGGCGCGCACCCTGGGCCTGGGCGTCTCCGATGCGGAGGTGGCTGAGGAAGAGGCCCGTTGGTGGCAGGCCCAGCGCGTGCCCGCCTCGCGCCGAGAGGCCCACCTCGCGCGCCTGGGGTTGGACGCGGTGGGGCTGCGGCGGCTGTGTGAGGAGCTCGCGCTGGAGCGGCTCGTCCTGGCGCATTCGGCGCGCCTGCTGCCGGACGGCCCGTCCTGGGACGAAGCGCTGGCCGCCGAGGCCCGGCTGAGCGGGGCCTGGGCGGACGCCGCCGAGGCGGTGGACCCAACGGAGGGCGTTGGGTCCTCCTGAGCAGCGGACTTACCTCGCGGGTAAGTGAAAACGTGACATCCCCGGGGAAAAGGATAGGGTCAACCCTGGAGGTTGCCCTTGTCCAGCCCCGCTCCCTGGGTGGTTACCGAGTCTTTCGCGCGCATGGCGCCGCCACGGGCCGTGTGGCCCGCGCGTGACGTCACGGGTGGGGCGGGAGGAGGGCAGTGGCCGTGGCAGTGAGGTCGCCTCCCTTCCATCCGGATCAACTCGTCCCAGGCAGCGAGGTCGGCCCCTGGCGCGTGGTGGCATCGCTGGGCTCGGGGGGCTTCGGCCGGGTCTTCCAGGTGGAGCGGGCGGGCCGCCATTACTCGCTGAAGATGGCGCTTCGCCCGGCGGGACTCCACGCGGCGGAGGAAGAGGACATCAACGGCCGGCTGGCGCACGAGGTCGCGGCGCTGCTGGCCTGCGCTCCCCACCCGAACCTCCCGGCACTGCACGCCGTGGACCGCTGGCCCGAGCCTCCCGACGGCTACCTGTACTTCGTCACGGACTACATCGATGGCGAGACGTTCCATGAGTGGCGCTGGCGGGTGAAGCCCACGGCGGCGCACCTGCTGACCGTCTTCACGGAAGTGGTGCGCGTGGTGGCGGACCTGCACCGCCGGGGCGTGCACCACCGGGACATGAAGGGCGACAACGTCCTCATCCGCCGCGAGGACGAGCGCCCCATCCTCATCGACCTGGGCACGGTGCGGCTGCCCGGGGCCACGACGCTGACGGTGGGCGTGGCGCCCGCGGCGCCGCACCTGCTGCCGCCCGAATGCGTCGCCTTCCTGCGTGAGGGGACCTGGCAGCAGGGGGCCAACTTCGACGCGGGCGTTCCCGGGGACCTCTACGCGCTGGGCGCGTTGCTGTACGAGGCGCTCACGGATGGCTACGCGTTCGACCCGAAGCTTCCGTATGACCGCCTGCTTCCGGCCATCGAGACGGTGACGCCGCGCGCGCCCCACGTCGTCAACCCGAAGGTGCCGCGCGCCCTGGGCGACATCGCCCTGCGGCTGCTCGCGAAGCGCCCCGAGGACCGGTACGCCAACACGGAGGCCCTGCTTCAGGCCCTCTGGGACGTGGCCAAGGAGAAGCGGCAGCCCGCCTGGAAGGTGTCGTTGGACCGTCCGCCCGAGGGCGCCGACGCGGAGGCGCCGCGGGTGCGCATGGTGCCCGACGCCTCCACGTCCTCGCGGCCTGGCCGTTCTCGGGAGCCGTCCGAGGTCGCCGCGGTGCTGCCCCTCAATCCGGAGCCCCGGGATGCGCCCGTGGCGGATGCGAACGCGCCCGTCACTCCCGCCGAGCCACCCGGAGTGCCCGCGGTCGAGGCGCCCGCCGCGCCCGCATCGGCGGCGCCCGTGGCGGAGACGCCCCCGCCGCGTTCGAGGCGCCGAGCCGCCATGGCGTGGGGTGGGGCCGTCCTGCTGGGCGTGGGGTTGGTGGTGTTCGGGGTGAGCCGCCTCGCGATGCCCATCGCGGGTGCCCCGGCTCCTGCCCCGCCTGTTCCCATTGAGAAAGGAAGTCACGCAGTGACGAGTCGTTCTTCGAATCCCTCCGAGATGCCCCTCCTAGAGGCGGTGCCGTCCTCTGCGGACGCGGGCGCGGTCCACGACATGGACGCGCAGGACGAAGTGTCCGCGCAGGTGGCTTCCTCCGACGCGGAGGGGGAAGCAGCCCATGCGTCACCGTTGAAGAAGCGCCCGTCGCCAGGAAGCGCGCTGGGCAAGGCCGCCGCCGTGGCCTGCCTCTCGGCCGCGTGCGCCAGCGGGCCCCAGGTGCGGGACATGCCGCCTCGCATCCAGTGCCCGACGGAGGTGTTGGACTCCATGGCGAAGCTGGGCTTCCACCCGCCCAAGATGATTGGCAACGACTTGACGCTCTCCATGACGCCCGATGTTTCCGTGCGTCCGGTGCCCGTGCCGCCAGACGGGGAGCCCATCACCCTCTATGCCATCGACGAGGTTCGGAGCGCTTGGAGCGGCCGCCTCCCGAAGGGGAGCCGCTTCTATGGGACGGTGTACCACGGGAAGACGGCCATCTACGGGTGGTTCACGGAGGTGGAGTACCCGGACGGCCGGCGCATCTCCATCTGCGCCAACATCGTGGACAGCGCCGCCCGGGAAGCCGTGGGGATGGAGTATGACCCTTCCAGCACGCCTGGCAGACCGATGATGTTTCCGGGCGTCAACCTGGCGATCTCCCAGGTTCTTGGAGAAATGGGGCACCGCAGGTAGCCCTTCACCTGTCATGGTGTGGAGGCGTCCTTGCTGGAGGTTGCTCGGCCTTGACTGGTTCGCCCACTTTCATCGTGCTCGCGTGGGGCTTGTTGTGGGCCACCCTCGCGGAGTCCGCGGCGGTGGACGCGCCCGCGGGGGCCGCCGTGGTGCGGCGAATCGACGTGCAGGCGGGAGGTCTGGCCACGCCGCCGGAGGTCCGCATCAGCCCCGGTCTGTCCACCACCCTGTTCTTCGATGCGCGCATCCGTCCGGAGCAGCTGGCGCTCGAAGGCCGTGAGCGGTTCCAGCGCTTCGGCGTGACGGAGGACCACCTCGTGCTGGTGCCCTCGCCCACCTTCCGGGAGGGGGAGCGGCTGCGGCTGGAGGTCCGGTTCCATGATGGCGCCGTGCCGGATCGGGCCGTGTTGGACCTCGTCGTGGATGCCACGCGGCCGGAGCGCCAAGTGGAGATCTACCGCCATGCCCGGTCCGCCGCGTCCTACCGGCAGGAGGTGGAGGAGCTCCGTGCGGGGATGCTCCGGCTGGAGCGCCAGGTGCAGCAGCTCCAGCGCTCCCGCACGGGAGGGGAGTACACGCGCGAGTCCCTGGTGGCGGACATCCGCGACGAGAGCACCGTCATGTTCAGGCGCTGGGCGCCCCGGAAGGTGACGGGTGACTTCGTCGTCCGCCGCGCGAGCCTCGTCCGCCTGTCCCCCGGGTGGGCCGCGCTGCGGCTTTCATTGTTTCCCTCGGAGGCGGGGAAGGGATGGGTCGCGGCCGGCGCGGCGCTCACCGACGCCCAGGGCAACCGGATGCGGACGCTCCCTCCCTGGCAGGCAGGGCCCTTGGACGCCACGGGCGGCTCGCCCGTCATCATCGTCCTGGAGGAGCCGGAGGCCGCGGACGCCGGCCGGTACACGCTCGAGCTGTGGGACGAGGGCCGCAAGCGGACCTTGAAGTTGGAGGGTTTCCAGGCGCGGTGAGCGCGCCACTTGAGCCTCGCGCCCCGCCGTGTAGGGTGCCGCCCAGGCCGATGACCTCCATTCCCCCGCCCGAGTCCCTTCGCTGCATCAACGCCGATTCCCGCGAGCCGGCGGGCTACCGTGCCGCGTTGGGCGACACCCGCGCCGCGTTGCTCCACACGGACCCGCCGTACTGCCTGCTCACCCGGCGGCGCAAGGGCGGGGACCTGCGAGACACGCGCGCGCACAAGAAGATCGACCAGAACCCCATCGTCCGCTTCGAGACGGTGCGCGACTACCGCGCCTTCTCCGAGGCCTGGCTGTCGCGCGCCACCGCGCACCTGACGCCGGACGCGCCGCTCATCATCTGGACGAACCTGCTGGGCAAGGAGCCCATCCTCACCGCCGCGCGCGGCCTGGGCTACCCGCACCTGCGCGGCGAGTACGTCTGGGGCAAGCGCACCACCGACAAGAACGCCAACGAGCAGACGCTGCGCGTCTACGAAGTCGCGCTCGTGATTTCCCGCACGCCCGCGCCGCCGCTGGCGCCAGGAGAGCTGCCCACCGTCTGGGCCGTGGTCGGCGGCTATGACGATGAAGGCGAAGCGAAGCGTTGGGGCGGCCACCCGCACCACAAGCCCTTCTCCGTCCTGGAGCCGCTGGTGCGCACGTACAGCCGCCCGGGGGACACGGTGCTGGACCCCTTCGCGGGCAGTGGCTCCATGCCGTCGGCGGCGCTGCGGCTGGGCCGGCGGCCCGCGTGCCTGGAAATCGAGCCGGAGTGGGCCGAGCGCGTCACCCACCGCCTGCGCGAGACGGCCCGCGAGGAAGCTCAGCGCGCCAGCGCCCGGTAGAGGCGCGTGTCCGCCCACGCGGGGATGTCGGTGGGACGGTGTCCCCACCAGTTCATCACCAGCGTGCGGCGCTGCCGGGACTTTCCGGGCAGCTTCCCGTCGGGAATCTGGTTGTCCGCGTCCAGCACGCCGTGGGTGAGCGTGCCGTCGAACACCACCAGCCGGTTGGGCCGGGGCGTCACCAGGTCGGCGGTGTCCAGCCGCGTGGGGGCCAGGGACGGATTGGCCGGGTCTGGCAGCTCGGGCGTCACCACCAGCGCGCCGCCGCGCACCCGGTTGAGGAACAGCACGGAGGAGATGCGCGGGTGCACCAATTCGCCGGTGCGCAGCGCCAGCTTCTCGTCGCGGTCCTGGTGGAAGTCCACGCGCACGTCCGTCGGGTACATGCGTGACAGCCACCACTCCACGCCGGCCACGCGGCGCTTGCCGGCGATGTGCGGGCGCAGCGTGAGGATGATGTCCTCCACCACGTTGGCCGCGGGGCCGAAGTCGTACCAGAAGGTCGTCTGGTAGGTCTGACGCAGGCGCTCGGTGCCCACGGCGCCCAGGCGTCGCAGCAGGCGGCGGAAGAGCAGGGGGGGCACGGCGTTCTCAGTGAGTCGAACGAGGGTTTCCACGAGGAGGACAGCATGCCATCTTCGCCTACCGCCCGGTGGCGCGGACCATTCTCCTCCGGCGAGGAGGGCTCGGAGATTCGATGAAAGCGCACCAGAAGATGCTCGTCGGCATTGCCTCCGGCGCGGTGGCGGGCCTCGTCGCCAACCTCGTCGCGGGCGGCGCGCCCTGGCTGGCCTTCGTCGTGGACAACGTGGCTTCACCGGTGGGGCAGATCTTCATCCGCCTGCTGCTGATGCTCGTGGTTCCGCTGCTGTTCTCCGCCATCGTCGTGGCCGTGGCGGAGCTGGACCTCAAGCAGGTGGGGCGGCTGGGAGCTCGCACGCTGGGCTACACCGTCATCCTGTCCTCCATCTCGGTCCTCATCGGGCTGGTGCTGGTCAACACGCTGGAGCCCGGCGCGGGCCTCAGTGACGAGGCCCGGGCGTTGGCCCAGGGCGGGATGACCATCCAGGCGGCCGCCGCGCCAGGGGCGTCCTCGTTCGGCGCGGTGCTCGTCTCCATGGTGCCCACCAACCCCATCAAGGCCGCGGCGGATGGAGACTTCATCGGCCTCATCGTCTTCTCGCTCATCTTCGGCATGGGCGTGGCGCTCACGCCGAGCGAGCCTGTCCAGCGCCTGCGCGAGTCCATCCAGGGCCTCTATGACGTGATGATGAAGCTCATCGACGGTGTGCTGAGCCTGGCGCCCGTGGGGGTGGCCGCGCTGCTGTTCGCCATGACGGCGCGGCTGGGCTTCGGCATCTTCGTGCAGCTCGCTTCCTACATGGGCACGGTGCTGCTGGCGCTGGGCCTGCACATGTTCGTCGTCTACTCGCTGTCAGTGCGCTTCCTGGGCGGGCGCAGCCCCATCGAGTTCTTCCGCAGCAGCCGGCTGGCCATCGTCACCGCCTTCTCCACGTCGTCGTCCAGCGCCACGCTGCCCACCGCGCTCAAGGTGGCGGAGGAGAACCTCAAGCTGCCGCGCAGCGTGTCTCGCTTCGTGCTCACCGCCGGCTCGGCCATGAACCAGAACGGCACCGCGCTCTTCGAAGGCGTCACGGTGCTCTTCCTCGCCCAGGTCTACGGCGTGCCGCTCACCCTGTCCGACCAGGCGCTCATCATGTTCATCTGCATCCTGGCGGGCATCGGCACCGCGGGCGTGCCGGCGGGCTCCATTCCCGTCATCGCGATGATTCTGGGCATGTTCAAGATTCCGGTGGAGGGCCTGGGGCTCATCCTGGGCGTGGACCGCTTCCTGGACATGTGCCGCACCACGCTCAACGTCACCGGCGACCTGGCCGCCGCCGTCTACGTCGCGCGCGGAGAGGCGGCCGACAGCCCGGCCGAAGAGGGAGCCGTGGACCCCTCTGCTTCCTGACGCCGGGCATTTCCCGCCGCACCTTCCCCACAGCAAACGCAGTCCCACCGCCGTCATCGGCAAGGAGCCCCGCATGAGGGTCGCCAAGGATTCCGTCGTCTCGCTTGAATACCGGCTGCACCTGGGAGACGGCCAAGTCATCGACCAGAGCGCGCCCGACCAGCCGCTCTCATACCTGCACGGGCACCGGCAGATCGTCCCGGGGCTCGAAGGGGCCCTGGAGGGCATGGGCTTCGGCGAGAGCAAGCAGGTGGTGGTGGCGCCCGGCCAGGGCTACGGCGAGCACGACCCGGCGGGCGTGCGCACCGTGCCTCGCAGCATGCTGCCGCCCGGCTTCTCGCCGCAGGCCGGCCAGTCGCTGATGGCGCAGACGGACCAGGGCGACATCCCGCTGCGCATCCAGGAAGTGCGCGATGACGGCGTCGTGGTGGACCTCAACCACCCGCTGGCCGGCAAGACGCTGCACTTCGACGTCACCGTGAAGGGCGTGCGTGCCGCCACGCAGGAGGAACTCTCCCACGGCCACGTCCACGGGCCGGGCGGGCATGACCACGGCTGACGCAGGCCCCTGACGCGGCGCGACCAGCCTGCCGGGTTGGTCCGCCCCATTAAACGCGGCGCTCGCCGGGGGGCGTGGGGGTGAACTATCTTCGCCGCCCCCATGAGCCAGTCCCCCTCTCAGACGCCCAGTCCCAGTGGCCTCCGCATCCAACCGTCCGACTCACCGGGTGACGCGGGCGCCTCAGCGGCTCAGGATCCGGAACGTTACTGGCTGGAGCACGTCTACCAGGGTGGGGTGCGTCAGCTCACGGTGCGCGCCGTCATCGCCGGCATGGTGATTGGCGCGGTGATGTGCCTGTCCAACCTGTACGTCATCCTCAAGACGGGTTGGAGCCTGGGCGTCACCATCACCGCCTGCATCCTGGCCTTCGCCGTGTTCGGTACGCTGCGCTCGATTCGGGTGCTGAAGACGGAGTTCACCGACCTGGAGAACAACGCCATGGGCTCGGTGGCGTCGGCCGCCGGCTACATGACGGGCGGTGGCAACATGGCCGCGGTGCCCGCGCTGCTGATGCTGACGGGCACGCTGCCGTCCTCGGGCTGGCTGATGGTGTGGTTCGCCGTCATCTCCGCGCTGGGCGTCTTCGCGGCCATCCCCATCAAGCGCCAGCTCATCAACGTGGAGGCGCTGCCGTTCCCCACGGGCACGGCCACCGCGGAGACCATCCGCGCGCTGCACGGCCATGGCGAGGTGGCCCGCCGCAAGTCGCGGCTCCTGGGCATCGCGGGTGGCATCGGCGCGCTCGTGGTGGCGCTGCGGGACGCGCGCTTCACGTGGCTGACCAACATCCCGGAGAAGGTGAGCCTGCCCTTCACGATGCTGGGCAAGAAGGCGTCGGCGTGGTCGCTGTCCTTCGAGTTCAGCCTGCTGCTGGTGGGCGCCGGCGCGCTGGTGAGCTTCCGCACGGGCTGGTCCATGCTGCTGGGCGCCGTGCTCACCTACGGCTTCCTCGCGCCGGCCATGGTGAGCCAGGGCGCCATCGGCGAGGTGACCTACCGCTCCATCAACAGCTGGATGGTGTGGACGGGCTCGGCGGTGCTGGTGTCCTCGGGCCTCCTCTCCTTCGCCTTCCAGTGGCGCAGCGTGGCGCGCTCCTTCAAGTCGCTGTCGGGCCTGTTCAAGGGGAAGAACGCGAAGGAGGAGGAGGCCGACCCGCTGGCCGGCATCGAGTGCCCGCCCGCGTGGTTCCCCCTGGGCTTCGCGATTCTCGGCCCGGTGGCCGTGTTCCTCATGGCCTACCTGTTCCAGATTCCGTGGTGGGCGGGCGTGCTGGCCATGCCGCTGGCCGTCGTCATGGGCGTCATCGCCAGCCGGGTGACGGGCGAGACGGACACCACGCCCACCAAGGCCCTGGGGCCCGTCACGCAGCTCATCTTCGGCGGCCTGGCGCCGGGCAACATCCCCGCAAACGTCATGAGCGCCAACGCGACGGGCGGCGTGGGGCTCCATTCCGCGGACCTGCTGACGGACCTCAAGTCCGGGTGGCTGCTGGGCGCCAATCCGCGCCAGCAGTTCGTCGCGCAGCTCTTCGGCGTGGTGGCCGGCGCGGCCGTGGTGGTGCCCGTGTTCAAGATTCTGGTGCCAGACGCCAGCATGCTGGGCACGGAGGAGTTCCCCGCGCCTGCCTCCATGGTGTGGGCTGGCGTGTCGAAGCTGCTCGCCACGGGCGTGGCCGCGCTGCCGGGCTCGGCGCGCATGGGCGCGCTGTGCGGCGCGGCGCTGGGCATCTTCCTGGTGCTGCTGGAGCGCTGGGCCCCGGCGAAGGCCAAGGCCTACGTGCCGTCCCCGGCGGGCTTCGGGCTGGCCATCGTGATTCCGGGCTCCAGCTCCATCGCCTTCTTCCTGGGGTCGGCCATCGCCGCGCTGCTGCGCCGCACGAAGCCGAAGCTGGCGGAGGACATGGTGCTGCCGGTGTCCTCCGGCTTCATCGCCGGGGAGAGCCTGCTGGGCATCGGCATCGCGATGGCGAAGGCCTTCGGCGTGATGCCCAAGTAGGCCGCCGAGGGGCGGGGCGCCTCAGTCCACCCGGAAGGTGGAGAACGAGGCGCCCGCCACGAAGCGGAAGGTGGGCGTGTCCATGCCGGCGCCCACGCCCGGCCCGCCCATGACGTAGAGGTCCAGCCAGGCCAGCGCGTGCTTGCGGATGGCCAGCAGCAGCTCGCCGCCCGGACGGCCACCTTGCAGCGGCAGCCCCGCCACCAGGCTCACCTCGCCGCGCGTGCTCTCACCGGCCCGCGACGTCACCGTGGCGCCCAGCCGCAGCTCGCTGCCGATGACGTCCTGGGAGAAGCCCGACACGCTGGAGAGCTCGTGCTTCTTTCGCACCAGCACGCCGGCCTCACCGCCCACCTGCCACGTCTCCGCCAGGAACCCGACCTGCAGGCGGGGGTGCACCGCGTAGTCGTCCCGGGCCAGCAGCGCCGTGCTGCCCACCGGGAGCGCGGCCGACACGTCCGCCGCCAACTGGAAGCCAAAGTCCTGACGCTTCAGCGCCGCGCGCAGGCCCAGCCACGGCGTCCCCATTCCCGAGCCTTCCGGGGCGTTGAAGTCCCGGAAGCGCGTGCCCCCCTGGCTGACGATGAAGGGCACCTCCGCGGCGACCTGGAGCCACGGCAGCACGCCGTAGGCGGCCGTCAGGTCCATGGTGAAGCGGTCCTCCACCAGGCCACGGCCGCTCCCCGGCTCCCATCGACGTTGGAACATGAAGGGGAGCTGCTCGTAGTGCCCCTGGACGGACATCCGCAGCGCCCCCTGGGGCAGCGTGCGGCCCGTGCCCACCATCAGCGAGCCCAGCGCCGCGGGGTCCAACTCCAGACGCTGGAGGTTGAAGGAGGGGAGCGACCGGCCCTGGGCCCGCGCTTCAGCGGGGCCAACGAAGAGGGCCAACGAAGACAACACAGAGACAAGCGCAAGCGCAGGCCGGGACGGCAAGACGCGCCTCCAATGAAACACGACGTGAATGCGACGGCCCGAAGTCCCGCACGAGTCGCACGACACGCCAGCCCCGTGCAAGGGTGGCACGCCTACCCTTGCGGCCAGCAAGTATCGGGGTTCCGAACAACTTGCCGGCTTGACGGGCCCGCCGTCCGGATTCTCCCCGTGTTTCCGCGAAGTCTCATTCCCAGACATGGCTGGGAATGGACAGACGCGCGGGGCGCCTACGCGCTGGCGGCGGCCAGGTCCTGCAGCTCCTGCCAGCGCGTGTACAGCCGGTCCACCTCGGCGACGGCGGCGTCCAGCTCCTTCTGCACCTCCGCCACCTTGGGGCCGTTGCTGTACACGGCCGGGTCGGCGAGCTGGGCCTCCAGGCCGGCCTTGCGCGACTCGGCGGCCTCGATGGTGGCCTCCATGCCGTCCAGCTCGCGCTGGTCCTTGTAGGAGAGCTTGCCGGGCTTGCGCGCGGCCTTGGCGGGCGTGGGCGCGGGCTCATCCTGCTTGGGGCCCGGCTTCGGGGCGGCGGGGGCCGTGGCCTTCGCGTCCGCCTGCTCCTTCAGCCGCCGGTACATGGCGTAGTTGCCTTCGTAGCGGGTGACGCGGCCTTCGCCTTCGAAGGTGAGGATGCTGGTGGCCACCTTGTCCAGGAAGTACCGGTCGTGCGTGACGAGCAGGGTGCTGCCCCCGAAGTCCAGGAGCAGCCGCTCCAGGATGTTGAGGGTGACGATGTCCAGGTCGTTGGTGGGCTCGTCCAGCACCAGCACGTTGGCGCCCTCCAGGAACAGGCGCGCCAGCAGCAGCCGGTTGCGCTCGCCGCCGGACAGCGCCTTCACCTTCATGCGCTGCATGGGCACGGGGAAGAGCAGGTCGTCCAGGTAGTCGCGCAGGGCAATCTTCTGGTCGCCCAGCTCCACCCAGTCCTCGCCCTGCGAGGCCGCTTCGTACACGGTGGCCTCCAGGTCGAGCTGCGCCCGGCTCTGGTCGTAGTACGCCACCTTCGTGTTCTTCCCGATGACGAGCTTGCCGCCGTCGGGCTCCACTTCGCCCAACAGCACGCGCAGGAAGGTCGTCTTGCCCACGCCGTTGGGGCCCACCAGGCCCACGCGCTCGCCGCGCTGGAGGCGGAAGTTCACACCGTCCAGCACCTTGCGGTCGCCGAAGGCCTTGTTCACGCCCTCTGCCTCGATGACGGTGTGGCCCAGCCGGGGCGCCGCAGCCACGCGCAGCTCCGCCACCTTGGGGCGCTCGAAGCCCTTCTCCGCCATCAGCTTCTGCGCGCGCTCGATGCGGGCCTTGCTCTTGGTGCGGCGGGCCTCCGGGCCCTTGCGCAGCCAGGCCACTTCCTGGGCAATCCAGCGCTCGCGCTTGTGCTGCGCCAGCGCGGCGTTCTCCTGCGCCACCAGCTTCTGCTCCACGTAGGCCTGGTAGTTGCCGGGGTAGGACGTGACGCCCGCGCCGGGCTGGATTTCGACGATGCGGTCCACCAGCCCGTCCAGGAAGTACCGGTCGTGCGTGACGAGCAGCAGCGCCCCGGGCAGCTTGTCCAGCTCCTCTTCCAGCCAGTCCACCGTGTCCGCGTCCAGGTGGTTGGTGGGCTCGTCCAATAGCAGCAGGTCCGGCCGCGTCAGCAGGGCCCGGGCGATGGCCACGCGCTTGCGCAGGCCGCCGGACAGCTGCGCCACGGGCCGGTCCCAGTCCTTCACGCCCAGCCTGTCCAGCAGCGTCTTCGCGTGGTGCTCGGTGTCCCAGCCGCCCATCTGCTCGATGCGGTCGCTGAGCGCGGAGAACTGCGCCATCAGCTTCTCCTGCTCGTCCGCCGGGGCGGACTCCATCCGCTTCGCCAGCTCCGCGTGAGCGGTCAGCGCCTCCTTCAGCGGCCCCTGGGACACGGACAGCTCGGAGGCCACCGTGGCGCCTTCGGGGAACTCCGGCTCCTGGGGCAGGTAGGTGACGCGGGCGCCGCGGCGCAGCTGGAGCTCGCCCGTGTCGGCGCGGGCGGCCCCGGCCAGTATCTTCATCAGCGACGACTTACCGGAGCCGTTGACGCCCACCAGGCCCACCCGTTCCCCCTCCTCGATGGTGAAGGTGAGGTCCTGGAAGACGGTGCGGCTTCCGAAGCTGAGCTGAACGTTGGCGGCGCGGAGCAGCGTCACGGGATTGGACTCCTGAAAAGGCGAAAGGCGCCCCTCATTGAAGAGGGACGCCTTCCTTACCGCCAGAGTGTGGCGGATGCGCGGACTACTTGCGCGCGGCCTGCTCGGCGGCCAGCTTCTCCTTGTACGCCGCCATCAGGGCCTCGGACTCGTTCCGGGGCACCGGCGTGTAGCGGGAGAACTCCATCGTGTACTCGCCCTTGCCCTGGGTGGCGGAGCGCAGGTCCGTGGAGTAGCCGAACATGGTGTTCAGCGGCACCTCGGCCACCGCCGTGACGTAACCATCGGCCGACTCGGTGGAGATGATGGTGCCACGGCGCTGGTTCAGCTGACCCACGACGGAGCCCTGGAAGTCCTCGGGAGCCTGGACCTCCACCTTCATCATCGGCTCGAGGATGATGGGCTTGGCGGCGGCATAGCCCTCACGGAAGCCCATGATGGCGGCCGTCTTGAACGCCATTTCGGACGAGTCCACCGCGTGGAAGGCGCCGTCGTTGATGACCACGCGGACACCGACCACGGGGAAGCCGATGAGGCTGCCCTTCTTCACGGCCTCGGTGAAGCCCTTGTCGCAGGCCGGGATGAACTCGCGGGGGATGGTGCCGCCCACGATGTCGTCCACGAACTCGTACTGCTGCACCGCGTCCGAGGGCAGCGGCTCGATGTAGCCGCACACGCGCGCGAACTGGCCGGAGCCGCCCGTCTGCTTCTTGTGCGTGTACGCGAACTCGCCCTTCTGGCTGATGGTCTCCCGGTACGCCACCTGCGGCTTGCCGGCCTGGACCTCGCAGTTGTACTCGCGCTTCATGCGCTCGATGTAGATCTCCAGGTGGAGCTCACCCATGCCGCGGATGATGGTCTGCCCGGACTCCTCATCGCGGTGCACGCGGAAGGTGGGGTCCTCCTTGGTGAAGCGGTTGAGCGCCTTGGAGAAGTTGGCCAGCGTGGAGCGGTCCTTCGGGGCCACGGCGAGCGAAATCACGGCGTCCGGGACGTGCATGGACGTCATCGTGTAGTTCACCGCGCCATCGGTGAACGTGTCGCCGGACGCGCACTCGATGCCGAACAGCGCAACGATGTCACCCGCGGTGGCCTCGTTGATGTCGTTCATCTGGCTGGAGTGCATGCGGACGATGCGCGGAACCTTGACCTTCTTCTGGTTCGACTGGTTGATGATGAAGTCGCCCTTCGTCACCCGGCCCTGGTAGATGCGCATGTACGTCAGCTGCCCGTAGCGGCCGTCCTCGAGCTTGAACGCGAGGCCAACGAAGGGCTTCTCCGGGTCGGAGTCGAGGATGACCTTCGCCTCGTTGTTCTTCTGGTCCAGCGCCTCGTTGGTCGCCTCTTTGGGGTTGGGCAGGAACGCGCAGACGGCGTTCAGGAGCAGCTGCACACCCTTGTTCTTGTACGCGGAGCCGCACATGACCGGCGTCATCTTCAGGCCGATGGTGGCCCGGCGGACGGCGGCGATCAGCGCCTCGTTGGAGATGGGCTCGTCGGCGAGGAACAGCTCGCCGAGCTGGTCGTCGACCTCGGCCACGCCCTCGATCATCTGCTGGCGGCGCGTCTTGGCCTCCTCGAGCAGCTCCGCCGGGATCTCCTCTTCACGGATGTTCTCGCCGCTCTCGCCATCGAAATAGAACGCCTTCATTTCGATGAGGTTGATCAGACCCTTGAGGCGGTCCTCGGCGCCGATGGGCATCTGCATCTTCACCGGGTGGTGGTTCAGCTTCTCCTTCAGCTGGGCGGCCACGCGGTCATAGTTCGCGCCGGTGCGGTCCATCTTGTTGACGAACGCGATGCGCGGGACGCGGTAGCGCTTCATCTGGCGGTCCACGGTGATGGACTGAGACTGCACGCCAGCGACCGAGCAGAGGACCAGGATGGCGCCGTCGAGCACGCGGAGCGAGCGCTCCACCTCGATGGTGAAGTCCACGTGTCCCGGGGTGTCGATGAGGTTGATGTTGTACTCGCCCCACATCGCGAACGTGGCGGCGGACTGGATGGTGATGCCCTTCTCACGCTCCAGGTCCATGTTGTCCATGATCGCGCCCACGCCGTCCTTGCCGCGGACCTCGTGGATCTCGTGAATCCGACCCGTGTAGAACAGGATACGCTCAGAGAGCGTCGTCTTGCCCGAGTCGATGTGGGCGGAGATACCGATATTTCGAATCTTCTCGATGGGTGCGTTGGCGGCCACGATCCGGTCCTTCTTCTCTTGAAAGTGCCTGACGGAACAGAGCAGGCGGGGCCTCTACTTCCCACAGGACGTAGTTTCCAGCCAAATCCGCATGGAAATTGACCCACCCGGGCCTACCTCTACCTACTCAATGCCGTTCTCAGTTGGGGTTTTCTAACGATGAGCGCGACAAAAAACTTCTCCCTCGCCCGAGCCTGGCTGGACGCTTTCAACGCCTATGACGTGGACGCGCTGGTGGCGCTCTATGCCGAGGACGCCACCCACACGTCCCCCAAGATCCGGGTGCTGCACCCGGAGACAGGCGGGCGGCTGGTGGGGCGGCAGGCCCTGTCCTCGTGGTGGAAGGCGGCCAACGCCCGGTTGCCGGGGCTGCGGTATGAGCTGCTGGCCCTCACCGCGGACGAGGACCGGGTGTTCATGGAGTACCTGCGCCATGCGCCGGGGGAGGCCCCCATGCCGGTGGCGGAGGTCTTCGAGGTGCGCGACGGCCGGATTGTCGCCTCGCGGGTGTACCACGGCTGAAGTCCCCCACCTTTCGTGAAGTGGGCTAGCGTGGCCGCCAATGGCGAAGAACTCGAACCCGGGCGAATTCGACAGGGACTTCGGTTACCTGATGCCGTTCCTGGACCGCGTGGCGGCGGCCGCCGCTGATCTGGAGGATGCGTCCGCGCGCGCGGAGCTCACCCGGCTGATGGTGGAGGAGAAGGCGCGCTGGCAGCGCATCCAGGAGCTGCTCGGTGGAGCGGGGGGCCGCGGCGCCGCCGCGCCCACGCCGGCCCGGGAAGCGCCCGTCGAGGCACCCCGGCTGGCGCGGGGCTCGGCGGACGAACTGCACGAAGCGGCCCCTTTCGCCACGGGCCTCACGGTGGGCAGCCTCAGGGGCAGCCGCTGAGCTGGTCCAACGCGTCGAAGGTGGCCGCCTTGTAGGCCTCCGACAGCGTCGGGTAGTTGAAGCACGTCTCCACGAAGAGCCGGGCCGTGGAGCCGGTGAGCAGGGCGGTGAGGCCCACGTGCACCAGCTCGGAGGCATGAGGCCCCATGACGTGCACGCCCAGCAGCTTGAGGCTCTCCCGGTGGAAGAGCAGCTTCAGCAGTCCGTGCGTGTCTCCCAGAATCTGTCCGCGCGGGTTGGTGGCGAAGGCGGCGCGGCCGGCCACGTAGGGCACGCTCAGCTTGCGCAGGGCCTCCTCCGTCTCGCCGGCCATCGACACTTCGGGGATGGTGTAGATGCCGTAGGGCAGCACCGGCGCCATGGTGCGCACGCCGCCCAGGTCGAACGCGTGCTCCACGGCGATGCGCGCCTGGTCCATGGACGTGGAGGCCAGCGCCGGGAATCCGATGACGTCCCCCACGGCATAGATGTGGGGCAGGGCCGTCTGGTACGTGGGGCCCACCTCCACCTGTCCGCGCGGGCCCACCTTCACGCCCAGGGCCTCCAGCCCCAGGCCCGCCGTGTTGGCGGTGCGGCCGGAGGCGACCAGGAGCTGATCCGTCTCCAGCACGGCGCCGGAGGAGAGCGTCATCCGGATGGGGGCGTCCATGCCTCGCGTCACGTCCACCTGCTCCACCACCTGGCCGAAGCGCCGCTGGATGCCGAGCGCTTCCATGCGCTGGCCCAGCAGCGCGGAGATTTCATCGTCCAGGAAGGGCAATAGCTCCGCGCGCGCCTCCACCAGCGTCACGGGGATGTCCATGGCGGCGAACATGCAGGCGTACTCACAGCCGATGACGCCGGCGCCCACCACCACCAGCGAGCGCGGCAGCCTTTCGAGCTCCAGCACCTCGTCCGAGTCGTGGATGCGCGGGTCCTCGAAGGGGTACAGCGGTGGCCGGTACGGCGATGAGCCGGTGGCCACCAGGATGGTGCCGCCGGTGAGGCGCCGCTCCGGGGCGTCCTGGCGCCGCACGACGACGGTGTTCGCGTCCACGAGCGTGCCGGTGCCCTGGATGATCTCCACCTTGTGACGCTGGAGGTTGCGGGCGATGCGCTCGCGCTCGATGTCCTTCACCCGCCGTTCGCGGAAGAGGAAGTCGGACACCGTGGCCTCGTGCCGCAGCGTCGTCTCCACGCTGTACAGCCCGCGCGCCCGGAAGCCGGACAGGTGCAGCGCCGTCTCGCGCAGCGTCTTGGAGGGAAGGGTGCCCGTGTTCGCCGCGGTACCGCCCAGCACCGGCTCCCGCTCCACCACCGCCACGCGCTTGCCCGCGAGCGCCGCCTGAACCGCGCCCCACTCACCCGCCGGGCCGGAGCCAATCACCACCAGGTCGAAGTCCGCCATGGAGGCGAAGGTACGCGACCCCGCCGGTCGTTTGAAGCCGATGCAAGCGGCTACGGGGCCGAGGGCGCGCGCCCCTGGTAGCGAAGCCCCTCGCGGACCTCATCGTCCGTCAGCAGCCGGAAGGTGCCTTCGGGGATGCCGTCCAGGTCCACGCCGCCCACGGCCTCGCGGTGCAGCGCGCGCACGGGCAGGCCCACGGCGCCGAGCATCCGCTTCACCTGGTGGTGCCGGCCTTCCGTGAGCGTCACCTCCACCGTGTGCTCGTCCCGCACGTTCACCTTCGCGGGACGGGCGGGGCCATCATCCAACGTCATGCCCCGGCGCAGGGGCTCCACCCGCTCGTCGCTCGCGGTGCTGAAGACGGTGGCCACGTACCGCTTGGGCAGGCGCGCGTCCGGGGACGTCGCGTGGGCCACCAGCTTGTCGTCGTTGGTGAAGAGCAGCAGGCCCGTGGAGTCCACGTCCAGGCGGCCCACGGCGTGCCACGTGTATCCAGCCAGCTCCGGTGGGAGCTGGGGCAGCAGCGCCTCGAAGACGGTGCCGGTGCGGTGCTGCCGCTCCGTGGAGGACAGCAGGCCCGCGGGCTTGTGGAAGGCCAGCACCCGCGTGGGCGGGGCCTCCAGGGGCACGACGAGGCCGTCCACCTTCACGGTGGCGCCCGGCGGCACGGGCGTCAGCGCCATCTTCGCCACGCGGCCGTTGATGCTGACGCGGCCGGCGCGGATGGCGTCCTCCGCTTCCTTCTGGGGAAAGACGCCCGCGCGGGCCAGCGCGCGCGACAGCCAGTCCGGCTTCTCCTTGCCCTCCCAGCGTTTGTGTTGCGGCGGCGGCTTCGGCTTGTCGGGCTTGCGAGGCATGGGCGCGGCACTGTACCCGGCCGGGCCTCGGGCGGGGGCGGGAGTTGAACGGGCTCTGGAGGCGCTGTCGCGCTGAAGCCGCCTGAACGGGGGACGCCCGGCCGGACGGTCCGTGTCCACGCGGCCGGCGTGGCCCTTCGGGAGCGCGGGCAGGAACGTGCGTCGGTGGACACCTTCCGAACATGCGCACCCGGATTCCATACCTGACGCTCCTGGTCCCCGTACTCGCGCTCGCCCAGTCACGGGCGCGGGCGCCCATCGGCGGGGAGCCCGTGCCCACCCAATCCACGTGGCTGTGGGTCCTGCTGCTGGTCGTGGCCGCCGCTGTCCTCGCCTGGGGCGCGGTGCGCATGGCGGGGCGCAAGGGGCCGCCGACGTCCGGGTCCGGGGGGATTGGCGTGGGGAAGGGGACGGGGCTGCCCCAGAAGCCGCGCTCCGTCTAGGGCGCGGGCTGACGCTTGCGGAGGCTGTGCAGCGCGGCCAGCCACAAGCGGGCTTCCTTCCGCGTCAACCGTGAGCGCCGCAGCGGTGCGAACAGGTCCCGCACCGCCGTGCGGCCCGGCCGGGCGTCCACGAGGAAGCCTCCCGTCGTGAGGACGGATTCCAGCGTGGACTCCACCTGCGCGAGCTCCGCGTCCGTGGCCGCCGCGGGCAGCGGGCCGGGCGGCGTTGCGGCGGCCTCCAGCATCGCCACGCGGACCTCGTAGGCGTACAGCAGCACGGCTTGCGCCAGGTTGATGGAGGGCTGTTCGGGCGCGGTCGGCACGGCGGACAGGTCGTGCACGCGCTCCACCTCCGCGTTGGTGAGGCCACTGCGCTCGTCACCGAAGACGAGCGCCACGGGCCCTTGGGGCGCCCGGGCCACCAGCTCCTCACCCACCGCGCGCGGGGGGAGCCGGCGCTTGCCTTCGACCTTGCGCGAGCTGGTCCCCACCACCCAGACACAGTCCGCCACGGCCTCTTCCAGCGTGTCCGCGCGCCGTGCCGCGTCCAGCACGTCCCCGGCGTGGACGGCGAGCCTTCGCGCCGGCTCCAAGTCCTCCACCTCCGGGCGGACCCAGACCCAGTCGGACAGACCGCAGTTCTTCAAGGCTCGGGCGGCGGCGCCCAGGTTTTCCGCGTTGCGGGGGCGCATGAGGACGAATCGGACGGGCAGCACCATGCGCGAGGCACATTAGCGTTTTCTCGCAGCCCGAGGACCGCGGATGGAGGTCCCGCCGCGTCGCGGACTCCGCTAGCCTGGGGGCCTCGAAAGTCATCGCAGGCGCCCTGGAGCCACGGACGGTGTGGCTCCCTGGACACCCTGCGGGTCCGCTGACGCGCGGGGGACGCGTCAGAGCCGCGGGCGCCTGACCACAGCCCTCTCTTCCTCGGCGTGTCCTCGTCCGGCACGCCTTGTGAAGAACACGCGTCATCTTCTGGAGGAATCATGGGTTCGCAGTCCGTCGTCACGCAGCGGCCATCGTGGGCGAAACGCTCGCGCTGGCTCCTCGCGGCCATGTGGGTGAGCGCCACGCTCGCAGGCTGCAAGAAGGAACAGGAGTCCACCGAGCCGCCCGCGACGCAGCCCCAGGCGCCCGTCGCCGCGCAGGCGGCGGACGCGGGGACGGCCGTGGCGCAGGCGCCGACGCCCCCCGCGCCCGAGCTGCTGACGCCCGTCGTCCGCGCGGTCTCCACCAGCGACGTGCTGCCGCAGGACATCGTCATCGAGTTCCCGCGGGAGGTGCGCCCCAGCGATGGCTCGGTGTTGAAGGACACCGTCGTGACCATCACGCCGGAGGTGCCGGGCAGCCTCTCCTGGTCCTCCCCGTCCACGTTGACCTTCAAGCCGTCGGGCGCGGGCTTCGCCTTCGACACGAAGTACGCCGTCTCGCTGGCGTCGGTCGGGCTGGATTCGGGCGTGGTGAAGCCGCCCGCGGTAGGGGACTGGTCACACACGTTCACCACGCCGCCCTTCCAGTTCGTCCGGATGGTGCCGCGTCAGCTCGACACGGTGAAGGGCCGCGTGGAGGTGGAGGTCGTCTTCTCCGGTCCCGTGGATATCGCCGCGGTGCGACCGCCGGAGGGCACCACGGCGATGTGATGCTGGTGGCACAGGGCCAGCAGCCGGGCGACCT
>NZ_JABFNS010000126.1 GCF_013116825.1 Myxococcus xanthus
GTCTCCGGGGGCGGGCGGGAAGCGGAGCTTGCGCTCACCCGGCTCGGTGGGTATTCGTTGCCGGACGTCAACCCTCGCCCCCAGGATGGACCTGCACGCAATGGGGGCCTGCCGAGTCCAAGCAGGCGGGGAAGACGCGAGGGCGGCACTCCAGCGCGCCTGCGTTCGCTACAGGGACGTGAAGGGGGCTTCGCCCGCGAAGGTCGCCTCTTCACGCTCGTGCATCGTGCTGGTGACCGTGGACAGGCGCGTCCATGCAGTGAAGGACGCGAACTCCGGCTGGACGCGCATCCGACAGGCGTACGATGACTTCGCCAAACGCCCGATCATGAATCGCGCGGTGATGCACCGGAGCCTCGCACGCTGCCCATGTCTGGAGCAGACCGGGCCTCGAGGCGGGAGTCCTCGAACGAGGTGGCTCCCGCCCCAAACCTCATGTGACCCGAGGTGCGAGGCGAGGCCTCACGGGAACGCCATGATCGTCGGCGGCGTGGTGCTGGTGAAGAAGTCCGGATAACTCGCTGTGTAGTGGCTCCCGCTGCCGCTCTCTCCCGAGATGACGCCGGTCTTCGAGCCCGAGACGGTCACCGTGGTGCCGTCCGCGGCGATCGCCACGTTCTCCGACACGATGTTGCCCATCCCCATGAAGACGCCCAAGCCGCTGCTCCGGATGACGGTCAGTGTGGCCGGGTCCACGTGGTGCACGCTGAGGGTGATGGGCGCGCTGCCGCTGAGGCTCGACTTCTTGGTATAGCTCGCGGCGATTCCCAGCGCGTTCCCCGCCACGGACCGCGTCGGCTCATAGACGACGGACGTGCCCAGGGTCACGCTGCCATAACCATACACACACGTCGGGATGGGCTGGCGGAAGAGCTTGACGTCATAGACAGTCGGCGTCACATTCGGCTGCGGATACGCGGAGATGCTGTAGATGCATCCGTCAAGCGACACGGATGACACCGCTGACTCCTGCTGCGCCAGCGCGTCGTCCTGCCCGGTCATCCACTCCTCTCCGCCGCAGGCAGGGAAGAGAACGGCGGCACAAAGATAGACAGTCTTTTTGAAGAATCGCATCGTGCAATGACTCCTTTGCTTGCGGGGGAGGCGAGGGAAGGGTAACAGCAAAGCCATTCTCTTCGTGGGCAATCTGTATGCATCCGCTGGTTCCTCGATGACCCAGCGGTGGAGAGATGCCACGCATCGAGCTGCGCCTGGGCCGCGTGTGCATCACCTCGAAGGCGGTGTCCAACGACGCGTGCGCGGGAATCCGATGCCTCGCATCAAGCGCGGAGGCCCTCTGGATGGAGGGTGTTTGAGGACTCGCCCGCATTCACAGCTCACCGCCGGGGCATGAAGCGCGGTGCCGTCCTCGGTCTGGCCTGGTGTAGCCTGACACCCTCCCCCTCGAATGAGGTGGTGGGGCGCGCGAACCCCTGGCACTGCGGTCCGGTTCAGCGATGGGCTCCAAGACGAGGCGAGCTTCAAGCCCTGCCTCTTTGCATGGGACGCAGCGCGCGTCCCGCGTTTCCCTCCGCGGGAAACGACGAAGCCCCCGACCCTCTACAGGGCCAGGGGCTTCCAGGGAGGCCATCTGCGCAGCAGGTCCTACACGACGGGCATGAAGACCTTGAAGCCCGTGCGCCCGCTGTTGGTCGTGTTGCGCTCGATGAAGTCGCTCGCGGATGAGTGACCATCACCCAGGGTGACGGCCGTGTGGCCGTAGATGCTGCCCAGGCGCGTGGAGGTGCTCTCCCAGGTGAGGACGAGGCCCGGAATCTTCAGCGCCTCCTCCAGCGACATGTTGACCTGCTTGAACTTGTCGCGCGGCAGGTTGTTGTCAATCTGGTTGCCGTTGCCCGACACACCAATGCCCAGGGCGTTGCGGATGGCCCGGCTGACGCCCGTGGCGCACAGGCCCTGGCTGTTGTAGCCGCCCATGCCCATGGCCGCCGAGCGGGCCGCATCCGCCAGCCGACGCATCGCGGCAGACGCGTTGCTGGGCCCCGCGCCCGTCGGGCCGCCCACGTCCGCTCCACCACCCACGTCACCCGAGGGGCCTCCACCGCGAACGCCCTGACGGCCGCCACCGGCGTCGAAGCTGTCACGACCGGAGTGCCCGATGCGCAGCGTGTTCCCCGCGTAGATGAGGTCGGGGTTCGTGATGTTGTTGTCACGGGCCAGCTTCTCCACCGTGGTGCCGAAACGGGCCGCCAGGCCGGAGAGGGTATCGTTGGGACGGATGCGGTAGTTGGACATGGAAGCTCCTGCCTCATTTTCGCGGCTTCCCCGGCGGAGTTGCTTCACCCTTCCAAGATTCTTGGATTGTTTGGGGAGCCTCCAGACTTCACGCATGGCGACACTCACGCCCCTCCATGTGCGGACGCACCCAGGGCGTGCCGCGACATCCCGTCTGGGAGCGCAGCGACTGAAGGCTGCGCGCAACCGCGGCTTCTTGCCGCTCCCCGAGGCGCTGCGAGCCTCGAGTGATCCGCGCTGACGGGACAGGCGCCAACCGCGCTCGCGCACTGGCTCGCCGTGCACCAGCAGCGCTCCGAGCCCGCGAGAATTCAGTCGTCGCGCACGTTCCGGACATCCGGCTTCTTGCATCCGGGCGTCAGGCACACCCCGCCCACGACGGCACCGCCCCCGAATCCCGGCTGAAGGTCCAACGCACGCGTGTGGATGCGCACGCGGACGAAGGGATGGCCACAACGCAGGTCCATGTCCAGGGCAGGAGCATGCTCCTCCGGGAGCAGTGGCAGCCCGCCGATTTGAAGCGCGAGCGGATGCCCCTCGTGTTGACGCGCGAGGAAGCGCTCGTACCGCCACGGCACGAAGCCTTTGGGAAATGGCTTCTTCAGCGCGGCGGCGTCCCGGTACTCGACGAAGACGCGTGCGGGCGTCTTCGGGGCGCGGGCTGGCTTCACCGCGCGGGCGAACAACAGGGACCTGTCACAGGGCTCGCACTCGTAGAGACGCACGGTGCGCGCCTCCATGCCAGCGCCGAGCGGGGGGATGTGGAGTACGCGGCTCGGCTTCACCCGTCGGTTGCACTCGGGGCAGGGGGCCCGGGCCTTCAGGTCCGCGGCGGAGAGTCGACCCGGCTGGATGTCCCAGCATCGCGCGCCCGGGAGCCCGAAGGGCGCGGGGTGGAGGCGGGCCCGCTCCGCGCTCTCGAGGATGGCCTTCGGCAAGCGCTTCGCGCGCTTCAGCGACTCGAGCTGCGCCACCAGCCAGTCGCCCTCGACGTCCTCCAACTCGGGCCGGCGCCCCTCCACCAGCCACTCGACAACGGCGCGCGCCAGGTTCACGCGTGCGCTCGGCGCGGAGCCCTTCGCGTCCGGACTCCCCGCCTCATCGAGCACCGCCGCGAGCGCGTGGGCTTGCGACTTCGCCTTCGCGCTCCGCCGCTTCAGGTAGTCCCCGAAGCCCGTGCCGTCGCTCAGGGCGCGGCGGTCCAGCTCCTTCTCGTGCAGCTTCTGCTCCTTCGCGGTGACCAGGTCTGGCGCGACGTGCTGGAGCACCTCCAGGAGCTCGGCGGACAGCGCTACCTTCGCCCCTGCGAGACGCCGGAGGAAATCCAGGGCCTGCTTGACCTGCTCGAACCTGTACGAACCTGGAACAGAGCTCCCGCTGACATCCTTCGCCGCGAGCCACCCGGGAGCCCAGGGAGCCACGGCCGCTATCTCCTTGAACCGATGCCCTTGCTCCCGAGCCATCCGCTCCAGGGACTTGCGCGCCGAGGGTTTCGTCAGCATCCGCAGGGACGCGCACCACGAGGTGAAGCTCGACTCATCCAGCAGCCCCGGCGGCGAGTAGCGCTTCGGCCAGGTCTCCACCTCCGTGAGCAGATCGATGCGGCGGCGCAGCTCGCGAGGGTCCGTCGTCTCGAACTCGAACCTGGGCAGCAGCTCCTCGTACGTCAGCGCCTCGAACGCGTTGCGCGGCCGGAACACGTTGGCGAAGAAGACGTCGTCCTTGGGAAGCGGAATGTTCAGCTTCACCAGCCGGGTACGCAGCAGCCTCAGGGACTCATCGTCTTCGGGACGTGACTCGACGCCAATCGGCGCGGTGAAGTCCCGCTGGCAGCTCGAGCAGGCCACGGCGGTCGGAGCGGTGGCCGTGCCACACGCGCAGCGCAACACGGTGGCCTTGCGTGGCACGTACTTCAGCGCCGCTTCCCGGCAGTGCTTCTGCAGCATGACGAAGTCGGTCTTCACGCGGCGGTCGGAGTGAGCCACCGGGAGCGCGCGCTTCTTTCCCTCCCAGAGGAAGCACTGCACTTCGCCGTCGAGGGTGAACTCCGCCAGCTCTCCACGCCCCCCGAGCCGCAGGGTCCAATCGAGCAGCGCCTCGAGCATCGCGCGCTGCGCCGGAGCGTCCGCCTCCGGCACGGCGCAGCTCAGCTCGATAGGGCAGATGAGGGTCGACACGTCGAATAAGGGACGCCGCTGCAGTTCCTGGAGGAGCTCTCCTACGGGGAGGGATTGTCCTTCCAATCGCCCGGCAGACCACCTCTTCCGAGAGGCCCCAGCGGCATCGATTCGAGCCGCCAGCCCCCGCAACCCCTGGATTCGCACGCACGCTCCTGATGTGAACTCCGGCGACAGCGTCTACCCGAGGGCAACTGTCATCGTCCATCCAGGACGCCACGGGCTGGATGCCCCTCGCCTCCGCACCAGTCCACGAAGCCAGCGGCGAAGCACGGAGCCGCGCGCACGCCCCCGGCCCCTTGTGCACCCCGTCCGGGCTGAGGGACGCGAGCACCTCGGGAATCAGGGGGCGCTCCGTGCCGCCGCCCTGGCATCCGCTTCAGCGATAACTGAGGCGTTGGGGCTCGACCGCTGCTCGCAGGTACTCCAGCCAGATAGAGGAGGTTCTTCAGGTGGACGTCCCCATGGGACCATGCCCGGGAGGCGCCGGGTAGCGTCAGGCCGTGGGCCCGGTGCAATTCCCTCGCGGCGGCCTCCATGAAGTTCGGCGTGAGTCTGCCTCGCTGGAGCAGCCGGTCGAGGCGCTCTCCTGGAAGGTCCTCCAGGACAACCGCGCGTCCGCCACAAGGCTCGGCAAGGCGGCCCGGGTGCAGGAGCGCGAAGGAGGCCAACTCCCCATCTCGCCAGCGGGAGGCTGAAGGACGCATCCGGATGCGGCTGCGCGACAGGTGCAGGAAGACATTGCCTACGGCGATGACCGCGCCCATGCCGAGGCGTCGCTGCTTGTGCCAGAGGGAGACGCCTCGCCGGACTTCCGGGGACACCGTGTTGATGCGCACCGCGTCCATCGCGAGGGCGAGTCCGTGGTTCCAGCACTCCGGGAGGGGCCGCGCGCTTCAGCAACTCGGTGCCTCGCTGCCATGACGAGGATGGGCTATCCGCCATGAGGATTCGCACGGACGAAGCAGAAATGCGCCCACGCGAGGAAGGCCGCCGCATGGCCGGCGAGCAGCGTCCGGTGAAGCAGGGCCTCCCACCGGTCGCACCGCCGACGGTGAAAGACGAACTCGTCGTAGCAGATGAGGGCCACCGTCCCGATGAGGACGACGAGCACGGGGCGCAGATACACCTGGGGCCTGTGCGCCACCGACGCGGCGCACATCAAGAGGAACAGCGGGAGTCCGCCGCCAGCCAGCGCCAGGAGCTCCGCCTGGTGCTCCCTTGGCCCGACTCGGAGCCGGGCCACGCGGTGGTAGCGCCAGTCCGCCACGCCAGCCGCTGTCGCCGTCGTTCCGGCCAGCCCCACCACCCAGAACTCCCAGAGGTAGTGGCGGGGCTCGGCGAGCCAGGAGAAGCGCGTCTGCTGAGACACCACCAGCAGCGCCATCACGAACAGCACGCCGGTGCGAGTGACGCCAGCAAGTTGGCGGCATCCCGGAAGCGCTTCAGGGATGGGCGAGAGGATGCGTTTGCCATGGTGGGCTCTCGGAGGACTCGCGGAGGAGCTTGCCATGGATAGACGCCTCCCTCACCGGGGGATGCAGGGGGCCCGCATGAGGGGCCTATGAAATGACGAGGGTGAGGAGGTGGGGGCGGTAGGTGTCGTGGTGAAGGCAGTCATGGCTTCGGCATCGGTGGGCTTGTGGAAGTGCTTCACGTCAAATGCCCAACCACGTCGTTGCTCTTCTCGGCCATGGCCTGCTTCCTCCCCACTGTCCGTGCGAGTGGAGAGAGGGACGAGTCCGGACGCTACCGTCACGTGTCCTGGACGCGGAGCTCGAGCGGAGGAGGCGCCTGAAGCTGAACGTGCTCGCCCGAGCGCGGATGCAGGAAGGTGAGCGACGCCGCGTGCAGCAGATAGCCGCCGTCTCCGGGCAGGCCGGGGTTCTCCGCCAGCGGCAGGCCGCCCACGCCGAAGAGCGGGTCCCCCACGAGCGGGTGGCCAATGAAGGCGAGGTGGATGCGGATCTGCTCGGAGCGCCCTGTGTGGATGTCCACCTCGAAGAGGGTGTGCTCGGTGCGCCGCTCCAGCACCCGGGCCGTGCTGTGTGAGGGTTTTCCCCGCGCACTGGCACCATGGACTTCGCCCAGCCGCGGATGAGGCACCAACCCGATGGGCGCGCGGATGTCGTAGGTCTCCTGTGTAGCGATTCCCTGGGAGAGTGCGCGGTAGCGCTTGTGCACGCGGCCCTCGCGCCAATCGCTCGCCAGGCGCGCGGCTGCGTCGCGGGTGCGGGTGAAGAGCACGAGGCCCGACGTCGCGCGTCCCAGCCGATGCATCGGAGCCGCCTCCGGCCATCGTACCTGGACGAAGGAGAGCAGGGTGTTCTTCAGGAAGCCTCCCGAGGGCAGGGTCGGCAATCCGCTCGGCTTCACCACGACGACCAACTCCGCGTCCTCGTATACGAGCTCGAAGGACTGAGGAGTGTCGGCCTCCTCCCACGGCGGGCGGTGCCAGCACAGCCACTGTCCCGGCCTCAGCGGCTCCGAGCCGTCGGCGGTGACGTCGTCGAGTCGCACCTCACCCCGAGCGAAGCGTGCCCGCCACTCCTCCTCCGAGGAGTGACGATACTTGTCCGTCAGATGGGCGAGCGCGCTGCTGCCCGGTCGGCGCCCGAGCTTCTCGCGATACACATAGCCGTCGTTGAGCAGCACTCGCGTACCTTACACCGCGTGGGCTCGCGGTGGGAGGCAGTCAAAGCGGCGGCGGCTTGTCCAGGAAGCCTGACTTCGACAGCCACATCACCAGCGCGAAGCTGATGGTGTTGAAGGCCGCGTGCGCGACAACCAGGGGCAGCAGGCGTCCCCGGAACCAGAAGACGAACCCGAGCCAGGCCCCCATCACGAAGGTCTGGAAGACGGCGAGCGTGCCTTCGTAGAAGTGGCCCACGGAGAACAGCACGGCCGCGACCAGCACCGCGGGCACCCAGCGGCCCAGCACCACGCGCAGGCGGGGAACGAGGAAGCCCCGGAAGACGAACTCCTCGAAGCCTGTCACCAGCACCATGATGGCCGCGAAGGCAGGCACGCCCAGGCCGGTGTCCATGAGCGCGGTGGCCAGGCTCTTGCGCGCCAGCATCTCCTTGTCGGCCAGCTTCAACGCCACGGCGATGGCCGCCATGGGCACCGACGCGGCGATGTGCACCGCGTAGGTGGCGACGAGCACCGGCACGCCGAGCAGCAGCTCCTTCGCCCAGCCCTCGCGCGCCAGCCCCACCTGCGCGGGCCCCTGTCCGTCGCGCCACATCAGCACCGCCACCAGCAGGAGCATCCCCAGGGCGCGGATGCAGAGGGGCGCCATGGACAGGGAGAAGCCCTTCTCCTGCTCCGCCGCGGTGGCGACCCAGGCGCCCGCGCCCGTGCCGCTCAGCGCCACCAGGAGCCCCAGGACGCCCAGCCAGGCGCCCGCGCGCGTGGCCTCCCAGGGGCGCAGCAGGGCCAGTCCCCAGGCGAGCAGCACGACCACGAGCACGGCCAGGACGACCCGACCCGCGGGGCCCGCCGACGAGGGCCCGAGGACGGCGAGGAATACGAACGCCGCTTCTGACAGGGCCCGGCGCCGCGGCGGGGCGTTCTCCAGCAGCACGGCGACATCACGGCGCACGGGGTGTTCCTCCGGTCCAGGGCCCCGGGCAGGGGCCTCGCGGGATTCCGGTCACGGCCTGTGTTTCGGAGGGAGCGTGGCGGCGGCAGCGGCGGCTTCGCGCAGCTTGTCCTTCTTGCTCTTGCGCCGACCCTTCACGCCGCCGTTCGGATCCAGGGGCGGCGTGCTCGTCGAGCCCTCTTCCGTCGGCTCGAAGCCCGGCACCTGCTCGCGCGGGAGGTCGAGCTGGTGGCGTTTCTCGATGAGTCGGAAGTGGGCTTCGGTGCCCGCGCTGACGAAGCTGATCGCCACGCCCTTGTCGCCCGCGCGCCCCGTGCGGCCGATGCGATGCACGTAGTCCGCGGTCGAGCGGGGCAGGTCGTAGTTCACGACCGCCGGCAGCTGCGCGATGTCCAGGCCGCGAGCGGCGACGTCCGTGGCCACGAGCACGCGCACGCGCTTCGCCTTGAAGTCCGCGAGCGCCTGCGTGCGCGCGCCCTGGCTGAGTTCTCCATGCAATGACGTCGCGGCGATGCCGGCGCGGTTCAGCTTCAGCGCGACATGGTCCGCCGTGTAGCGACTGGCCACGAACGTGAGCACATGGCTCCAGGCATGTGTCTCCATCAGGTGCCGCAGCAGCATCGTGCGCCGGGGCACATCCACCTGGAGGGCCCGCTGGAGGATGAACTCCGTCGAGGGCAGCTCCCCGTCATCGACGTCGATGCGCGTGGGCTCGTGCAGCAACTGCTCCGCGAACTTCCGCACCGCGGGCGGGAAGGTTGCGGAGAACAACAGGTTCTGGCGGCGCGCGGGCAGCAGCGCCAGCAGGCTGTTGAGCTCATCGGCGAAGCCCAACGAGAACAGCCGGTCGGCCTCGTCGAGCACCAGCGTCTCCACCTCGTCCAGCCGGAGTGCGTTCTGCTGCACCAGGTCCAGGGCGCGGCCGGGCGTGGCCACGACGATGTCCGCGCCACCCCGCAGCGCCAGCATCTGCGGGTTGGCGGAGACGCCACCCACCGCGAGGCAGGTCTTCAGCGGCTTCGTCAGGTGTTGGCCGTACCGTTGGATGGAATCGACGATCTGCGCGGCGAGCTCCCGCGTGGGCACCAGGATGAAGGCCCGCACCGGCCGGCTCGACCCTCCGGCACGCGCCCGCAGGGCTTCCAGGATGGGAAGCAGGAACGCGGCGGTCTTCCCTGTGCCCGTCTTCGCCGAAGCCCAGACGTCGCCACCTCGCAGGACCACAGGGATGGTCGCGCGCTGCACCGGCGAGGGGTCGTCGTATCCGAGTCCGGCCACGGCGCGGGTGAGCGCGTCCGACAGGCCGAGTGAAGCGAAGGTCATGGGAAGGAAGCCTTGGGTGACGCGAGGACGCGGAAGCCTACTCTACCCGGGAGGTCCACCCCCGGCATTCCTGCCCCCTCCCCATCCAGGCAAGGTGCCGCCCGGACCCGGTGGGGGGCGGGAGGCGTGGACTCGAGCCGTCGCGGGACGCCCCGACGTGCTACGAGCATGCGCATGGCGATATCCACCCTACCTGAGCGTCCGCGTGCCGTCCTCGTCGGTGTCCAGCTTCCGGGCGTCTCGGACGAAGAGCACGCCGCGGACTTCGCGGAGCTGCGCCGGCTGGTGCACACGCTGGGGTATGACACGGTGGCGACCGTGTCCCAGAAGCGGACGCGGCTGGCCACGGGCACGGTGCTGGGGACGGGCAAGCTCAAGGAGCTGGCGGCCCTCACCGGTGGCTCGGGCGTGATTGCGTCCGGGGCGAGCGACCGGACGTCGAAGGCCCGCGAGAAGTGGGAGGCCGCCGCCAACACGGAGCCCGACCTCGAGGGCGAGGCCGTCGAAGAGGAGGCCGACGACGTGGAGCCGGAGGACGCGCTGCTGCCTCCGGCTTCGGAAGAAGACGACCCGGCGGGGCCTCGGCCCACCGTGGTGGTCGTGGACCACGAGCTGTCGCCCGGCCAGCTGCGCAACCTGGAGAAGGCCACGGGCGCGCTGGTGCTGGACCGCGCGGGCGTGATTGTCGACATCTTCCACCGGCACGCGAAGAGCCACGAAGCGCGGATGCAGGTGGAGATCGCCCGGCTCAACTACCTGGCACCCCGGCTGCGCGAATCCACCGGTGGCCGCGAGCGGCAGCAGGGGCGTGGCGCGGGTGACTCGGCGCTGGAGCTGGACCGCCGCAAGATTCGCGACCGGCTGGCGGAGCTTCGCGAGGGACTGGCGGCCATCCAGAAGGACCAGGACCACCGCCGCTACGCGCGAAGGGACCTGCTGCGGGTGGCGCTGGTGGGCTACACGAACGCGGGCAAGTCCTCGCTGATGCGTGCCCTGACGGGCAGCACGGTGCTGGTCGCGGACCAGCTCTTCGCCACGCTCGACACCACGGTGCGCGCGATGCAGCCGGAGACCCGTCCGCGCATCCTGGTCTCCGACACGGTGGGCTTCATCCAGAAGCTGCCGCACGACCTGGTCGCGTCCTTCCGCTCCACGCTGGACGAGGCCCTGGAAGCGTCACTGCTGCTCTATGTGGTGGATGCGTCGGACCCCACGTGGGCCGCGCAGCTGGAGGTCACCCGCACGGTGCTCCGGGATATCGGTGCGGACGCCGTACCGAGCAAGCTGCTCTTCAACAAGGCGGACCGGCTGGACGCCGCTGCGAAGGAAGCGCTGCTCGCGAAGCACCCGGACGCCCTGCTGCTCTCCGCGCACCTGCCGGAGGACGTGGCGATGCTGCGCAAGACCATCATCGCCTTCTTCGAGGCCTCGATGGTGGAGGCGGACCTGGTGATTCCCTACTCCCGGCAGGGGCGCATCAGCGAGGTGTACGAGCACACCACGGTGGTGTCCCAGGCCTATGACGAGAGCGGCAGCCGGCTGCGCGTGCGGGGCCTTCCAGGGGCCATCGCGAAGCTCACCCAGACGTTTCAGGAGTAGGTCTTCCCCGGGGGCCACCCCAGCGAAGGTCGTCCACTCCGCCTGCCTCACGGCCGGGAAACCGGAGGCCGCTGACGCCCGCGCTCCGGCACGACACCGGAGGCGGGCTGTTCCAGCGGACTACTCGGCGCGGCAGACGGCCGGCGCGGAGAGGTTGGGGCGAATCATCTTGAACGGCTGAATCAGGTCCGGGACGCGGAGCAGCGCGTCACGGCAGCTCGCCTCGTCGTTGCCGGACATCTCCACCTTGAAGCTGCAGTCCTGCGCGCCCTCGCAGACCGTCTTGGCCAGCCGCGCATAGCAGTCTACGGCGCGGGCGCAGGTGCCCTCGCCCAGGTCCACCGACGCGGAGGCGGACGTCGTCGAGGCAGAGGCCGTGTTCGTGTTCGTCGACACCGACGCGCCAGCGGACAGGGCGTCCTGCGAGTTCGCGCCCGGGGCGCTCAAGTTGATGGTGACGTTCGTCTGCGCGGGCGCGTGGGTAGGGGCGGCGACGAAGCGCGGGTTGATGCGGTCCTGGGCGCAGAGGTACAGCTCCTCGCCCTTCTTGCGCACCGTGGCGAGCTTCGCCTCCAGCTCCTCCGGAGGAACCTGCTTGTCGTCCACGGAGACCTGGAAGGTGTACGCGTCCGTCCCATCGTAACGGTAGTACATCGTGGAGGTCGCATCGTACGTGACGGCGATGGCCGTGTTGTCCAGGGACTGCGACTCGAGACCGCTCTCCAGGGCGCAGACGCCGATGGACGTCTTGGTCGTCGAGGCATCATGCGAGTCGACGGGCAGCGTGTAGAACTTGTTGGCACCACAAGCCGCCAGAGAGAGACACAGAGACGTCAGGGACAGCCCCTGGATGAGCCGCTTCATGAGGTTTGCTCCTAGGAAGAGGAATGGGTCCGCGCTGGTGAAGTCCGGCGGAGTGGCGCATCGACGCGTGCACCGGTTGCTCATTCAATCCTGACATGAAAAGGCCCGCCCCCGGAAGTCCCGGAGACGGGCCTGTCGCGGGCGTTTCTCGAAATCTGGGACTGCTGCGGAGGACCTTCGACTTCGACCTCTTGGCCTGCGTGAGGTGTGGAGGCAGGTTTGAGGGGGCTGGCGAACGTGAATGAGGCGGGAGGGGGCGAGCGATTCTGGAGCACCAGGGACTGCGCTCGCAGCGCTCGCGCGGCCTCTTCTATGACGTTCAAATCGCGCTCGATGAGGGGCTTCGCCACACCTGCGTCGCAGACTCGACATGGGCGTTGTGCACTCGCGGGACATACGGGGCGCTGGGCTTGCGGTGAGTGGTCTGCGTGCCCAACTCGCCTCTTTGCCAGGGGCGCGGACCAACGCCTGCGGAAGGTGCTGGATGATTGATGTTCGCCACGCGCTGGAGCCGCCCGCGCGACACGGGCCGCCGAGCCTTGTGAAGGGGAGCGCATGCAGTCCATCGGTGAGTTCAAGGAAGACCGTCCGCATGACGCCTCGCTACGCCGGCATCCGTGGCGGTCCACGGTCGGGCTGAAGGTGCTCATGGCAGCGACTGGCATCGTGCTGGTCGTGTTCCTCGTCTTCCACCTGCTCGGCAATCTCCTCGTTTTCCGAGGGCGGGATGCCCTCAACGAATACTCCGCGTTTCTCGTTCGGGAGCCCCCGCTCCTGTGGGCCGCTCGCGCGGTGCTCTTTGCCTCCGCCGTCATCCACATCGGCGCGGCGGCGCTGCTCTGGAATCGTGACCGCTTCGCGCGCCCGGTGGCCTACCGCCGACTCAGGCCACGCTCAACGACCGTGCCCGCTCGGACGATGCGCCTCACGGGCGTCGTGCTCGCGGGGTTCATCGTCTTCCACATTCTCCACCTGACCACTGGGACCATCGCGCCGGTGCCGTTCGAGAAGCATGACGTCTACCACAACGTCGTGGAGGGCTTCCGCGTCCCCTGGGTGGTCGCCATCTATCTCGGCGCGCTGGCCATCGTCGGGATGCATGTCTGGCACGGTGCATGGGCCTCGCTGCGGAGCCTCGGGAGGTCGCGCCCCTCGCCTCGGCCGAAACGGCGACCGGTTGCGTGGATCCTCGCCCTGGTGCTCTGGGGCGGCTTCAGCAGCATTCCGCTCACGATCTGGCTCGGGGGTGGGCGCTAGCCATGGAGCTCGGCGCGAGGATTCCGAGCGGGCCGCTCGAGCAAAAGTGGGAGCGCCGACTGTGCGAAGGACGCCTGGTCGGTCCGAGCAACCGGCGCAAGTACACACTGCTCGTGGTTGGCTCCGGGCTGGCGGGGGCTTCGGCCGCGGCGACGCTCGCCGAGCTTGGCTACCGTGTGCACTGCTTCTCCTTCCACGATTCGCCGAGGCGCGCGCACAGCATCGCCGCGCAGGGCGGCATCAATGCCGCGAAGAACTACCGCAACGACGGCGACAGCGTGTGGAGGCTGTTCTACGACACGCTGAAAGGCGGCGACTTCCGCTCCCGCGAGGCGAATGTCTACAGGCTTGCCCAGGTGAGCAACCGCATCATCGACCAATGCGTGGCCCAGGGCGTCCCTTTCGCCCGCGAATATGGAGGGCTCCTCGCCACCCGCTCTTTCGGGGGCGCGCTCGTCTCGCGCACCTTCTATGCGCGTGGGCAGACCGGGCAGCAACTTCTCCTCGGCGCCTATCAGGCGCTCGAGCGGCAAATCAGCGCGGGCCAGGTTCGCATGCATCCGAGGACCGAAATGCTCGATCTCGTCATGGTCGACGGACGGGCGCGGGGAATCATCGCGCGGGACCTCCGGACGGGCGAGCTGGGGGCGTTCGCCGGCGATGCCGTGCTCCTCGCGACTGGCGGCTACGGCAATATCTACCATCTCTCGACCAACGCGCGAGGCTCGAACGCGACCGCGATCTGGCGCGCGTACCGAAGGGGCGCCGCCTTCGCCAATCCTTGCTTCACGCAGATCCATCCGACCTGCATCCCGGTCAGCGGGCCCCATCAGTCGAAGCTCACCCTGATGAGCGAGTCCTTGCGTAATGACGGGCGTGTCTGGGTGCCGAAGCTCAAGGGGGATCCGCGGACACCGCGCGATATCCCGGAGAGCGAACGGGACTACTTCCTCGAGAGGCGGTACCCAACCTACGGCAACCTCGCGCCGCGTGACATCGCCTCGCGCGCGGCCAAGGAAATCTGTGACCAGGGCAGGGGCGTGGGGCCCGGCGGGCGCGGCGTGTATCTGGACCTCGGTGATGCCATTGCGCGTCTCGGGGCCGGTACCATTCGCGAACGCTACGGGAACGTCCTCGAGATGTACGAGCGCATCACGGGCGAGCACCCATACCGGGCGCCGATGCGGATCTACCCCGCCGTCCACTACACCATGGGCGGGCTCTGGGTGGACTACGACCTGCGCAGCACCCTGCCGGGCCTCTACGTGCTCGGCGAGGCGAACTTCTCCGACCACGGGGCGAACCGTCTCGGCGCGAGCGCCCTCATGCAGGGGCTCGCCGATGGCTACTTCATCGTCCCGAACACCATCGCTGACGAGCTGGCGCGTTTCGGGCCAGGGGCGGTCGACCTTGACCATCCCGCGTTTCGAGACGCCGAGCGCATCGTGCAGCGCAAGCTCGAGCGCCTGCTCGCCTCGCGAGGCACGCGAACCGTCGAGGAGCACTTCCGCGCGTTGGGTAGCCTCCTCTGGGAACAATGCGGCATGGCACGCAGCGAGCGCGGGCTGTCCTCCGCGCTCGAGCGCATCCAGGCGCTTCAGGGCGAGTTCGAGCGAGATCTCCGGCTGCCGGACACCGGCATCGAGCTGAACGACTCGCTCGAGCGAGCCGGGCGGCTCGCCGATTACTACGAACTCGCGGAGCTGATGTGCCGCGACGCGCTCGAGCGGCGCGAATCGTGCGGAGCGCACTTCCGCGAGGAGTTTCAAACGGCGGAAGGTGAGGCGCGCCGAGATGACGAGCACTTCTGCCATGTGTCGGTATGGGAATACCGCGGCCAGGATCGACCTCCCGCGCTCCACAAGGAGCCACTCTCCTTCGAGTCGGTCGCGGCCGAGACCAGGAGCTACAAATGAGCACGAACCGACATGCGGCCCGGACCTGGGGGCGCAGCCGCCTGCGTACGCTCTGCCGTTCATCTCGCAGAACGATGGCACGGATGAACTGTACGACCGCGTGCGCCAACACTTCAGCGAAGAAGAGCTCGTCAGCCTCACGATGGCGGTCATCACCATCAACGGCTGGAACCGGATCGCCATCCCGTTCCGCTCCGCGCCCGGCAGCTACCAACCGCCGGCCCGCGCGGCGGCGCATACGTGATGGGCAATCTGCTGAACACCCGCGCGACGAGTACCTCCATCCCGAGGCGCTCGTAGGTGCAGGGGGAAGGAGAACAGCGTGCGCTTCGTTCTGCAGATCTGGAGACAGGAGAGACCGCAATCCCAGGGCGCCTTCCGCCGCTACGAGGTCTCTGGCATCACCGCCGACATGTCCTTTCTCGAGATGCTCGATGTCCTGAATGAGCAACTCGCCGCCAAAGGCGAGACCCCGGTCGCGTTCGAGAGCGACTGTCGCGAGGGCATCTGCGGGACGTGCGGCGTGATGATCAATGGCGCGGCGCATGGGCCCCTCGGCGGCGCGGCGGTGTGTCAGCTCCACATGCGTCGCTTTTCGGACGGCGCGCTGCTCGTGATCGAGCCCTGGCGCGCGCGGGCGTTTCCTGTGCTGAAGGATCTCATCGTCGACCGTAGCGCGCTCGACCGCATCATCGGCGCCGGCGGGTTCATCTCGGTGCCAACGGGGGCCGCGCCCGAGGCGAGCACGCGGGCCGTTTCGAAACAGAACGCCGACGGGGCGATGGACGCCGCGGCTTGCATTGGCTGTGGGGCTTGCGTCGCCGCCTGCCCGAACGCGTCGGCCGCGCTCTTCACCGGCGCGAAGGTCTCTCACCTGGCGCTCCTGCCTCAGGGGCGGCCGGAGCGGGAGCGGCGGGTGCTCTCCATGGTCGCGCGCATGGATGAGGAGGGCTTTGGCAACTGCACCTGGCACGGCGAGTGCCAGGCGGCCTGCCCGAAGTCGATCAGCATCGATGCCATCGCGCTCATGAACCATGAATGGCTCCGGGCATCGATCGCATCCCAACGCGAAGTGTGGCGCGAGCCTGAGGCGGACGCCCAGAGCCAAGACCCAGAAAGAGGAGGAACGGCATGACCCAACCGACACATCTTGGGGGCGGGGCCACGTTCGACCTGGCGGCGGTCGAGCGTGAAATGCGGCGAGAAGACGCCTACCTGCGGGAGGGCCATACGGCGCGGACTCTGGTGCGCGAGCCCGGCCTGCGCATCATCCTCATCGCGATGAAGGCCGGCGCACGGATGGCGGAGCATCGCGCCAGCGAAACCGTGTCGGTCCACGCGCTCTCCGGGCACGTGCGGCTGGGCCTGCCCGACAAGACCGTGGAGCTGCCGTTCGGGCGGTTGCTTGTCCTCGAGAAAGGCCTGCGCCATGACGTGGAGGCGATCGAGGAGAGCGCGTTCCTGCTCACGCTCGGATGGAAGAGCCCATGAGAGAGGGGTAGAAAGCCGATGCGCGGGGCAAAGAGCTGGCAAGGCCTCCAACTCTATACCGTCGGCCACTCGACGCGAACGCTCGACGAGCTCATCGCGCTCCTTCGCCCGTTTGGTGTCTCCACCGTGGCTGATATCAGGACGATCCCTCGCTCGCGCCACAATCCGCAATTCGAACGGGAGGCGCTTCGCACCGCGCTTCGCGGGCATCGCCTCCGTTACGTCCATCTCCCCGCGCTCGGAGGGCTGCGGCACGCGCGCGGTGACTCACCGAACACGGGGTGGCGCAATGCGAGCTTCCGCGGGTACGCGGACTACATGCTGACGGACGAGTTCGAGTCTGGGCTGGCGGAGTTGCGTGAGCTGGTCGTGAAAGGCACGGTCGCGTTGATGTGCGCCGAAGCCGTGCCCTGGCGTTGCCATCGCTCCCTGGTCGCAGACGCCCTGACAGTTCGCGGTGCGCAGGTCGAGCACATCACCAGCCGAACCCGGTCGACGCCGCACCGGATGACCGACTTCGCTCATGTCGATGGCACGCGGCTCACGTATCCGGCGGGCCTCGGCTCATCCCTCGATACGCGCGCGCCGTTTCACCTCGAGGCGACCGTGCGCGTGCTGCAGCGGCGACCGACGAACCTCGTCGACGTCTGGGAGGAAGGACGGTACCTGCGAGCGCTCACGGTCTCCGATGGCCTCGTGCTGGTCGAGGTCTCGAATCAGGGGACGATGGACGAGCCGCAGGTCCGGTTCCGCGTGCTCGAGGGGGATGACTCGCGCGGCGCGCATGCCGAGATCTCTCAGTTGTTGCGGCGGGGGCTCGGACTCGATGTGGACCCGGAGCCGCTCGAACGGCTGCTCCAAGCCGAGCGCAAGCTCCACCCCATTGCGCGCGCGCTGCGCGGTATGCGGCCGCCACGGTTCCCCAGCCTCTTCGAGACGTTCGCGAGCGTCATCCCGTTCCAGCAGGTCAGCCTGGACGCCGGGGTCGCGGTCGTTCGCCGTTTGGTAGAGCGCTTCGGCCGGTCCTTGCCGCATGAGGGGCAAGAACGGTACGCCTTTCCTGGTGCTGCTGTGCTCGCCGAGGCGCGGCTCGACGCGATTCGCTCGTGTGGCTTGAGCGCGAGGAAGGCCGAGGCGCTCCGCGCGGCCGCCGCCGCTATCCAAGCGGGCGATGTGACAGAGGCCATGCTCTCGCAGATGAGCAGCGCCGAGGCGATGCGGATGCTCACGGGGCTTCACGGCATTGGACCCTGGAGCGCGGCCTTGGTTCTCCTGCGCGGCTTCGGTCGGCTGGACGTGTTCCCGGAGGGCGATGTCGGGGTCATTCGCGGGCTCTCGGGATTGATGCATGTCGAGCCGGGACCTGCGCTCGAGCGCCTGATTCGCCGCTTCGGCGAGCAGCGTGGATATTTGTATTTCTGCTCGCTCGGTAGCGCGCTCCTGGCCCGAGGCCTCATTCATGCCGCCGACGCTGGGCCACGGCGAAGCCTTCTAAGCGCGCCGGAGTCGCACCATTGAGGTCAACGCAGCGATGCCTGCCGATGTGCAACTCATGCATGCAGAGGAGGCGGTTCGCTTTCGCTCTAGAGGAACCGCGCGAAGCCGAGTCGCGGCTCAGGAGCGCGTGAAATGGCAGACCCACCGAAACCGACCGCCACGCCACCGCCGCCCTCTGGAGCCGACCGCGTCTCACCGGAGTTGGTGAAGGCGCTGCGAGAGCGCCTGACCAAGGGCGAGGACGTCGTCGATCCGAAGACCTGGGCCGGCTCCATGCCGGCCGCCTTCGGTATCGCCCCTCGCCTGCGAATCGGCGCGAACCGTTGGTTCAACCTGGTCTGGCTGCTCCCGATCGGTTGGGGGCTTCTCCTGTTCGGAGTCGCCGTAGCGCAGTATCTGCGTGGGCTCCCCGCGGTCGAAGGATTCATCCATCGGCATCCCGGGACCGGGTTCGCAACCGCGTTTGCCACGCCGATGCCGGTCTGGTTGCGCGCCCAGCATTTTCTGAACGTGTTCTTCCTCATCTTCATCATTCGCGCGGGCCTCCAGATTCTCGCCGACCATCCCCGGCTGTACTGGACCCGGCACTCGACGCCGGGAAAAGAGTGGCTCCGGATGCAGAAGCAGGTGCCGGACCTGCCGCTCTGGACCGCCAAGCAGGACTCCCTCACGCTGCCCAAACATCTCGGGCTGCCGGGCCTCCGCCACTCGATCGGGCTGGCCCGCTGGTGGCACCTCGGGATCGACATGTTGTGGCTGGCGAACGGACTCGTCTTCTACGTGCTGCTCTTCGCGACTGGAGAGTGGCGCCGCATCGTCCCGACGAACTGGCAGGTGTTTCCCGACGCCGCATCTGCTCTGCTCCAGTACCTCTCCCTGAGCTGGCCTCAGAACAATGGCTGGGTCGCGTACAACGGCCTCCAGATCATCGCTTACTTCATCACGGTCTTCATCGCGGCGCCGCTCGCGCTCATGACCGGGCTCGGCATGTCGCCAGCGCTTTCGACCCGGTTCCACGGCATCAGCAAGCGGCTCAGCATCCAGACCGCGCGCTCCCTGCACTTTCTCGTCCTGTGCTGGTTCATCCTCTTCACCTTCATCCATGTCACCATGGTCTTCGCGACCGGCCTGCTGCGGAACTTGAACCACGTGTACGCGGGGACCGACGCCAACGATTGGGTCGGGTTCGGCATCTTCGCTGTCTCCATGGCGGTCGTCGTGATCGCGTGGGTGGCGGCCACGCCGTTCACGCTGCGACATCCGCGGGTCGTGCAACGCGTCGGGTATTCGCTGGTCGGCCCGGCCCAGCGGCTCTTCGAGCACCTCGACGCCAAGCCAGGGGCCTACACGGACAAGGACATCTCGCCGTACTTCTGGCACAACGGCAAGTACCCCGAGACGCCGGAGTACCGCGCGCTCTACGACAACCACTTCGCCGATTACCGGCTACGAATCCACGGGCTCGTCGAGAATCCGGTCGAGCTGAGCCTCGACGAGCTGCGCGCCATGCCGCGCCACGAGCAGATCACGCAGCACTTCTGCATCCAGGGCTGGTCCGGTGTCGCCAAATGGGGCGGCGTCTCGATGCAGACCCTCCTCGAACTGGTCAGGCCGAAGCCGGACGCGAAATGGGTCGTGTTCTACTCGCTCGGCGACGGTTCCGACGGCGGCCGCTACTACGACGCGCATCCCATCGAGCAGATGCACTATCAGCTCACGATGCTCGCCTATGACATGAACGGCGAGCCACTCTCTTACGGCCACGGGGCGCCGCTTCGCCTGCGCAACGAGGTCCAGCTCGGCTTCAAGCAAGTGAAGTGGATTGCCGGCATCGAGTTCGTCGCTGACTTCCTCCAAGTGGGAGGCGGCTACGGCGGCTACGATGAAGATCACGAGTTCTTCGGGTATCGTCAGTCGATCTGAGTCGGGTGCGAAGGAGTGGGCGCGCTCATCGATGGTCTGTCCCCTGGTTTTCGGACCAGTTGAAGCGTGAGAGAGTCCTCGCGGCGAGGAGGCAGGTCGGTCGTGAGGAAATCCTACCGTTGTCGTTTGAGCCTGGCGCCGCGTGCCCAGCAACAGGCGTCGAGTCTCCTGGACGGAGAAGCGGACGCGGGTTGTCGGTGCGCAGTCTCCTAGCGTGAGACACGCAAAGAGGAGGGTGATGCATCGGCTGTGCATGAGCACTCTCCATGAATGGGGACTCCTGAATCGTCACACACGGGACCTGTCAGTATTAATAAGAGTCATGTCTCCGGATGATTCGGTGAGTCAAGTCAGGAGTTCGACCGGCGATGCGCGCCGCATGAACTGACTTGCGCCTGCTCGACACACCGGGATGCCTTTAGTACGCGTGTCCGGGTGCGTTCTTCGAACCTCTCTACGCCCCGTCTCCACCTGTCCTGGTGGCCCCTGGTGCTCATCGCTTCAGGTGCATGGCTGCTGCGCATCGCGGGCTTCTTCCACCGGGGAGGCGCTTTCGGGCATCCCGTGGACTACGACGAGGGCGTCTACTTCAGTGCCGCCGCACTGCTCTCCCATGGTGTGTTGCCCTACCGTGACTACTTCTTCGTCCACCCTCCCGGGATTGCCATGTTGTTGGCGCCGGTGGCCGCGTTCGCACGTGGCTTCGACGCAGCGCTGGCATTCGCGGTGGTCCGTTGGCTCGTCCCCGGGATCGGGGCACTGAGCACGCTCCTGTGCGGACGCATTGCTCAGGAGCAATGGGGCGTCAGGGCAGGCGTCGTGGCCGCGCTCGCCTATGCCGTCTTCCCGGAAGCGGCCGCCACCGAGCGTGGGCCCTTCCTGGAGCCACTGCTCAACCTCACCTGTCTTGGCATGGCATGGGTTTGGCTGCGGCATGGGGCTGATGCCTCACGGTGGAAGGGGGATCTGCTGGCCGGAGCCCTTCTTGCCACCGCGTGCGCCATCAAGCTGACAGCCGGCGCCTGGGTCATCGCCGCGGTGTGGGCTCGCGGCATGGAGGGCCAGGGACGGCGTGCCCTACGCGTCGTGCTTGTCGCGGCAGCGGTGGGGCTGGTCTGGCTGGGCCCCTTCTTCGCGCTCGCCCCCGCCGCGATGCTCGATGGCCTTCTTTGGTTCCAGTTGCTCCGCCCACCCGATGGCGAGTCTAATGTCTGGCGCCGACTTCTCATGGTCCTGGGAGACGGGCGCATGGGATTCTCCGTCCTCTGTGTATGGGGCTTGGTCGTGGCCCTGGCCCGAACGCGTCGAAGGGAGGCCGTCGCCGAGCGACTCTTCGCGGCCGCCTGGGTTCTGACGGTCGTGACCTTCTTGTCGTCGAAGAGCTATTGGGCCCAGTACAACGCCCACCTGGCGCCTACCATGGCGGTCCTCGCGGGGTTGGGGGCCTCCGTGGTGTTGAGTTGGGCGGACACACGCTCGCGCACGCAATCCGCGCTCGTCACCGCCACGGTGATGCTCATCGCACTCTCTTCGTTGCCGGCGGCCATCCGCTCTGCGAATCAGCGAGACCGTTTCCTGCTCACGCTCGGGAGCTCACTCCGGGCCTCCGTCCCTCCGGATTCAGCCCTGTGCGCCTTCGAACCGGCTTGGGCAATCTCCGCCGGGCGGCTTCCCGGAATCCCAGAGGGGACTCCCGTCCTCGTCGACCCCTACGGCCTCATGCTGAATGATGCACTGGGCACCCCCGGGCGCTTCGCTCACGCAGGAGCCGCTTTCGAGGATGAGCGCTCGCAGCGGACCATGCTCCCCATGCTTGCGCGCTGTGACATCCTGGTCCTTGAGGGACGTGGCGAATGGCAGCTGTCCTCCGCCAGCGAGCGCTGGGTCCATGAGCACTTCGTGCGAGAAGGGCTCTTCTGGCGGCGTGCTTCTGAGTGAAGTCTCGCGGATTCCCCAAGCCGGAAGGAAGCTGGAGGGGGCGAGCGACTCTCGATCACCGGGACTGTCCACTGTGGAGTTGCTCCCGTCAAATCGGACAGCTCAGGGGGCGAAGTCGCGAGCCGCCCCGTCGCCTGTGTCTAACCCGACTCGCCTGCCTTCTGCCGCATCGACAGTTCCAGCAGGCGCGAGAGGGCCAGGGCAATCACCTTGGCGTACACCCGCGAGCATCAAGGTTGCGTGCTGTCTCGGAGATGGTGCGCCCCCCGCTTCGAACTCCACCAGGTCGATGGCTTGGCCATAGAAGTCAGGCGCGGGTCTTCCTGGCGGATTGATGGCCTTCAGGATGTGGGGCGTCCCCATGTACTGCGCGTGAGCTTCGTTGGGTCAAAGAAGCGTGAGGTGTATTTTCTCACGTCGGCCAAGCGAGCATCGCGGCATCAATGATGGCGGCGAGCTTCTTCGCGGAGGCGCCATCGCGAGACTGTATCGACAAGCCCTCCAGCACCGTGGTGTAGAATGCGGCGAGCTTCCCCACCTCGGCGGATGCAGGGAGGTCTCCATCGAGAATGCCTCGCTCGAGTCGCTGCTTCAGCGCACGCTCACCCCTGAGGCGATTCTCCGCGAGGAAGGTCCTGACCCGCTCGTTCTCCGGCGAGCCCAGGAGCGAAGACAGGACGATCATGCACCCCCGAGGTTTGTCGCTGGCGGTGTAGGCCCGCGCATTGGCGCGCAGCATCTCCTCCACCGCCGCGCGTGCGGACGGAGCATCCTCCAGGCTGCGGGTGGTGTGAATGCCTTCGATCCGGTCGTAGAGCTCAACGGCTTCGCGGAAGAGCTCTTCCTTGCAGCCGAAGATGGAATAGAGGCTGGGCTTGTTGACGCCCATCGCATCGACCAAATCCTGGATGGACGTGCCCTCGTAGCCGCGCGCCCAAAACACCCGCATCGCCTCCACGAGTGCCTCGTCGCGGTCGAACCCGCGGGGGCGGCCCATTACAGCGGAGGGCTTCTTCGTCTTCACCTTGCGCGGAGTCATCGCTCGATTGCCCGCAGGCCAGCGACACCGATACCGATCATCACCAGGAAGAAGATACGTGGTGCCGAGACCTGTTCGCCGAGAAATAGCATGCCGAAGACCGCGACGCCGCACATGCCCATCCCCACCCAGACAGCGTAGGCCGTTCCGAGGGGCAGTTGCTTCAAGGCGAGCGACAGCAGCACCAGGCTGACCATGGCGAGGCCAATGCCGATGACACTGGGCCAGAACCGGGTCAGGCCGTCGGCTCGCTTGAGCGCGAGCGCCCAGGCGATCTCCTGACACCCGGCCAGTGTCAACACAGTCCATGCCATGAACGCCTCTTGCTGTCGCGGCTTCAAGCCGAAAAGCCACCATCGACCGCGATGGAGGTGCCTGTGATGAATCGCCCGCTGGCACCCGCCAGGTGCCCGACGGTGGTGGCGATGTCCTCGGGCTGCGCGTAGTGCTTAATGGACATGAGCGCCAACTCGGCCGCGACGGTGGGCCCGGTCGCCGGATTCATGTCGGTATCCGTCGACCCGGGGTCGATCACGTTCACGGTGATGCCGCGCTCGCCGACTTCCCGTGCCAGGCCCTTCGTCAGGCCGATCAAGGCGGACTTGCTCATCGAGTAGAGCGTGACTCCGCCATAGGGCACGCGCTGCGCGAAGCAGGAACCAATCGAGATGATGCGGCCACCCTGCGGCATGTGCGCGAGCGCGGCTTGAGACGCGACGAACACGCCTCGAACGTGGATTGCCAGCGTCCTGTCGAGTTCCTCGAGTGTGACCTTTTCGAACGGCCCGGAAGGGAAGATGCCGGCGTTGTTGACCAGGATGTCCAGGCGGCCCAACTCGGACGCCGCGCGGTCGACTGCGCCACGGACGGCGTCGGGGTCTCCGTTGTCCGCCTGGATGGCCACGGCCCGTCGGCCGAGTGCCTTGAGTTCACCGACCAGCGTGGCCGCTTTGTCGCCAGAGTTCGCATAGGTGAAGGCTACGTTCGCCCCCCCCTTTGCCAGATGCCGAACGATGGCGGCGCCGATGCCACGCGTGCCACCTGTCACCAACGCCGCCTTGCCACTGAACGCCATCATGTCCACCCTCTATTTTGAAACCGGTCGTTTAAAATGTCTACGCAGCGAGGGTGTCTCCGTCAAGACTTTCTTAATGACCGGTTCATATGTCCCCAGCAGAGCCCTTTGCGGGAAAGAGCCCGCGCTCTCTCCGCCAAGGTGAGTGAGCCAGTTCCCTCAAGCAGGTGAGGAGGCGGCGAGCGAGGGGCTTGAGGCAGCGTAGCCAACCTGTCCACCGAAGCGGGTGAAGCTCACACCACGGCTGCCGCTCAATGGACAGACACCCTTGAAGAGATTTCCAAGGGATTGAGGGGCATTGAGGGAAGTGGGCCCTCCTGGATTCGAACCAGGGACCAATCGGTTATGAGCCGACAGCTCTAACCGCTGAGCTAAGGGCCCTCATGCGCCAACCAACCGCGTGGCGGATTGCATATCGCCGGGTGCGCAGTCCTGGCAAGGGGCGTCGTTTTACCCGGCTTCAGCGCTTCCGCTTCGTTGCCAGTCCAGGGGCCGGCGCCTCGCGGGGCACCTTCACGCGGAAGGTGTCCCCACGCTGCGTCACCTCCACGCCTTCGGCCCGCAGGCGCCCTGCCTGCTCCTGGGCCACCTGGGGCGCCAGCGTCCCGTCCGAGCGGGTGACGCGCCACCAGGGCAGCGGCAGCCCGGGCTGCTGGGGCAGGGTGGCCATCTCCCGGCCCACGCCTCTGGCCGCCCCAGGACGGCCCGCATAGAGCGCCACCTGGGCATAGGAGCGCACCTGCCCGCGCGGAATGGCCCGGACCGCTTTCCACACCGCCTTGGAGAAGGGCAGGGGAGGCTTCTTCGCTTCGGCCTTCGGTGTCTTCGTCTTCGCTCGGAGCGCCACGGCCCCAGACTCTAGAAACACGAAGGCCCCCGGTCCACGAATGGAGCGGGGGCCTACGTTTCAGCTCAGCTCAAGCCCGGCTCAGCTCTCCACGAAGGAGCGCAGGCGCTTGGAGCGGCTCGGGTGGCGCAGCTTGCGCAGCGCCTTGGCCTCAATCTGACGGATGCGCTCGCGCGTCACCTCGAAGTCCTGGCCCACCTCTTCCAGCGTGTGGTCGGACTTCTCTCCGATGCCGAAGCGCATGCGGAGCACCTTCTCCTCGCGCGGCGTCAGCGTGGCGAGCACCTTCCGGGTCTGCTCCGCCAGGTTCATGTTGATGACGGCGTCGGCCGGCGACACGAGGCTCTTGTCCTCGATGAAGTCGCCCAGGTGGCTGTCCTCTTCCTCGCCAATCGGCGTCTCGAGAGAGATGGGCTCCTTGGCGATCTTCAGGACCTTGCGGACCTTGTCGAGCGGCAGCTCCATCTTCTCCGCGATCTCCTCCGGCGTCGGCTCGCGGCCAATCTCCTGCACCAGGTAGCGGCTGGTGCGGATGAGCTTGTTGATGGTCTCGATCATGTGCACCGGGATGCGGATGGTGCGGGCCTGGTCCGCGATGGCGCGGGTGATGGCCTGACGAATCCACCAGGTGGCGTAGGTCGAGAACTTGTAGCCGCGCTTGTACTCGAACTTGTCCACGGCCTTCATCAGGCCGATGTTGCCCTCCTGGATGAGGTCCAGGAACTGCAGGCCGCGGTTCGTGTACTTCTTCGCGATGGACACCACGAGGCGCAGGTTGGCCTCCACCAGCTCGCTCTTGGCGCGCTCGGCGCGGCGCTCACCCAGACGGATGGCGTCGTAGTTGCGGCGCAGCGACTCGACGGGGAGGTTGGCCTCCTCCTCGACCTTCTTGATCTTCCGCACCGCCGTGCGCACGTCGCGGTCCAGGACCTCCAACTGCTCCGGCGTGAGGTTGAGCTGCTTCTGCAGCTTCTTGCCGATGTTGGGGTTCTCCCGCGACTCCTTCAGCTGCGGGCGCAGCTCCTTCATGGAGCAGTCGTAGCGGCGCTCCAAATCACGCAGCTCGTCCTCGGCCTTGTCGACGCGCTCGATGAGGGCCTTGAGGTTGATGACGATGCGGTCCACCTGCTTCTTGTTGAGCCGCATCTCCTCCAGGACTTCCATCATCTTGGTCCGGAGGTCCTTGATCTCCTGCTTCACTTCCTTCTTGCGGACCTCGGTCAGCTTCTTCTTGGAGGACAGCTCCTCCTCCAAGACGTCGCAGTCCTGGGCGAACTTGCGGAAGCGCTCGATCTGCTTGCAGATCTGCTCAATCTTGTTGAGCTCGCTCTGCGCCAGCTGCGCCGGAGCGTCACCTTCACCGACCTCCTCGGGCGCCTCTTCGGCACCTTCGGACTGCGTCTCCTCCGGCGCGTCCTTGATGACGTCGCGCACGCGCAGCTTGGCCGTCTTCAGCTTGTTGCCGATGTCGAGTATCTCCTCGACGGCCACCTTGCACGCCAGCAGCGCGCGGAGGACTTCCTTCTCACCGTCCTCGATGCGCTTGGCGATTTCGACCTCGCCCTCGCGGGTGAGCAGGCTGACGCTGCCCATCTTGCGCAGGTACAGGCGCACCGGGTCGTTCGACTTGCCGCCCGGCTCGTCGTCCTCGTCCTTCTCGTCCTCGTCGGCGTCTTCCTTCTCTTCCTCGACGGTGACGGTGGGCTTGATTTCGTTGTTCTGAGCGGCCTTCTGCGCGTCGACAATCTCGATGTCGTTGTCGCCGAACATGCTCATCACGTCGTCGATCTGATCGGACGACACGATGTCGGCGGGGAGCGCGTCATTGACCTCGTCGTACGTGAGGAAGCCCTTCTCACGGCCCGCGGCGAGCAGGTCCTTGACCTCCTTGCGCTCGGCGACCGGATCCTCCTCGATGTCGTCCTCGACGGCGTCGGGGTCGACCTGGACGGCGGCGGCGGCCTCTTCCGCGGCCTCCTCCGGGTCCACGTCATCGCCCATGGCCGGCGCCACGCCCTTCTTCTTCTTCTTGAGCTTCTCCGTCGCCTCGGCGACGACGTCCCTCGCGACGAGTTCTTCCTTCTCCTCGGCGCCCGTCTTGGCCCCCTTCGCCGCGGCACCGTCCGGAGCCTTCTTCTTGCGGATCACCGGATCCACTTTCTTCTTGGTCGGCTTCACGGACGCCTTCGAGGGCTTCTGCGTCGGCATTCGGGTACTTCTCCTTGAGCAAATTCAGGGGCTTGAGGCCTGGGCGAGCCGGCCGATCTACCGCAAAGTCAGGGTTTCTTACAAACGCGAACTCAAACCGGTTGCATGGGCGCCTTTGTTCCCGAGGAGGCAGGCTTGAGCTCCTCCAGGACACGCTTCTTGAGCGCCAACAGTTCCACGCGCTCCGCCAGGAGCTGGCGCGTCTCCTCTGTCAGGTCGAACGCCCCCGGCGTCTGCTCCGTCGCCCGCTTTATATAAACGAGCCGCTCGTCGATGCGCCGCACCATGATTTCCCTGCAGATGGAGAGGAACGCCGCCTCCAGGGGGACCGGTTCCGAGGGGAGCTGCCGCAGCGCGCTTTCAATGCCGCGCTTCACGGCTTCCGAGGATTCAAAGAGCGCATCATTTGCGCCGTGTCCCGACGTCGCATGCGCCAGCGCCATGCGCAGGCCCATGTGGGACAGCTCGTCACACACGCGGAAGGTGTCCCGCGCCATCAACCGTGGCTCTTTCAACACCGCGCCCACGTAGAAGCACTCCAGCGCGGGGGGCGGCTTCTCCAGGGG
>NZ_JABFNS010000127.1 GCF_013116825.1 Myxococcus xanthus
GAGCGGGGGTGTTGCGCCAGCCGGGGTGGGGTGGAACAGAGGAGGGCATGAATGGCGTCGCGGAAGTCGTGGACCTCTCTTCCATCCGGCTCATCGGCACGGCGGTGACGCCCGCGGTGATGGTGTCGGCGTGTGGCATCGTGGCGACGGGGTTGGACAACCAGATTGCGCGCATGACGGCGCGCATCCGGGAGATGGTGCGCGAGTGGCGTCTGCTGCCGGAGGGGCACGCCCGGCGCGCGGTGCTGCGCCAGGAGGTCGCCATCCTGGACCGGCGGCACGCCATCCTCGCCCGAGCGATTGCCTTCACCTACACGGCGCTGCTGGCCTTCGTGATGACGTCGCTGCTGTACCTGACGAAGCGGCAGACGCAGCTGCCCGAGGCCCTGCCGGTGGTGTCCTTCTCGGTGGGCGTGTTGCTGCTGGGCGCGACGGCGCTGCTCGTGCTGGCGTCGCTGCGGCTGAGCCGGCGGGCCATCAAGCTGGAGCGGCAGGAGCTCTTCGACTAGCGGCTGTCAGGACAGGCCTCCCGCGGGAGGGCCCTCTTCCTCATCCTCGGTGTATCGCTGGTCTTCATATCCATCGTCGGCCTGCTCCATGCGGGCCTTCACGCCGCTGAGCGTGCGCAGCAGGTCGAGCGGGATGGGCAGGATGGTGTGGTTGCCACCGGTGGTGATTTCCACCAGCGTCTGGAGGTAGCGGAGCTGGAGGGTGGCCGGGTAGCGGCCAAGGACCTTGGCGGCCATGGAGAGCTTCTCGGCGGCCTGGTGTTCGCCCTCGGCGGCGATGATTTTCGCGCGGCGCTCGCGCTCGGCCTCGGCCTGCCGCGCGATGGCCCGCTGCATCTCCGCGGGCAGGTCGATGTGCTTCACCTCCACGTTGGACACCTTGACGCCCCACGGGTCGGTGCGCGCATCGAGCACCTGCTGAATCTCGTGGTTGATGCGCTCCCGCTCGGAGAGGAGCTGGTCCAGCTCCACCTGGCCCAGGATGGAGCGCAGCGTCGTCTGGGCGAGCTGGCTGGTGGCATAGAGGTAGTCCTCCACCTGGAGCACGGCCTTGTCGGCGTGGATGACGCGGAAGTAGACGACGGCGTTGACCTTCACGCTGACGTTGTCCCGGGTGATGACGTCCTGTGGAGGCACGTCGCGGGCCACGGTGCGCAGGTCGATGATGACCATGCGCTCCACGAAGGGGATGAGCCAGCGGAAGCCCGCGCGCTTGAGGCCCACGAAGCGCCCGAGCCGGAACACCACGCCGTTCTGGTACTCGTTGACGATGCGCACCCCTGACAGGAAGAGCAGGAACAGGATGGCGACGGGGATGAGCACTCCGAACAGTCCGGTCAGTTGCATCAGGTCGGTACCTCATCGACGAAGAGGGTGAGTCCTTCCATGCCCCGCACCACGATGTGTGCGCCGGAGCGGATGGGCGCGGTGGACGTGGCGTGCCAGCGCTCTCCATGAACGAACACCTCGCCGCTCTCCGGTGTCACGGGGGCCAGGGCGGTGCCTCGCTCACCCACCAGCCCCAGGTCGCCACCCCGCTGGGGGAGCCGCCGCGTCTGCGCGCTCCGGTAGACGACGTAAGCCGCCGCACCTCCCAGCGCCACGGTGGTGGGCACCAGCCACGTCCACGACACCTGGAAGGAGTGGTCCATGAACCACTCCGGGTCGAACCGGTCCACGAGGAACAGTCCGCCCAGGCCCAGCAGCAACACGCCCACGGCGCCGAGCAGCCCACTGGTGACGAACAGCTCCGCGACGATGAGGACCACGCCCGCGAACATCAGCAGCACCGCGCCCGCGCGAACCGGCAGCGCGGAGGACGCCACCAACGCCAGGACCAGCGCCACCACGCCGATGAGCCCCGGGGCGATGGCGCCTGGATGTGACAGCTCCACCACCAGCCCCAGCGCGGCCACCAGGAACAGCAGGTAGACGATGGCGGGATTGGCGAGTGCGTGCACGGTGCGCTGGGACAGCGTGGGCTCCAGCGTGACGATGTGCGCATCCCGGCTGGAGAGCCGCACGGACTCGCCACCCGCCACCGTCACCTGCCGTCCGTCCGCCTGCGCGAGGAAGTCCGCCTCGGTGGGCGTCACGTATTCCACCACGCGCAGTGCCCGCGCGTCGTCCGCGGACACGCTGACGCTGTCACGCACGGCGGAGGCGGCCCACTGCACATTGCGGCCCCGCTGCTGGGCGATGCTCTCCGCGAACGCGACGGTGTCGTTCTCCACCTTGCGAGCCATCTGCTCCCCGCCCACGGCTTCCGGGGACTGGCCGGAGGGGCCCACCACCGGATGCGCGGCCCCGATGTTGGTCCCCGGCGCCATGGCCGCGACGTTGGATGCCAGCGCGATGAAGACGCCCGCGCTGCCCGCGTGTGCGCCGGAGGGGCCGACCCAGACGAGCACCGGGACAGGTGACGCGAGGAAGGCCCGGACGATGTGGCGCGTGGCCTCCAGCGAGCCACCGGGGGTGTCCAACCGAACGAGCAACGCGTCATGTCCCGCGGCCGTGGCGCGCGCCACGCAGTCGGACAGGTAGCCGCCGGTGCCGGCATCGACCACGCCCTCCAGGTCGCAGCGAGCCACGGTGGGCTGGCCGTTCCTCGTGGGGGCATCGGCCGCGGACGCGAGCAGCCCCGCCATGAGGACACACAGGAGTGCGGGGGCCGCGAATCGCCAGCGTGCCCTTTGGTGCATCTCACACCCCCTGGAGGCAGGCCGGGTTGAAGGAGACGGGGACGATGCCGCGCGGCGGCAGGGGGCGCACGGCCGCCAGGTGCTTGAGCAGTCGCAGGTGGTCCATGAGCAGCCGGGGCATGAGGAAGTGCTGGCGCACGTGCTCATGTCCACGCGCGCCCAACAGGTGGGCCTCGTCGGGACGGCGGAGCAGGTGGAGCATGGCCTCGGCGCATTCCTCCACGGTGTCCACGAGGGCGCCGCCAGTGCCCTCTGGCAGTTGCATGGGAATGCCGCCCGCGCGGCCACCGACGACGGGCGTGCTCTTCCACAGCGTCTCCGCGACGACGAGCCCGAAGCCCTCGCGCAGGGACTTCTGGACGACGACGTCGGAGACGGCCTGAAGCGCGTTGACCTCGATGTTCCCCACGCCCACCAGGTTGGTGAGGATGTGGATGAGGCTGTCGCCCGCGGTGGCGGCGCGGAGCTCCTCGTACACATCCCAGCCCTCCGGGTCATCCAGAGCGAGTGAGCCCGCGAGCGCGAGCTGGAGGTCGGGGACGTGGGGACGCACGCGCTGGTAGGCGCGGACGACGCCGAGCGGGTCCTTCCAGCGGTCGAAGCGGCTGACCTGGGTGACGAGCGGCCGGTGGGTGCGGATGCCAATCCACTCCAACACGTCGCGCGCGAGGGCCTCCGGCAGGGGGTGATTCTTGGGACTGAGCGGGTCGATGGCGGGCGGGTAGATGCGGACGTCGGCAATGGGGAGTTGCGGTGGAATGAACTCCCGCATGGTGAAGATGGCGGCGTCGTAGGCGTGCAGGTAGGGCGACAGGAAGTCCCAGAAGGTGGGGTTGGGGTGCGAGGTATCGATGTGGCAACGCCATATCCAGCGCGCGTCGAGATGGGGACTGAGCGCGGCGAGCACGGCGGGCTGCGGGTCGTGGACGAAGACGAAGTCGTAGTTCTCCGAATTCGTGACCAGCCGGCGGGCATTGAGCTGGGCGTTGGCCAGGTAGGTGGCCTTCTCGGGCTCGGTGAGTTCGCCGGGAGCGCCTTGCAGGCCGTTGTGGATGCGCTTGGTGACCTGGAAGAAGGTGTCGTCGCCGTGGATGAGCTTCCAGTCCGTGACGATGCCCAGGTCGTTGTAGAGCGGGACCAGGGAGCGGAGGATTTCGGAGACGCCGCCGCCGTAGGGCGTGGAGCTCAGGTGCATGCACCGGGCGCCGCGCAAGTCCTCGGAGAGCCAGTGCAGTTCGTCGAGGATTTCGTCGGGAGCAATCCCACGATAGGTGGCAAGCGAACGCTTGCCGGTGTCCACGACGTCCAGCATGGCCTCGGCCTCCCAGGTGAACGCTCCAGGCAACGGTGCGCATGGGAAGCCGCATCATCCGCGCCGCGTGGCTGCCGGGCTGCTGTCCGGGACCGGGGGCAGGCGCCCGAAGGTGTGTTCGGGCATCCGCTGGTGGACGTTCGTTGTCGTCGACAGATTGTCGATGGAGGGCACGCTCCCTCGGGGCCGTCCGCAACTCGATAAGGAGGCTACATGCGTCGTGCCGTTCTCATCGCCCTGGGCGTGGCAGTTGCTGCGCCCGCTTGCAAGACCACGCAGCCCGAAGGAACGGAGGACCGTCAGCCCCTGATGGGCCCGGACCAGGTTCGCGAGCCCGTGCAGACCGTGCCGGATACCCCCGCGGGCCCCGCGACGCCCCTGCCGGAGACCGACGCGGGCACGCCGGAGACGCAGGAGACGCCGGCGGAGTAGCTCGCGCCCGGACGGTTTTCGTCGCCACACGCGTGACAGTGACAGCGCATCCAGATTTCCGCACAGTTCGCATCCGGAGCGGCACGCGGAAGGAGTCACGGTGCAGGCGACAGTCTACCTGGCGGAGCGGGTCTGGACGTTGGATGCGGCGCGGCCACGGGCCCAGGCGCTGGCGGTGCGGGACGGGCGGCTGCTGGCCGTCGGGACTCGCGCAGAAGCGGAGGCCGCCGCGGGCCCGACTGCGCGCCGGGTGGACCTGGGGGCGGCCACCGTGGTGCCGGGCCTCGTGGACGCGCACGCGCACATCCACGGACTGGGCCGGAGCCTGACGACGGTTCGGCTGGAGAAGGCGGGTTCGGTGGATGAGGCCATCCGCCGGCTGACCGAGGCATCCGCCTCCAGCTTCCAGGGAGACTGGTTGCTGGGAAGAGGGTGGGACCAGAACGAGTGGCCCGGTGGCGCCTTCCCGGACCGCGCGGAACTGGACGCGCGCTTCCCTTCGACGCCCGTGTTCCTCACCCGGGTGGACCACCACGCGGCGTGGGTGAATGGCGAGGCACTGCGGCGCGCTGGAATCACCCGCGACACGCCGGACCCGGAGGGCGGCCGCATCCTCAAGGACGCGCACGGCGAGCCCACGGGCGTGCTGGTGGATAACGCCATGGACGTGGTCGCCGCCGCGATGCCTCCGCCTTCCAGGGCGCAGCTGGAGACTCGGCTGCGGGCCGCGCTGACCCGGTGCGCGCAGGTGGGGCTGACTGGCGTGCACGACGCGGGCATGGAGTGGGATGCCTTTCGCGTGCTCCAGGCATGGGATGCCGCGGGCACGCTGCCTCTGCGCGTCTATGCGATGGCGGCGGGCCAGGGGGACGAGCGACACGCGTATCTCGAGCAGGGGCCGTGGCAGGGGCGGATGCTGACGATGCGCTCGGTGAAGTTCCTGGCCGACGGTGCGCTGGGGAGCCGGGGCGCGGCGCTGCACGACGACTACTGCGACGAGCCGGGGCAACAGGGCCTGCTGTTGCTGCCTCCCGAGGAGCTCGCCTCTCGCGCCCAGGCCTTCATGTCCCGGGGCTTCCAGGTATGCATCCACGCCATTGGAGACCGTGCCAATACCTTGGTGCTGGACGTGCTGTTGCGCGGCGCCGAGGCGACGGGCACGCAGGCGCTGCGGCATCGCGTGGAGCACGCGCAGATTCTCCGGCGCGAAGACATCCTCCGCCTGGGTGCCGCCGGGCTGGTGGCGAGCGTGCAGCCCACCCATGCGACCAGCGACATGCCGTGGGCGGAGTCCCGGCTGGGCCGCGAGCGGCTCAAGGGCGCCTATGCCTGGCGCAGCCTTCGCGACGCGGGAGCGCACCTGGCGCTGGGCAGTGACTTCCCCATCGAGAATCCGGACGTGCTGGCGGGGCTGTACGCGGCGCGCACGCGCCAGGACGCGGCCGGCTGGCCCGAGGCCGGCTGGATGCCGGAAGAGCGGCTGTCGGCGCGCGAGGCGCTGGAGGGCTTCACCACCGGGCCCGCCTGGGCGTCCTTCGACGACGCCCGGCGCGGCAGGCTGGCTCCGGGGCTGGACGCCGACTTCGTGGCGCTGTCGGAGGATCCGCTGGAGGGGCCGGCCTCTGCGTTGGTGAAGGCGCAGGTCCTCGCCACCGTGGTCGCGGGCGCGGAGGTGTACCGCGCGCCATCGCTGGCCTGAGCGCGGCGCCTTGGGGCTCACTCGCCGAAGATGTGCGAGCGCGCCGCCTCGGCGATGGTGACGACCGCGGGGTGGCGAATCTTCCTCTCGACAGTGATGGCGTAGAAGCAGGTCTCGATTTCTTCGGTGCGCCCGATGACGGAGCAGTTGAACTGACGCTCCACCTCGGCCTCGATGGCGCTGGGCATGGCGAAGACCCCGTGCCCGCGCTGGCCGAAGGCCTGGAGCAGCGCACTGTCATCGAAGTCGCCCGCGATGACGGGGCGCAGGCCCTTGCGCTCGAACCACAGGTCCATGGAGCGGCGCGCGGAGGACTCGACTGATGGCAGCAGCACGGGCGCGCCATCCAACGACTGAGGGAAGTTCTCCTTGAGCTCGACCAGCCTCCCCGCCGCGAAGAAGGACACGCCGCACTTGCCGAGCAAGTGGTTGAACGAGCGCACGCTCACCGGCTCCGAGCTGGGGGCATCCGCGAGCACCACGTCCAACTCGTGCAGGGCCAGCGAGGCGAGCAACTGCGGCAAGGGCCCTTCGCGGCAGATGATGCGCAGCGACGGGCCTGCTTCGAGCGCGGGCTTGAGGAGCTGTTCGGCCACCAGCTTGGGGATGACGTCGAGCACGCCGACGTTGAGCCGCAGTTGCTGCCCGGGCGGCAGGCCGGAGACGACGTTCTTCAGCTCGTTCCCCAGGCGGAAGATCTCGTCCGCATAGCGCATCACCGTGCGGCCCACGTCCGTGAGCACCAGCTTGCGGCCCTGGCGCTCGAACAGCTTGTGGCCCAGCGACTCCTCCAGGAGCTTGAGCTGGCTGCTGATGGTGGGCTGCGCCAGGTGCAGCTCCTCGCCTGCCTTGGCGATGCTGCCCGCCCTCGCAACCGTCCAGAAGTACAGGAGGTGATGGTAGTTGAGCCAGCTCATATCTATAGAGATAGTCGAAGTGTTGCCGTCAAACTACCTAATTTTCTTATGGCGTCCCGGCCTTTAGTTTCCTCTGCGTCGCGCCGCCGTGTGGGCGCGCCCAACCGGAGGAGGTCCATGGAAGCCATCAACCTGAACGCGTCCTTTGAATCCCCTGAGCTCGTGGTTCCGGCCGAGGTCGCTGAAGCGCGCGTCCGTGGGCACCTGAAGTTGGTGCGGCGGTTGGCGTGGAAATACCGGTGGACTGGCCTGTCGATGGAAGAGCTGGTGGCGGAAGGCAACGTTGGGTTGATGGAAGCCGCGGGACGTTTCGAGGAACGTGGGGTGCCGTTCGCGGCCTATGCCAGCCAGTGGATCCGTGCGCGCATCCGCGCCTACGTGGGCCGCAACTGGAGCATGGCGGGCGGCCGGGCGCCGTGGGTGGTGTTCCAGCTCCGGAGGGAGCGGTCGCGGCTGGAGGCCCGGTGGGGGGAGGGCCACCCGGAGGTGGAGAAGCGTCTGGCCCAGGCCTTGGGGAAGCGGGAGGACGAGGTGGCGCTCGCCATGGAGGCGCTGTCGCGGGACGTGTCGCTGGACGCGCCGGTGTCTCCGGACTCGGAGGCCACGCGGCTGGAGGGGCTGATGGCGGATGCCGACTCGCAGGAGGACCAGGTGGACCGGGCGAAGTGGGCGCGGCGGCTCCGGGCGAGCGTGGACGCGGCCTGGCCGGAGCTGGATGCCCGGGAGCGCGCGCTGGTGGAAGAGCGGATGCTGGCGGAGGACGGGGTGAGCGCGGAGCTGCTGGCGCGCCGCTTCGGGGTGACGGCGGTGCGTATCCGGCAGATCGAACAGGGCCTGCGGGTGAAGCTGCGCCACAGGCTGACGGCCGGTCTCACGTCCTGGGACGGGGAGGCGATGTCCCTGGCGGCCTGACGCCTGCCTGCCCGGGTGGCGGAGAATGCTGTTGACGGAGGAGGGAGGGGCTCGCTATGAAGGCGCCGTTCCGCGCGGTGCCTCTTACGCCCAGGTAGCTCAGTCGGTAGAGCAGGGGATTGAAAATCCCCGTGTCGGTGGTTCGATTCCGCCCCTGGGCACTTAGCGGAGATGAAGGCCTCTGGACTCCAAGTCCAGAGGCCTTTGTCGTTTGGGGCGTCGTGCATCACGGCTCCAGGGTGGTGCCCAGCTCGCGGCCCGGGAATCGCTTGCGCGGGTGGTCCGGCCCTTCCTGTGCGTGACGGAGCGTGTCCTCGGCGGCCCCCCGCGCCTGGACGGAGGCTCACCCGGACCTGGGGGACTCCAGGGCCCATCGGTCTTCATCGTCTCGCCAGACAGCGACTCCCTGGAAGGTCCAGCCACCGGACGTGGTCTCTTGTGTGAACACGAAGGCTGTTTCACTGGGGTGGGGGTCTGGGACGCGCAGCGCCAGGCGGCCGGGTGAGGTGAAGGCTTGCGCGTCCTGGATGAACAGGAACAGGTGTCCTTCATGGCGCCCCGTTCTGGGCGCCGTGCTCAATCCGAAGTGGGAGCTGAGCTGCTCCTCCGTGAGCGTCGTGCCCGGAGGAGGTGCCAGCCGTTCGGGTGGAATGACCTCGACGACCAGGGCGATGGGAGAGGTCGCTTCACCAGCCCGGAAGGACTCACGCAGGGGGTTGTCGGAGCGGAGCAGCCAGTGTCCGTCTTGCCGGACGAGCCGCTTCACCTGGTAGCGGAAGCCTGTGATGGGGTCGGGGACCTGGACGAGGGCCACCCTCCCATCCAGGGGCCCCGCCCCCGCGGCTTTCGTGTCGCGCATCACCAGCCAGTCTCCATCGCGGATGGGGTGCGCGCCTCCGTCCATGGAATCACCGGACGCGCGCACCGCGAACAGCCCTTCGCCTTGCGCTCGGCTCGGAAGGCGGACCTTCGCCGCTTCCGGGGCCTGGTTGATTGAGATGGGGTGCTCCACGGCGCCCGCGGCCGCGCGCAGGCTGGGAAATGCGACCAGTGTCCCCCAGGGCGCGAGGGGGCTCGGCTCGGCCTGGGCCGGGGCCGCGCTCCACCCTTGAGGGCCGAGCGTGAACCGGACGCGAAACGCCGTGCCTGGCATTCCCGCGGTGGGGCCAAACCATTGGCGCAAGAGGTCCGGCAGTTGATTCTGTTTCGCGCCATCGGGGCGCGCGACGTTGACGGCAATCTTCACGAAGTCGAAATGCCAGCACGCTCCATCGTCGAGCCGGACCGCTGTCGTTCCCAGGGGCAGGTCCGAGCGCGCACTTCGTTCCGGGAGCTTGAGGATGGGGCCCCGGCTGTTCGAGATGACCCTCGCATCAAAGGCGGAGTCCTGCGCCTGCGCCTGTTGGCGGCGCCGATACTGTGCGAGCCGATAGTCCACCAACTCGCGAGTCATGGCCTCGAAGGACTTCTGGGGCGATGGGGCCATGGGCAGGCGAGGGATGAACCGCTCTTCCTCGACGCGGAACCACCTCCCGCCCTTCGTCCACGCCTCAATGGGGTTCGACTTCCAGTACGTGAAGAACCGGGCGGGATTCGGGAGCCGTGGGTCGCCCAGGGCCTTGACCGCTTCGAGGTCCCGGAGCAACTCGGGGGAGCGTTGGAGAATGGCCAGGCATCGCCGGGCAAGCTCGGGCAGCGGCAGCCCCTGTTCCAGGGCATCGGCTTCGAGCAGTGCTTCCAGTACGACCATCTTGAAGCACTGGCTCATGTTCGTGAGCTCGAGCTCCTTGAACCAGTCGCGGCCTGCGTCGAGGCTCCGCGCTTCGTCGGCTGTCAGGTCGCCCTCCGACCTCACGAAATCGAACCAACCCAGGTGCGCCTTGCGCAGCGTCGCGGGGGAGTACCCACGACGATAGAGCTCTCCAAGGGTGGGTCGCAGCCCCCGCGCGTCGCGCAGCTCGCGGTAGACACGCTCGACCTCTTGCCCTCCTCCGGAGAGGAAGTGCCGCAGCATCTCCTTGGCTTCGAGCTCCACTTCCACGGTGCAGCCAGCAGGCAGCGCGGGCTGTCGGTCCGAGGTGAGAAAGTCACGCAGGGAGACCGGAGGCTTGCCCACGGCCAGCAGTGTTCGGAGCCGGTCGAGAAACAGCCGGTGATTTCCGACGAAGTCGATGAGGATGACCCGCTCTTTTCCCTCGGCCTTTCGCAGCCCTCGCCCGAGCTGCTGGAGGAACACCACGGGGGACTCCGTGGGGCGCAGCATCACCACGCGGTCGATGCTCGGGACGTCGACGCCTTCGTTGAACAGGTCCACTGCGCAGATGGCATCCAGCGTGCCATTCGCGAGCTGGCGCAGCGACTGGGCACGGTCCGCCGAGCCAGCCCCGGCGTGGACGGCCACGGCGCGAATCCCCTGGTCTCCCAGCCATTGCCGGACGAAGTGGGCATGGGAGATGGAGCAGCAGAACACGAGCGTGCGTTTGGCGGGATGCTTCTGCCACGCACTCCACAGTGTCCGCATGCGTGCTTCCGTCTCAACCGCCTGGGTCAGCAGCGCCACGTCGAAGCGGCGGCTCTTCCAGGGGATGTTCTCGTAGGGCACCGTGTCCTTGAGCCCGAAGTACTCGAACGGTGCGAGCAGTCCCTCCTGGATGCCTTCTCCAAGGTCCGAGCGCCAGGCGAGGTGGTCATCGAAGAGGCCGAGCACATCGCCCTCGTCGGCGCGCTCCGGTGTCGCCGTGAGCCCGAGCAGGAACGCGGGCTCCAGGCAGGCGAGGATGGACCGGTAGCTCGCCGCCGTGGCGTGGTGGACCTCGTCCACGATGACGTAGTCGAACGCGGCCGCGAGGCGGAGCGCGTGAAGGTCTTGTGTCCGCGAGAGCTTCTGCACCGAGGCGAAGACCACGTCGCCCGCGAGCTGCGCGCGTTGACCCACGTACCAGCCGAAGCGGAGGTGCGGCTGCTGGCGACGGAATGTCTCCGCCGCCTGGACGAGAAGTTCTTCCCGGTGCGCGAGGAACAGCACGCGGCTTGTTCGTCCCCGCTCCTGGCTGAACTGTTCCACGTCGAGCGCCGCGAGCAGGGTCTTTCCCAGGCCCGTTGCGAGGACCACCAGGGCGCGTTGCCGGCCCTCTCGCCGACCGCGCGCGAGCGCACCGAGCGCCTGACGCTGCAGGCTGTGTGGTTCGCGACGGGGCAAGGGGGCTTCAGGTTCCGTCTCACCTGCCGGGAGGCGCAGTCGGGCCGCCAGTGCGCGGCGCGCGTACTGCTCGACCCATTCCGCATCCAAAGGGGATGCCCGGCGCCACCAGTCCTCGAAGGATTCCACCACTTCGGTCCAGGCCCGCGGGTCCCGGTTGCGCTCGACGCGCAGGTTCCACTCGACGCCCGTCTTCAAGGCGGCGCGAGAGATGTTGCTCGAGCCGACATAGGCCACCGCGAGTCCGGCGCCCAGGAAGCGCCAGGACTTCGGGTGGAAGGACGCGAGGCGGAGCTTCTCCACCTCCACGACGCGGGCTTCGAAACGGCCACGGCCTGGCTCCGCCTGGAGCGCGGCACTCTCTTCCATCCAGTCGAGCAGGCGTCGTAGCGCCTCCGCCTGGGTGATGGCGAGATAGTCCCCCGTGAGGATGCGAACCGTCGCGCCCCGGGCAAGCGCGGCTTCAACGGGCTCGCGCAGCAGCTCCAGTCCGCTGTCCTGTACGAAGGCCGCCAGTGCTGAAATGTCCACCGCCTCCGCGAACAGCGGCTCCAGGTGATGCAGGAACGGGTCGTCAATTCCTCCCGTGGCCAGGGGCTTGTTTCGCCCGGTGAGGTAGTTGCCTTTGTCTGGAATGACGTGCCGGACTCCGCCGCGAGGGTCGTCCATGTCTCCCTGGAAGCGAGGGATGACGTGTACATGCAGGTGGAGCACCGTCTGGCCGGCCGCCGCGCCCACGTTGATGCCGATGTTGTACCCGTCTGGATGCAGCTCGCCATCCAGCCCGCGCTTCACCTCGTCCACCAGTTCGAAGAGGGCGCGCTGCTCCTCTGCCGTGGCATCGAACCAGGTCGCGACCTGCCGCCGGGGAATCACCAGCGTGTGTCCCGGACTCACCGGGAAGCCATCCCGGATGGCGAAAGCGAACGTGTTGGCCGCGACCCACTGCGATTCAGGGACCGACAGGAACGGGGAGATCATCGGCACGGGGCGCTGAAGGCTACCTGAACATTCCGTAGCACTTACTGCACAGGGGCTTGTTCTTGCTGGCGGCGAAGTCCATGCCGCAATGGTGGCAATGGTTGTCTTCGTAGGTGGGGTCGCTGTATCGGCGCCAGACGTTGAAGTCGCTGTCGCAGTAGGGCCTCTCCGGGTTGAAGCCGATTGCGTCGCGGCAGCGGATGCAGAATCCCTGCGTGGCGTGCCGGGGGACGGACGTGGCGCTCCTGCGACGCGGCTCGGTGGCCGGCTTGAGTGGGACTTCCTTTCGGTGCGGAGTGATTTCGCTCTCGATGAACTCGCTGATTCTCACGTACTCGGCGCGACCGGCTGAGATGCAGATGCCGACTTCAATGCTGTTGTTGAAGGAAGACTCAATGAGGTTGAGCGACGTGATGAGTGCGTGGCGTTCGGAGAAGTAGAGCTTGGCGTGCAGGTCCCTGACGACGAACAGGCGCATGCCCGCTTGCATGAGGCTGACCAGGAGTTCCACGCCTTGCTGTGAGGGGCCCCGTGTGCTCTCGTCACCCTCGCGGATGACCAGGGTCACGGCCACCTCCCGTTCGAGGGCCTGACGAATCCTACGCTCAATGTCTCGCAGTTTCTCGATGCTGACGTAGGGACTGATCAACGTGACGTGCTCTTGGGCTTCATCGATGAGGCCGTGAAGTCGGCGGACCGTGTCGATTTTTCCCAGTACCTCAAGCGCATCGGCATCGCGTGAGCGAAAGAAGTTCTCGAACATGGGTAGGGCGGGGAATCAGGGGTAACGCACAGCGGCTTGAGACCCGTGGCCGCAGATGCTCTTGGAGTTCCTTGGCATACCAGTAATTCCAGGGCGCGAGAAAGGCGCCCGCGTTTCTCGTCCTTCCCGACGCTGCCCCACGATGCCGGGTGCACGGGCTGCCCGGAGCAGGGTAGAGAGGGAGTCGGAGGAGCGAAACACGATGGACGCGAACGCAGTGGCGGAGCTCGAGAAGGCGGGCGTGAAGGTGGACCAGCCCGAGCGCCTGTACGTGGCGGTGGAGTGGGACGCGGACGGCAAGCACGTGCGTCCGGTGGGGGAGCGCGTCCAGATTCGCGCGGGCGAGCAGCTGGCCCATGTGACGCTCAAGCCCATCACCCAGCTCTTCACCGGGGACGCGAAGCCCCCCAGCTTCGCCAAGGCGCCGCCGCTGGAGTACCAGCCCTTCTTCCTCCTCATCGAGGCCACCGCCGCCGGCTACTGCCGCGCCGTGCGCAACACCGAGACGGACCAGGAATTCGAGCGGCTCTACCGCCACCTCCTGCGCCGCCCCGACGGCACCGACCGCAACCCGCTCTTCTCGCACCTCCAGGGCGCCGTCCGGCTCTACATGTCCCTGCGCGACGTCAGCCAGGCGGAGTTCGAGGCCGTCATCCAGCGCCTCCACCAGTCCGCCAGGCACTTCCAGACGCACACGGGCAGCATCAACTACTTCCAGGAAGTGCTCCGCGAAGTGCTCGGCGCCTGAGCCGCCGCGTCATCCACCCCTCCTGGTCAACCCAGGAGGGCGGCACCTGGAATATCGTGCGCCGCCGCCCGTTCCCGGGCGCTCTTCCGACAGGAGCACGGATGTTCCGTCAGTCGTTACTCTGGACCTCGTGTCTGGCCCTGCTCGCCGGCCCCGTGGCCTGTGCGCAGACGCAGGGCGGCAAGCCGGTGGCGAAGTCCGCCGTGTCCGCCGCGCCCAGGCTCGGCGCCGGCATCGAGTCCCGCACCCTCAAGAACGGGCTCAAGGTCATCGTCTGGCCCGACCACGACATTCCCAATGTCGTCCTCTACAACTGGTTCCGCGTCGGCAGCCGGAACGAGTACCCCGGCATCACCGGCCTGTCCCACTTCTTCGAGCACATGATGTTCAACGGCGCGAAGAAGTACGGCCCCGGTGAGTTCGACCGCGTCATGGAGGCCAACGGCGGCGCCAACAACGCCTTCACCTCCGAGGACGTCACCGTCTACATGGACTGGTTCCCGCGCTCCGCGCTCGACGTCATCTTCGACCTCGAGGCCGACCGGCTCCAGCACCTGGCCATCGACCCCAAGGTCACCGAGTCCGAGCGCGGCGTCGTGTACTCGGAGCGCCGCTCCGCCATCGACAACGACAACATGGGCGCCCTGATGGAGCAGGTGCAGGCCACCGCCTTCGTGGCGCACCCGTACCAGTTCCCCGTCATCGGGTGGCCGTCCGACATCGAGTCGTGGCGCATCGAGGACCTCCAGCGCTACTACAAGACGTACTACGCGCCCAACAACGCCACGCTCATCTTCACCGGCGCCGTGACGCCCGCGGAGATCTTCGCGCTCGCGGAGAAGTACCTGGAGCCCATCCCCTCCCAGCCCGCGCCGGAGCCCGTCCGCACCAAGGAGCCCGAGCAGCAGGGAGAGCGCCGCATCGTCGTGAAGAAGCAGGCCCAGGCCCCGCTCATCCAGCTGGCCTACCACGGCATCTCCGGCAAGGACGCGGACGTGGAGGCGCTCACGCTGCTCCTGAGCATCCTCACCAACGGCGACTCCTCGCGGCTGCACCGCCGCCTCGTCGAGGAGGAGCGCGCCGCCCTCCGCGTCAACACCCACTTCAGCCCGGGCTTCGACCCGTCGCTCGTCTGGGTCTACGCGGACCTGCCGCCCGGTGCGGACGTCGCCAAGGTGGAAGGCCTGCTCACCGAGGAGCTGGCCCGCGTCGTCAAGGACGGCGTCAGCGACGCCGAGCTCAAGAAGGCGCGTAACATCACCCTGTCCCAGTTCTGGCGCAGCCTGGAGACCAACAACGGCCGAGGCCGCGCGTTGGGCGCCGCGGAGACGTTCCGCGGTGACTACCGCCAGCTCTTCGACGCGCCCGACCGCTATGAGCGCGTGACGCGTGACGACGTCCGCAAGGTCGCCGCGCGCATCTTCAACTCGCAGCGCCGCACCGTTGGCTGGCTCGTGCCCGCCGACGCGCAGGCAGCCACCCCCGACTCCCGCAAGGAGGCCTCGCGATGAGCGCCCCCCTCACCTGGAAGGCCGCGTTCACCACGCTGCTGCTGTCCTCCGTCCCCGCCGCGGCCCAGGGCTCCGCCGCTGCTCCAAAGGCCGCCGCGGCGGCTCCGGCGCAGCAGGGCGTGACGCTCCCCAAGGCCACCACCGTCACGCTGAAGAACGGCGCGAAGCTCCAGTTCGTGGAGCGCAAGGAGCTGCCGCTCGTCTCGTTCAGCGCGTGGGTGCGCGGCGGCGCCCTGGGCGACCCCGCTGGCAAGGAAGGCCTGGCCGCGCTCACCGGCGAGCTGTTGCAGAAGGGGGCCGGCGGCCGTGACGCGCGCCAGTTCGCCGAGGCCGTGGACGGCGTGGGCGGCGAGCTTCAGGTGGCCGCCAACCTGGAGGCCCTGGTCATCAGCGGCCAGTTCATGTCGCGCGACACCGGGCTGATGGTGGAGCTGCTCACCGACATGCTCACGCGCCCGCGCTTCGACGCGAAGGAGCTGGAGAAGGTCCGCGCGCGCAAGGCCTCCGAAATCGCCGCCGCGAAGGATGGCGACCCGCGCATGCTGATTGGCGCGTACTTCCAGGCCTTCCACTTCGCCGGGCACCCGTATGGCACGCCCGTCAACGGCAGCGAGGCGTCACTGCCCGGCCTGTCCCGCGAGGACGTGCTCGCGTACGCGAAGAACCACCTGGGCGCGGACCGGCTCATCCTGTCCGTGGTGGGTGACTTCGACGCGAAGGCGCTCGCGAAGAAGCTGGAGTCCTCGCTCGGCGGCTGGGCGCGCGCCGCCACGCCCGCGCCCACCGTGCCCGCAACCGCCGCCTCCAAGGGCCGGCGCGTGCTGCTGGTGGACAAGCCGGACGCCACCCAGACGTACTTCTGGATTGGCAACACCGGTATCTCCCGCGATGACCCGGACCGGGCCTCGGTGCGGGTCGCGGAGACGGTGTTCGGTGGACGCTTCACCTCGCTGCTCAACACGGAGCTGCGTGTGAAGTCCGGCCTCAGCTACGGCGCCAACTCCGTGTTCATCCGCCACACGCGTCCGGGGCCCGTCATCATCGCCTCGTACACGAAGACGGAGTCCACCGGCCGCGCCATCGACCTGGCGCTGGAGACGCTCGCCGGCTACCGGAAGTCCGGCATGGATGACGCCATGCTCGCCTCCGCGAAGTCGTATGTGCTGGGGCAGTTCCCGCCCACGCTGGAGACCGGGACGCAGGTGGCGGGCAAGCTGTCGGAGCTGGCCTTCTACGGCCTGGATGCCAGCGACGTGGATGGTTTCGCCAGCGCCGTCTCCGCCACGACCCGCGAGGGCGTGCACGGCATCATCCAGCGCAAGCTCCCCGCGCCGGAGGACCTCACCTTCGTCCTCATCGGCAAGGCGTCGGACATCCGGGAGGCGGCTCGCAAATACGGCGCCGTCACGGAGATGAAGATCTCCGACAAGCACTTCGCGCCGCCCGCGAAGCGCTGAGGCTCGCCGCGCACCGCCGGACATGGAGGTTGTCGGGCCGGCGGTGCCTTCGGGGCGGAATCCTCTGTCCCGAACGCAGCTCGTCTGGCCGCCCAGCAGGAGATGTCAGAGGCCCTCGGTAGGGTGCTCGGCGCTTCATCCTCCATGGGGGTCATATGCGTTTGCGTCACTGGTCGCTGCTGCTGGTGCCCACCTGTGCTGCCTGGCTTGGTTGTGCGGGTGGCGAACCAGGTTCCGCTTCGGATTTCGGCGACGGACAGTCGCCCGTGAGTTCGGACCGTCCCTCGGGCGACGGAACGGACGGAGCGGGCACGGACGAGCCGCGGTCCGACATCAGTGAGCCCGGTGATTCCGACGATGTGGTGCTGGTGACGCGGACCACGCGCTTCCACACGGCGGTGGGCGTCGCGGAGCGCCAGGAAGACCTCTCCGCGAATCCTCCTGAAATCTACGTCCCCTCCGGGAACACGTTCAGCGTCGTGTCGGGCTCGGCGTCTCCGGAAGGTTGGCGCTTCTCGGGCATCCCGTCCGGTGCGTACTACCTGCGAACGGGCAACAGCTTCGTCGTCACGTCCGCGCGCGCCGTCGACATTGGCAGCAACCGGCTGGGCCGTCCCGATACGGTCTTCAGTGATTGGTATGGGTCGCCCGCCCAGGTGAACCTCGTCAACCTGGCGCCATGGGTGCCATACGGAGGCGTGACGCAGCCGGGCTCGAGCCTGCAGGTCGCGTCCGCACAGGTGGACCTCTATGGCGGCGTGAATGTCTTCGACGAGGTGCTTGAAGGGCAGACGCACCTGCTCAGCAACAACGCGGAGATGTGGGTGAGCAGCGGCTATGCGCTGCCTGTCTTCGAGGCGGACCGGGGAGACCGTCTGTACGTGAGCCAGCACGGCCAGATGGACGCGGGGACGCTGCCGGACGGGACCCCGCTGGCATATTCGGCCCTGGTGCGCAGCGTGGAGATGGGGGCGTTCGACTTCGTCCCGGATGGCATCACCCCCATGCCGTTGACGGGCGTCATGCGCCCCGTGCCCATGACGGAGTTCCCCATCGAGTGGCGCCTGCCGGACTTCACCCGGTACGTACACGCGGTGCACCCGCTCGCGACGGCCAACTACCCCTCGTTCTTCGTCATGCCCGCGGCCCACGGCCTGAGCGACGGCTGGGTGGGGTACTCGGGGGAGGCGCTGTCCCTGATGTTTCCGCGGGGCACTTCGTTCAACTTCACCCGGCGCTTGTCGTACGGCAACCCGTTCCCATCCTCGTGGGAGATGGTGGGCGGAGCGCAGTACTCATTCCGCGTCCAAGCGGAAGTGCCGGGGGGCTCCGGGCTCTGGGCCTACCTGTCCGGCAGCATGTATACCTACGAGCGACTGGAGAGCCTCGTCGCCGGACCCATCCTGCCGCGCGTGTCTCCGCCGCGTGAGCTGACCATTGACGGCCTGCCCGCCAGTGACTCCCGTGAGGTGGGCTCCGCGAGTCCCGTCATCGCGTGGCTGCCTCCCTCGGTGGGGTCACCGGCCGCCTACCGGATTGCCATCTACCGGTTCCGGGAGGATTTCCGTACCAGCGTGCTGCATGGCAGCGTGACCGTGCCCGGCTCGCTCACCCAGGTGCGGCTGCCGCCCGGGACGCTGGCGCCAGGGGGCATCTACTACCTGCGTGTCTCGGCCGTGGAGGCTCCGTACTACGAGATGGAGCGCTTCCCGTTCAGCACCATGGACCGGTTGCCCCAGGCGCGCGCGGACACTCTCAGCTCGTTCTTCACCACGCCGTGAGGCGTGGTCGCTGAACCCGGGGCCCGCTACTTCGCCGTCAGCGCGCGGTAGCGGGTCATGCACTTCTGGAAGCGCTGGTCCACCGAGCGCGCGAACCACGCGGTGGTCAGCTCCCGCTTCAGCTTCGGGCTCTGGAGCGTCACCCGGGGGAGCTGGGCGTAGGACGGCGATTCGCCCGTTTCCCGCTGGTAGACACGTTTCACCGCGCGGAACGTGTCGGTGGATTCGAAGTCCGGCTCCTTCTCCTCGCGCACGTCGCGGCGCACCTGACGCTCGCTGAGCTCCTCGGGGGCGAAGCGCTGACGGAAGGCGAGCAGCGCCAGCAGTGACTTGCTGTCCTCGCTGCGCGGCTGCCCCTGCTTGTCGTAGAGCTGGAGGTCTCCGTCGGGCGTAAGGGGGTGGCCGGTGAGGCGGCTCACCTGCGACTGGAGCGCGGCGTTGCGTGAGGCATAGACGCCCGCGTTGTAGTCCGCGAAGCGGAAGAGGGGCTCGGGGTATGCGGCCTCGTAACCCAGCAGCCGCGCGGTGCCGTAGCGCACGCCGCCCGCGCGGGTGTACATCGACTCGCGCACCTCGGCCGGGTCCGCGTCCTCGCCCGCCTTCTGCATCGCGTAGCGCACGCTCACCTGCATGGAACCGGCGGTGGTGACGGGGTTGAACTCGTGCAGGTTCCCCGAAGCGAAGACGCCGCTGGCGAAGTCCACGACCTTGAAGGTGCTCGGGAATTCGTTCTCGTAGTACGCGAGCATGTCGCGGAAGAGCCGGTCCAGGTCGCGCTCGGTGCGCAGCGCGCGCAGCCGTTCGTCGAACGTCTTCTTGCTGCCCTTCGCCCGGCCTTCCAGCATCGACGCCAGGACCTTGCGGCCCAGGGGGCCCAGCTTGTTCGCGTGCTCCTCCAGGCGCGCGCGGACCATCTTCGGAAGCCCCGCGACAGCCGGGTCGACCTTGTAGCCGGACTCCTGTTCGATGACGGCCAGCACCGAGCACACCGCCGGCGGTGACGGGGCAAGCTCCTCCACCTCCAGCGCGGCCAGCACGTCGCGCGCCCAACCCTCGCGGTCCTGGAGCTGCGGCGGCATCAGCTTCGCGACCTGTGACGCGGAGAGCCGGGGCGGTGGTGGAATGGACGGCTGGGCGGAGCCCGCTCCGCGCGGCGCGCATGCGGTCATCGAGCCCAGTGCCACCAGCATGCCCAGCCAGGCGCGGCCACGGTGTGGAGCCCCCGCCGGAGGTGGTCGCACATCGGTTGACTCGTGGGCGCCGGGGCCCGAGTCGCGGCGGGGCGCCTGCGTCCAGGTGGGTTTCGCAGTGAGTGTCACCCACAGGCGGCGCCACGCACGGCGCCAGCCGGACGTGTGGGACCGCGGTGGAATGGGCTCCTGCATGCGCTCGCCTCCGAGGCTTGGGCCCCGATATCCCAGGAGGCGCGCGGCGCTGGCGAAAGCCAGGGGCCCTTGCGCTTGCCCGGTGTGCGGACGAGCGAGCGGGCTTCAGGCGGTGATGACGCCGGGCAGGGCCTCCCTGTTGGCAGGCCCTACCACGGCGCGGGCTTGTCTCAGCGGTGGATCTGCACGTCGCGCGCGACGGTGCGGCCACCCATGAGGACGAACTGCGCACGCACCGGCGTGCCTTCCCGCAGTTGACGCAGCGGCACCTTCCGCCCCTGCCGCAGGCCACGGCTGCGCTGGTCCAGCTCCAGCTCGTAGACGCCGCCCTCCCGGTCCTTCACGGTGAGGGTGTTCTGCTTCACCCGCGTGACGCGCCCGTTCACGGAGCTGGAGGCGATGATGACGTCCTCCAGGGGCGCATTGCCCGAGCCGCCCTGGCCCGGCTCCACCGTCGCGTCCTGCGCCGCGCGCGCCGCGCCCAGATACCAGTCCTCATCCTCCCGGGCCTGGACCGCCTCGGAGCCAATCATCACCCGGCTCGCGGTCGCCTGCTGCTGTGCTTCCAGGGCGGAGGACTCCGCATCCTCCCAGGCATGGACCGCCTCGGAGCCAATCATCACCCGCCTCAAGGTCGCCCGCTGTTGCGTTTGCGGGGTGGAGGACTCCGCCACCGGGGCCGGGGCGCGCACGGGGGCGCCCTCCAGCGGAGCCACGGACGTGTCGCTCAGGGCCGTGGGTGCTCGCGCCGGGGTGTTCATCCGGGGCGCCCGTTCCTGCATCGCCATGGCGGGCTGGGGTGCCGCGGGCGCTGTCGAGCCGTTCACCACCATCGCGGGCTCGCGTTCAATGGCCCTGGTCGTCATGTCCGCTTTCACGCCGCTGGGCGTGACCACCACCGCCCGAGGCTCCCGCTCGCGGCAACCCGTCGTCAACGCGAAGAGTCCCAGCATTCCCACCCACGCCCATCCTCTTCCCATCCTGTGCCCCTCGAGTTCCCACGCGTTCCGTTTCGCGGCTTCCAATGCAAACTGTGTGCGCCGGCCCCTCGGCGGGAGCCGTGCGTTGGAAATCCGCGATGACGGTTGGACACTCGTCACGCCGCCAGCGCGCGGGCCACGGCCTTCACGTGTGAGCGCACCAGTTCGCGCGCGCCCATCAGCTCCGTGGCGTCCTTCGGCGCATAGCCCAGGCACAGCACCACGTCGTCTTCCGGCGACGCGCGCACGCCCAGCTTCACGTAGTCCACGGTGCGCGGCACGGGCTCGCCATCGGCGTCCCGGTTGAAGCGGCCGAACACCGTGGCGTTCGTGCCCCGTCGCGGCGCCGTCTCCTTCAGGGCGAACATCCGCCGTACCGCGGCGAGCGCTTCCGGCTGCTCCATGAGCACTTCCGGCCGCGCGGGCCCGGCCAGCTCCCACTCCAGCAGGCGCAGGCAGCCGCGGACGAACTCCACGTCGGTGATGACCAGCCCGTAGAGGTACCAATCCGCGCAGGCCACCTGCACCAGCCTCGCCTGGGCGTCCGTCAGCCAACCGAAGGAGGGACAGGTGAACGTCTCACAGACGGACGAGCGGTACACGCCGCAGTCCCGCAGGTCCGTGCCGCCCGTCACCAGTGGGTGGGCCAGGCAGCCCACCTGTTTGCGCTCGTTGTCCACGAAGCCCAGCAGCGGACACACCCGCACGGCGGAGAACATGGGCTCGGCGCGCCGGGCCGCCAGCAACTCACGGGCGGCTTCGTGCCACGCCGAGGCTTCCCAGGGCACGCGGCGCAGCCGTTCCGTCTGCATGGAGAGCTGCTCCGCCACGGCCAGGCGGGAATGGTCCCGGAAGTTGTAGAGGCCGCAGCAGGCACCGCACGACGCGCCTCCACCGGGCTGGCACAGGTGGAAAGAAACAGTCACGCTTTACATCTTACGAGCTCCAACGATTCATGCAGGAGAATCGTCGGGGGCGTCGTCTCAGAACCACTCCGGGCGCATGCGCGCGTAGGAATCCTCTCCTGTCCGGCAGAGCCGGGCGAGCAGCGGCACTCGGGGCAGCTCCACCGCGAACCAGTACTGCGCCGCGGCGAGCTTGCCCTCGTAGAAGCCGGCGTCCGGGGCTCCGCGCCCCAGCGCCTCCTTCGCCGCCGCGGCCTGGGCCAGCCAGCGCCAGGCCACCGCGAGCACGCTGAACAGCTCCAGGAAGTCCGCGCTGTGTCGCAGCATCAACTCCACCTCGCCGGACATGCCTCGCGCGCCCAGCTCCGTCACCACGGTGGTGGTCTCCGCGAGGGCCTGTTCGAGCGCTTCGCCCCACTCCGGCGTCACGCCCGCCGCGCGTGCTCTCGCCACCGTGGTGCCCACCTCCTCCGCGAAGGACTGGAGCGCCGCGCCGCCTCCGGCCACCACCTTGCGCCCCAGCAAATCCAGGCCCTGGATGCCGGTGGTGCCCTCGTGGATGCTGTTGAGCTTCTGGTCTCTCAACCAGGCCTCGGGCAGGTACTCGCTGGAGTAGCCATAGCCCCCATGCACCTGTACCGCGAGCGCATTGGCCTCGAAGCCGCGCTCGGCGGGGAACGACTTCGCCACGGGCGTCAGCAGGTCCACCAGCAGGCCCGCGCGCTGGCGCGTGGCTTCGTCCTGGCCATGCCCCGCGAGGTCCGCCTGGTACGACGCGGCGAGCAGTAACGACAACCCCCCTTCGACGATGGCCTTCTGCCGCAGCAACATCCGCCGCACATCCGCGTGTTCGATGATGGGCGTCTGCGGCCGAGTGGCGTCGCGTACGCCCGTGGGCCGTCCCTGGGGGCGCTCACGCGCGTAGGCCACGGCCTCGTGGTACGCCACCGTCGCGGTGGCCACCCCGTTCATGCCCACCATGATGCGCGCCTCGTTCATCATCTGGAACATGCACGCCAGGCCCCGGCCGGGAGGTCCCACCAGCCAGCCGTGGCAGCCGCCCGACTCGCCATAGTTGAGGGCCAGGCTGGGGATGCCCTTCCAGCCAATCTTGTGGATGACGCCCGCCACGCGAACGTCGTTGTCCACCAGCGCGCCGCCCTCCGGCCGCCGCGAGGGCACCGCGAAGAGGGAGATGCCCCGCGTGCCGCCCTCCGCGCCTTCGATGCGCGCCAGCGTCAGGTGCACCACGTTCTCGCTGAAGTCCTGGTCCGCGCCGCTGATGAAGATTTTCGAACCCTGGATGCGCCAGGTGCCGTCCGGCGCGGGCGTCGCGCGGGTCCGCACGTCCGCGAGGCTGCTGCCCGCCTGCGGCTCGGTGAGGGCCATGGTGCCCGTCCATTCGCCCCGGTACATCGGCTCCATGAAGGTCGCCTTCACCTCCGGCGTGCCGAACACCTCCAGCAGGTGCGCCGCGCCCAGCGTCAGGCCCAGCCAGGCGTAGACGCTCAGGTTGGCCGCCATGAGATACGCGGTGGACACCGCGTGCACGGTGAGCGGCAGTTGCTGGCCGCCGACGTCGGGCGGGCGCGTGGCGGTGAGCAGGCCCAGCTCCACCAGACGCGGGTACAGCTCGCGCATCAGCGGGTGGACGTGGACGCGCCCGTCGCGGAAGGACGGGGGCTGGGCGTCCATGTCGCGGTAGGTGGGGTAGAGCACCTCGCGCGCGAAGCGACGCGTGCTGTCCAGCAGCAGGGTGAAGGTGTCGCGGGAGTGCTCCGCGAACGCGGGCAGGGCACACAGCGACGCGGCATCCAGCACCTCGTAGAGCTGGAAGTCCACGTCGCGGTCCGACAGCAGCGGATTGGAGCGGAGCGCGGTCGTCATGCCCCGGTGTTAACAGGCGCGCTAGTAGGACGCGAAGGCAGACTCGAAGTCGAGGTCGTCGTCCGGAGCCTCGTCCCGGATGTCGCGCACCGGGCTGGGGGGCGCGGCCCACTCCTCCGGTGGACTGTCGTCACCCACCAGCGGCAGGACGGACACGCTGAGCAGCGCCATGGTCAGGGCCGTCTCCATGGACTCCATCAGCGGCTCCTGGGAGCGGTGCCACCAGCGATGGTGCCCCCGCTTCCGCCGACGCAGCCGCTCCAGACAGGAAGGGCCCAGCACCTGGATGCCGGCGCCGCCCAACGTGGTGAGTGACAGTCCACAGGCCATGGAGGACACGCCATGCGGCCGTCCCCGATAGGGGCGCAGCGGTGCGTGTGGGTCCATGGGACGGGACGTCGTCAGCGGGGCCGCCAGGGGACGCGCGGATGCGCGCGTCCCCCCCCGCACGCGCCACGGCGCGGGACGGACTCGACGGGGAGATGGGCTCCACATGGGGGTGTCACGCTCCTCACGCGGCCTATCCCTCTCAGGCGATATCCGCTTGCGGAAGGTGGTGTCCCTCCCCCGAACCCGCCATGTGGGAGTTGCTCGTTCCCTGGCCGGAGGGTGGCAGTGCGGTAGAGGCGAAGAGGGCCCGCCTGCCCGCCTGTCCATTCCCAGCCGCTCCGCGTACAGTGGGCAGGCGCCGATACCACCTTCCTCCGTCGCCTCTCATTGTATCGCGGTGGCAGGCTTTGTCGGCTGCGTGCCAAGGCTTCCGCGTTTGATGTCTTCAACTGTCGGCTGTTGAAAGCCGTCCTCCCGCCAGAAGGGGGGTGGCCCGTGGATGCCAGACGTGCTCTCGCGTTGGCCACCTGCGTGTGGGGCGGGCGGGCGTCCCTGCCAGGGACGGCCGGGGAAGCAGCGCCGTGAAGGGCGGGACGACACACCTTTCCAGGGTGGAGACAACGTGGCCGTGCTTGCCTCCGTGGCGCGCGGCCCCAGCAAGCGAGGGTCAGCTCATGGAAATCCTTGGCGCCACCATCCTGGGAGTCGTCATCTTCTCCGTCCTCATCATGGCCGTGATTCTGGGCGGAGCCATGGGGCACAAGCAGGAGCGCCACCTGCGCGAGATTACCGAGCGGGAGCAGGCCGCTGGCCTCACGGGCGACGTCACGATGAACGACAACGCCCTGGGCTGCCCGCCGGACCGGACCGTTCACGCGTAGGGTGGGCGGCCGCGCGCGTGCCGTCCAGCTCAGGCCGTGCCGTCCACCGGGAAGTGGGCGGCCACCAGGACCTCGAGCTGTCCGCGCACGGCCGGCGCCAGGCGCATGTGCCCCAACCAGCGCAGGTGTTCGGGCCGCAGCCGCGCGAGCATCCGGGCCACCTGACGGCGGCGGTGCTCGGGCGGGGCCTCGCGGAACCAGGCGGAGGACTCCCGGCAGAAGAACGACAGCGCGTCCGCGGTGTCCAACAGGGACACGTCCCGCGCGTTGGCGATGCGCGCGTCGCGCGTCAGCAACTCCCGCACGCGCCGGCAGGTGGCGTCATCCGCGCCGGCCTCCTCCAACACCTGCACCGCGCGGTCGGCGCGAACCGGCGTCACGGGTTGCTCTCCCTCATGGAAGAAGGCCGCGGCCTGGGGCGGAAGGTCCACATCTGGCCGCAGCCGGAGCGTCCATTGCCAGGCATCCACCGCGCGGTGGAACTCCGCGCGCACCCGGGGCTGCTCCAAATCATGCAGCGAGCGGTACCGCGCCAGCAGCCGGCTGAAGAGTGGCGTGGCCGAGGCCGCGTTGCGGCGCCGCACCAGACATTGATAGCGGGTGAGGATTTCCAGCGCGGCCACGACGAGCGCCTCACAGCTCGCGCCGTCCAGATGCAAGGACAGCCATTCGGTGCTCTCCGCCGCTTCGAAGACGCGAGCGTCCCAGGCGATGGGGTCGAAGGCTGGTGCGTTCCATTCGGAAGCGTCCAGGTGGAGCACGCGGCCCCCGCGCCCGGCGGCCAGGGGCGCGAACTGCACGGTGGGAAACGTGTGCTGCACCAGCGGCCAGCCGTGTCCGGCGGCGGGGCCCTCGGAACGGAAGTCGGAGAGCAGGAGCTGGCGCAGCATGGGGGGCCTCTCCCTTCAGGCGGAGGAGTCGCCCGTGCAGGTTGCGCCCAAGCTGGCGTCAGGAGCCCCGCATGCCTACTCCCTCCAGGAGTCCCGGCTTCGCGTGGGCTGGTCAACAGAGGCTCCGGCGGTGGGGCGTTCCCTCGTCCCATGGAAGCGCGCACCGCCGGGGCCTGTCCGGGGATGTCCGCTAGGGCCGGCCCGGGTCCGCGGGCTGGTTGAAGGCGTACGCGCTGGCGCCCGGGGCTTGGTCCTCGTGGAACAGAGGGCACTTGGCGCAGGTGAAGCTATCCCAGTCCTTCTTCACCGCGACGTCGATGCAGCCGCCGTAGAAGCGGCAGTGCACGTTGCGGTGGTCGTCGATGGAGAAGGACTCGGCCCGCAGCGGAAGGCGGAACTCGGTGGGTCGTGGCTGTGGACAGGACATGGTGCCTCTCTTGCCCCCCTCATGGGACGTGTCATTCCTCTACCTGCCATTGCGCCGCGTCATTCCCGGCGCGTCCGGGGCCACCCGCGCCGTGCGGTCGCACGGACTTCATGGGTGCCAACAGGAAGGGGCTGCACTCTCTAACGAGGCGGGGCCCTGGCGCGCATCGACCTGGGCGCGTCCGAGGCGGGGTGGGGCGCGCCGCCCGGCTGGCGGGCGGGCGCTCATCCACCTGGGGGGCGGCTCACACCTGAAGCGACTTCTCGACCTCGGACAGCTTGTAGCGGGCCATCGCCAGATTGGCGCTGGCGCGGTGCAGGGCCACGTACAGGAACAGGCCCTCCTTGCCCGACAGCGGGCGGATGAGGTGGTACTGCTCGCCGAGCGTGATGAGGATGTCCTCGATGCGGTCCTTGATGCCCAGCATGCTCATGGCCTTCATCTTGGCGCGCACGACCTCGGTGTTGGCCGCCGCCGCCGTCTCGATGTTGAAGGCCGGGGTGCCGCCAACACTGCCCAGGCACATGCCGCTCTTGGAGTCCGCCAGACAGGCCGCGAAGGCCCCCTCGATCTTCAGCGTCTCTTCCAGGGACTGCTTCACGTTCGCCATGACTTCGCTTTCTACCAGCGGGTGGGTGGGTGGCTTCGCGACAGTGGAAATCAGCTCATCCAGGCCATACGTCAGTTGGCTGGAGTAGGTGCGCGGCTGCGGAACGAACATGGCCTGGGCGTCCGTCAGCGACAGCAAGGCCTCCAACTGCTCCGACATGTGGCGACGCAGCAGGTCTCGCATGGTGTCCCGGGGAACCAGGCCCCACGTCACCAGCGTCTCGCAGAAGTTGCCCCCGCTCTGCCGACACTCCGCCACCACCTGCTCGATGTCCTCGCGGCTGACCACCCGCTCCCGGATGAGCACCGAGGAGAAGTTGAGCGCCCCCGGCCCGTTGAGGACCGCCCAGGCCACCTTCCGCGCCACCACGAAGATCCGTCCGGACACGGAGGTGGACCGGACCACGACCTCCCCACCGAGTTTGCTCTCCAGGGCCTCATGAAGCACGGTCCGTACGACCTGGCGAGGCGCTGAAGTCTGGGAGCGGGCGACAGATTCCATGGGGGAGGGTCCAGAGTGCTCCGGTTGGGAATGCGGCGGGAGGGCAATGAATGAGTCAATATATACAGTGAGGACAAATCATCGCAACCTCACTGTAAATTCTGGCGCAATTTACCAGGGGTGGGGCGTTTGGGACTCATTCTGGGGTAGAGGAGCCCGCAGCGCAAGAATTCAAGGCGGTTGAAAAGCAGACATACATTGTCCCCGCAACGGAGGGTGAGGGCGCTTGGCGGGAGCGTGGGGGAGGCTGGCAATGGCAGACCTCAGGGGGAGG
>NZ_JABFNS010000128.1 GCF_013116825.1 Myxococcus xanthus
GCCCACGCCCGAGGCGGAGCCCAAGCAGGCCGAGGCGCCCGCGACGCCACCGGCCGCTGAAGCGCCCGCTGTGCCGGCTCCCTCTGAGGCCCCCGCCAAGAAGGCACGCACCGCCGCCAAGAAGGCCGAGGCCCCGAAGACCGAGGCCCCCGCCGCTCCGAAGTCGGCAGCCGCCGCCGAGTCGCCCCGCGCGGCGCCCACACCGCCCCCTGCGGACGCACCGCCGGTCGACCTGCCTCCCGGACTTGCCGACTTCAAGCGCGACGCCGTCCCGGAGGCGCCGCCGCTGTCCCCCGAGGAGCAGATCCGCAAGGACATCCAGGCGGACGCGCGCTTCCTCCTCCAGTCCCTGCTGACGGGGGACGTACGCACCGCCTCGAACGAGCTGCTCTACCCGTTCAGCCTGGAGGCGGAGCGCTACGCCACGCCGGAGGAGCTGGTGTCGGCGTGGGTGAAGCAGCTGCGACTGAAGCGCACGGACCTCATCACCCTCTATGACGTCGAGGTGATGCCGCTGGAGGCCATGGAGAAGAAGTACGGCAAGGCGCCCGCGCGGCTGGGGTTGGACCTGCGCAACCCCAAGGACGTGTGGACGGCCGTGGGCAACATCTCCGGCCGCCCCGCCGTCCTCGTCTACCGCAAGTACCGCGACGAGTTCCGCGCCTTCGCCTACACGGACTGAGCGGTCAGCTCAGGGCCTTGACCAGCTCACCCAGCCGGGCAAGGCCCTTCTGCAGCACCTCGCGGGAGGTGACGAAGCTCATGCGCACGTAGCCCTCCGCGCCGAACGGCTCGCCGGGCACGGCGGCGACGCGGAAGTCGTCGAGGAGGATTTCCGACAGCTGCATCGCGGACGTCACCGGCTTGCCCTTGTACGACCGACCCAGCAGGCCCCGCACGTCCGCGAAGGCGTAGAAGGCGCCCTCGGGCATCCGGCAGCGCACGCCGTCCAGCGCGTTCAGTCCCGCGATGAAGAAGTCACGGCGCTCGCGGTACTCCTTCACCATGGCGGCGATGGTGTCCGGCGGCCCCTGCAACGCCGCCAGCGCGGCCTTCTGGCCAATAGAAGAGGCGTTGGACGTGGACTGGTCCTGCACCATCTGCATGGCGGCCACCAGCGGCTTGGGCCCGGCGACGTAGCCCATGCGCCAGCCCGTCATGGAGTACGCCTTGCTCATGCCGTTCACGACCACCAGCCGCGGCACCAGGTCCGGCGCCACGTCGCTGATGCCCAGGCGCTCGTCGGTGTAGAGCAGCTTCTCGTAGATATCGTCTGTGACGATGAGACAGTCGTGGGGCCGCAGCACCTCGGCGATGCGCTCCAGCGCCGCGCGCGAATAGACGGCGCCGGTGGGATTGCCTGGGCTGTTGATGATGACGGCGCGCGTGCGCGGCGTGAGCGCGCGGCGGATGGCGTCCGGGTCTGGCGCGAAGCCGTCCTCCTCGCGCGTGGGGACGATGACGGGCGTGGCACCCGCCAGCCGCACCATGTCCGGGTAGCTGACCCAGAAGGGCGCGAAGATGATGACCTCGTCCCCCTCCTCCAGCGCCGCCTGGCAGAAGTTGTAGAGGCCCTGCTTGCCACCCGAGGTGACGAGCACCTGGTCCGGCGTGTAGCGCAAGCCGTTGTCCCGCTCGAGCTTGGCGCAGATGGCCTCGCGCAGCTCCGGGATGCCGTTGGTCGGGGTGTACTTGGTGAAGCCCGCTCGCAGGGCGTCCACCGCGGCCTGCTTCACGTAATCCGGCGTGTCGAAGTCCGGCTCCCCCGCGGCCAGGACTACTACATCCACACCCTTGGCGACGAGCGCCTTGGCGCGCGAGTTGAGAGCGAGCGTCGGAGACGGCTTGATGGCCTGGAGCCGGTGAGCGAGTTTCATGTCCCCTGCCTAACGCGGAGCCCCACGCCGGACAAGGGGACTGCCTGCTACTTCCTTCCAGCGAACTTGGCCTTCAAACGTTCGTGCACGTTGGGCGGCACCAGCCCGGTGACGTCCCCACCGAAGGAGGCCACCTCCCGGACGAGGTTGGAGGAGATGTAGAAGTAGTCCTCCCCCGTCATCATGAAGACGGTCTCCACGTCGGGCGCCAGCTTGCGGTTCATGTTCGCGAGCTGGAACTCGTATTCGAAGTCCGACACCGCCCGCAGCCCGCGGACGATGACGCCCGCGTTGCGGCGCCGCACGTAGTCCACCAGCAGACCGTGGAAGGCGTCGACCTCCACCCGGTCGTCCTGGACGGCCTCTCGAATCAACGCGAGCCGCTCCTCCTCGGAGAAGAGCGGTGTCTTCTTCGGGTTCACCGCGATGGCCACGATGAGCCGATCGAACATCTTCAGGCTGCGCTGAATGAGGCTCAGGTGCCCGTTGGTGAGCGGATCAAAAGAACCAGGATAGATGGCGACCAGCATGTGCCGGGAAGTCTCGGATGCCCCCGGGAGCCGGTCAAGGACTGCTCACGGCGCCCGATAGAAGCTCACCAACGTGTCCCCGAAGCGGCGCTGGTCTTCCCGGTCGAGGCCGGCATGTGTGTCCGGCGCCGCCTCGCGCTTGTCGTGCTCCACCACCACCATGCCAGAGGGGGTCAGCAGCCCGGCGGCCACGATGCCGTCCAGCACCGTCTCCACCACGCGCGCGGCATACGGCGGGTCCGCGAAGATGAGCTCGAAGCGGTCGCCCCGCCGCTTCAGCGTCTCCAGCGCACGGGCCACCGGCGCGGACAGCACCTCCACCTGCCCGGCGAGCCCCACCGCCCGCGCGTTCTCACGGCAGAGGGTGAGCGCCTCGCGGTCCTGGTCCACCAGCACCGCCTGCCCCGCGCCGCGAGACACGGCCTCCAGGCCCAGCGCGCCGGTGCCGGCGTAGAGGTCCAGCACCCGCTGGCCGTCCAGGAACTGGCCCAGCACGTTGAAGAGCGTCTCCCGGACGCGGTCGGCCGTGGGACGGATGTGGAGGGACGAGGACTTGGGGCCGGCCAGGGCGCGGCCCTTGGCGGTGCCCGCGACGATTCGCATGGGCCCCTTCTACACCGCGCTCCGGCCTCAGTCGCCCCGCTTCTCCGCCAGGAAGCGCAGTGACGCCTGCCCCGTGCGCGTGGCCCCCAGCGCGGCGAGTATCTCGGTGGCCTCCATGAAGGACAGGGCCTCCAGCTTCTCCCGCGCGGCGTCGTCCAGCGGCGGCAGCTGCTCCTCCAGCACGCTCAGCAGCTGGCCTGCGGGCAGCCCGGCGGCGGCGGCCTTCTCCGCCACGCTGGCGCGGACGTCCGGGGGCCACGCCCCCAGCGCGAGCCGCTCGAAGCCGCCCACGCAGTCCACCTTGCGTACACCCGCCGCCACGTGGGTGGGCAGCCCGCCGGCCAGCGTCGAGCCCGCCTCCCCCACCGACAGCACGGCGTCGTACTCCGCGGCCAGCTCCACCAGGCTCCGCAGCAGCCGCACGTCCAGCTCGCCCTCACCTAGCGCGGTCTCCGGCACACGGACGAAGTCCACCGGCACCTTCCACTGCCGGAGGCCCTCCAGCAGCGTCCGGTACGCGTCCACGAACCCGCCAGAAGCGGCCGGCCCCGTCAGCTCCAGCGCCAGCTCGCGCTCGGTCACCGGCGCCACCAGGGCATTCACGGCCTCCACGGCCTCGTAGGAGTCCAGCCGGGACAGGTCCAACGACACCAGCGAGAAGCCGGCGTCCACCACGCGGTAGATGCCGTCCTTCAGGGCGTCCAGCGTGTCCGCGTCCGCCCGGGCCACCCGAATGGGCCCGGCCTGGAGGAACAGAGGCCGCGCGTGTTCGGCCTCGGCGGCGGCCTGGTGCGCGGCCACGACGAAGCGCTCGGGCGCCCCCCGGTCAGACAGCGGGTGTGGGCAGGCCAGCCCCAGCACGGCGTCTTCCGACCGGGCCGCGCGCAGCAGGCCCGGCAAGGCGCCCTTCGCTTGGACCGGCAGGCACGGCAGCGCAACCGGCGCCTCCGCCAGAGCACGCAGCAGCTCCCGGGGATTGAGCAGCGGAACGCGCGAACCCGCGCCCACCCGCGCCACCGTGTTCCCCGGCCGAAACGTCAGCACCTTGTCCAGCACGTTCATGGAGCGCTGAGAATCATCCGCCCGCGCCGCCCGAGGCAAGGCGAAGCTGCTGGGAGCGTCCGCTGGGGCACGCGGACGAGGTGCCCGGCCGGGCCCCAGGGCCGTCAGTGGACCTCGCCCAGGTGGGAGTAGGTCTCGCTCTCGATTTGAATCGTGGTGTGGTCGATTCCGAAGCGGTCGTACAGGTCGTGCTTCACCGCGGAGAGAATCTCGTCGTTGTTGCAGACCATGGGGTCCTGCACCACCAGGTGCGCGGACAGCGCGTACACGCCGCTGGAGATGGTCCACACGTGCAGGTCATGCACCGCCGTGACGCCCTGCGCGCGCAGCATCAGCTCCTTGATTTGCGCCAGGTCCACGTGCGCCGGCACCGCCTCCATCAGCACGTCCACCGCGTCGCGCACCAGCCGGACCGCGCCAATGACGATGACGATGGAGATGACCACCGAGATGATGGGGTCCACGACGTACCAGCCCGTGTACGCCATGATGCCCGCGCCCACGAGCACCCCCACCGACGACAGCGTATCCCCCAGCACGTGCAGGAAGGCCCCGCGCACGTTCATGGAGTGGGAGCGGTGCAGGAACCCCAGCGCGCCCAGGTTGGCCAGAAGGCCCACCGACGCCACGATGGCCATGGGCCCGATGTCCACTTGCGCCGGCGAGCGCACCCGCTCCCAGGCCTCATAGAGGATGAAGCCGGTGATGCCCATCAGCAACACGCCGTTGAGCAGCGCGCTGAGGATCTCCATCCGGTAGTAGCCGTACGTCTTCTTCACGTCCGCCGGCTTGCCCGCGAACCACAGCGCCACCAGGCTCAGCGCCAGCGCGGACACGTCCGTCAGCATGTGGCCCGCGTCGGACATCAGGGCCAGCGAGTTCGTCAGCCAGCCGCCCACCGCCTCCGCCAGCGCGATGGTGGCCGTCAGCACCAGGGCGAAGATGAGCCGGCGCTTGTCCTTCTTCCGCTCCTCCGCCAGTCCGCCCCTCCGGGGACCGTGCCCATGGCCGTGCCCATGGCCATGATGATGGTGGTGGTGGCCATGCCCGTCGCCGTGGTCATGCTCGTGGCCATGCCCGGATTCACCGCGGGTGTAAGGGGAAGTAGTCACGGGAGTGCGGGGTGCGGCTAATGCCCAGTCATGAGGTATGAGAGGCCGGGAATCTGGCTGCCGCCAGGCCCGGCATCCCCTGCTCCGGAGCGTGGGGAGACGCGACGGAGGTGGGGATGGACTACGGGAAGCATCTGAACCTGCACACCATCATCATGCTCAGGGATGTCATCCGCAAGTGGTGGCAGGTCGAGCTGGCGTTCGCGGACCGCCACGGCGTGGTGCATGAGTGGCAGCGCGGGGAAGTCAGCCCGCCGCCGAACGCCTTCTGCCGTGCCGCCCTGACCTCAAAAGAGGGCTTGCGGCGCTGCGGCCAGTCCGTCCGCGTACTGAACGAGAAGTTCAAGGCCAACAAGAAGGTGCGCCGCTCGCTCATCCACGACTGCCACCTCAACTTCAGCATCGTGGGCGCGCCCCTCTACATCGCCAACGAATACGAGGGGTTCCTCTTCGTCGAGGGCTTCGCCCGCCAGCCTCTTGACGCGCGCGAAGCAGACGTCCTCAAGTCGAAGGTGCGCCAGTTCGCCCCGCAGCACGTGGCCCTGGACGGGTGGAGCGAGCAGGTTCCCGTCCTGGACGGCGCCGAGCTGAGCAAGCTGTCCGACCTGCTCGAGTGCGCGGCGAATGAAATCGCCAACCACGAAGCGTCGGAGGCCTCCCGGCAGGAGGACGGCGCGCCCGGGTCGTCCCGTGAGCTGAGCGACCGCTACCGCTTCGAGAAGATCATCGGGCGCTCCGGCCCCATGATGGAGGTGTTCCGGTTGATGGAGAAGGTGGCCAACTCCGACTCCACCGTCCTCATCAATGGCGAGTCCGGCACCGGCAAGGAGCTGGTGGCCCGCGCCATCCACCTCAGCGGCCCGCGCGCGCAGCAGCCCTTCGTGGTGCAGAACTGCTCCGCCTTCAACGACAACCTGCTGGAGAGCGCCCTCTTCGGCCACACGCGCGGCGCCTTCACCGGCGCGCTGCGCGACAAGAAGGGCCTCTTCGAGGTCGCCGACAGCGGCACCTTCTTCCTGGATGAAGTGGGTGACATGTCCGCCGCGTTGCAGGTGAAGCTCCTGCGCGTGCTCCAGGAGGGAACCTTCCTGCCCGTGGGCGGCACGCAGCTCAAGGAGGTCAACGTCCGCGTCATCGCCGCCACCCACAAGGACCTGAGCGAGCTGGTGAAGCGGGGCGAGTTCCGCGAGGACCTCTACTACCGCATCAACGTCATCCGCGTGCAGCTGCCGCCCCTGCGGGAGCGGCGCGACGACATGCCCGTCCTCATCGACCACTTCCTGCGCAAGCACCACCGCGAGGGCCAGCGCGCGCGCGGGCTGGACGCGGAGGCCCTGGCCATCCTGGGCGCGTACGCGTGGCCGGGGAACATCCGCGAGTTGGAGAACGAAATCGAACGCCTGCTCGTGCTGGGGGGCGACTTGGAGTCCATCCCCGCCGAGCTCATCTCCAGCCGCATCCGCGACGCCGTGTTGCCCGGAGGAGGCCCCTTCATCTCTCCGCGCGCCCACGGCAAGCTGCACGAAGCCGTGGAAGCCCTGGAGCGGGAGATGATTCAGCAGGGACTGATGCGCACGCGCTACAACAAGAGCCGGCTGGCGCGAGAGCTGGGCATCAGCCGCTCCAACCTCATCTTGAAGATCTCACGCTACGGCCTGGACAAGGGCCTGCCCGAGGACGAGGCGGAGATGGGCGACGCATGAGCCCCGGTACGCGGTACTTCCACCAGGACCGCCTGCGCGTCCCGGATGGCGCGCAGCTGTATTACCAGGTCCAGGGAGACGGCCTCCCGGGCATGGTCTTCTGTGACGGCCTGGGCTGTGACGGCTTCGCCTGGAAGTACCTGGCGCCCTACCTGGTCCGGAACCACCGCGTGCTGCGCTGGCACTACCGGGGCCACGGCCGCTCCACCGTCCCCGAGGACCGCTCTCGCATCGGCATGCTGTACACCTGCGATGACCTGCGGCGGATGCTCGACGCCGTGGGGATGGAGCGCGTCGTCCTCTTCGGCCACTCCATGGGCGTCCAGGTGGCGCTGGAGTTCCAGCGCCGCTACGCCCAGCGCGTGGGTGGGCTCGTCCTGATGTGCGGCAGCTACGGCAACCCCCTGGACACCTTCCACGACTCCACCGCGCTCAAGCGGGCGTTCCCGCTCATCCGCCGCGTGGTGGAGCGCTACCCGGAGCAGTCCGCCCGCATCATCCACACGGTGCTGCGCACGGAGTTGGCCGTGCAGTTGGCCATCACCCTGGAGATGAACCGGGAGCGCATCGCCCGCAACGACCTGGCCCCCTACTTCGACCACCTGGCCCGGATGGACCCCGTCGTCTTCGTGCGCACCCTGGAGTCCATGGCGGAGCACAACGCGTGGGACCACCTGCCGCATGTGGACGTCCCCACCCTGGTGGTGGCGGGCGGCCAGGACAAGTTCACGCCGGGTTGGATCTCCGAGGAGATGGCCGACCGGATCCCCGGCGCCGAGCTGGAGCTCATCCCCGAAGGCACCCACACCACCCCACTCGAAGCCCCCGGGCGGGTGGAAGCCCGCGTCGAGCGCTTCCTCCGGGAGCGACTGAACGTGCGTACCGTCGCCCCCTCCCCCGCGCCTACACCGGTGGTGAGTCCTCCCGCTGGCCCCTGAGCCTCCGGAAGAGGCCGGCCCCCTGGCGTTGTTCATGGGTGACAGGAGTGAAAACCCGCTCGCATGAACGCTGGGCTTCCGGCTGCATTGCAGGGGACGCACTCGCGGCATATAAGCGCCGACCTCCCGGGTTCCGGTGGGGTTCGGAAGCCCCGGCGTCCTCGGGCGTTCCCCACCTGCCATCACAGTTCGGTTCGTATGATTCCTCGCGAAAATATTCGTAACGTCGCCATTGTCGCTCACGTCGACCATGGCAAGACCACGCTCGTCGATCACCTGCTTCGCCAGGCGGGCACTTTCCGTAGCAACGAGCACGTCGCCGAACGGGTGATGGACTCGAACGACCTCGAGCGCGAGAAGGGCATCACCATTCTCGCGAAGAACACCGCGGTCAATTACAAGGGCATGCAGATCAACATCATCGACACCCCGGGTCACGCCGACTTCGGTGGTGAGGTGGAGCGTGGTCTGCGCCTCGTTGAGGGCGTCATCCTGCTGGTGGACGCCGCCGAAGGCCCCCTGCCCCAGACGCGCTTCGTGCTCAGCAAGGCCCTGGCCATGGGCCTGAAGACGGTGCTGGTCATCAACAAGATCGACCGCCAGGACGCCCGCGCGAAGGACGTGCTGGACCTGGTGTACTCGCTCTACATCGACCTGGGCGCGGACGAGCAGCAGTTGGAGATGCCCGTCCTCTACACCGTCGCCCGCCAGGGGCAGGCGTCCACGCAGCTGGAGGTCCCCGGCACGACGCTGGAGCCCCTGTACGACGCCATCATCAACCACATCCCGCCTCCGCCGAAGTCGGACGAGACGTCGCTGCAGCTGCTCGTCGCCAACCTGGACTACGACGACTACGTCGGCCGCCTGGCCGTGGGCCGCGTGCAGTCCGGCCGAATCACCGCCAACATGCCCGTCTCCGTCTGCCGCGAGGGCGGCAAGGTGCAGCCGGGCAAGATCGTCAAGCTGTACGGCTTCTCCGGCCTGAAGCGCGTGGAGATTCCGGACGCGGGTCCGGGTGAAATCGTCTCCATCGCCGGCATCGAGGAGATCTCCATCGGCGACACCATCGCAGACGCCGAGAAGCCGGTGGCCCTGCCCCGCATCGCCGTGGACGAGCCCACGATGATGATGGTCTTCAAGGTCAATGACGGGCCGCTGGCGGGCAAGGAAGGCAAGTTCGTCACCTCCCGCAACCTGCGCGAGCGCCTCTACCGCGAGGCCTACCGCAACGTGGGCGTCCGCGTGGAGGACACCGACACGCCGGACGCGTTCCGCGTGGTGGGCCGCGGCGAGCTCGCCCTGGCCGTCATCATCGAGAACATGCGCCGCGAGGGCTATGAGCTGACGGCCTCCAACCCGGAGCCGATCACCAAGGAGATCGACGGACAGGTCCACGAGCCCATGGAGCTGCTCTTCTGCGACGTGCCCGAGAACAGCGTGGGCGCGGTGACGGAGCGCCTGGGGCCCCGCAAGGGCCGCATGGTGGACATGGGCACCCTGGGCTCGGGCCGCACCCGGCTCCAGTTCCGCATCCCCGCGCGCGGCCTCATCGGCTTCCGCTCGGAGTTCCTCACCATCACCCGTGGCGAGGGCATCATGAGCAGCCAGTTCGACGGCTACGAGCCGTGGTTCGGCTACATCCCCAAGCGGCAGAATGGCGCCATCGTCTCCGACCGCCTGGGCGACACTGTGCCCTACGCGCTCTTCAGCATCCAGGAGCGTGGCTCGCTCTTCATCGGCGCCGGCACCACGGTGTACGAGGGCATGATCATCGGCGAGCACTCGCACGCGTCCGAGCTGAACGTGAACTGCTGCCGTGAGAAGAAGCTCACCAACATCCGCGCCGCCGGCCGCGACGAGAACGTCATCCTCACCCCGCCGCGGGAAATCAGCCTGGAGAAGGCGCTGGAGTGGATCGCCGACGACGAGCTGGTCGAGGTGACGCCCAAGTCCATCCGCATGCGCAAGAAGGCGCTGGCGGTGGGCGAGCGCTACCGCGCCGAGCGCGACCGCAAGCGCGAGGAGCGCGCGGCCGAAGGCGAGTAGCCCTTCGCGCTGCTGGGGCGCTCACGGGGCGCCTCGCGTCACCAGGGCCCGTTCCCACTGCGTTGGGGCGGGCCCTTCGTGTAGGCGGGCGTCAGAACGTGTACTTCACCTTCGGGAAGATGGCGAAGGAGGTGATGTTGGGCCCGATGACGTAGCGGGCCAGCAGGTCCGCGCCGACGGAGAAGTGGTCCATGCCCGTGGCGTACTCCACGCCGAAGCCCAGGCCCGCGTTGGGCGCGCTGACGGCGCGGCCCGGGTCGCCCTCGTCGGGGTCCACGGGCGCCGGATCCAGCCGCGTATAGCCCGCCACGACCTTGGGCGTGAGGAACAGCCGGTCCATGACGCGCACGTGGTAGGCCGCCGACAGGTTGAAGAAGGCCATGGTGAAGTTGTCCGACAGCGCGCACGTCTCCGTGCCGGGCAGGTAGCCCGCGAAGCAGTTCTGCGCGGACGAACCGAGCCCGAAGTGCGCCCCCAGCGACAGCTTCTCCGTGAGGTCGTATCCCACCCCGAGCTGAAGGTACGTCTGGGCGTTGGAGTAGACGTTCTCCCCGCCCACGGTGAAGAACACGCCGATGTCCGTCTCGGTGAAGAAACCACGGCGCGGCTCGAACGCCACCCCTTCCGGCGGTGTGGCCGCGAGAACCGGAGACGACAGCAGCGCGAGCGCGGCAATCAACTGAGACTTCTTCACGGGTCCTCCCGACAGACGTGCCCTCCCAGCGCAACGCGGGAGCGGCGCAGACGTTAATGACGGCCCCCTGGAACCGGCAGTGGGGGAAAAACGAAAGTGGCGTGGACCGTTTCGTCCACGCCACTTGGGGCCTTCACAGGCCGCGACCGCCGTTCACCCTCCCGCGCCCGCGGGCGAGAAGAGCCACGGATACGTCACCGACACCACGCCGCCGCCCTTGGGCTCCGGGAACTTCCAGCGGCGGATGCGCGACAGCATGCAGCGCTCCGCCGCGGCGCTGTTCAGCGTCGTCTCAGCGACACTCGCGTCGGACACCGCGCCCGTGGGGTCGATGACGAAGGCCACCGCCACCTTGCCGGCGAGGCTCGGGTCCTTGTTCAGCTCCGACTCGTAGCAGTACTTGATCTCCCCCTGGTGCCGCCGGATGACCTTGGCGATGACGTCCTTGTCCAGGCCGCCCACCACCGTCGTCTTTCCGGGGATGACCTTGGTGATGGACTTGCCACGGCCGCCCAGGTCGATGCCGCCGGACCCGCCCGTGCCACGGCCGGTGCCCTGCGTCCCCAGACCGCCGATGCCCAGCGCGGTGCCACCACCGCCCTTGCCAGTGCCACGCGAGCCCACGCCGCCCACGCCCTGCGCGTCACCCATGGCCGCGCCGCCCTTGAGGCCACCCAGCGCGTCGTTGATGCCGGTGCCGAAGCCCCCGGGACCGAACACGTCCGATGCCCCACCCTTCATGCCCTTGAAGGCGCCCAGCAGGCCGACCTTGCCCACCGCCTGACGGTCCTTCTCCTTCTTGCTCTTGTCCACCACGGGCGTGCCGGGCTTGGAGGGCGCGGCCTCCTGCTGCTTCGCCTCCTCCTTGCCGAACTTGCCTTCCTCGTCCTTCGCCTTGGCGCCCTCTTCCGGCGCGGACAGCTGGAGCTTCTTCGCCTCCAGCCGCTTCTCCGGGGTGATGAGGAACTTCGCCACGCGCTGCTGGGACTCGAAGATGTCCGCGCTCTGCGGCAGCTCCTGCCGCGGCGTCAGCACCATGGTCAGCACCACCGCCAGGCCCGCCAGCATGCAGATGCTGGCGATCTTGAAGAACGTGAAGTCGGAGTCCTTCAGCGACGCGGCGGTGATGACCGGAGACGGCTTCACGTAGCGCGCGACAAAGGACACCGTGCCCAGCGACAACTCCACCCGGTCGTGCAGGCCCAGGGTGAAGCGCTGCTCGGCGTCCTCACCGGCCTGGCCGGAGAGCGCGCCCGCGGCCCGCAGCGCGTCCTTGGTGCGCACGTTGCCCTGGTTGGTGACGAAGGCGCGCGAGCCCGCGGGAGCGCGCACCTCCAGCACATCCTTCCTGCTGACGGCCAGCACGTGGCTCTTGCCCACCGACGGCGCGAAGACGTTGAAGAAGTTCTGCTTCGCCTCGCCGATGGTGACGGGCACGCCGTCCTTGAAGTGCTGGACCTCCAGCAGGGTGTCGCCCCACAGCAGCGCGACCTGGAGGACGCGCGCCTCGGGCGTGGGCATGGCCTCGGGAGGCAGCGGCTCCTGGAGGTGCGGCGCCACCGTGCGCCGCGGCGTGGCCGTGTTCGCCGCGTTCGGCGTGGACGTCCGCGCCGTGGAGGGCGTCGTACGAGGCTGGAGCCCCGGTGGCGTCTGCCGGGGCGGCTGGACCGGAATCACACCGGGAGAGGCCACCCGCTCCACGCGGTTGCCCAGCGCCGTGGACACCTGGCGCATGGGCGGCGGCGGCGTGGGAACCAGGTTCGGCAGGTCCGCGCGCGTCTGCGTCTGCATGCCACGCGGCGGCGGTGGCGTGGCCACCGACCCCTGGAACACCGGCCCCGCCACCCGCGCCCCCGCGGGAAGCGGACGCTCGGGCTGGGTCGCTCCGAAGAGCACCTCCACCCGGCTGCCGCCCACCGTCAACACATCCCCGGGGTTGAGCGCCGTGGGGAGGACGAGCCGCTGTCCCCGCACCTCCGTCCCCCCCTCACTGCCCAGGTCGATGGCCGTGACCGAGCCATCCTTGTCCACCTTCAGCATCACATGGAGATTCGAGACCCGCGGGTCCTGAATCTTCACCGCCGCCTGAGCGCCCGAGCCCACAATGACGCTCTCGGCCTCCGACACGGCTTCCGCCGTGGAGCCATCCGGCCCGGTGATCCGAAGCGTCAAGCCGTTGTTCTTCGCCGCCGCCATGAGGATTGTCCCTCTTCCCTTCCGCCCTGAGAACGACTGCCGCCGCCCGCTGCCGCTAGAGGTTGTCGACTGACTTCTGTAGCTCTGGATCGAAGTTGTCCCGGACCTTGATGAGGCTCTGGAAGTCCGTCTTCTTCCGGTGGAGGACGTACGAGCCCTCAGGCTTCGTGAGCTCGCCTTCCACCGCGACATCCGTGAAGTCGATGACCGTCTTCTTCCGGAAGACGGTGCGGTCCTCCTCCTGGACGACCTTCACCGTGTCTCTCGACTCCTGTGCCATCACCACCGAGGGTGCCGCCCACAGGCCCAGCACCACCACCGCTGATACCAGTCGCCTCATGCTCAACCTCCCAATGCACAGCGCGATCCAACCTCAAGCCCTTGAATCCAGAGGAGCTCGCCTGCTCATCCGGGTGTTGCCGCCTGGAGAGAGGAAAAAAGTTCCGTCCCTCTTCGTCAGAACTCCAGCCTGCCTGTCGGGGTGATGCCTCGGGTGCCTGTCCAACCCAGCCCCCGCCCACTGTGCGAGCGCCGAACGCCGCGCCCCAAGGGAAGCCGCTTCACTTGCCCGCGGGCGTACCGTCCCCACCGGGAGCAAGCCGCGCCCCGCTGCCACTGGAGGCAGCACCCCGCGGAGCATCGTCCGGAGTGGGCTCGGAACCCGAGCCCCCCATGGCGTCAGCCTCTGGCGTCGTGCCAGTGCCTTGCTCGGGCCGGGAGCTCGCGCCACCGGTCGCTTCGTCCGCGGGCATCGCATCCGCGCCCTGCCCAGGCTGTGCGCCCGCGGCGCCCGTGGCATCGCCTGCCGGCGCCGCCTCCGTGCCCTGTCCAGGCGCCACGCCCTCGGCGCCCTGCGCGGGCTGCGCACCACCGCCGCCAATGGCCTCATTCGCCGGAGCGCCACCGCCTTCGCCTTCCGCGGTGGCGGGCGCGGCCTCGGGCGGTGGGGCCTTGAGCATGTTCTGCAGGCCCTGGACCTTGGCGGTGATCATCTGCTTGTCATTGTCGGTCGTCGTCTCCAGCCCCTTGCAGCGGTCGAGGAACGCGATGGCCTTCTGCCAGCCCGCGCGGTCCGACGCATACGCCCAGCCCGCGCCGCACACGGCCTCCGGCAGGTCCGAGCGCGTGGCCAGCACCTTCTCGAACGCCTCGCCCGCGGCCAGGCCCTTCTTCGGATCGCGCCCCTTCTGCCCGTCCAGCGCCCAGGCCAGGTACAGCGTCGCGTCCGGCGAGCCCGGCTCCAGCTCCACGGCCTTGCCGAAGGAGCGCTCGGCGCCCACGTAGTCGCGGTAGCTCAGCGCCAGGGCGCCCAGGTTGAGGTAGCCCGGGGTGAACTTCGCATCCAGTGAGATGGCCTTCTGGAACTGCACCAGCGCGCGCGCCCGGTCGTCCAGCTTCAGGTAGACCATGCCCAGCAGGTTGTAGAGCGCCGGGTCGTTCTCCGAGTGCTTGCGCGCGTTGCCGGCCAGCAGCTCCGCCAGCCGGTATTTCTCCCGGGCGTAGGCCACGTGCGCCAGGTTCTTGTATGCCCCCGGGTTGTCCTTGTTGCGCACCAGCACGCGGCGCGCGGCGGCCTCGGACTCATCCAGCTTTCCGGCGACGCGATAGGTGATGGACAGGCTGTTGAGCAGCGACGCGTCGTACTCGCGACCGGGCGTCTTCAGCGCCCGCTGGAACAACGCGATGGCTTCGTCCAGCCGCCCCTGCTCCCGGTACATGACGCCCAGGTTGACCACCGCGGGCACGTGCGCCGGGTCCAGCAGGAGGACCTTCTCGTAGGCCACGCGCGCGTCAGCCGGACGGCCCTGGCGCTCCGCGATGACGCCCAGGTTGAACTGCGCGTTGAGGCTCTGCGGCACTTCATCCACCACCGACTCGAAGCCCTTGCGCGCACCGTCCAGGTCCCCTGCTTCATAGGACTGGAGCGCCGCCGCGAAGGCGGACTGCGCGCTGCCGGACTTCTGCGCGGGGGGAGGCACCCGCTTCTGCTCGGGCGCGGGCTGCTGCGCCGCGGGCGGCGTCACCTCCGGCGCGGCGGTCTGCTTCTTCTGAGGCCCCGAGGCGCACGCCGCCGTAAAGGCCAGCGAGCCGACGAGGAGCGAACGGAACCAGGTCATCTGCGTCTTCCCCGCCCCAACCTGAAAGGAATCGATGCGAAACGGCTTCATCGCAGCACCTCCCCGCGCGCCGCAGTGGGTGCCTGCGCCTCGTCATCCGAGGGCTTCGAGGAATCCGCCGGGACCGGCGTCGTCGCGGTGGCGCCTTCCAGCACGCGCACCAGGTCCGAGCGGACGAGTGTGTCGCTGCCGCGGTAATTCACCTGCCGCACCTGCGCGTAGGCCCCTGGACGCAGGCGGTTCACCTGGTCCTGCGCGGCCAGGGTCCACCGGCTGTAGACGCCCAGCTCGTAGGCCTTCTCCAGCGCCTTCTCCAGGGCCTCGGCGGCCTTGTCCTCCAACGGCAACGCCAGGTTCTCCAGCTCGCTGCGGTACATGGCGAGCTGCTCCTCATCGAGCCCGGATGGGTCCGGCGAGTCCATGATGTTGCGCGCGAAGTCGGCATAGGCCAGGCCGATGCGCGTGAGCGCCGCGATGCCCCAGTCGCCGGAGCCGGTGGACAGGACGGCGAGGTACTCCTTCTCCAGCCGCTGGATCTCCTTCTGCTTCGCCGCCAGGTCCCGTCGGATGGTGCTCACCCGCGAGAAGCGGATGGCTACGTAGCGCGTCCACGCCGGCTCCAGCGACAGGAAGCGCGCATGGCCGTAGGCATTGAGCACCGCCGCGTCCTTGCGAGCGCTCTCCGGCAGCCGGTTCCACGCCCGCACCAGCTCGCCCTGCACGCGCTCCTGCTCGCGGACGTTCTTCAGCTGCTCGTACGCCAGCAGCTCGTGGTAGCGCGCCAGGTACACCTGCGCGGAGCTGGAGCGCGAGTCACGGCCGTACGTCTCCGCGAAGGCGCCAAACGCCCGGGCCGCCTCGCTCCACTTCTTCTCCTTCTCCCACGCGAGCGCCGCCGCGAAGGCCACCTGCGGCACGTCCTTGCGGTCCTTGAAGCGGGAGACGTACGTGTTGTACGCGGCCACGGCCTTCTGCGGCTCACCCGCGCCTTCCCACCAGACGCCCGCATTGAACTGCGCATCCGCCAGCCAGCCGCCGGCCTCGTCCAGCAGCGCCTTGCGCTCGGCGGCCTTCCGCTCGCGCTTGGCCTCCGCGTCCTCTGCGCCCGGCGCGACGTTCGCCTTGGCGGCCGTCTTGGGCGCCTTGCGCTTGCCGTTGGCATCGTCCGCCTTCATCGCGGCGTCGTAGCTGGCCACGAAGGACTCCGCCATGACGGCGGCCTTCCGGTACTCAGCGACCTTCTCGTAGAGGCCCGCCAGCGAGTAACGCGCCTTCAGCTCGAAGGGGCTGCGCGGGTACTCCTTGAGGAAGCGCTCACCCGCGGCCAGGCCCTTGTCGATTTCGCCCGCCTCCTGCGCGATGATCATCGCGTAGGTGAGCGCGCGGTCCGCGTTCTCTGACTTGGGGAAGTCGGCCACGAAGCGGAGGAACTCCTCGGCGGCCTTCTTCGGGTTCTTCTCCTTCTTGTAGACGACCTCGTCCACCCACTTGTACTGGCTGCCTTCGACGACGCGGCTGACGCGCACGGCGAAGTCCGTTCCGGGCTTGGCCAGCTTCTTGTTCTCCAGGAACTTCTTCGACAGCGTGTTCAGCTCGAGCCACTCCTCGCGGCTCTCCAGCACGTACATGGTGAGGTCGGCCGCGTCCCGCGAGCGGCGCTCCTCCGGGAACTTCTCGATGATTTCGCCGAAGCGCCGCGCCGCGTCCACGAAGTGGCTGCGGTCATAGAGGATGACGGCGGCCTGGTAGCGCAGGTCGATTTCGTCCTGCGTGTTGGGATACAGCTTCACGTAGACGTCGCACGCGGCGACCAGCCGGTCCTCGAACTTCGTGAGCGCCTCTTCCTGGCGGTCCTTCGCGTCGCGCTTGACGATCTTCTGCTTGGCGACGTCGCCCTTGTCCTTCTTCTCGTCGACCTTCTGGCCGTCGCGCAGGTCGCTCTTGGCGAGCTGGCCTCGCTCGATCTTCACCAGCTTGTCGTAGGCGAGGATGGCGTTGTACCCGGCGCTCTTGCGGTACGTCTCGTTGGAGACCTCGCGCGCGGTGTCGCGGTCCGGAATCTTGAAGGCCACCACGGCGTCGTACTCGGCCGCGGCCGCTTCCCACTCCTCCAGGGCCCAGAGGATCTCCGCGTAGAAGAAGCGGAGGTTGAAGGCGGAGTCCGCCACGAAGTCTGGGTTCGCGTTGGAGGCGAACGCGTCCACGTACTGTTTGTAGATGTCACGCGCCAGCCGGTAGGTCTCCACCTGGCGCGTCTTCTGCGCCTCCTGGTGGTACTCGGTGACCATGACGCGCATGGCCTCTTCGGTGACGTTGAAGGCGTTGCGGAGGACGGCCGTCTTGCCCTCGTTGGCCTTCCACCACTCGCCACCGGGGCTGTAGAGGTCCACCATCCGCTTCATCTCCTTGCGGACCATCTGGCGCTGGCGGAGCCCCTCGTGGGCGCGGACGATGGCCTGCTGGTACTCCGGCGCGTTGGCGCCCATGGGCTCGTCGTCCACGAGCGTTCGGTACGTGAGGATGGCGCTGTCGAAGTGGCCCGCGTCCACCAGGCCCGCGGCCGTCTTGGCCAGCAAGCGGCCCACGCGCTGCGCCGGCGCCTTCTCCTTGAAGTACGCGATGGCCTCCTTCGGCTGGTCCAGTTGGACGTAGAAGACGGTCAGGTCGTTGAGCGCCTCGGTGCGCAGGTCACCCAGCTCGGGGCTCTTCGCGGCGTAGTCCACCACCTCGTGAAGCTTCTTCAGCCCCAGCTCGTAGTCGCCGGTGTTGTAGTCGCACCAGGACAGCTTGTAGACGGCGTAGCCGTAGATCTTCGGCACGCGCGAGTCCCGCGCCTTCTCGTAGTTCTCCTTGGCGGGGATGAGCTTGTTGTTCTCGAAGTAGTGGTTGCCGAGCTGGATGTACGCGTCCGGCACGAACTGCGACTTCGGGAAGTCGCGGATCAACTCCTCGTAGCGGGCCACCGCGTCCTCGCGGCGCCCCAGCTCGTAGTAGTTGTACCCCATGGAGAAGAGGACCTCGTCGCGCTGCGGATAGTCCGGGTACGCGCGGAGGATGTCCTCGTAGATGCCCATCGTTTCGGTGCGGTAGCGCTCGCTGTCCGCGTGGTTCTTCTTGGGCGGCTCCACCTTCTCGCCGCGCGCCACGGCCGCGTCGTATTCCTTCTCCGCCGCGAGGAAGCGCGTCATCTCCAACTGGTAGAGGTACTTGGACTTCTCCCAGTAGAGCTCCGACAGGCGGTAGAGCATCTCCGCCTTCTGCGGATTGCCGTCCCGCAGCTTGGGGATGAGGCGCTTGAAGGCGGCGATGGCCTCGTCGCGCTTCTTGTCCGCCAGCGCGTCCCGCTTGGCGTCCGGGATGCGGGGCAGCTCCGCGAACTTCGCCGACGCGGGCTGAACTCGCGCGGGCCCCTGCCGCACGTCCTCCGGCGCGACCCCTGGCGGCGGAGCCTTCTCCTCTGCCTTGCGGTCGACCTGGGCCTTCGCGGACTTCTTCTTCCCGCCCGCCTTGCTGGACGCACCGGAGGTCTTCGACGCGGACGCCGCGGCGGGCTTCTTCCCCCCCTTGCGGGCCTGCGTTTCCGCCGCCTCTCCCACCCCGCCAGTGATGAGCACCGCGCCCACCGCCAGCGCACCGAAACGAAGAACCACCTTCATGCGAGCTCCTGCCGTGAAGCCGACCCGGCATGCGGGCAATCCAGCACCCACTGACGAGGGACGACGGAAAGTAGATGCGCACTTCTGGATTGAGAAGTGGCGGTGGAACGGTGCTTGCGCACTGTCAACAACGACGAAGGGGCCGCTTCCACGCGGTGTCGCGTGGAGCCGGCCCCTCAAGGTACGTGCATGCGTGACGGCGGCGCTCGTGAACCTACGGCTGCTGTTCAGCGGTCTTCGCCGGGCAGCCACGCTTCAGCGTGTATTGGTAATAACCAATCTCGTCGATCCAGAACTCGCCCTGGAACTTCCAGTAGTTCCAGGCCGCGCCTGGCATCTTCGGGCGATACAGCGACTGCCGCGTCAGCAGCGCCTTCTGGTCAACGCCGGCCTGCAGCAAATCCTTCTCATCCAATGCCGTCTGCACGCGGATGATCTCCGCCTGGTCGGAGAAGGTCCGCAGATTGTCCGCTGCCTCACGGATGCGGCTCTGCGCCAGCGTGCCGCCCACCTGCAGCAGCGTCCCGCGAACCTCCTCGAGCGACGCGGTGGACTGCGCCGCCAGCGGCGTGCCGCGCCAGCGTCCGTTCGTCAGCGCACGCTTCTCGTTGTCCACGCGCTCCAGCATCCGCATCACCTCGCGGATGCGCTCGTTGTTGCGCAGCCACAGGTATACCGGGCGCGGCAACCGGCGGTTCTCCGCCGCCACCAGGTTGAAGGACTGCACCAGCGGCACGTCCTCCCCGGCGAACGGCTCCAGTTGCCGCTCCATGGGACCGTAGATTTCGTCGAAGGCCGCCAGCGTCGTCTTCACCTCGTCGTAGAGGCACGAGTAGTAATAGACGGTCGCCTTGAGTATCCACGACTCGGGCTGGAAGGCCCCGGCGAACTGCGGCGCATGCAGCGCCTGGAGGCTGCCCAGCGCCCCGCCGAAGTCCTCGTTCTGAAAGCGCGCGAAGCCGTTCTCGAAGAGGGCCTGGTCCCAGTAGCGCGAGTAGCGCGGCACCCGCTCATAGGCGGCGCTGGCGTCGGTGTACTCACCGCGGCGGTAGTGAAGCCGGCCCAGGGCGATGAGCGCCAGGTGCTGCGTGGCGCGCAAGTCCAGTTGCCCCTCCTTCGCGGCCAGCACCGCGTTGAAGGCAGCCAGCGCGTCCTTGTCCAACACGGAGTCCTCGCCAGGACGGCCCGGGAAGCGCGGGTCCGCCAGCACCACGCCCAGAAGGTAACGGGACTTCGCGTACACGCGGCTGTCCGGGGGGACCGCCTCCAGCAGCGAGCGCGCTTCCTCGAAGCGGCTCTTGCGCTGACTCACCGTGCCCACCAGGTAGTTGATGCGCGCGAGCACTTCCTTGGGCAGCGTCACCCAGCGGTCGCGCACCTCGTCGGTGTAGGCCTGGTTGAGGATGCTGGGGATGAGGTTGTGCTCGTCCAGTTGCTGCTGCATGTCCACCAGGCCCTCCACCGCCTTGAGATATGAGGGGTGCGAGGGTCCGGCATTGACGATGGCCGCATAGGCGATGAAGGCGGAAACAGGCAGGCCCTTCTGGGCCAGGGCCTGTCCGAGGAAGTACTCCGCCTTGCCCTTCACCTCCGCGTCGGGGGCGCTCTCCGCGAGTTCGAAGAAGAGGGGCGCGGCGGTGTCCATGTCACCGGCGTTGAAGGCGGCCAGCGCGCGGTTGTAGCCACCCGAATCAGGCTGGGCGGACACCGCGAGCGGCGCCAGGGCGACGAAGAGGCTGAGCAGTCGTTTCATGGCGGTTCGGGCCTTCCTGAGCATCAGAAGAGGACAGAGAAGCCGGCGTAGAAGCTCACGTTGTTGAGGACGTCCGAGGACGGCTCGGCCACCAGGTCCCGGCCCAGGATGATGTCCTCGCGGTAGTTCTTCTTCGTCTTCGGGTCGACGCCGTCGAACTTCTCGTAGCGGCAGCTCCCGCTCAGGTTCAGCGAGGCGAAGTCCTGGTTGGTGGAACGCGCCGCTTCGAGCGCCTCGAAGTCCGCCAGGTTGCAGCCGTCCACCCGGTCCACGCGCGCGGTGTAGATGAGGTCCCGCACCTCCACGCGCAGCGCGTACGACTCGCCGAACTGGAGCCGGAAACCACCACCCACCGAGCCCATGAACTTGGTGCCCGTGTCACCGAAGCGCGCGGGCACCTGGAACGACTCGCCCTCCACATCGTTCGTCACCGCGGGGCGGATGAGGTGACGCGTGGAGCCGATTCCCGCGCCGCCACTGAGCACCACGCTGAACTGCGCGAGCGAATTGTTGAGGAAGGCGAACTTGCCGTAGAGCGGCGTCACCTCCACGCCCGCGTGGGCGCCCCACACGAGGAGCAGCGACGAGGCCGCCTGCGCCTGCTCACGGACCTTGTCGATGAGCTCCAGGTTGAAGGCGCTCTCGTTCGAGTGCCAGTTGTACTGCCCCATCACCTGGAGGGCGAAGTTCTCCTGCAGGTGGTAGGTGTAGTGCGCCGCCGTGCCCGCGTGGCGGGTGTACTTCCCATTCACCTGCACCGTGGCCGGGTACACCGTCAGCTCGTGACGGCCCTCGTCCGCGAAGCGCTTCTTCTGGACGATGTGCACCGACACGTTGGGGTTGTAGAGCGGCGCTCCGTTCACCAGCCGCTGCTGCTGCGCATCCGTGGTGCGCGGCGCATCAGAGCCCAGGTCGGACGCCAGCACCGGCGCATCATCGGGAACCGGCGGCGCCTCCTGCCCGGCCACGCCCCTCGTCGCGGGAGCGGAGTCCGTCTCCACGGTGGGCGCGGGCTCGGCGGCGGGCACCGTCGCGGTGTCGTCAACACGGGAAGGCTCGCTCGCGGGCACCTCGCCGGTGCCCTGCGCCGGGGCCGCGTTGGGGCGGACACCCGCGGGCGGCGCGGACGCTTCCGCGGGCACCAGCGGCGCAGGCCGGGACGCGGGCCCGACAGGGGCCTCCGGGAGCGACTGGGGCTGCGTGGACGGTGGCGGCACGGACGTCTCCGCACCGGGCGCGGGCACTTGCTGGACCTGCGCCAGCGCGAAGGCCGGAGCCGGGACGCGTGGCGCGGCCTGCGGGGCCGTGGCGACAAGAAGCGCGAGGGACAGGAACGGTCGCATAGTCAGGTGGACCTAGAAGGAGAAGGTGTAGCCAAGGTCGAACTGCACCAGGTGCGTGAGGCCCGGGCTGCGCGCGGGCTCACCCGACGCCTGCCCCGCCTCCCACGCATCGCGCTCCAGGTTGACGCGGTAGTTGTCCCGGAAGACCCAGTCGCGCAGCTCCAGGCGCACGCCGTGCTTGTCCAGGATGAAGAAGCGGAAGCCCACCGCCGCCGACACCACCGGGGCGACCCGCGACTCATTCACCCAGAAGTCCTGGGTGGCCGACCCGCGATCATCCACCGACGTGCGGTTGTCGCAGATGCCCAGCTCGCGGTTCACCACCTGCGTGCACTGGATCACGGAGTTGCGCTTGAACGAGGCGAGCCCCCCGCCCCCCCAGACGTAGGTCTGGAAGTGGACCGGCAGGTCCGACAGCAGGCTGAGCTTCCCGTAGATGGGCGCCCAGCGGACACCGGCCACCCCGTGCAGGTTCATCTGCCAGAGGTCTTCCAGCTCGTCGGTGACGCGCTTGTCCTCGCGGTTGAGGAAGCTCTCGGAGATGGAACGCGCCAGGCCCGTGTGACGGCTGGCCGCGTAGCCGGCCCGAGCCTCCACCGCGAAGGTGTTGAAGAGGTTGTAGGCCACCCCGGCGTTGAAGACGTAGTGCGCCGTCAGGTGTGTCTGGAGCGGCAGACCGATCCCGAAGGACAGCTCCAACTTGCCGCCCGGCTCGTACAACCGGTTGCGGACGACGACGTTGTCCAGGACGTTCTCGTCGTCCTGTGCCGCGGCAACTGGTGCCGCCAGCGAGACGGCCAACGAAGCAAAGGCGCAGAGCGTGCGTGCGATCATAATCCTGCCCGGCCCGTCGGGTGGGCCGCCATGAACGGGAGTGCAAGGAACTCCCCGAGCCACGGAGTCCGCGTCACCCGACGCTCAGACTCCTTCGTGGGGCCTGGATGTGCGCACGGCTTCCACGGCCGACAAGCCGAGCTGGCCTGGAGTCGGAATTCTCTTCACGGTCGTCCCCACCGGACGCCCACCGGTCAACGTTTCCGGGGCATCCCACGGCACGGGACGTGATGAAGCAGGCAGGCGGGTCGTCACGCGGGGCAGACACCTGCCCACCCGCGGAAACCGCACGCACCCTGCCCCGCAAGACAAACGCCCCGCCCGGATGCCCGACGAATCGGGCCCGGAAGCGGGGCGCTTCGAGCGTTCAGACGCTCAGCAGCGAACTACGCGCCGCGCGCGGCCTTGTGCTGCGCGCGCATGGCCGCCTTGATGCTGGGGCGGATGTAGACGACGCCGTCGTTGTGACCGGCGACGGCACCCTTCACGAGCACCAGGCCCTTCTCCACGTCCACGTCCACCACGGTCAGGTTCTGGGTGGTGACCTGCTCCACGCCGTAGTGACCGGGCATCTTCTTGTTCGGGTACACGCGGCCCGGCGTCTTACGCTGACCGATGGCGCCCGGGTGACGCTGGTACTCGTGCGTACCGTGCGTCTTGGTCTGCGAGCCCTTGAAGTTCCAGCGGCGCATGACGCCGGAGAAACCGCGGCCCTTGGTGACGCCCGTGACGTCGACCAGCTCGCCCTTGGCGAACATGTCGGCCTTGACGGCGTCGCCCACGTTGAAGGAGGCGGCCTCCTCCGGCGTGACACGGAACTCCTTCAGGTGGCGGCGGTAAGGCGCGTTGGCCTTCTTGAAGAAGCCCCGCTCGGCCAGGTTGAGAATCTTCTCGCGGATCTCACCGAAGCCGATGGTCACCGCGGAGTACTTGTCCTTCTCCGGGGTGCGCTTGCCAACGACCTGGCAGGTGCCCACGTCGATCACCGTGACCGGGACGAGGTTGCCCTCATCGTTGAACACCTGGGTCATGCCGATCTTCTTGCCAATCAGACCCTTCACGTCGTCCTCACTGCCAGCGCGCTGGTGGCGCGGAAAAACCCAATAAGTTCAATGACCTGGACTGCACGCGTCCCCGCGGTCGCCAGGAAGCGGCGCAATGTAGCAGACAGGTCTCCGCCGTCAAGCACTACGGGCGGGTGCCTCTCTCACTGCGCGCGATCCAACCGCGGGTAGAACGGTGCGAGCTGCGCATCGTTGATGCGCTGTGCATACACGTCTTCGCCCAGGAGGAACAGTGCTTGATCCAGATAATCCTCCGCGGCCTGGACCTGGACCTCCTTGGCGGCGATCGCCTGGTCGAGCTCCGCCATGCGGTGCTCGTGGTCGAGCTTCCGCTCCTCCGCCTCGTCCTCCATCTCCAGCATGCGCTTGTGCGCCAGGATGCCGGCCGCGCCGGGCTGACCGGGCACGGGCGTGAGGGCGGTGGCCAGGTTGGACTCCAGATCCTCCAGTTGCCGACCGAGCCGCATCTGCTGGAGCCGGTTCTTCTTGAGGTTGCCGCGGGCCAGTTCGATCTTGTCGGGCGGCTCGCCGGTCAGCTCCATGTCGCTGATCTTCTTCTCGAGCTTGACCAGACCATCCTCGGCGTAGCGCTGTTCGGCCTTGCGAGACGCGAGCGTCTTGCGCAGCTCCTTCACCTTGCCGTCGATGGCGTCCACCGCCTTCTTCCACTTCTTGACGATGACGGCGTGCTTCGCCCGCTCCTCGCCCTGCTCGGCGAGAAAGTCCGAATACGCCGCGTCCTCGTCGTTCATCTCCTGCTCGAGCGCCGCCAGTTCATCCCGGCGCGCCACCACGGCCTCTTCGGCGCGGTAGACGCGGTCCATGGAACGGGGACAGGTGGGCTTGCCCGGCAACCTGTCCCGAGCCAGGTCGCCCAGCTGGAAGATGAGGTCGTTGTAGCTCTCCTTCGCCATGAACGGATTTCTACGCCCAATGCACGGTAACTGTCACCGGCAGAGCGAGAAACCCATGTCATTCCCTCAAGAGTCACCCGGGGCGGCGCTGGCCGGCGCGTCGGCGTGGACCACGGGCCCCAGGGCCCCTTCTGCCAGGGACAGCAGCTCCCGGGAGCGGTCCTGCTCCTCGGTGCGGTTCAGCTCGCAGACCCACGCAGAGGAGAGATCCGCCTGCTGACGGGCCAGCTCCGCGGTCGTCTCATAGCGGGCGGCCGACGCGCGGGCGAAGGCCCCCTCGCGTCGCAGCTCCAGCAACGTATCCGAATCCAGCTCGATGTCCTCGGGAGGAACCGGCAGTGGACCTCGGCCCAGCGCGGCCAGCCGTGCGAGCAATCGCGACGCGTGAGCCCGGCAGAACGCGGCCAACACCATCAGCCGTGCCCGGACCCTCGCATCCGCGATTCGCTCCGCCAGCGCCGTCATCCGCCGGGCGGAGACGACCTCCGCCTCCCACGCGGCGGCCAGCGCCGCGGCCAACCGGGTATGCCTCGCACCCATTGACGTCCCCCTGTTCCCTACCTTCAAGTCGCCAAAGTAGGGACGCCGAGCGCGGGATTCAACCGAGGGCGCGTTCAACCATCCAGTACCCACCAGCCGCGAGGATTCCGATGGACAGTCCCCTCACGGCCCTCGTGTGCAAAGCCGGACGGCGCTGGACCATGCGGAGGACGGGCAGCAGCACCGCCACCACCACCGCCTGGCCCAATTCCACACCGACGTTGAAGCCCAGCAGCGCCGTCACCACGGACTCGCCCAGGCCGTAGCCGGCCAGCACGCCCGCGAAGCCGAAGCCGTGGATCAGCCCGAAGAGGAAGGTGACGAGCACCCGGTGCCGGTGCTCGCGCAGCACCAGGTTCTCCACCGCCACGTAGATGATGGACGCGGCGATGGCGGCCTCCACCCACCGGGCCTGGACTCCGTCCAACACCACCCAGCCCAGCGCGGCGGCCCCCAGCGTGAGCGAGTGCGCCACCGTGAAGGACGTCACCAGCAGCAACACCCGCCGCCAGCTGCCCCCCACCAGCAGCACGGCCAGCAGGAAGGCCAGGTGATCCACGCCCTCGAAGATGTGGCGCACGCCCAGGCCCACCCAGCCCGCGAAGCGGCTCAGCAGCGGCGTGCCGCGTCCGCCTTCCGGGACGTCCACTTCCGGCCGCGTGGAATCCGCGAACACGGCGCCTGGAACCTCCCCTTCCCTCACGCTGCCCAGGATCACCCGGTACTCCGGCGGCAGCCGCGTCAGCACCCCGAAGCGCTGGCGCATTCCCCCCGGCGGGCACGTGAAGGTGGCGGACAGCTCCACGAAGGACCGCCGCGGCGCCGCGGCGTGCGCGGTCCGCACGCACGGCAAGCCTCCGGAAGCCAGCGGCATCGCATCCCAGATGCCCGTGGCGATGGCGTCACGCCGCGCGTCCAGTCCATTCCGCGTGAGGAGCGAGCCCCCGTCCGCGTCGCCCAGGAGCAAGGCCAGCGTCTCCGGCGTCATCGTCAGAATCTGACGGACCTCGGGCGCCTCGGGTTTGGCGCGGTGCGCTTCAACATAGAGGATGTCGGCGTCGTGCGCGGCGGCGGCGCCCGCGGCCAGGAGCAGGCACGCGAGCATGGCCCGGGGGGAGACCCACGTCATGTCCCCTCCAGCCTGCCGTCACCGCCCGCCCGCGTCCACCCCGGGCGCTACTCCGAGACGAAGCGCAGCTCCACCTGCTGGCGGCCGCTCATCGGATCATGCCGCGCGCCGCAGGAGAAGCAGTGGAGTGCCTGGTCCCACTCCCAGATGACCTTCACCTCTTCGCCACAGCAGAGCATGGGCATGACGCGCAGCAGCTCGTCCGGCTCTGGCTCCATGGGGCCCGGCAGGGCCTCTGGCTCCACCGCCACGAACGTTGGCCTGGGGTTGACGGACAGCGTGCGCGCCACGTGCGCCAGCTGCTCGTACCGCACGTGGTTGGCCCAGCCGCGCGCCACGGCCTCCAGGTGCCTCTGCTGGGCGGGCGTGAGAAAGGCGTCCGCTTCCGCGCGGTAGCCGCAGTACGGGCAGCCCCAGACGGGAATGCCCTCCACGCACTCGTGGGCATTTTCGAAGGGGTAGAAGCCCAGGAGCTTGTGCAGCACCGCGCGCGAGTCCATGGGCCCCGGACGCGTCTTGAAGGGCCGCTGACACTCCGGGCACTCGCGGCGCGTGAAGCCCACGGAGTCCCGGGGCAGTTCCACCCCCGTCACCTCGGGCGCCCCGCGCCTCACGCCGAGGCCGCCCGGCGGCCCTGAGACACCACCGCCAGCAAGAGCGCCACCATCGCGAACAGCAGCAGCAGATGGACCCAGTACCCCTCGGTGGAGCCGGTGGTCAGCCCCAGCCCCCACAACACCAACAGGATGATTCCCATCGTCCAGTACACGCCGCACCTCCCCACGCACCACAGCCTGGCGCGGGCAAACCTAGGAACAGGAACCCGGACGGGCAACCCGGTCCTTTTCACAGTCTCCCGTTGGGAACGGCACTTCCCCACCCGGGCATTTTTTCAGATCCACCGGGGAATCCCGCGCGCCAGAAGCGGCAGATTCGTTGGCGCTCTTAAGGAGAAAGGCGCCACGCGCGACCTCTGGCACGCGGGCTGCTTAGGCGTCGCTCCGTCGGCAGGTCAGTACATCCGTAGGAGCGCACGGGGCGCGAGCGGCACGGCGGCGCCGGGAGGGGTGGGATG
>NZ_JABFNS010000129.1 GCF_013116825.1 Myxococcus xanthus
GGGCGGGAACCGGAACCCAAGCCACCCGCCCCTACTTCTTCTCGTAGTTCTTCAGATACGGCGCCGAGTGGACCTCCGCGCCATTCAGCACGCACCCGACGATGGGCGCGCCGCCCAGGCTCTCCACCGCCTGGTGCACCGCCTTGCCCGACGTCACGTTGGCGCGGATGACCATCAGCACGCCGTCCGCCTGATGGCCCAGGATGGCCGCATCCGCGAAGGGCAGCGTGGGCGGCAGGTCGACGTAGACCTCGTCGAAGCCCTCACGCACCGCCTTGAGGAACTGCTTCATCCGGCCGCTCGCCAGCACCTGCGCGGTGTCCTCGGGCGTGACGCCCGCGGGGATGAGGGCCAGGCGCGTGGAGTTGAACCGCCGCACCACGTCCCGTACCTCACAGTCCCCCGCCAGCAGCTCCGCCAGGCCCGTCTTGTTGCGCATGCCCAGCGTGGCCGCCACGCCGCCCCGGCGCAGGTCCGCATCCACCAGCAGGATGCGGCGCTCCGGGTTCGCCCGGGCCGCGGCGAGCGCCAGGTTGACGCTCGTCACCGTCTTGCCTTCCCCCGGCATCGCCGAGGTGAGCGCGACGACCTTCATCGGCCGCAGGTCCCGCATCCGCTCGAGCCTGTAATAGAGGCTCCGGTATTGCTCCGCCGCGGCCGATGCCGGCGCCGTCAGCGTCACCACCCGGCGGTCCACCGCGTTGCCGCCCGTCGGGTTGTCATCCACTCGGGGGAGGAAGTTGCCCGCCCGCTCCATCGTCTGATCCATGTCCGTCCTCCGTTCTTTCCGGCGCGACTCAGTTCAACGACGTGGGGTTAGACACGCTGTTTCGAGCCCCCGAAGCCGGCATCAGAATCCGCCGCTCCGTCTTGCCTTGCATTTCCGGGACCACCGCGAGCACCGGCAGCGTCAGGCGCTGGCGAACCTCGGTGCCATCACGCAGGCTGTCGTCGCGCATCTCCAGCACCGCCCCCGTCAGCACCCCCAGGCCCAGGGCCAGGAGGAAGACGATGAGCATGCCCGCCATGCGGTCCGGCCGGGCCGGGGTCGCCGGCACGCCCGCCGGCGAGATGACGTTGAACAGGCTCTTGGCGCTCTTGGCCTCCAGCTCCTGCGCGATCTCCGCCTCCACCTTGCGGCTCACCACGCTCTGGTACTTGGTGCGCGCGATTTCGTAGTCGCGGTTCATCACCGCCAGCTCGTGCGCCCAGCGCGGGGTGTTGTTCAGCCGGCCCTGGTACGCCTCGGCCTGCTTCTGGAGGTCCTGAATCTCCTGCTGGATGTTGCCAATCAACGTGGCCACGCGGGCGCGCTCGGCGCGCTCGGCCCACAGCCGCCCTTCGGCCTCCTTGCGGCGCGCCGACATGCCGTCCAGCTCCGTCTGAAGGCGCTTCACCTCCGGGTGGTCCTCCGTCCAGGTGGTGCGAGCGTTGACCAGGGAACGGGTGAGCCCGTTCTCCGCGGCCTCGAGCCGGCCGGCCTCGCTGTCCACCGCGTTACGCGCGCGGGCCAGGTCGGAGCGGCGGCCCTCGGCGACACGCAGCTCCTCCGACTTCGTCTGGAGCTGATGCGACACGCGCTCCAGGCTGCGCATGTTCATCTCCATCTGCTCGGGCAGCTCGCCCAGGTGGTCCACCTTGAACTGGGAGATCTTCGCCTCCCAGTTGCTGACCGCCTTGCCCAGCTGAACCATCTCCTCGTTGAAGAGGTCGGTGGCGCGCGCCGCCTGCGCCTGACGAATCTTCAGCGTCTCATCGGAGAAGATGGTCGGCAGGCGGTTGGCCACCTGCGCCGCCACCTGCGGGTCGCGGTTGGCGTAGGTCAGCTCGAAGGCCGTCTCCCCCTCCACGCGCACCGTGAGGTCCTTTCGCATCTGCGCGACCGCGGACTCCATGCCCTTCTCCGAAACGATGTCCGGATAGAGGTTCATCTCCTCGATGGCCTTCTGAAGCACCGGACGCGCCAGCAGCTCCTGGCGAACGGTGAGCAGCCGCTGCTCGATGATTTCGCTCACCGTGCGCTGCACCATCTCCTCACCCGGCCGCTGCGGCTCCACGCGGACCACCACTGAAGCCTCGTACATGCTCGGCCGGGTCATCACGATGGCTGCGCCCACCACGAAGACCACTGCTGCGATGGCACCGACCAGGGCCTTGCGCCGCCACAGGGCACCCAGAAGCTGGTCTGCCGTCATCCCTCGCTCCATGTTCCGCTCCTCCTCCATCCCACGCGATGTAGCTACCAAGGCGTCACCACCAGACGGACGGCGAACACATTGCGCGTCAGGTCCACCGCGCTCGCCGAATCCGCCAGCCCAACCTGAGCGATTCGATCCACCGCCCCCTGCGCCGACAGGCGCCGGTCAATGCGGTACTCCACACCACCACTCACCGCGTAGCCCTGCGACACCCGCGGCGCGCCTCTGAACACGGCCCAGTCCAGCGACGGGGCCTGCCCGTTGCGGAAGAAGCTGGCCGCGCCAAAAAGCGTGAACTTCTGGGTGAACCGGCGCGCCAACATCACCGACGCGTAGTCCGCCCACAGCGCGTTGGTGAAGCCGTTCGCGCCCACCAGGTCGTGTCCCATCGACACGCCCACGTCGAGCATCTCCCCTTCCCGCTGCAGCTCCACGTTCACTCGCGGAACCCAGCCCCCCTGCTGGCCCACCGGCGCCAGGTACCGCACGGGGCCCGCCCGGACGGTGAAGGTGGTAGGCCGCGTCAGCCGATACCGCAACCCCAGCGCCGCGCCGTGCGACTGGCTCAGCGCCCCCTCATAGAGGAAGCCCTGGTACCGGTACTCCAAGCCCAGGCTGAGCCGGCGCGTGGCGCGGTACCAGCCTTCGATGGAAGGCGTGTGCGCGTACCCCGCGCGCTGCCCCACGTCGATGATGCGCACCGCCTCGAAGCGGTACCCCGTGCGCACATCCAGCCGCTCCGCCAGGCGGTTCGTCACGCCCAGCGTCGCCTGCGTGAAGAACGTGGGCAGCGTGGAGCGCGCCAGGCCGTCACGCGGCAGTGAGCTGGGGTCCGTGACACGGAACACCCGGATCGCCGTGTCCAGCCGCAGGCGACGCGTCATCTGGTGCCGGGCCTCCAGACCGCCCCGGTGGTCCAGCGTCGTCCTGCCCGAGCCATGCCGCATCAGCAGGTCGGCCGCGTAGAAGCTGTCCAGCGTGAGCCGCGCGTCCTTCGCCTCCAGTCCCAGCCGCGGTGTCACCTTCGTCATCAACTGGCCGGCGCCGCCGCCGCCCAGTCGCAGGTCGTCGTCGAACCGCTCCTCGGCCGTCAGCCGAAGCCGGGGTTCCCATACCGTCGCGGCCTGCGCGGCAGGCGCGCCGAACATGAGGCCCGCGAGGAGCCACTTCTTCCAGTTGCCTTTCACCGCCGCCCTCCGTCCCGCTCGCCCACCACCGCCCACGTCCACTGCGTCCCCCCTCACGGAACGACGACGGTGTCACCCGGCCGGAGCATGACCTCGTGTCCGCCATCCGGAGAGATGAGGTCGCTGTAGCGCACCGGAATCTGTCCGCCCTTGCTGTCGGTGCGGATGACCACGATGCCATCCGAGTTGGCGAAGTCCGTGAAGCCGCCCGCCAGCGCGATGGCCTGCAGCAGCGACACGCGGCCGCGCAGCGGATAGGCGCCCGGGTGGGCCACCTCGCCGGTGACGAACACGCGGCTGCTGTTCACCTCGCGGACAATCACCGTCACGCGCGGCTCCTGCACGTACGGCTGGAGGGCATCCTTCAGGGATTCGGCCAGCTCCGTGGGCGTCTTGCCCGCGGCGTGGACCTCGCCCACCATGGGCATGGAGATGTAGCCATCCGGACGGACCGGCAGCGTCCGGGACAGCTCCGCGTCACGCCACACCGCGATGTCCAGCACGTCCTCGCGGCCAATCCGGTAGGGCTGCTCCGTGTTGTCCACCTTCACCTGCGGCTGGTGCGCGCAGCCCCCCAGGAGCATCACGCCCAACACCGTCCAGAACCCCGCGCTCGTCTTGCCCATCGTCGGCTCTCCCTCAAAAGCGTGTGTCGCGCTCCCGGCCCTACCGCGGCCGGACGTTGCTTCCGGCGGCGTTGCCTAGCAGCGCGTGTGCCACGTACTGGAGGGAGGGAAAGCCCTTGGATAGCAGTGGGTTACGAAGTGCCCTCCTGGGAGCCCCCATGGGGTTCAGGAAATTTTTCCGGCATCGTACCCGCGTCGCATCTGGTGCTTTCTTCAGGCATTGCCCTGAACAGGGAACGACTTTGCCCTCCGCGGCCCCTCCCGCTTCCCATTTCCCGGGGATGGAGGCTGGCACGCGTCTTGGATTGGAGTTCGCGCGAGGCAATGAAGTCCACAACGCGTGATGCGTTCGCGAGAACGGGGGATGGTCGGATGAGGAAGGCGGCTGGGGCGGTGGCGGCGTCGTTCGCGATGGGCACGGGGGCCATGACCCTGATGGGTGTGGCCTTCGCAACGCAGATGGAGGCCGCGGTCGTCGCGGTCGTGGGCCTGGCGTTGTACGCGAGCAGCGCGCTGCTCACGAACAAGGCGCCGGCGACGGCGGCCACCAGCGTCGCGAAGCAGGCGTAGTCCGGATGTAACGAAAGAGGCCGGGCGCCCGCGCGTGGCGCCGGCCTCTTTCATTTGGCGCGCGCGGTTGCGGACCATAAGGTGCGCCGCCATGGCCAAGCCACAGTACTGGCTCATCAAGAGCGAGCCCTCCGTCTACGCCTACGCCCAGTTGGAGAAGGACGGGAGGACGGAGTGGACCGGCGTACGCAACTTCGAGGCACGCAACAACATCCGGGCGATGAAGCCCGGGGACCTCTGTCTCTACTACCACTCCAACGAGGACAAGGCCGTGGTGGGCGTGGCCCAGGTGCTCACGCCGCCAGGACCAGACTCCACCGTGCCCGATGAGGACTGGGCCGCCACCTTCATGGGGCCTGTCGTCCCCTTCACGCAGCCGGTGGACCTGGCCACCATCAAGGCCACCGCCGCACTGCAGGATTTTCCGCTCGTCACCCGCGGCCGGCTGAGCGTGGCCCCCGTCACCGCCACGCACTTCAAGCAGGTGTTGAAGATGGGGAAGACAGTACTACCGAAGTAGTACGGTGACGCTGGTGGGGCGCCACCCCCGAAGGCATACTCCGGCGCCGTGAGTGCCACTGACATCCGCAAGATTCCGGCGCAGGAGACGCGCGACCTCCGCCACGCCATCCTCCGTCCCAACCAGCCTCCGGAGATGGCCGTCTATCCCGGAGATGACGACGCGGACACGCTCCACCTGGGCGTCTATACGGAGGGCCGCCTGGTGGGCGTGGCCTCCCTGTACCGGGAGCCGCCGCCGGACGCGCTGCGCGCCACCACGGCCTGGCGCCTGCGAGGCATGGCGGTGGACCCCACCCTGCGTGGGCACGGCCATGGCGCCGCCCTCCTGAAGGCCTGCATGGAGCATGCGGCGCGGCAGGGCGGTTCCCAGGTGTGGTGCAACGCGCGGATGACGGCCTCCGGGTTCTACCGCGCGCAGGGCTTCGCGCAGCGAGGCGAGCCCTTCGACCTGCCCGGCATCGGCCCGCACCACCTCATGTGGCGCAACCTCGGAACCTCCTGATGACCACCCTCCCCGACCTCGACCTCATCCGGACCTCCATCGAGCGCATCGATGAGGAAATCCTCGATGCCCTCCGCCGCCGGATGGCGCTGGCGGACGACGTCGCCCGGGCGAAGCTGGCCGCCGCCGCGCCCTTCCGGGACCAGCGCCGCGAGGACCTGCTCCTGCGCCGCATCCGCACCCGCGCCGCGGAGCACGGCCTGGACCCGCACGAGGTGGAGCGCATCTGGCGGCTCTTCATCGACATGTCCGTGGCCCGGCAGCACGAGCTCGTCACCCGCCTGGACACCACGCCCCTGCGTGTCGCCTACCCTGGCGTGGAGGGCTCCTACAGTCACCTGGCCGCGCGCCGCCGCTATGGGCGCCGCGCGGGCGGCGTGCTGCTGTCCGGCTTCGACCATGCGCGGGAGGCCGTGGAGGCGCTCCGCCGCGGCGAGCAGGACCTGGTGCTGCTGCCCATCGAGAACACCACCGCGGGCAGCATGAACGAGACGTATGACCTGCTCGCCGAGGGCGGCGTGGTCATCACCGCGGAGCTGGTCAGCCAGGTGGACCACCGCCTGCTGGGCCTGCCGGGCGCGAAGCTGGAAGGCCTGCGGGAGGTGCTGTCCCATCCGCAGGCGCTGGCGCAGTGCGAGACGTTCCTCCGGGAGAAGGTGCCCTGGGCCCGCGCGGTGCCGGACGTGGACACCGGCGGCGCGGCGCAGAAGGTCCGCGAGCGCAACGACGCGTCGGTGGCGGCCATCGCCAGCGAGACGGCGGCGCAGCGCTTCGGCCTGGAGGTGCTCGCGGGCGATTTGCAGCCGGCCTTCGACTACACGCGCTTCGTGGAGGTGGGCCGCGAGGCCACGCCCCTGGCGCCCGGCGTTCCGTGCAAGACGTCCCTGCTGGTGGTGCTGGAGCACAAGCCCGGCACGTTGGGAGAGATGCTCCAGCGGCTCACCCTGCGCGGCGTGAACCTGAGCAAGCTGGAGTCGCGCCCCATCCCGGGGCAGCCGTGGCAGTACCGCTTCTACCTGGACGTGGAGGGCCACGCCGCCTCCGCGGCGGTGACGGCGGCGCTGGACGACATCCGTCCGCTCACCTCGTCGCTGCGCGTGCTGGGGACGTATGCGCGCGCGGAGGCGCCTCATGCCTGAGTCGCCGCGTCGCATCGCCTTCCAGGGCGAGCCTGGCGCCTACGGCGAAGAGGCCCTGCGCGCGCTGCATGGCGCTGACGTGGAGGCCGTCCCCTGCCTCACCTTCCGCGCCGTCTTCGAAGCCGTGGCCGAAGGCCGCGTGCACGGTGGCGTCGTGCCGGTGGAGAGCTCGCTGGGCGGGCCTGTGGCGGAGACGGTGGACCTGCTGCTGGAGCATGACGTGCCGGCGTCGGGCGAACTGTCCCTGCGCATCCGCCACTGCCTGCTGGCCCCTCCGGGCCTGGCACGGGACGACGTCCAGCAGGCCCTCTCCCACCCCCAGGCCCTGGCGCAGTGCGCGGGCTACCTGCGCCGGCGGGGCATCACACCGCTGCCGGAGGCGAACACCGCCGTCGCCGCGCGAAAGGTGGCGGAGGAGAAGCCTCCACACACGGCCGCCGTCGCCAGCCGCATGTCCGCGGACCTGTACGGCCTGGCCGTGCTGGACGAAGGCGTGGAGGACTCGCCGGACAACTTCACGCGCTTCATCGCCCTGGGGGCCGCGCCCGAACGGACGTGGACACGGCGGAAGACGGCGCTGGCCTTCACCGTGGAGAACGGGCCGGGCGCGCTGTTCCGCGTGATGAGCGCCTTCTCCTCGCGCGGCCTCAACGTGGCGCGGCTGGAGTCCCGGCCGCAGCGCCGCGCCTGGGAGTACGTGTGGTGCCTGGACGTGGACGGCGCGCTGGAGGACCCGCGGGTGCGCGAGGCGGTGGCCGCGGCCCAAGCCGCCTGCGTCACCCTGCGGGTGCTCGGAAGCTACGGCGTGGCGTGAGGCTCGCTCAGGCGCTGGTGGCCTGGAGCCCGTCGCCGCTCTGCACGGCCGTCTCGTACGCGGAGCGCACCAGCTGGACGTAGCGCTGCAGCGCGGGGAGCTGCTCCATGCGCAGGGCCTGGGGGCCGTCACACAGGGCGGCCTCCGGGTGCGGGTGGAAGTCCACCAGCACCATGGACGCGCCCGCGATGAGCCCCTGGCCAATGGCGTGGAAGATGTCCGGCAGTCCGTCCGGCGGCGGCGCGGCCTGGCCAATGGCGTGCGACGGGTCCACGCACACCGGCAGGCGCGTCAGCCGGCGCACCACGGGCACGTGGGCGAAGTCCACCATGTTGCGGTGCGGATCCCCCAGGTGCGTCTTCACGCCGCGGAGGCAGAAGATGATCTTCGGGTTGCCCTCGCTCGCCACGTACTCACACGCGTTGAGCGACTCCTCCAGGGTGATGCCCATGCCGCGCTTGAAGAGCACCGGGAAGACACGCTGCTGGCCAATGCTCTTGAGCAGCTCGAAGTTCTGCGCGTTGCGCGTGCCCACCTGGAGCATGACGCCCGTGGCGTTGCCGGAGCGCTCCAGCGCGTCGCGAATCTCGTCGATGTGACGCGGGTGCGTCACCTCCATCGCGATGACCTTGATGCCGTGCTTGCCCGCTGACTCGAACACCCAGGGCAGGCAGGCGGCGCCCAGGCCCTGGAACTCGTAGGGGTTGGTGCGGGGCTTGTAGGCGCCCATCCGCGTGGTGCGGATGCCCAAGCGAGCAAGCGCCGCCATCATCGTGTCCACGTTCTCCGGGTTGTCCACGGCGCACAGGCCGGCGAACACATTCACGGAGCGCTCGTCGAAGGTGACCCCGTTGTACTCGAAGCCGGCGGACGTCCGCTGGCCCTTGTGCCGCCCGATGACGCGGTACTTCTGCGACACGCGCACCACCTGCCGCACGCCGGGAATCTGCTCGAAGGGCTCCACGGGCACCTGCGCGGTGGAACCCAGCAGGTAGACCTCCGTAATCGTGTACTCGGAGCCACCGATGACATGCGTCCGAGGCGTCACTCCCTTGTACTGGGAAGCAACCTGGAGGACGGCGGACACCACGGACTCAGGCGAGTCCGGCTCGAGCATGACGATCATCTTCTGTTCTCCCGGGCGGCGTTGTCTTGACTTACGCGAATTACGTAAAGTGTAGCGGAAAAAGGCCGCGGCAGATGTAACACTTCGGGCCACCTTGCCACGTCCCATCCAGGCCCGGCGGGCCGCCTGCTAGGCCGGCACGGGGCGGAGCCGGGTGGCGAGCTGGGCGTAGTGATCTCTCTGAGCGGGGTCGCCCAGGTGCTCCCACACGTCAGCCAGGGCCCGGGCGCACTCGGCGGAGCCAGGAGACAGCGTCAGCGCCAGTTCGAAGACGTGGCGGGCCTGGCGGTAGCGGGCCTTGTCCGGGCGACGGGAGCCCCGCGTCAGCAGCGCGTTGCCCAGGGTGTAGATTTGAACGGCGGCGGACTCGCGGTAGCCCGGCGTGGGGTTGAGCTGCGTGGCGCGCTGGAGCAGCTGCGCGGCGGCCTCCGGCTCCCCCAGCTCCAGCTGGCAGAGGGCCGCGTCGCGGTGGGCCTCGGCCTCGGTGGGGTCCACTTCGATGGCGCGCTCGAAGCAGCGCAGCGCCTCCTCGAAGCGCTCCAGCGTGGCCAGTGACGCGCCCTTCGCGGTGAGCGCCGGGACGTGCTTGGGGTCCACGGCGAGCACCTTGTCGAATGCGAGGATGGCCGCCTCGTGGTTGCCCGCCATGGACAGGCTCACGCCGTCATTGAAGGCCGCGAACAGCAACTTGGACATCTCTCCCCCAGCTCAAGGGTGACACCGGCCCCGCTCCTGGGCCGGAGGGTCAGCCTCTCACCGGAGAAGTCCCCATGAAAAGACGTCATTCCCAGGCGCGCTTTCGTCCCGCTGATGGGAGCCATTGGCCCCTACTTCAGATCCGCAGGCCCACCTGTACACCGGGCCACAGGAGCACGCTCCCCGCGTCCAGGCTCGACAGACGGCTCAGGTTCGGCACGGGCTCGCCGTTGGAGTCATGCAACACGTTGAGCGTGGGCCCACCGATGATGGCCAGGTTCCGCGCCACCTGGAACCCCGCCACCAGCCGGAGCTGGTGCAGGTGGCGGTCGCCTTCGAAGGACAGGTTCCAGCCATAGAGAGTGTTCGTCACCACGTCCGCGTCCACGAAGAAGCGCTCGGAGATTGGGATGTGCGCACCGAGCCCCAGGCCCAGCGACCAGTGGCTGGGGCCACGCGCCCCCTCCATCGTGCCCATGCCCAACACGAGCGTCGTGTAGAGGTAGCGGCTGCCCACCTTGATGGCGGTGTTGGCGTAGTTGAAGTCATTACCGAAGGCCTCGACGTGGAACTGGCCGTTGCGCGCGATGCTCACCAGGCCCACCGGAACACCGGACTCCAGCTCCCGCGACACGTTCACGAGCCCCAGCTGGAGGCCGCTCATCCGCCCCGCCACGTTGACGATGCCCACCTGCGCGCCCTTCACGTCACCGCCCACATTGACGAGGGACAGCTGCGCGCCCCGTGCCTCCGCCGCCCAGTTCAAGCCCACGGCCATCTGGAGGCCCGTCATCCGGTCCCGCACATGGTTGAACGCCACCGCGCCCTGCACACCGCCGACGTCCCCCGCCGTCCAGTTGCCGCCCACGGCCAGCTGCGCCCCCACCAGCGACGTGCCGGACACGTTGGCGCCCACCGCGAGCTGTCCGAGCGAGCCGCTGGACCGCGCCACGTTGAGCCCGATCGCGGCCTGGATGCCCTCCGCCTTTCCGTGCGCCCAGTTGCCGCCCACGGCCAGCTGCGTGCCCGACATGTCGCCCCGCACCACGTTGGTGCCCAGGGCCATCTGCAACCCGTCCACCTTGTCCGTGGCCACGTTCGCGCCCAGCGCCATCGCCACGCCGTCCAGCCGCGCCATGCGGGATATGCCCATGGACACGGAGAGATGGTTGTCCACGGGCTCGCCGGCGTTCATCAGGTCATTCGTCTGGAGGCCGGGGAACAGGCCCACGTTGAAGAAGCGCGAGCGGCGCCCGCTGCCCGCCGCTGCGACCTCCGCCACGCCGGCACCGGCCCCCGACGAGAGACTCGCCGGCGGGGGCCCACCGCCGCGCATGGCCGTCAGCTCCCCCTGCACCGCGCGGAAGGCCGAGGCCGCCAGCACCGTCCTGCCGCCCTCCCCCAGCTCGAACTCCGCCTGCGAGGTCTGGTCCAGCACCTTGCGCATCACCGAGTAACGGCCCTTCTGCAGCCCCAGCTCGGTGGTGCGGCCCGCGTACTTCTTCAACTCCACCACCAGGCGTCCCTGGGAATCACGGACGTAGAGCCGCCCGTCCACCAGGTCCCCCAGGACGAGCACCGCGGCGGTGGAGCGCAGGTCCGTCATCACCAGGTCGCCGGTGCCCGCCAGCTCGATGTCATACGCGGGGTGCTGCGCCCCGGCCCGCGTCTCCTCGGTACGGGCCAGCGTCTCGTGGAAGGCGAACTGGTAGGCCTCGTGCAGCGTCACCCGGCCGTCCCCTGAGACGTCCGCCGCGCCGCGCAGGCCGGACACCAGGTTGTGGGTGAAGAACGAGCCGCCGATGCGGTCGGACTCCTGGGACACCTCGTCCTCGGAAGACGACGTGAGGATGGCATGGCCCCGCACCGCGGAGGACGCATCCACCATGAAGGCCGGCCGCCGCACTCCGCCCTTCTGGCGAGCCAGCGTGCCGGACGCGCACGAGTCCAGGATGGCGATGCGCACGTCGGCGGGAAGCGACTCCAGCGCCTTGCGCAGCTCGCGGTAGCCGAAGCGGTCCTTCTGGAGGAGCAGCCCCTGCTCGTCGGAGTGGCCCGAATAGTAGACGAGCGCCTCGATGCGCGTGCCCGGCGTGGACGCCGCCGCCAGCATCGCCTTGAAGCGGACCAGGGCGGCCTCCAGCGCCGCGCGGTCGCCCTCCATCAGCAGCAGCTTGTCCTTCGGCTGCACCCCTCCGAGTTCCTCCAGCACGTCGCCGAACGAGCGCGCATCCGTGACGGCGTACCGGAGCCGGGCACGTCCCTCGCCCCCGTCGTTGACGCCCACCAGCAGCGCGAAGCGGCGCACCGACGCCTGCGGCGCCGAGGCCGAGGGAGCCGCGGCGGCCAGGGCGGGCACGAGCAGAAGCGAAAACAGGAGGGACCGCGTCATCACCGCACCTTTTCCAACATGAAGGACGTCTGGCCCAGGGTATCCGGAAGTGGCAGCGGCAGGGTGCGCGCGTCGGTGGGCCGCCGGGCAAGCGCGCGCGCCGCCTCCAGGACCGACGCCACCTCCAGGGGGGCATCGGACGTGACGAAGAGGAAGCGCTCGAAGTCCGGCGCGTCATCGAGCTCGTAGGCATGGGCCAGCGGCACCGCCTCGCCGGGGCCCAGCTCCGTGCTTCCCGACAGCGTCGAGGGATGGTGCAGCGTCACGGCGCCGCGCCCATCCACCGACACCACGACACCATGGCGGCTTCCACCCGACACGTAGCTGAGTTGCAGGACGTCACCGCGGCGCGCCCGGGCCTGTTCCCCGAGCAACTCCGGCTCGCCCGCGCCCTGCCGGTGGACCCGCAGGCGCGGCCCACCCTTGATGCGCACGGTGTCCAGCATCACGATGAGCGGCACCGGTGACTCGGACGGCGCCGCCTGCTCCTCCGGCGCGGACATGAAGAGCAGCGCCAGCGAGGCGGCCACGGGGACGCTGAGTGACAGCCCATGCCACCCTTGCGAATTGCCGCGCCGTGCCGTCTCCGTGCGGACCTGGGACTCGCGCTCGCGCCGGGCCACCTCGGCGGCGACTTCGGCGGGCGGATGACGTGCCAGCGTCTGGCGGGAGTCCGCTTCCAGCCGGGCCAGCCTCGCGGCGCCACCGGGCTCACGCTCGAGCCGGGCTCGCGCGGCGGACAGCGCCTCTGGCGGCAGTTCGCGCAGGATGATTCGCTCCAGAAGCCAGTCAGGGGTGCCAGGGGCCATGCGCAGTGCGTCTCCAGCGCGGCGAAAAGCCCTCGGTTCCCGTGTCCTGCCGCCTCCGGCCTCGCGCGTCTCCTGGAACACCGGCCCCGCAAGATTCTGTCACCCGCCTCGGCTCACAGGGTGAGGACCATCAACTCCTCGTCGAGGAACGTCTCTCCCACCTTCAGCGCGTGGGGCTCCACGCCATAGGTCCGGAACCCCAGCGAGCGGTACAGCGCGTGCGCGGGCGCGTTCCCCACAGAGACCGCGAGCAGCAGGCACTTGAGGCCGCCCATCTTCCGCGCCTCGTCGATGAGCGCGGTCAGCAGCCGTCGGCCCACGCCCCGTGAGCGGACCTCCGGCGCCACGTACATGCCCCACACCACCGCCTTGTGCGCCAGCCGGGCCCGGGACTCGCGCTTCAGCGCCAGCGCGCCCACGAGCTGCCCACCGTCGAAGGCGCCCAGGACACACTGGGACGCCCCCACCAGCCAGCCGCGCACGGCCTCCAGGGACACCGCCGAGTCCTCCTCCACCGAGGCCGCGAAGGACTCCGGGTTGTCCCGCAGCCCCCGCAGCCGCAGCGCCTTGAACGCCTCCGCGTCCTCCGCCACCAGCCTGCGGATGACCAACTGCGTCGGTCCGGCGCCGTGGCCCTCCGCCTTCAGGAGCGCCGTGTACCCCGAGATGAAGTCCGGGTAGCGCGGCGCCCAGCCCAGCGACTTCAGGCGCGCGTTGGAGATGTCGCGGTCGCCCCTCATTGTCTCGTTGAGCTGCTCCAGGGGGATGCGGGGCGGCATCGGCACGCCCAGGCGCTGGCTGAGCCAGGCGACTGGCTCCTCGGTGGGCGCGGCGCGGTCATCCGCGACACAGTACAGGGCGCCGGGCTCGCCGCGCGTCAGCACCACGCGAATGGCCTCCACCAGGTCATCGACGTAGACGCGGGAGATGCGTCCGCCGCCGCCTTCGGGCAGCCGGAGCGACCCCGACAGCAGGCGCGTGTGAATGCCGCGCCCGGGCCCGTAGATGCCGGCGATGCGCATCACCATGGCGCCCAGCGGGAGGTAGCGCGACTCCGCCTCGATGCGCTCGCGCGACGACGGCGTGGACAGCTCCACCGGGGTGTCCTCGTCCACGTGGCCCCGCGCGCGGCCATAGACGCCGGTGGAGGACAAGTAGGCGAGCCGCGCTGGAACCTGGCCGGCCAGCGCCGAGGCGATGCGCGTGTCCAACCCCGCGTCGGGCGGCACCGAGACGACGACGTGAGCCCCCGCCGTGCGCGTCAGCGCGTCTTCCAGGTCGGTGACGCGGGCCCCGGCGCGCTCCAGCTCGGCGCGGCGCGCGGGGTCGCGTGTGGCCGCCAGCACGTCGCGCCCGGCGCGGGCCTCCGCCACGGCGAGCCGCGTGAGCGTGTACCCAGACCCCAGGAGGACGAGAGGAGGCATCATGTCCCCGCGATAGCGAGACCGCGGGGACAGTGCAAGCGACGGTTACGGCTCGCCTACAGCTCCGCGCTCGCGCGCGGGTCGATGATGCCGCACTCCTTGATTTTGTAGAGGAGCGCCTTGTAGCTGATGCGCAGCTTGGTGGCCGCGCGCCGCTTGTTCCACGCGGTGCGTTGGAGCATGGCGAGGATCGCCTCGCGCTCGGCCAGCATCGCCGCCCGCTTGCCGATGTCCTTCAGCGACAGCTCCCCGGTGGGCGCGGGCGGCGGCGGAGGCTGCGGCACGTCGAAGGGGTTGACGTAGCGCGGCGCGGGCACCACCGCGTTCGCGGACTCCATCACCATGGGCGCGTGCGCGGGCGGAGCCAGCGGCGCGACGGACGCCAGCCCGAAGGCGGCGCCGCGCGACGGCATCTCCAGCACCTGCACGGCGGGCGGCGGCGTGCGGAAGCCCTCGTCGTGCGCGCGGCCGAAGGGGCCGCCGTCGTCACCCGCGTAGGACGTGGGCAGGGACGGCGCGCTCGCGGGAGCGCGGACCGCGGCCCGCAGCTCGTCGAGCACCAGCGTCGGGTCCTTCAGCACGCACAGCCGGCGGACCATGTTCTCCAGCTCGCGCACGTTGCCCGGCCAGTCGTAGTCCGCGAAGGCGTGCAGCACCTCCGTGGGCAGCTCGGACACGCCGCTGAGGTAGCCACGGCCGTACTTCTTGAGGAAGTGGTCCGTCAGCGGAACCACGTCCTCGCGGCGCTCGCGCAGCGCCGGCAGGCGGATGGCCACCACGTTGAGGCGATAGAAGAGGTCCTCGCGGAAGTTGCCCAGCGCGATTTCCTTCTCCAGGTCGCGGTTGGTGGCCACGACGACGCGGCTGTCCACGCGCACGCTCTTCTTGCCACCGACGCGGAAGAACTCCTCGTCCTGGAGCACCTGGAGCAGCTTGGCCTGGAGGCGGATGGCCATTTCGCCAATCTCGTCCAGGAAGATGGTGCCCTGGTCGGCCAGCTCGAACTTGCCGGGCTTCTCGGCGGTGGCGCCGGTGAAGGCGCCGCGCTCGTGGCCGAACAGCTCGCTCTCCAGCAGCTCGCCGGGCAGCGCCGCGCAGTTCACCTTGATGAACGGACGGTTGCGCCGCTGGCTGCGCGCGTGAATCTCCCGCGCGATGACCTCCTTGCCCGTGCCGGACTCCCCCAGCAGCAACACGGGAACGTCCGTGTCGGCGATGCGCTCCACCAGCGCGCGCGCGCGGCGCATGGCCGGCGAGGTGGAGATGAGGACGCGCTGCTCCTGCGCCGAATCCACCACCGGAATCACCGTGCGCGAGGACAGGACGGGCGCCACGGCCTGACGCTCCGGCGCCCGCGTCCCCAGGGCCCGGGCCAGCGCGTCCTGGAGCTCGTCGTTGCCGAACGGCTTGGCCAGGTAGTCGCTGGCGCCCATCTTCATCGCCCGAACGGCGTCGTCCGCCCCCGCCAGCGCGCTGAGCACGATGACGGGCGCGCCGCCGCCCATGGACTGGTAACGGCGCAGCACTTCCAGGCCGCTCATCTCCGGCATCACCACGTCCAGCAACACCGCGTCGAAGGAGCCCCCTGAGAGCATCTCCAGCGCCTGGGTGCCACTCGCGGCACAGCGCACCTGGTACCCCGCGCTTCCGAGCAGCTCGGACAGAAACGTGCGCACCGCCTCTTCGTCATCCACCACCAGCACCGCGATCCGGTCCATCCCCTCGCCTCCACTCGCCCGCTGCATCGAAGTCCTACCCACCCTCACACCGACAGCCGGGAGGTGCTCCCGACCATCCGGCGATACTCACGCGCGCGTCGCATGTCCTGCTGCGCCGCGCTCAACAGCTGCGTGGGCGTGCCCACCGAATCCGGGAAGCTCACCGTTCCCAGCTCCAGTGACGTGCGCACCACCTTCCCCTCCACCTGGAAGCGGGCCGTGTCGAAGCGCGCCGCCACGCGGGATACCACCTCCTGAACCGACTCCGCGGGCGTTCCCGGGAGCATCAGCGCGAATTGACAGTCACCCACCCGCGCCACCGCGTCCGCGTCGCGCACCGTCTGCCCCAACACCACCGCGCTGTACACCAGCAGACGCTCCGCCATGCCGCGCCCAAACTCCTTGCGAAAGGCCGACCAGCCCCCCACTTCCGCCGCCACCACGGAGAATCCGCCGCCGTAGCGCTCCGCCCGCCGCGCCTCCAGGCTGATGAGCTCCAATAGGAAGGGCCGGTTGTAGAGCCCCGTCACCGGGTCATGGAGCGCCTGGGCCGTGCCGGCCTCCTCCCCCGCGGCGGCCCGCAGCACCGCGTCCTTCAACTTCAGCTGGGCGTGAAGCTTCGTCGCCAGCTCCGAGCCACTGCCCGAACGAGGCACCAGGTCCACGCACTGCCCCCGCTCCAGGCAGTACCGCCGGGCCTCGGCGTCCCGCTCATCCACCAGGTAGAGCAGCGGCACCGCGCCCTGGCTGAGCTGCCGCAACCGGCGCGCGACCTGGACGGCCGCGAAGTCAGGCGCCTGCGCGGCCAGCAACACCGCGGCCGGGCGGATGACCTCGAAGAGTGGCACCGCCGCGTCGAAGCGCGTCACCGGCACCACCCGGAAGCCGGCCTCCGCCAGGAGCAGCCGGGTCTGTTCCAGGTCTGCTGCTCGTGGCTCGACGACGAGCACGGTGGGCGGCTGTCCGGCCTTGCCCACTCGCTTCCTTCTCACACCCACCGTTCCACCTTCCCGCGTGAACTTTTCTCTGCCGCTTTTCGGGGCCCCCCCCGGATTTACAGCCTCGAACCCCACCCTGACTCCCTCATCCCCTCGAATTTACTAGAGAAGGGAAGCTGGCTACCCATTCTGGGCAGCGGATTTAGCAATGGTTGTGCCACCTTTGACCTCATGCAGCCGCGCCTCGAACTCCGCGGCGTCCACGCGGTGCTTGAAGGCAGGCACCCCTTCGATGACGACCACGGGGATGTCGTAACGCCAGGCGGTGAAGGCCTCCGCATCCTCCAGGATGGAGATGATCCGCAGCTCGAAGGGGATGCGAGCGCGCACGGACTCCACGACGGCGGCCGCCTTGTCACAGAGAGAGCAATTGGGTTTCGAGTAGATATCGACGCGCATGCGGGGCAGGATGAACGGTTAATGCGTGGCTTGTCTGGCGACTTCTCGACGATGCCTCTCAAGGATCTCGTCGTCTATCTCGGGAACCGGCGAGCGACGGGGTCCCTGAAGGTGGAGCGTGGGGACGTGCGCAAGCAACTCGAACTGCGCGAAGGCCATGTGGTCAGCGCCAGTTCCAACCAGCCGCGCGAGTTCTTCGGTCAGTTCCTCATCAATATGGGGCACCTGACCGAGGACCAGTTGGAGAAGGCGTTTTCGACCCAGGCGCAGACGCGCATCTTCCTGGGGAAGATCCTGGTGATGACGGGGCTGGTGCCGGAAGCCACCGTGCGCGGCACGCTCAGCCACAAGTTCCGGGAGATGATTCTCGACGCCTTCCATTGGGAGGACGGCGACTTCCTCTTCGAGGCGGCGGACACGGCGCCAGAGGTCGCGGGACTGGAAGTCAGGGTGGACCTGCTGGACGTCCACCGTGAGGGCGAGTTCCGGGAGACGGCCTGGCAGGCCATCCACGCCGTCTTCCCCTCCGGCGCGGTCCGGCTCTCGGTGGACGAGCGCAAGCTGCCCGAGCGAAAGCCCGGGAGCATGGACGAGCGCATCGTCCAGCTCATCAAGGAGGGCCTCACCATCGACGGCATCGCGCTGGCGCTGCACGCCACGGACTTCTTCCTCTACCAGCGCTTGTATGCGCTCTACCGCCTGGACGCGGTGAAGGTGTCCGACGAGCCGCCCGAGTCCGAGATGTCCGTGGTGGAGGAGGAGACCGGAGAGCGGGGCATCATCGGCTCGGAGACGTCATCGGACGAGGTGCTCCAGGCCGCGCAGCTCTTCCTCGACGCGGGCAACGCGCGGGACGGCGAGGCGCTGGCGCGGCGGGCGCACGAGATGTCGCCCTCCCCTCGCACGGCGGAGTTCGTCAAGGCGGCCCAGGAGAAGCTCCTGGTGCACCTGCGACGGGAGCTGGCCGACCCGCCCAGGGTCCCCACGCTTCAGGTCGCGCCCGGGCACCTGAAGACGCTCCAGCTCTCCGCGCCGGAGCGCTATCTGCTGTCACGCATCGATGGACGGCGCGACGTGGCCGCCATCGTCCACGTGTCGCCGCTGCAGGAGCTGGATGCGCTGAAGTTCTTCGCTGGCTTCGTGGACGCGGCGCTGGTGAAGCTGACGCCGCGCTGACGGAAGCGTCAGTGCTTGCCAGCGGCGGAGGCCGGGGCCGTCATCTCCACCGGCGCGGGCATCCGCTCCAAGCCCAGGCGGAGCGCCTCGCGGCCCAGCCAGGTGCCCCGGATGCGCCACTTCGGGTCATTGACGATGATGGCGGCCACGGCGACACGCGGTTTGTCCTTGGGCGCGAAGCCCACGAACCACGAGTAGTCACGGAAGGGCTCGCGGTCCGCCAGTGAGCCCGTCTTGCCCACGGCGTCATCCACGCGGAAGCCACGCTCGCGGAACACGGCGCGCGCGGTGCCGGTGGTGACGGTCTCCTCCAGCATCGCCGTGAGGTCCTTCGCGGCCTCCGGCGTGAGGACGGGCTCGCCTTCCACCGGGAGCAGCGGCGCCGGGCCCTCGGGCTCGAAGAGGATGGGGTCCACCCAGCGGCCCTCGTTGGCGGCCACCGCGGCGACGAGCGCGCCGTGCAGCGGGGACAGGTACACGTCCCCGAAACCCGCGCCCGTGTTGGCCAGGCTGAACGTCTCCTCGGGGATGGCGGCGAGCGACACATCCGTCGGCACGGGGAACTCAATCTCACGGTTGAAGCGGAAGCGGGCCGCCATGCGGCGCAGCGAGTCCACCGTGAGGTGCTTGTTCGTCAGCTTGGCGAAGATGACGTTGGCGCTCTTGCCCATGGCCAGCGCCAGCGAATAGCAGGAGCTGTCCCGCTCGCTGTCCTGCAGGTGCTTCTCGGAGATGCGCCGCTTGCCGCCGTGGAAGCACTCTTCAGTATCCGGTGTGACGCCGGCCTCCAGCAGCGCGCCGCCGGTGATGACCTTGAAGATGCTGGCTGCGGGGAACACCGCGCGAACCGGCAGCCCTCGCAGCTCCGGCCTCGCCGCCGAGTGCTCCGCCAACGCCAGCACCCGTCCGGTGGACGGCTCCAGCACCACGGCCGCGCCGTAGGGCGTCTCGTAGTTGCGGAGGATCTGCGTCAGCGACGCTTGCAGCACCGGGTCGATGGTGAGCTGCTTCTTCTTGCCCCCCTTCTCCTTCACCACCAGCTTCCCGCCCTCCAGCGTCGCGCGGCCCATGAGGTCCGCGGACCTGGGAAGCGGTTTCACCGTGGCGATGGGCGGCGCCTTCTCGCGCGAGGGCACGGGCACGGGGGGAACCATCCCCGGCTCCGCGGCGAGCGCCGCCAGGCCGCCATCCGGCGACTCGCCCCCGAGCACCGCGGCGGCGGAGACGGCGGCGGATCCGGAAGTCCCGGCATCGGGCTGGGCGCCCTGGGACGCCGTGGCGCCCCCGGACGTCCCCGCGTCCGCCTGGGCGGCCTGCGACGCCGAGCCAGGGGCAGCGCCCCCCACCCCACCGTCTTCGGAGACACCGGCGGACGCGGGCTGCTCCGGCTCGGTCGCGCCAATGACGAGGACCAGGGGGAGCAGCGCGGCGGCGGACAGGAGACGGCGGTGGAAGCGCATTGCTACGGGGGGCTCCGGGGTGAGCGACGGCTGGATCCTACCGGCTGGGGGCGCGCTGTCCACGGATGCCTCCCTGGTCGCTTCCGCCCCTCGGTGAAATCAGAAACTTGGCGGAGGGGTGTGCAAGTCCGCTAGGTTCGCCCACACTTTGGACGGATTGAAAGAAACGGTGGTCATCTGGAGCGCCGAGCTCCGCCGGGCCGTGCGCAGTGGCCGGACGGTGGTGCTGCTCGGCCTCTACAGCATGTTCTCCGCGTTGGTGCTGCTGGTGGTCGGCTGGCTCGCGGGTGAAGTCCGCAGCGCCGTCGCCAAGCAGTTGGAAGGCGCGGGCGCGGATGCGAGCGCCTCCGTGCAGCTCAACGAGGAGATGCGCAAGGGCGTGCTGGGCTTCCTCACCAGCAACGACTCCGCGATGATCGAGGCCCTGGCGCAGGTGCCGCTGGAGGTGTTGATCGTCTTCAAGATCACCCTCTTCTTCCTGCCCGCGTACATCGCGCTGATGGGCTTCGATCAGATCAGCGGTGAAGTGGGCCCACGCTCCATGCGCTACCTCACGGTGCGCGCGCGGCGCTCGTCGGTGCTGCTGGGCAAGTTCCTGACGCAGGCGACGCTGCTGCTCGGACTGGTGCTCATCATCGACCTGGCCATCTTCATCTACGCCCGCGTGGCCAACCCGGACTTCAGCTTCCCCGCCGTGGCGATCAACCTGCTGAAGTTCTGGCTGGCGGCCATCGTCTTCTCGCTGGCCTACGTGGCCCTCACGACGCTGTGCTCCAGCCTGTTCCGCTCGCCAGCGGTGAGCCTGGTGTTCAACTTCATCCTGCTGTTCGTCTTCTGGCTGATGGACACCATCGGCCGGGCCTCGGGTGACACGGGCAACCTGCGCTTCCTGCGCTACCTGTCCCCGTCGTACTACGCCAGCGACCTGCTGCATCCGGGCCTGGCGCAGTTCGGCGCGAGCGGAGCTGCCTACGCGGTCTTCGCGTTCGTCTTCCTGATGGCGGCCTACGGCATCCTGCGCGCGAGGGACCTGTGAGCGACGTGGCCATTGAACTGTTCGGCGTCTCCAAGCGCTTCGGCCCCAAGGTCGCCGTCAACGGCGTCAGCTTCTCCGTGCCCAAGGGCGCGGTGTACGGGCTCATCGGCCCCAACGGCGCCGGCAAGACGACCACCTTCTCCATGATGTGCGGCTACCTCTACCCGTCCGAGGGCTCGCTCAAGGTCATGGATGTGGACCCCACCACCCCGGGCGCCCTCAAGGGCCGCCTGGGCGCGCTGCCGCAGGACGCGGTGCTGCCGCCCGGCTGGGAAGTGGGCGCGCTGCTGACGTACTGGGCGCGGCTGTCCGCCCTGGCCGAGCCGGAGCGTGAGGCGCGCGAGGCCCTGGACAAGGTGGGCCTCATGGAGGCCTGGAACGTCCAGACGCAGGCGCTCAGCCACGGCATGGCCAAGCGCGCCGCCATGGCCCAGGCCCTCATGGGCAGCCCGCCGCTGGTGCTGCTGGACGAGCCCACCGCCGGGTTGGATCCGCGCATCGCCGCCCAGGTGCGCCAGGTCATCCGCGACATGAAGGGCCGGCAGACGGTGGTGGTCTCCAGCCACAACCTCCAGGAGTTGGAGGAGCTGTGTGACGCGGCCGCCATCCTCGACAAGGGCACGCTCGCCCAGGCGGGGAGCATGAATGAGCTCACCGGCCAGGGCGCCGAGTTCCGCGTCCAGATTGCTCGCGGCAGCGTCATCATCCCGGAGCTCACGGTGATGCCCCACATCACGGACGCGCGCATGGAGAGCGACACCGTGCTGCGCGTGCGCTTCAGCGGCGGCGTGGCGCCCGAAGAGGTCATCAGCCAGGTGGTGCGTCACCTGCTGCAGCATGACGTGCTCATCCTGGGCGTCAGCCGCGGCCAGCGCCTGGAAGATCGCGTCCTGCAGATGCTCTGAAGCAAGGCGTGGGCTGGCGGCAGGCGGCTCAACCCGCCTTGCGCACCCAGCCCACGTAGAGGTGCTCCCGGCGCTCCATGCGGACCAGTGGATTCCCCGTAGCCTCGCACCATGCGGGAAGGTCCGCTTCCAACCCGCGATCCGTGGAGACGAGCTCCACGAGCGTCCCTGGCGCCAGGGCTCTCATGGCCTTGGCGAGTTCCAGGATGGGCATGGGGCACAAGGCCCCGCGGGTGTCGATGCGCACGGCGGCGTCCATGAGCGAGACTCTGACGGAATTTTTCCGAAGTCTCCCGAGTTTTGGGGCCCCTGAGAGGGCGCGGCTCCCTGGAAGGCCAGAGCGGCTTGCTTGCGCGTCTGGAATTCCCTCTGTTAAGACCGCCGCCCTCTGCCCTCGTTGAAAACCCGCTCGGGCCCACAATGCCGGCCCCATGGCGAAGGAGCAAGACCCACTCATGAAGCCCAATGTCATCGTGGCCCTGCTGGTCGGCCTGGTGCTCGGGTTCGTTGGCGGCCGTGTCACCACCGGCCCGTCCACGAAGTCCGAAGTCGCCAAGGCCGCACCGAACTCTCCCGCCGCCCCTGCGCCGGCTGGACGCCGTCCGGTGGATCCCACCGTGTTCAAGGTGCCCATCGAGAACTCGCCGACCCATGGCAGCGCCGACGCGCTCGTCACCGTGGTGGAGTTCTCCGACTACGAGTGCCCCTTCTGCAGCCGGGCGAACGTCACCATCGAGAAGCTCCAGGAGCAGTACGGCAAGAAGCTCCGCGTGGTGATGAAGCAGAACCCCCTGTCCTTCCACCCGCGCGCCAAGCCCGCGGCCATCGCCGCGATGGCGGCTGGCGAGCAGGGCAAGTACTGGGAGTACCACGCCAAGCTCTTCGCCAATCAGAAGAAGCTGGATGACGCGTCCCTGGAGCAGTACGCCAAGGAGCTGGGCCTGAACCTGGACAAGTGGAAGGCCGAGCTGAGCAACCCCAAGTTCCAGGACATCATCACCCGCGACCAGGCCCTGGCCGGCCAGTTGGGCGCCAGCGGCACCCCGGCCTTCTTCATCAACGGCCGCTTCCTGTCGGGCGCGCAGCCCATCGCCAACTTCCAGGCCCTCATCGACGAGGAGCTGGTCAAGGCGGAGAACCTGGTGAAGAGCGGCGTGCCCGCCTCGCAGGTGTACGCGAAGATCATCGAGAAGGGCTCCGAGCGCGCCGCGCCCAAGGCGCAGCCGCAGCAGCCCGCCGCCAAGGTCCAGAAGGTGGAGATCCCCTCGGACTCGCCCTCCTTCGGCCCGGCCAACGCCAAGGTGACCATCGTCGAGTGGTCTGACTTCGAGTGCCCCTTCTGCAGCCGCGTGGGCCCCACCCTGTCGAAGATCAAGGAGACCTACGCCAAGGACGTGCGCGTGGTGTTCCGTCACCAGCCGCTGCCCTTCCACGCGAACGCGAAGCTGGCCGCCGAGGCCTCGCACGCCGCGCACGAGCAGGGCAAGTTCTGGGAGTACCACGACAAGCTCTTCGCCAATCAGAAGGCCATGGATCGCGCCTCCCTGGAGAAGTACGCGCAGGAGCTGGGCCTGAACGTCGCCAAGTTCAAGGCCGCCCTGGATTCGGGCAAGTTCAAGGCGAAGGTCGAGGCCGACATGGCCGCCGGCAACGCCGTGGGCGCCAACGGCACCCCGACCTTCTTCATCAACGGCCGTGAGTTCGTCGGCGCGCAGCCCTTCGAGGCCTTCAAGCGCGTCATCGACGAGGAGATTGGCAAGGCGGACAAGCTGCTCGCCGCCGGCACCAAGCCCGAGGAGCTCTACGCCAAGCTGAACGCGGAGAACGTCGCCAACGCCCCGACGGCGCCCGCCGCGGCCCCTGGCGCTCCGGCCGAGCCCCCGGTCCAGAAGGTGGACGTGGGCAACGCCCCGGTGAAGGGCGACAAGAACGCGCCCGTCACCATCGTCGCCTTCTCCGACTTCGAGTGCCCCTTCTGCAGCCGCGTGGTGCCCACGCTGAAGCAGTTGGAGGACCAGTACGGCGGGAAGATCAAGGTCGCCTTCAAGAACCAGCCGCTGCCCTTCCACGCCAACGCCAAGCTGGCCGCCGCCGCCGCGCTGGCCGCGCACGAGCAGGGCAAGTTCTGGGAGTACCACGACAAGCTCTTCGCCAATCAGCGCGCGCTGGACCGCGCCTCGCTGGAGAAGTACGCGCAGGAGCTGGGCCTGAACGTGGACAAGTTCAAGGCCGCGCTGGACCAGGGCAAGTTCAACGCGCAGATCGAGGCCGACATGGCGCAGGCGTCCAGCGTGGGCGCTTCCGGCACCCCGACGTTCTTCATCAACGGCCGCACGCTCGTGGGCGCCCAGCCCGTGGACGCGTTCAAGCGCGTCATCGACGAGGAGCTGAAGAAGCTCGGCGGCGCGGTGGCCGACTCGAAGTAGTCCCCGCCGGGGCCCTGGGGCCCTGACGCGACAAAGGCCGTCGGACTCCTCGGAGTCCGGCGGCCTTCGTCTTTCCAGCCCTTGCGTCAGGAGACGGCGATGGCGTCAATCTCCACCTTGGAGCCACGCGGCAGCGCGGACACCTGCACGGTGGCGCGGGCCGGCGGCGCGCCGGTGAAGTAGCGGCCATAGACTTCGTTCACCCGGGCGAAGTCGCCCAAGTCGGTGAGGAAGATGGTGCAGCGCACGACGTGGGAGAAGTCCAGCCCGCTGGCGGCGAGCACGGCCTTCAGATTCTCCATCACCCGCTCCGCCTGCGCGACGACGTCGCCCTGCACCATCTCCATGGTGGCGGGGTCGAGCGGAATCTGGCCGGAGAGGAAGGTCATCTTCCCGGCGTCCACCTGCACCGCCTGGGAATACGGGCCAATGGCCTTGGGGGCCTGGTCGGAGTGGATTGCCTTGCGAGCCATGCGGCGCACCTCGGGGTGAGAGCGGCCCGAATCGGGCCGCCGGGGTTTCCGGGCGCTCTACCACGAAAGGCGAAGGCGGTTAGATGCGCTCGACCGAGTAGACGCCCTGGAGCCGCTCGATGGTTCGCATCAGGTCGGTGAGCTGCTTGAGGTCGGAGATGATGACCTCGAAAGTGTTCACCGCCCGGTCATCTCCGGTGGCCCGGCAGTTGGCCTGGGAGATGTTGACGCCCTTCTTGGAGAAGGTGTTGGTGATGTCCGCCAGCAGGCCCGGCCGGTCCGCCGTGAGGACGCGCAGGGTGACGGGCCGCTTGAAGTCTCCCCGGACGTCCCACGACACGTCCACGCGCCGCTCGGGGTCCGTGGCCAGCGCCTTTTCACAGCCGACCGTGTGCACCGTGACGCCCCGCCCCCGGGTGATGAAGCCGGCGATGGGATCTCCGGGGACGGGGTTGCAACACCGCCCGAAACGCACGAGGACATCGTCCACGCCGCCAATCTGCACGCCGCTGCGGCTGCTGCGGCCCACCAGCCGCTTCGCCAGGTCGGTGACCCGGGACAGGCCCGGCAGCACCGAGTTGCCGGTTCCACCCGAGGGTGTCGCGGCGGCGGGGTTGGCGTCCGCGCGCCCCCCGGCCTCCGCGGCGCTGAGCTTCTCCTGGGGAACGAGCCGGTGCGACAGCTGCTGCGGCGTCACCTTGCCGTAGCCAATGGCCACCAGCATGTCGTCTTCCACACGGAAGCCCAGGTCCACGGCGGCCTTCTTCATCTCGCCGGACTTGAGCAACCGGTTGAAGTTGAGCTGGAAGCGCTTGAGCTCGCGGTCCGCCAGCTCGCGTCCCAGCTGCAGGCTCTTCTCGCGCTGCTGCTGCTTGATGAAGCCGCGGATGCGCTGCTGCGCCCGGCTCGTCTTGACGAAGGTGAGCCAGTCCTTGGACGGGTGCTGCTGGGGGCTGGTGAGCACCTCCACCGTGTCCCCGTTCTTCATCTTGTAGCGGAGCGGGACGATCTTCCCGTTCACCTTGGCGCCCACGCACCGGTTGCCCACGTCCGAATGGATGGCGTAGGCGAAGTCCACCGGCGTGGCGCCGCGAGGCAGCGAGCGCACGTCCCCCTTGGGCGTGAAGACGAAGACCTCGTCGGTGAAGAGGTCCACCTTCACCGTCTCCAGGAACTCCTTCGGGTCCTTCAGGTCCTGCTGCCACTCCATCAGCTGCCGCAGCCAGGCGAACTTCTCGTCATCCTTGGAGATGACGGCCTTGCCCTCCTTGTACTTCCAGTGCGCGGCGATGCCTTCCTCGGCGATCTTGTGCATCTCCGAGGTGCGGATCTGCACCTCCACGCGCTCGCTGAGCGGACCGATGATGGTCGTGTGCAGCGACTGGTACATGTTGGGCTTCGGAATCGCGATGAAGTCCTTGAAGCGCCCCGGCACCGGCTTCCACATCTCATGCACGAGCCCCAGCGCCTCGTAACAGGAGGGCGCGGTGGGCGCGATGATGCGGAAGGCGATGATGTCGTGGATCTGATCGAAGTCGATGCCCTGTGACTTGATCTTCTTGTAGATGCTGTACACGTGCTTGAAGCGGCCGCTCACCTCGCCCTTCAGCCCGCGCTCGGCCAGCTTGGAGCGGATGACGTCGCACGTGTCCTCGATGTACTTCTCCCGCTCCTTCTTGCGCTTGTTCAGCTTCGCCTGGAGCGCGAAGAACTCCTGCGGTTTGACGTAGCGGAAGCTCAGGTCCTCCAGCTCCGTCTTGATCCACGAGATGCCCAGCCGGTTGGCCAGCGGCGCGTAGATGTCCAGCGTCTCCTGCGCGATGCGGGCCTGCTTCTCCTCCGACATGTGGTCCAACGTCCGCATGTTGTGCGTGCGGTCCGCCAGCTTCACCAGGATGACGCGGATGTCCTGCGCCATCGCGATGATCATCTTCCGGAAGTTCTCCGCCTGCTTCTCCTCCTGCGACAGGCTGGCGGATGCGGAGAACTTGGACAGCTTGGTGACGCCGTCTACCAGGTGGGCCACTTCCGAACCGAAGAGCTCCGTCAGCTCCTCCTCGGTGGCCAGCGTGTCCTCAATAGTGTCGTGAAGGAGTCCGGTGACGATGGACGCCTCGTCCAGCTTGAGCTCGCCCAGGATGCCGGCGACCTCGAGCGGATGGACGAGGTAGGGCTCGCCTGACTTCCGGAGTTGACCCTGATGGACCTTGGCCGAATAGACGTAGGCCTTCTTGATGATGTCCAGGTCGGGGTCGGGGTGGTACTGGGAAACCCGTTGGAGGATGTCGTTCAGGCGAATCATCGAATGAGGAGCAATCGTAACTTTGCACCAACGGAGGGGCAACGTTGCCCCACACCTGGACGTCACCTCCCTCTGGGACACCCCAGTTGGTGCGTTCGCTTTCGTTGACCCGGTGTTTTACGGCCCCGTAGATTCGCCTCCGCACATGTCACAGCTCCTGCTGTCCTCCCTCGCCGTGGTCTGCCCGAACTGTGACGGGTACAACTCGCCTCGCTCGGCCGCATGTGTGCTCTGCGGCCAGGCGCTGGGCGAGCCCGCTGCCGCGCCC
>NZ_JABFNS010000012.1 GCF_013116825.1 Myxococcus xanthus
AGGGCGGGCGGGCGAAGGACACGCGGTGGGCACGCTCCTCGTGCTCCAGCTCGCGCTCGCGGAGCTCTGGCGCGCGTGCGGTCTGACCCCCGCCGCTGTTTCCGGCTTCGGCGTGGGAGCACTCTCCGCGGGAGTGGTCGCGGGAGCGCTCAGCGTGGACGACGCCGTGCGGATCGCCTTGCGGCTGGCTCCATCGCAGTCCGTGCGTCCTCAACCCGTGAAGTGCCCGTTCTTCTCCACCGCCGATGACGCCTGGGTCGAAGCGGGCGCCACGGTGGCGGGCGCTTACTGGGAGTCGCAGCGCGCCGAGGTGAGCAACCCGGCGTCATCCGTGGCGCACCTGGGGGCGCGGAACGCCTCGGCTTTCATACAGGTCTCTTGTGAGGCTTCCGTTGGGGAAGCGTTGGAGGCCGCTGCACGAAGCCGTGGAAGCAAGGCCGTCCTCCTGCGTGCCAGCAGGCCCGGCGATGATGCCTGGACGGGTGTCCTGGGCGTCATCGCGGGTGGGTACGCCTCCGGAGGCTCCATTCGCTTCGAGGAGCTCTTCACGAGGGCGCGAAAGACGGTGGTTCCGACGTACCCGTGGCAGCGTGAGCGCTACTGGTGGGACGGAGCGGTCGCTCCAGCGCCGAGCAGCGTGCAGCCCGTCCGGGATGCATCCCCCCGGGACCTCTTCTGCGAACTCACGTGGAATGCGCGCACGGTGGGGCAGGGGCCCGTGGACGCGGAGGGGCGCTGGCTCATCGTGAGCACGCAGCCGGCTGCCTCGGAGTCGCTTCGGCAAGCCCTGGCCACCGCCGGAGGCACGGTGCGCGTGGCCATCGCGGGCTCCGAGCAGGCGTCGGTGCTGCGGGAGTGGCTGTCCGAGAGCCCGGCGCCTCGAGGCGTCATCTACCTGTCGGGTTCGGAGCACCCCGAATCACTGGAAGGGCTGCACACAGCGGTTCAGCGAGAGGTCCACGCGGCGGCGTCGCTCGTGCAGATCCTGGCGCGGCAGTCGGTGCCTACGCTGCCTCGGTTGTTCCTCGTCACCCAGGGCGCGCAAGCCGCTGGCGAGGCGGCTGGACCCACCGCGGTTGCTGGCGCGCCGCTGTGGGGCCTGGGACGGGTCGTCGCCTACGAGCACCCGGAGCTTGCCTGCAAGCGCATCGACATCGAACCCGCGGCCTTCGGTGCGCTGGTGACGGAGCTGGCGCGCAAGGTCCCTGCTTCCGCTGACGACGACGAGGTCGTGCTGCGCGGCGAGCAGCGGTTGGTGCCCTCGCTCACGCAGACCCAGACGATTCCGGAAGGCGCGGGGGCGTTTCGTCCCCGGCACGACCGCACGTATCTGATTACGGGTGGGCTCGGTGGAATCGGACTGCGGCTCGCCGCCTGGCTGGTGGAGCGCGGCGCGCGGCACCTTGCCCTCTGTGGAAGAAAAGGTGAGACCGACGAGGCCCGGCAGGTCCTGGCGCCGCTGCGTGCGGCGGGCGCGCGGGTGGAGACCTTCCGCGTCGATGTGAGCCGCCCGGAGTCGGTGGCGGAGATGCTGGCCGCCGTCCGCCGAGGCGGAGCGCCGCTGGGGGGCATCTTCCACAGCGCGGGTGTGCTGGCGGACAGCTCGTTGTTGCAGTGGGAGCCCCAGGACTTCGAGACGGTCATGGGCCCCAAGGTGGACGGTGCCTGGAACCTCCATGCGCTGGCCACTGACACCACCCTCGAGCACTTCGTCCTGTTCTCCTCGACGGCGTCGCTGATGGGCTCGCCGGGGCAGGCCAGCTACGCCGCGGCCAACGCATTCCTCGATGCGCTGGCGCACTTCCGTCGCGCACGGGGACTGCCGGCCATCAGCCTCAACTGGGGGAGCTGGGGCGAGGTCGGCATGGCCGTCGCGGATGCCCGGCGTGGCGACCGGCTGGCGGAGCGGGGCATGTCGCCCATGTCCGTGGATGAAGCCCTGGCGGCCATGGCGCTGGTGCTCGCGGAGAACCGCGTCACCCGGGGCATCGCGCGCTTCGATGTGACGCGATGGACCGCCAGCCATCCTTCCATCGTGGCTTCGTCGCTGTTCCGGCCCGCGTCCGTCTCCGATGAGGTGCCTGACGTCGTGGAGGCGCCGCGCAAGCTGCGCGAGGTGTTGCTGGCGCTGGACGGCTCCGCGCGTCGCGGCGTCCTGGAGGCGCGGCTCAAGGAGATGGTCAGCGAGGTTGGAAAGATTCCGACGGCGAAGCTCTCGTCCACGGACTCGTTCGACGCGCTGGGGTTCGACTCCATCATGGCGCTCGAGTTGCGGGACATGGTGCTGGGCGAGCTCGACGTGAGCATGCCTCTCAAGAGTTTCGTCGATGAAAGTTCCATCGAGCAGGTGACGGCTGAGCTTCTCGGAAAGCTCGCCGTGGCCAGTGTGCTCAGCGCTGCCTCCTCGGAGCGCGATGAATCGAAGCGGGTCCTGCTATGACATTGAATGAGCTTCTTCAGGCCCTGGCTGGGCACGGCATCAAGCTGTCGGTGGAGGGGGACCGCCTGGCGGTCGATTCGCCCACTGGCGAGATTCCAGGAGCGCTGCGCGAGCAGCTCGTGGCGAACAAGGCCGCGCTGCTGACCCTGCTGTCGGAGCAGCGCATGCCCCAGGCGGAGGCGCTGCCGCAAATCACGCCCCGGCCCGAGGAGCGGCACGCGCCGTTCCCGATGACGGAGATTCAGCAGGCCTACAGCGTGGGCCGGCAGGCCGAGCTCGAGATGAACGCGGCGATGCACGCGTACAACGAGATTGACTGCCACGCGCTCGACCTGGGCCGCTTCGAGGACGCCTGGAACCTGCTCATCGCCCGCCACGAGATGCTTCGGGTGGTGGCGCTCCCGGGCTTCCAGCAGCGCATCCTCCCCGACGTGCCGCGCTACGTCCTGCCCGTGGAGGACCTGCGCGGACGCGACCCGGAAGAGACGGAGGCTCGCTTCCAGGCCATCCGCGAGCGGCTGTCGCAGCAGGTGTTGGCGCTCGACCAGTGGCCGTTGTTCGAGCTCCGCGTGTGCCAGCTCGACGGGGGCCGCTCGCGCCTCTTCATGAGCATCGATGGGACCTTCATCGATGGTTACAGCTTCCAGATTCTCTACCGGGAGCTCGTCCACCTCTACAAACACCTGGGTGGGGCGCCCGCGCTGCCTCAACTGGACCTGTCCTTCCGTGACTACGCGCTGGCGGTGCAGCATGCGCGCGGGGCTCGTTACGCGCGTTCGCTCGAGTACTGGCGCTCCCGCCTTCCGAACCTCCCGCCCGCGCCGGACCTCCCGCTCGACAAGGACCCGGGGTCGCTGCGGCGTCCTCGTTTCGGCCGCGTGTTTGAACGGCTGGGGCCGGATATCTGGCAGCCGCTCAAGCAGCGAGCCCGCGCGCGCAAGCTGACGGAGCCGGAGCTGCTGCTGGCGGCGTACGCGGAGGTCATGGCGCGCTGGAGCCGCAGCCCTCGCTTCACGCTCAACGTCCCGCACTTCAACCGGCTGCCCCTCCATCCCCAGGTCAACGAGATTGTCGGAACCTTCGCCAGCTTCACGCTGATCGAGGTGGACCACCGGCCGGAGCGGACGTTCACCGAGCGGGCGCTGGCCATCCGGGATCAGCTCTTCCTGGCGCTGGAGCACCGTGAGGTCAGCGGCGTCGAGCTGCTGCGGGAGCTGTTCAGGGCCCAGGGGCGTATCGCGGGCGCCATCATGCCCGTGGTGATGACGAGCTTCGCGTCTCACTCCAAGAGTAAGGACTCGCACTGGGTCGACTTCCTGGCGGAGGAGTTCGGCGAGCTCATCGAGGCGCTGACGCAGACGCCCCAGGTGTGGATCGACCTGCAGATTGTCTACCAGCGGGGCGGCGTCTTCCTGAACTGGGACGTGGCGGAGGAGCTGTTCCCGCCCGGCATGATTGAAGACATGTTCTCCAGCTTCTGCGCCCTGCTGAGGCGCCTGGCGGAGGACGACGCGGCGTGGGACCAGCAAGGGCTGGACACCCGTCCGGTCCGGCAGGTGGAGCTGCTGGCCCGCGTCAACGACACGGCGCGCGCGCAGAGCGGGGAGCTGCTCCACACGGGCTTCTACCGCCACGCCGCGGCGCGCCCGGACGCCCTGGCGCTGGCCTCGTCGAGCGTCAGCCTGAGCTATGGCGAGCTCGCCCGGCGCTCCAACCGGCTCGGACATGCGCTACGCGAGCGTGGCGCCGCGCCCAACCGCATCGTCGCGATTGTGATGGAGAAGGGGTGGGAGCAGGTCGTGGCCGCGCTGGGGGTCCTCAGCTCGGGAGCGGCGTACCTGCCCATCGACGCGGGGCTGCCGCACGAGCGGCGCGTCTACATGATGCGGAACGGCGGGGCCGAGCTGGCGGTGACGCAGCCGAAGTTCGCCCAGGAGTCCTGGCCCGAAGGGGTGCAGGTGCTGGTCGTCACGCCGGACGCCTTCAGTGAGTACAGCGAGGCGCCCCTGGCGCCCGTGCAGAAGCCCGAGGACCTGGCGCACATCCTCTACACCTCCGGCTCCACGGGGCAGCCCAACGGGGCCATGCTCACCCACGCGGGGATGGTCAACGGCGTGGAGTGGACGAACCGGAAGTTCGGCGTGGGGCCGGAAGACCGCGTCATCGCGCTCAGCGCGCTCCACCACGACTTCTCCGTCTACGACGTCTTCGGCACCCTGAGCGCGGGCGCGGCCCTGGTCATGCCGGACGCCTCCTCGCGCAGGGACCCCTCCCACTGGGCCGAGCTGATGTCCCGTCATGGCGTCTCCATCTGGAGCACCGTGCCGGCGATGATGGAGATGCTGCTGACGTATCTCGAAGGCAGCAACGCCCGGCTGACCTGCCCGCTGCGTCTGGTGATGCTCGGAGGAGATTGGCTCCCCGTCACCATGCCCGCACGGCTGCGGGCGAAGTTCGGCGACGTGAAGCTGATGAGCGTCGGCGGCCCGACAGAGACGTCCCTGTGGAACATCTCCCATCCGGTCGTCGAGGCCGATGAGCGGCGCCGCAGCATCCCGTACGGCAAGCCCATCTCGAACACGAAGTACTACGTGCTGGACGAGCACCTGGACGAGCGCCCCATCTGGGTGCCCGGCGAGCTGTGCTGCGCGGGCGTGGGCGTGGCGCTGGGCTACGTGGGCGCGGGAGCGGGCTCGAAGAAGTTCACCGTGCACCCACGGACGGGCGAGCGCCTCTACCGCACCGGCGACCTCGGGCGGTACCTGCCGGATGGCACCATCGAGTTCCTCGGCCGCGTCGACTTCCAGCTCTCCATCCGTGGCCAGCGCATCGAGCCGGGTGAAATCGAGGCCGCGCTGCTCCAGGAGCCGAGCATCAGCGCCGCGGTGGTCGGGGCGGTCGGCGAGCACCATGAGAAGCGCCTGGTCGCCTACGTCGTCGCCTCGGACACGAAGCGCGGCGTGGATACCCGGCACGTCCGCGAGTTTCTGTCCCGCAAGCTGCCCGAGCACCTGGTCCCAGCGACCTACGTCGTGCTGGAGGCGCTGCCGCTGACCCGCAACGCCAAGGTGGACCGCAAGGCGCTGCCGCATCCGGACCACGTCGCCCGGCCCACGCAGCGCGAGGAGAGCAAGCCCGCCGTCGCCGCCCGTCCAGGTCGTGAGGCCCAGGCGCTTCAGCAGTCCATCGCGAAGGCCGTGGCGGAGGTGCTGGGTGTTCCAGACGTCCACCCGGACCGGAACTTCTTCGAGCTGGGCGCCAACTCGGTGCACCTCATCAAGCTCCACCTCGAGCTCAAGGAGAAGCTGGGGCTGTCGGTTCCCGTCACGGACCTGTTCGGCAGGCCCACCGTCAAGGTGCTCGCGGCCAGGCTCGCGGCGGCAGGCGGGGAGACGAAGCCCGAGGTGGCACTCGCGCCGCGCGAGGAGACGCCGCGGACGGAGGATGCGCGGGACATCGCCATCATCGGCATGAGCTGCCGCTTCCCCGGGGCGTCGACGCCCGAGCAGTTCTGGCAGAACCTGATGCAGGGCGTGGAGTCGGTGGGCACCTTCACCGATGACGAGCTGCTGGCCGCGGGCGTCAGTCCGGAGGCGTTCCGGAATCCCGGGTACGTCCGCTCGTCGGCGGTGATGGAGGACTTCGACGCCTTCGACGCGGAGTTCTTCTCGCTGACGCCCCGCGAGGCGCGCGCGTTGGACCCGCAGCAGCGGGTGTTTCTGGAGTGCGCCTGGGAGGCGCTGGAGCACGCGGGCTATCCGCCGTCGGGGCGCAACGGGCTCGTCGGCGTGTATGCCGGGAAGAGCGTCAGCCACTATCGCTATCCCTACCCGGACCTGACGCGCCCCATCGGCTTCTTCCAGGACCTGATGGCCCAGGATAAGGACTTCCTGGCCACGCAGGTGTCCTACAAGCTCGACCTGCGCGGGCCCAGCATCAACGTCCAGACGGCGTGCTCCACGTCCCTGGTCGCGGTGTCCGCGGCGTGCGCGGCGCTGAATGAGGGCAGCTGCGACCTGGCGCTCGCGGGCGGCGTGGCCATCAAGGTGCCACACCGCGTGGGCTACTTGTACGAGGAAGGCAGCGTCTTCTCGCGCGACGGCCACTGCCGCCCCTTCGACGCCGGGGCCAACGGGACCATCCCGGGAAGCGGCGCGGGCATCGTGGTCCTCAAGCGCCTGAGCCAGGCGCTGGCGGATGGGGACCGGGTGCTCGCCGTCATCAAGGGCTCCGCCATCAACAACGACGGGCACCGCAAGGTGGGCTTCATGGCGCCCGGCGTCGAGGGCCAGACGGACGTGGTGCGCCGCGCGCATCAGCACGCGAAGGTGGACCCGCGGACCATCTCCTATGTCGAAGCCCATGGCACCGGAACGGCCATTGGTGACCCCATTGAAGTCTCCGCGCTGACGGAGGCGTTTGGGGGACAGGTCCAGACGCAGTCGTGCGGCCTGGGCTCGGTGAAGGGCAACATCGGCCACCTCGACAGCGCGGCGGGCGTCGCTGGGCTCATCAAGGTCGTGCTCGCGCTTCAGCACCGCACCTTGCCGCCCACGCTCCACTATCAGTCGCCGAACCCGCGGCTGGAGCTCCACAAGACGCCCTTCTACGTGGTGGACAAGGCCCGGCCGTGGACCGCGACGCAGGGTGCCTTGCGGGCGGGGCTCAGTTCGTTCGGAATCGGCGGCACCAACGTCCACGTGGTCGTCGAAGAGGCGCCGCCGCAAGCGACGCCAGCGCCGGACGTGCAGCAGATGGACCGCTCGCGGCACCTCCTAGCGCTCTCGGCGCGGAGCCCCGAGGCGCTGCGGCAGCTCGCGGGCCGCTACCGGGCGGCGCTCGAAGCACCGGGCGCATCACTCGCGGACGTGTGCTTCTCCGCGAACACCGGGCGTGTCGCCTTCGACCACCGGCTCGCGGTGGTGGGGGCGGACGCCGCGCAGGTGGCCGCCGTCCTGGGCGCGGCGGAGCGGAAGGAGGAGCACCCGGGAGTCATCCAGGGAGAGGCCGACACGAAGCAGGCGGTGAAGGTCGCGTTCCTGTTCTCCGGCCAGGGCTCGCAGTACGTCGGAGCCGCGCGCGAGCTGTACCAGACGCATCCGGGCTTCCGCCGGCGCATCGATTCGTTCGACCAGATGCTCCGTGAGTATTGGGACCGTTCGCTGATCTCCGTCCTCTACGCGGAGCCGGGGGCGCCATCGCCCATCGACCAGCTCGACTACGCCCAGCCAGTGGTCTTCGTGCTGGAGTACGCGCTGGCCGAGCTGTGGATGTCGTGGGGCATCCAGCCGGACGTGTTGCTGGGGCACAGCACGGGCGAGCTGGCGGCGGCCTGCATCGCGGGCGTGTTCAGCGTGGAGGATGGCCTGAAGCTGGCCGTTCACCGCGGACGGCTGATTCAGCAGCTTCCGGAGGGCAGCAACATCGCGGTCTCCGCCGCGGAGCCGGAGCTGCGCCAGTTCCTCGCCCAGGGCGGTTGGGCCAGCTCCATCGCGGCCGTCAACGGGCCGGACAACGTCGTCATCTCCGGCATCCCCGCGGAGATTGTGGAGATAGGCCGAGCGCTGGACGCGAAGGGCTACAAGGTCAAGCGGCTGAACATCCCGCGCGCGGCCCACTCGGTGATGATGGAGGCCATCCTCCCGGAGTTCCGGGCCGTCGCCGCGTCGCTGCGCTATTCGCCGCCGTCGATTCCGATGGTCTCCGGGATGACGGGCGAGCTCATCACCGACGGGCTCTGCACGCCGGACTACTGGTGCAGCCAGCTTCGCAACCCGGTGCAGTTCGGCCGGGGCGTGGAGGCGCTGTACCGCGACGGCATGCGCGTCTTCGTCGAGGTCGGCCCGAAGGCGACCCTGCTCGGCATGGCGGCGCGCTCGGTGCCCGAGGGCGCGGGCACATGGCTGCCGAGCCTGCGCGCCGATGACGGGGGCTGGCGGCAGATGCTGGAGAGCCTGGCGGCGCTGTACGTGCGCGGCGCTCCGGTGGACTGGGCGGCGGTGGATGCCGGCTACCCACGGCGCAAGGTGGAGGTCCCCACCTATGCCTTCCAGCGTCAGCGCTACTGGGAGGAGGGCGCGGGCCTCCAGCGTCCCAACGGGCGAAGCGTTTCCCGCGCCGAGCACCCGCTGATTGGCGAGCGCGTGCCCCTGGCCGTCCTGGAGGCCGGTGAGCTGTTGTTCGAGGCCACGCTGGGGCCTGCCTCGCAGGCGTTCCTGGGCCAGCACCGCGTCTTCGGAACGCCCACGCTGCCCGCGACGGGCTACGTCGAGATGGCATTGGCCGCTGGGAGCCGGCTGTTGGGCACGACCGCGCTGGAGTTGACGGACCTGGCCATCCTCAACGCGATGACCTTCCCGAAGGATGCCGAGCGGAAGGTGCAGTGCGCCGTGCGCCGCGACGGAGAGGGCAGGGCCGCTGTGCGCATCTTCAGCCGGACGGGTGAGGGCGCGGAGCGCGCCTGGAGCCTTCATGCGACGGGCACGCTCGCCGTCCTCGGTGATGATGCATCGGCCACCGAGGCGCACGACCTCGACAGCGTGTTGAAGGACCTGCAGACCCCGCTCCCGGTCGATGACTACTATCAGCGGGCGCGGAACGCGGGCGTCGACTTCGGGCCGGAGTTCCAGGGCATCACCGAGCTGCGCCGGGAAGGCGAGCAGGTCCTGGCGCGCATCGAGCGCCCGGCGGGCCTCGGGAGCGGCGGTGGCTACCTCGCGCATCCCGCCCTGATGGATGCCTGCCTTCAGGTGGTGGGCGGCGCCTATCCGGACATGGATGGCACCGAGCTGTACGTGCCGGTGCACATCGAGCGCCTCCACGTGCTGGGCAGCATCGAAGACGGCGTGTGGAGCCATGCCGTGGTGCGGCCGGTGGACGAGGCTGGGAAGCGGTTGCGCGCGGATGTCCGCATCTTCGGCAGAGATGGCGCCCTGCGCGCCTGGGTGCGCGGCCTGGAGCTTCAGCGCACGAGCCAGGAGGCGCTTCGCGCCGCGCTCTCCACCTCGCTGGATGAGTGGCTCTACGAGCGGCGGTGGGAGCCGCTCGCATTGGAGGGGACTCGTCCGGAGACGCTGGTCCCCGCGAGCGGCGCGTGTCTGATTCTCTCGGAGCGCGACGGTGTGGGGCAGCAGCTCGCACAGGTGCTGACGCGCGATGGCCGCGCCTGCTTCGTCGCCATCCGTGGCGCGGAGCCGCGCCGTATCGATGAGACCACCTTCGAGGTCCCCGACGCGCCCGACGCGCTCATGGAGGCCTTGCGAGCACTGCCACTTCCCGCGGCGCTGTCCGACGTCATCCTGATGTGGGGCTCCCACACCGGGGACGCGGAGACGCTGGATGCGGATGCGCTGGGGCAGGCGGCTCGGGTGACGGGTGGTGGCGCGCTGGGCGTGCTCCAGTTCCTGCTGGACCGTGGGTACTCCGGAACCGTGTGGCTGGTGTCGCGTGGCGCGCAGCCCGTGAAGCCGGGCGCTCCGTTGCCCGGGCTCGCCCAGTCGTTGCTGTGGGGCATGGCGCGGCCTCTGGGCATCGAGGCGTCGGAGTTGGACTGCCGGTGTGTCGACCTCGATGCCCAGGGCGAACCGAGCGCCCAGGTGGAGTTGCTCGCGCAGGAGATTCGCCGCCGCGCGGAGGTGGCGGAGGACCAGGTGGCCTATCGCGATGGCCGCTACGTCGCGCGACTCCGGAGGGTCGAGTCACGGAAGCTCGTCGAAGCGTCCGCGGAGCGCGTCGAGTCCTTCCGGGCGGACCGCACCTACCTCGTGGCGGGCGGACTCGGGCGTCTGGGCTTGCTGACCGCGGAGTTGCTGGCGAGCCGGGGGGCACGCAACCTGGTGCTGACAGGCCGGGGGGCTCCGGGGCCGCAGGCGGTGGAGCGTCTGGAGCACCTGCGTCAGCAGGGCGTCCGCGTCGAGTACCGGAAGGTCGACATCGCGGATGTGGAGCCGCTGGCCGCGCTGTTGAGCGAAGTGGCGCGGGACATGGCCCCTCTGGGCGGCGTGTTCCACTCGGCCGGTGTGCTGGATGACGGCGTGCTGCGGCAGCAGCGCTGGGAGCGCTTCGAGACCGTGCTGCGGCCGAAGTTGCGTGGCGCCTGGAACCTGCATCGCCTGACCGCGGGGCTTCCGCTGGACTACTTCGTGATGTTCTCCTCCGTCGCATCGCTCGTCGGCTCGGCGGGACAGTCCAATCACTGCGCGGCGAACGCCTTCGAGGATGCGCTGGCGCACCACCGCTGTGCCCTGGGGCTGCCTGCCCTGAGCATCAACTGGGGCATCTGGGCCGGTGACGCGGGCGCCCAGGTGTCGGTGAGCGAGGAGGCTCGGACGCCGGGCTTCGGCGTCATTCCCAAGGCGCAGGGCCTGCGCGCGCTGGAGCTGCTCCTCACGTCGCGCGTTCCGCAGGTCGGCGTGGCCGCCATCGACTGGGCTGTCTTCGGAAGCGGCCGGCCCACGCCCTACATCGCGGAGTTGCGCGAGCGGGCAGGGGGCGAGCGCACGGAGGAGCGCGCGTCGTTCCTGGACACGCTCACGGCGGCGCCTACCGAGATGCGTCGGCAGTTGCTGATGGACTACGTGCGCGAGCAGGTGGCGTGGATGCGAGGCGTGGGCTCCAGCGAGTCCATCGACCCGGCGCGTGGGTTCCACGAGCTGGGCATCGACTCGCTGGCGGCGCTCCAGCTCAAGAACCGGCTTCAGAGCGGGCTCGGCGTGTCGCTGCCGGCGACGCTCGTCTTCAACTACCCGACGGCGGAGAAGCTCGCGACGCAGCTCATGGACGCGTTCATCCCTCTGGAGTTCACGGAGGAAGCGCGCGTCACGTCGAAGTCAGACGCCCCGGTCGAAAGCCCACTGGAAGGGCTGGCTGAAGCGAACCTCGCGCACCTGCTCTCCGAGCAGCTGTCGAAGATGAACTAGGGACGGAACGATGTCAGCGCAAGGAAGTGATACGAGCTACGGCGAGCTGATGAAGCGCGCACTCCTGAAGTTGCAGGAGACGCAGTCGAAGCTCGATGCCCATGAGCAGGAGAAGCACGGGGCCATTGCCATTGTCGGCATCGGCTGCCGTTTCCCGGGGGGCGTTACCAGCCCTGGCGATTATTGGCGCCTGCTCTCCGAGGGCGTGGACACCGTCACCGAGATTCCATCCGACCGGTGGAACGCGGACAGCTTCTTCCACCCCGACCCGGACCATCCCGGTGGCATCTACACGCGCCACGGGAGCTTCCTAAGGGACATCGACCAGTTCGAACCGCGCTTCTTCGGCATCTCCCCGCGTGAGGCGGCGCGGATGGACCCGCAGCACCGGCTGTTGCTGGAGGTCGCCTGGGAGGCCGTGGAGCGTGGCGGCCGGAACCCCACGAGCCTGAGCGGGACGCGGACCGGCGTGTTCGTCGGGCTGATGGGGCAGGACTACACGCAGATTGCCACCCAGTCCCCGGAGCTCATCGACGCCCACACGGGCGCGGGAAACGGCGCGAGCGTCGCCGCGGGCCGCCTGTCGTATTCCTTCGGGCTCGAAGGGCCCAGCCTCACGGTCGATACCGCGTGCTCCTCGTCGCTGGTCGCGGTGCACCTGGCCATCCGCAGCCTGCGTCAGCGGGAGAGCGACTTCGCGCTGGCGGGCGGGGTGAACCTGGTCCTCTCTCCCGTCGCGACGCTGATTGAGTCGCGCACGCACATGCTGTCGCCCGATGGCCGGTGCAAGACCTTCGACGCCTCGGCCAACGGCATCGGGCGAGGGGAGGGCTGCGGGCTCGTCTTCCTGCGGCGCCTGTCGGACGCGATCGCGGATGGGGACCCCATCGTCGCGGTGATTCGCGGCTCGGCGGTGAACCAGGATGGGCGGACCAGCGGGCTTACGGTGCCCAATGGGCTGGCCCAGCAGCGCGTCATCCGGGATGCCCTGCGGGACGGACAGGTGGAGCCCGCGAAGGTGGGCTACGTCGAGGCCCACGGGACGGGGACGTCGCTGGGCGACCCCATCGAACTGGAGGCCCTCGCGTCCGTCTACTGCGCCAGGACGGGGCGGCAGCAGCCGCTGATGGCCGGCTCGGTGAAGACGAACATGGGGCACCTCGAAGGTGCGTCTGGAATCGCGGGGTTGATCAAATCCGCGTTGTGCCTGGCGAACGAGGAGGTCCCGCCGCATCTCCACCTGCGCACGCCCACGTCGCATGTGGATTGGAAGCAGCTGGCCATCGAAGTGCCGACCGCGCGCCGTCCGTGGCAGGGGACGGAGTCGCGCTTCGCGGCGGTGAGCTCGTTTGGCTTCTCGGGGACGAACGCGCACGTCGTCCTGGAGTCCGCGCCACGGCCGAAGTCTCCGGTCCGGGACGTGGAACGCCCTCGGCACGTCCTGGCGCTCTCCGCACGCTCGAACGCCAGTCTTCGCAGGCTGGCCGGGTCCGTCGCGGAGGAGCTGTCGCTGTGCCCCGCGGAAGGGCTCGCGGATGTCTGCCACACGGCGAACACCGGCCGGAGCGCCATGGAAGAGCGCGCGGCCTTCACGGCTACGACTCCCGAGGAGCTGGCCGAGGCGCTGCGTGCGTTCAGCCGAGGAGCGCCCACCGTCCCCGGGACCTGCGTGGAAGGCCGCCGCGACGCCGAGGCACCGCGCGTCGCGCTCCTCTTCACGGGCCAGGGCTCCCAGTACGCGGGCATGGGCCGGGAGCTGTTCGACACGCAGCCCGAGTTCCGCCGCGAACTCCTGCGCTTCGAGGGCATCCTGACGCCGCACCTGGAACGGCCGCTCACCGAGGTGCTCTTCCACGACACGGAAGGAGCGCTGGACGAGACGCGATACACCCAGCCGGCGCTGGTGGCGCTGGAGCTGGCGTTGGCGCACCTGCTGCGAGCGTGGGGCGTGCGCGCCGACGCGGTCCTGGGCCACAGCGTGGGCGAGTACGCGGCGGCCATGTTCGCGGGCGTCCTGGAGCCCGAGGTCGGCTTGCCCCTGGTGGCTGAGCGCGCTCGCCTGATGCAGGCGCTGCCCGAGCGCGGCGCGATGCTGGCCGTGTTCGCCGAGCCATCGCGCGTGCTGCCGCTCATCGCCGGGCATCCCCGGGTATCGCTGGCGGCCATCAACGGGCCGCGGAACACCGTCATCTCGGGGGACAGCACGGCCATCGAAGCCGTGGTCCAGGCGCTCGTGGAGTCGGGCATCGAGAGCCGGCGACTGAAGGTGTCACACGCGTTCCACTCTCCGCTGATGCAGCCCATGCTGGCGGAGTTCGAGCGGGCCGCCAGCCGCGCCACCTTCCAGAAGCCGCGCCTTCCCCTCATCTCGAACCTCGACGGACGCGAAGCAGGCGAGGCCATCACCCAGCCGGGCTACTGGTCCCGGCATGTCCTCCAGCCCGTGCGCTTCGAGGATGGCATCCGGACGCTCCTCCAGCGCGGGGTGCGTGTGTTCCTGGAGGTAGGCCCCAAGCCCTCGCTGTCCAACCTCGCGCGGGACGTGGTGGCGGGTGAAGAGTCGCTGTGGCTGGAGACGCTTCACCCGCGTCGCTCCGACTGGGCCGGCCTGCTCCGGGCGATGTCCGAGCTGTATGTGCGCGGCGCCAGGCTGGACTGGGAGCGCTTCGATGCGGGCTATGGGCGGACCCGCAAGGCCCTGCCGACCTATCCCTTCGAGCGGCAGCGGTACTGGCTGGACGTGCCCGCGCCGTGGACGCGCGCGTCGCGCCGCGCGTCGACCCACCCGTTGCTGGGGACGCGTCTGGAGTCCGCCGCTTTGAAGGAGGGGACGACCGTCTTCTCCAGTGAGCTGTCGGCGGGAGCCGTGTCATTCGTGGCGGACCATCGGGTGTACGGCAAGGCGGTGGTCCCCGCGGCGGCCTACGTGGAGATGCTGGCCTCGGCGGCGGCGCAGGTGCTCGGGACGGAGTCGCTGCGGCTGGAGGACATCTCCCTGCTCCAACCGCTGGTGCTCCCCGAACAGCAGACGCGGGTCGTCCAGACGTTGCTGGAGGACCAGGGCGAGGCGGGCCTTGCGTGCAAGGTGGTGAGCCGGGGAGACGAGCGCTCGGAAGAGGGCGGCGGCGCGCGCACGGCCTGGGTCACCCACGTGACGTGCCGGGTGTCGGCATTGAGCGCCGTGGCCCCATCGGTGGATCGGGAGGCGTGGGGGCGTGACTGCTCGACGCCTGTCTCCATCGATGAACTCTCCGCCGTCTTCACGCACCACGGGCTCGACTATGGGCCGTCCCTGCGCGTGCTGACGTCGCTGCATCGGGGGGCGGGGGCCGCGCTGTCGTTGGGCCAGGTGGAGGACCGGAGCGGGCACTACCGCGTCCACCCGGCGCTCTTCGACGGCTGCTTGCGCACGGCGGCGGCGGTGTCACAGCTCACGGCGGAAGACGCGCTGCACCTCCCGGTGGCCTTGCAGACGCTCGACCTGTACCGGCCGCTGCCGGAGCGGGTCTGGACGTATGCGTCGCAGCCTCCCCGGGAGGGACAGGAGGGCTTCTCCGCGTCGGACCTGACCCTGTGTGACGACGATGGCGCCGTGGTGGCCGTCGTGTCCGGGTTCTCGGTGCGCAAGGCCGAACGCGACGTGTTGCTGCGTGGGCTCGACAACGACTTCCAGGACTGGCTGTACCGCCTCAACTGGGTGCCGCGTGCCGTCACGGAGGAAGCCCACTCCGCGAAGCAACATTGGGCCGTCTTCACCAGCGAGGACGACTTCGCCTCGGACCTGGTGCAGGTGCTCTCTCAGCGTGGCGAGCGCTGCACGTTGGTTCGCAAGGGGGCGTCGTTCAGCAGCACGCCGGAGGGCTTCCGCATCAATCCCGCCAACCCGGAGGACGCTGCGCGCCTGGTCGAGGCGTGGGCGAATCAGCCTCCCACGGGGCTGTTGTACCTCTGGGGCCTCGATGAGGGCGGCCAGGCGGGTGACGCGGGCGCCAGGCTCGACGCGGCTCAGGAGTCGGGATGCCTGGGCGCGCTGCGGTTGACGCAGGCCCTGTCGCGTGGGCAGGGCGCGTCGCCCCGGTTGGTGCTGGTGACGCGGGGCACGCAACGCCTGCCCTCGGATACACACGGTGCCCGCGTCGCGCAGGCGCCGCTGTGGGGCTTCGGCCAGGCCGTGGCGACGGAGTTGCCCGAACTGCGGTGCCTCCGCATCGACCTGCCCGCGGAGCTCCGGTCCGAAGACCTGGGCACCTTCGTGCGGGCGCTCGCGTTGCCGGATGGGGAGTCTGGCGCTGCCGTTCGCGGCGGCGGTCTCTACACCCCCCGGCTCGAGCGGGCCCGTTCACGGTCGGTCGCGGCGAAGAAGGTGTCCATCGTCGCGGAGGCCACCTATCTGGTCGCGGGCGGCCTGGGGGGACTCGGTCTGCGTGCGGCCAGCTGGTTGGCGGCGCAGGGCGCACGGCATCTGGTCCTGATGGGGCGCAGTGCTCCGGCGCCTGAGGCCCGCGCCCAGCTCGATGCGCTCGAGGCCCAGGGCGTGAAGGTGCGGGTCGCACGGGTGGACATCGCGTCTCACGACGCCATGGCAGACCTCTTCGCGAGCCTGCGCGAAGCCCCGCCCGTGCGCGGCATCATCCATTCGGCGGGCGTCCTCCGCGACGGAACGCTCGCCAACCAGACGCCTGAGCAGTTCCGGGAGGTGCTGGCCCCCAAGCTTCAGGGGGCGTGGAACCTCCATGCGCTCAGCCAGGGCATGGCGCTGGACTTCTTCGTCTGCTTCTCGTCCGCCGCCTCGCTCATCGGGTCGCCGGGCCAGGCGAACTACGTCGCCGCGAATGCCTTCCTCGATGCGCTGGTCCATCTGCGCCACGCGGAGGGGCTGCCGGCGCTGACGCTCAACTGGGGCTCGTGGGCGGAGACGGGCATGGCGGCGCGGCTGGAGCGGGCAACCTCCGCGCGGCCGGGGGCGCAGGGCTTCGGCGCCATCCCGGTCCAGCAGGGCTTCACCGTCCTGGAGCGCCTCATCGGCAGCGCGCAAGTCCAGTGGGGCGTCTTCCCCGTGGACTGGGCGCGGCTGGCGGAGCAGTTGCCAGGGCTCGCGCGGCAGGCGCTCGTCCAGGGCCTGCTGGGGAGCGTGCCACAGCGGGTGCAAGCGCCGGCCTTCCGCGCGCAGTTGGACGCGGCGCCGCCGAATCGCAAGGCGGAGTTGCTGCGTCAGCACGTCGCGGGGCAGGTGTCCGCGACGCTGGGCATGCCGGAGTCGGAGCGGCTGTCCGGAAACGAGCGCCTGTTCGAACTGGGCGTCGATTCGCTGCTGGCCATCGAAATCAAGAACCGGCTCGCGAGCAGCCTCGGGCGAAGCCTGCGTTCGACGTTGATTTTCGACTTCCCCACCGTGAACGGGCTCGTCGCGCATCTGGCGGAGGAGCTGGGGCTGGGGACCGAGGTTCAGAAGAAGCAGGAAGCATCGCGGGAGGCGCAGGGCGCGCTCTCCGCGGAGATTCAAGGGCTGTCGGAGCAGGAGCTGACGTCCCTCATCGACCAGGAGCTGGAGAGCGCGCTCACCAGATGAGACCCTGATGGCGAAACTATCTACACGCATTTCCGAATTGCCTGTCGTCAAGCTCGCGTACCTCGCGAGCCAGCTGCGCTCGAAGAAGGAGCTGCTGGCGGCCGAGCCCATCGCCGTGGTGGGCATGTCCTGTCGCTTCCCCGGCGGAGGTGACCTGCCAGAGACGTTCTGGGAGCTGCTCGCCGAGGGCCGCGACGCGACACGGGAGGTGCCTGCCTCTCGCTGGGACGTCGACGCGTTCTACGACCCCACGCCCGGTGTCCCGGGGAAGATGTACACGCGCCGAGGCGCCTTCATTGACGGTGTCGACCTGTTCGACCCTGGCTTCTTCGGCATCACGCCGCGTGACGCCAAGGGCATGGACCCACAGCAGCGCTTGTTGCTGGAGGAGTGCTGGCGCGCCCTGGAGCGCGCCGGCATCCCGCCCGCCGGCCTCACCGGGAGCCGCACCGGCATCTTCCTGGGGCTGATGCACAACGACTACAACCTGCTGGGCATCGCCGAGAACCTGGAGTTCCACTCGGCGTCGCTCAACTACCCGTCCGTCGCCGCGGGACGCATCTCCCACACGCTGGGCCTGCAGGGGCCCGCGGTCTCCGTGGACACGGCGTGCTCGTCGTCCGCGGTCGCCATCCACCTGGCCTGTCAGAGCCTCCGCAACGACGAGAGCGACCTCGCGCTCGCCGCGGGCGCGAACCTGAACCTCTCTCCCGTCACGGTGATGGTGGAGTGCCAGAACCGCATGCTGGCGGCGGATGGCCGCTGCAAGACGTTCGACGCCTCCGCGGACGGCTTCGGGCGCGGCGAGGGTTGCGGCGTCGTCGTGCTCAAGCGCCTGTCGGACGCGCTGGCCCATGGCGATGCCATCCTCGGCGTCATCCGGGGTTCGGCGGTCACGCATGACGGCCGCAGCAGCGGCCTGATGGTGCCGAACGGGCGCTCACAGGAGCGCGTCATCCGGGCGGCCCTGGACAGCTGCGGCGTGGAGCCGGACCAGGTGGGCTACATCGAGGCCCACGGGACGGGGACGCTGCTCGGCGACCCCATCGAGATGGAGGCGCTGCGGTCCGTCTTCGGGCGCAAGGGTGCTCGCGCTGAGCCGCTGTACGTCGGCTCGGTGAAGACGAACATCGGGCACCTGGAGGCCGCCGCAGGCGTCGCGGGGCTCATCAAGGTCCTGCTCGCGTTGCAGAACGAGGCCATCCCCGCCCACCTGAACTTCGAGCGGCCCAATCCGAACATCCGCTGGGACGACATGCCCGTCACCATCCCCACGGCCACGCGACCCTGGCTGCGGGGGGACAAGCGCCGCATCGCGGGCGTCAGCAGCTTCGGCTTCAGCGGCACCAACGTGCACATGGTCGTGGAAGAAGCCCCCGTGCTGGCGCGGCTCCGCGTGGAAGCGGAGCGCCCGGCCCATGTGCTGACGCTGTCTGCGAAGAGCGAAGCCGCGCTCGAAGCGCTGATGGAGGCGCAGGAGCGCGCGTTGCCGGAGGACCCGGTGACGCTGGGAGACTGGTGCTACACGGCGAACACGGGCCGCTCCCAGTTCGAGCACCGCGCCGCTGTTTCGGGCGCCACGGCCGCGGAGCTGCGCGCGAACCTGACGCGGCTGCGCGAAGAGAAGCTGCGCCCGGCGCGCGAACCCCTGCGCGGAACGGAGAGCCCCCGGCCCGTCTTCCTCTTCACGGGGCAGGGCGCGCTTCGACCTGGCGTGGGACGGGAACTCTTCGAGACGCAGCCGGTGTTCCGGGCCGCGGTGGAGCGGTGCTCGAAGGCGCTGGAGGGCCTGCTCGATTGCAGCCTCGAAGCGCTCCTCTTCGGGGACTCCTCGGCGACGCTTCTGGAGGACACGCGCCATGCGCAGCCCGCGCTGGTGGCCCTGGAGTATGCGCTGGCGGAGCTGTGGGGCGCCTGGGGCGTCACGCCAGCGGCCCTCATCGGGCACAGCCTGGGAGAGTATGCCGCGGCCGCTGTCGCGGGGGTGTTCAGCATCGAGGAGGCGCTGCGTCTGGTCGTGACGCGCGCGCGGCTCATCGGCGAGCTGCTGGGCCCCGGCGCGATGCTGGCGGTCTCTGCTTCGCTCGACGCGGTGAACCGGGCCATCGCGCCGCACGCCGGCGCGGCCTCCCTGGCGGCGGTCAACGGCCCTGATGACGTGGTCATCTCCGGGACGCCCGACGCCATCACCGAGGTGGAGCAGGCGCTGTCGAGCCAGGGCATCCAGACGAAGCGTCTGCGGATGTCCTACGCCTTCCACTCCACGCAGATGGAGCCCGTGCTGAAGCCCTTCGCCGAGTCCTTCCAAGGGCTCACGCTGTCGGCACCGCGCATCCCGCTGGTGTCCACGCTGGAGGGCCGGCGTGTCGGCGACGAAGTCTCCCGGCCCGAGTACTGGTGCCGCCAGATTCGAGAGCCCGTCGCCTTCGCCAAGGCGCTGGAGGCGTCGCGGGAGGACGGGCACCGGACCTATCTGGAGCTGGGGCCAGCGCCCATCCTGGCTGGCATTGGCCGCAGGACGTTCCAGTCGGAAGAGCTGTGCTGGCTCCCCAGCCTGCGTCCGTCCACCGGAGAGACAGCGCAGCTGCTCTCCAGCGTGGCGGAGCTGTACATGCGTGGCTTCGACGTGGACTGGGCTGCGTTCGATGCGCCTTTCGAGCGGCGTCCGCGCTGCTTGCCGACGCATCCCTTCCAACGTGAGCGCTACTGGTTGGACTCGCAAAGCCCCGAGAATCGCCGGGGCCATGTGGCGCGTGACGATGCCGCGCGAGGCGAGGCGCACTCCCTGCCGGGGACGCCGCTGTCGCTCGCGGGTGCGAAGGAAACGCGCTTCGCGGCCCGGCTGAGCAGGCACGAGCCCGCCTTCATCGCGGAGCATCGTGTGCTGGGCAACCCCGTGCTGCCAGCCGCCTGCTACGTCGAGATGGCGCTCGGCGCCGCGCACCACGCGGCATCGGGCGGGAAACCTCTGGCGCTCACGGCCATCGAGCTGGAGCGCGCGCTGGTCTTCGCCGAGGGACAGTCACAGGACGTCCAGACAGTGCTGACGCCTGAAGAGCAGGGCTCCCGCTTCGAGATCTTCGGGCAGACGACAGGGACGGCGGACCGGAGCTGGGCCCGGCTGGCGCAGGGCCGCGTCACAGAGGGCCGCACGCACCCGGAGAAGGTGGCCCTGGAATCGGAGCTGTTGCAGGCGTTCCCCCGGCAGGGCTCCGTCAGCGCGCACTACGACATGATGGCGCGCGGTGGGTTGGAGTACGGCCCTTCGTTCCGAGGCATCGATGCGTTGCGGTTCGGCGGGGAGGGATGCCTCGCCCACGTTCGGCTGCCCGATGCGCTCGTCATCGGTTTGGGGGACTACTGGCTGCATCCGTTGCTGCTCGACGCATGCTTCCAGACGGCGGCGGCGGCGTTCACGGACGGCGGCGCGCAGGTGGCGGGAGAAGGGCAGGGGCGCATCCCAGTCGCCATCGAGCGGCTGCGTTGGTTCAAGCGGCCCGGGAGCAGCATCTGGGTGCACGCCCGAACCGGGGCGCGCACGTCGCTCGCCGAAGGATTGGTGAGCGCCGACCTCCGCATCCTGGATGAAGACGGCGTCGTCGTCGCCGAAGTGGAAGGCCTGCTGCTCAAGCAGGTCGACCGCCGCGCGTTCCAGGCGGCCTTCTCGGGGGCGATGCAGGAGCTCCTCTTCGAGCTGGCGTGGCGGGAGCAGCCCGTGCCCTCCGCGCGTGACCAGGTGGCTTCGCAGTCCGGGCCCTGGCTGTTGCTGGTGGACTCGGACCGCGTCGCGGACGAAGTCAGGGAGTTGGCGCGGCAACGCGCTTGGACCTGCGTGGTGGCCACGCCCGGTGCATCCTACGAACGCGTCGACGCGACCCACTACCGGCTGTCCCCCCATGACGCCGCGGGCTTTGACCGGCTGCTCCAGGACGTCTCCGCTCCAGCGGCCGTGGCCTACCTGTGGGGGCTCGGCGACCGTTCTCCTGAATCGCTCTCCGGCGTGGTGATGGCGAGCACCGTGGGCGCGCTTCACCTCGTGAAGGCGATGGCGCGTGCCAACTGGCCGCAGCCGCCTGCCCTCTGGATGGTGACGGAGAGCGCGGTAGCCGCCACGCCCACGGATGCGGTGGAGGGCTTTGCTCAGGCCTCGCTCTGGGGCTTCGGCCGCGCGGTGGCCATCGAGCACACGGAGCTCATGTGCCGCACGGTGGACCTGGAGCCGGGCTCCGAGTCGCTGGAGCGCTTGTTCCACCTCATGGCCCAGCCGCCGCAGGAGAACGTCATGGCCCTGCGCGGCGGCCGGCTCCTGGGCGCGCGCCTCGTGCGTCCTGGCAAGCCGCCTGAACGCGCGGCCCCCGCGCGGATCCACCCGGAGGGCGTCTACCTCGTCACGGGAGGCCTCGGAGCGCTGGGGCTCGCGACGGCGGAGTGGCTGGTGGGGGCCGGAGCGCGGCACCTGCTGCTGGTGGGACGGAGCGAGCCCACGGACGCGGCGAACGCTCGGCTCGCGGCGCTGACCGCCCGGGGCGTCGGCGTCACCGTCGCGCGCGCCGATGTCTCTCGCCAGGAGGACGTGCAGCGGCTGGTGGCGGGCGTGTCCGAGCGGGGCCAGTCCCTGCGAGGCATCATCCACACGGCGGGTGTGCTGGATGACGGCGTCATCCTGCACCAGGATGCGGAGCGCTTCTCGCGCGTGTTCGCTCCCAAGGTGCAGGGCGCGTTGAACCTGCACCGCGCCACGGCCGGGATGCCGCTGGACCTCTTCGTCATGTACTCGTCCGCGGCCTCGCTGGTGGGCGTGGCGGGGCAGTCCAACTACGTGGCGGCGAACAGCGTCCTGGACTCGCTGGCGCACCACCGGAACCGCCTGGGACTGCCAGCCCTCAGCATCAACTGGGGACGGTGGGCGGGCGCGGGCATGGCCGCCAAGAGCGCGGACCGGCCGGAAGCGTCGGAGGCCGCCAGCCTCTCACCCGAAGTCGCGCTCCAGGTCTTTGAGCAGCTGCTGGAGCAGGGGGCCGTGCAGGTGGGCGTGGTGCCCTTCAGCGTCTCCTCGCTGGAGGCGGGGCCTTCGCCCGGCCATGGCCCCTTGTTCTCCGAGCTGATGCTCCGTGAGCAGGCCCGGTCCGCGACGGCTTCGCGGATGCATGAGCTGATGGAGGAGCTGAAGCGGGCGGACGGAGAGCGCCGGCGCGCGCTGCTGACACGGTACGTGCAGAGCCGGCTGGGGCCCTTGCTGGGCTTCGCCCCGGACCACGAGGTCCTCCAGAAGAGGATTTCCTTGAATGAGATGGGGCTCGATTCGCTGCGCGCGGTCGAGCTGAAGAACCGCATTGGCCGCGAGCTGGGAGTGGACCTGCTCATGGCGCGTTTCATCGACGGCACCACGCTCGACGGGATTGTGGATGCGCTGAGCACCCAGCTCGAGCTCAAGGAGTTGCTCGCGCGTGCTCCTGCGGCCGAGGCCGCAGCCGACATCGAGGAGTTGACGGTATGAACCTGGGGGAATTGCTCGCCGAGCTGAATCGGCGGGGCCTGGAAGTCCGGGTGGAAGGCGACGCGCTGAGGCTGCGCGGACCGAAAGGCGCCGCCACCTCGGAGCTTCGGCAGTCACTGGCGGAACACAAACCCGAGCTGCTCGAGCTCCTGCGTGCCCATGACCGGGGGCAGGAGGAGGCGCCCATCATCCCGGTTCAACGCACCGGGCCCGCGCCGCTCTCCTATGGGCAGACGCGGCTGTGGTTCCTCGACCGCCTGGAGCCCGGGAGCACCGCCTACAACCTGATGCTGGCGTTGCAGGTCGAAGGGCACCTCGACGTGGCCATCGTGAAGCGCTGCTTCACCGAGGTCATCCGCCGCCACGAGGTGCTGCGCACGCGGTATGCCGAGCACGCGGGCGTCCCGGTCCAGATTGTCGATCCGGAGCCCCGCTTCGACTTCCGCGTGCTCGACGAGCGCGAGGTGCTGGCCTCCGAACCCGCGGGCGTGGAGGCCTTCCTCCAGCGCGAGGGCAAGCGGCCCTTCGACCTGGCCACGGGCCCCGTGATGCGTGTGCTCATCATCGAGCGGGGGCCCCAGGGACAGTACCTCCAGCTCTGCCTGCACCACATCGCGGCGGACGTGTGGGCGCAGGCCATCCTCGTCCGCGAAATCGTGACGTTGTATGGCGCCTTCGCCAGTGGCCAACCTTCGCCGTTGCCGCCCCTGACGCTCCAGTACTCCGACTTCGCTGTCTGGCAGCGGGAGTACCTCCAGGGCGAGGTTCGCCAGAAGCTGGTGGACTACTGGCGCAAGAAGCTGGAGGGAGCACCTCCGCTGCTCGAGCTTCCCACGGACCATCCTCGCCCCAAGGTGCAGTCGAACCGAGGCGGCGAGGTGCGCTTCGAAGTGGGCCCCCAGCTCACCGGCGCCCTGAAGGCGCTGAGCCATACGGCCCGCACCACGCCCTTCGTGGGGATGCTGAGCGCGTTCTTCGTGCTCCTGCACCGCCTCACGGGGCGTGAGGACCTGGTCCTGGGCGCGAACTCCATCAACCGGACGCGCACGGAGCTGGAGCCGTTGGTGGGCTTCTTCGTGGACAACCTGGTGATGCGGGTGGACCTCGGCGGAAACCCGGGGTTCGCCGCGGTGCTGGAGCGCGTGCGTGAGACGGTGCTCGATGCCTTCGCTCACCAGGACCTGCCCTTCGACCTGCTCGTGGAGGAGCTGAGGCCCGCGCGCAGCCTGGGCTTCAACCCGTTGTTCCAGGTTGTCTTTGCGTGGGTCCGCGCTTCCGGCGAGGCCCAGGACGAGACGGGCCTGCGCATGCGGCCGATCGAGTTCGAGGCGGAATCATCCCGCTTCGACCTCAACCTCTTCGTGGATGACCACGGCGACCGGTTGTCGGCGCGGATGGTGTTCAACCGCGACCTCTTCGAGCAGGGCACCATCCAGCACTACGTGGACTGCTTCCAGGTGCTGCTCGAAGGGCTCGTGGCCGAGCCCCAGCGGCCGGTGGGCGAGCTGCCCGTGCTCCCCGCGGATGTCCGCGAGCGCGTGCTCCGGCAGTGGAACGACACGGGGACGCCGGAGGCGGAGGGCGCGTGCCTCCATGCCCTCATCGAAGCCCAGGCGCTGCGCACGCCGGATGCGGTGGCCGTCGTCGTGGATGACTGGGAGCTGACCTACGGCGAGCTCGACCAGCTCAGCGACCGGGTCGCGGCGTCACTCCAGGATTGGGACGTGGGACCGGAGGTGGTGGTCGGCGTCTACCTGGACCGCTCGGCGGAGCTCATCGTGAGCCTGCTGGCGGTGATGAAGGCAGGGGGCGCGTTCCTCGCGCTCGACGCAGACGAGCCCGTGGACAGGCTCCGCCACATCGTCGCGGATGCCCGGCCCCGGGTGGTGATTTCTTCCACGAAGCTGTCCGAGCGCCTCTGGGGCATGGGGGGCTTCGTCACGCTCCACGTGGACGAAGGCTTTCAGGGCGTGCCCGCCGCGCCCGGCCAGCAGCTCCGCCGTGACGTCCTCCCCGACCAACTGGCCTACATCCTCTACACGTCAGGTTCGACGGGCCGGCCCAAGGGCACGGAAATCACGCACCGGAGCATCGTCAACTACCTGCGCTGGAGCGTGGACGCCTACCGGCTTCGCGAAGGGACGGGGAGCCCGGTGATTGGCTCCGTCAGCTTCGACGGCACGCTGACGAGCCTCTTCGCGCCGCTCCTGGCGGGCCGCGCGCTGTTCCTCGTGCCACGCGGTCACGAAATCGACCAGCTGACGTCCCGGGACTACCCCGAGCAGGGCTTCAGCTTCATCAAGATGACGCCGTCGCACCTGCGGGCCTTCAACGGCCTGGGGCGCACGCGCGAGGTGCTCGGCCGCACCCACGCGGTGGTGCTGGGCGGGGAAGGGCTGCACGGCGTGGACCTGGCCGCCTGGCGGGAGCAGGGTATCCCCACGCGCGTCATCAACGAGTACGGCCCCACCGAGGCCGCGGTGGCGTGCTGCTTCGAGACGCTGCTGCCGGATGGCCCGCCGCCCCCGGAGCGGGTGCCCATTGGCCGGCCCATCCCGCACATGCGGTTGTACATCCTGGACCGGTATCTCCAGCCCGTGCCCGTTGGCGTACCCGGCGAGCTGTACATCGGCGGCGTCGGACTGGCCCGAGGCTACCTGCGCCGGCCGGACCTGACGGCGGAGCGCTTCGTCCCCAACCCCTTCGACGGGGGCCCCGAGGGCTCGCGGCTCTACCGCACGGGGGACCACGCCCGGTATCTCTCCGACGGCCGCATCGAATACCTGGGCCGCCAGGACGACCAGCTCAAGATTCGCGGTCACCGCGTCGAGGCGGGAGAGGTGGAGGCCGCGCTGGGCCGCCATCCCGACGTCGTCCAGGCCGCGGTGCTCCTGCAGCGCCTCCCAGGCGGGGCGCCGCGCCTGGTGGCCTACGTGCAGCCTCAGTCGATGGAGAACGGTGACCTGCGGGCCGAGCTGCGCAAGTCCCTGCGTGAGGTGTTGCCCGAGTACATGATGCCGGAGGTCATCGCGGTCCTCCCGGAGCTGCCGCTGACGCCCAGCGGGAAGATTGACCGCAAGGCGCTCCCGCCCGGGGTGTCCGAGGCCCCCGTCGCCGGCGCACTGGCCCGCACGGAGGCGCGGACCGACACGGAGCGGCAACTCCAGGCGCTGTTCGGCGAACTCCTGGGGCTGAGCACCGTGGCGCCCTCCGACAGCTTCTTCGAACTGGGAGGCCACTCGCTCCTCGCCGTCACGCTCATCTCGCGCATCTCCGCGAAGCTGGACATCGAGGTGCCCCTCAACGAGGTGTTCGACCGTCCCACCGTGGAGTCCCTGGCGCACTGGATTGAGGAACACTCCAGCAAGGTCACCGCGCTGATTCGCCAGCTTCCGGCCTGTGTGGTGGCGCTGAAGCCGCTGGGGCGCAAGCCGCCGCTGTTCCTCGCCCCGCCGTCCGCGGGCAGCCCGGCCGTCTACGTCGCCCTGGCCCGCCACCTGGACGCGGAGCAGCCCGTGTTCGGCTTCCAGATGCCTGGCGTCATGGACGACCAACTGCCTCCGGAGACCATCGAGGACACCGCCGCGCTGTATGTGGCGGCCCTGCGGCAGGTCCAGCCGCGCGGGCCGTACCGGATCGCGGGCTGGTCCTACGGAGGGCTCGTCGTCTGTGAGATGGCGCGGCAGCTCGAAGCGCTCGGGGAACAGGTGGCGCTGCTCGGCTTGATTGACGGCGCGGCGCTGGACCGGCTGGCCGCCCATGACGGTACCCCGCAGGAGATTCCCGCGGGCTCCCAGCTCATCAAGGTGCTGGGGGAGGCCCAGATGCCGCGGGACTACGCCAGCCTGAGATTGATAGGCGAATGGATGGGAATCAGCCTGCCCGAGGCATGGGCAGACCTGCTTCGTCGGGATACAGATGGGCAGTATTCATACCTGTGGCGTTTCTTGCGAGACAGCGCGCTGACAGCCCGGAATTTCCTGGCAACACGCCGCTCGGAGCAACTCTATACGTTCTCTTCGTATGGAGGATTCGCCACACTTTTCAGGACGGGTCCGGTGACGATTGGAGGCGATCCGCTCGTCGACAGTGTGCGCAGATTCGCGCTCGCGGGGACGGAAGTGATACCGGTTCCAGGCAATCACATGACGCTCATCATGGATGAGCGGAATGTCGCCGTGCTTGCAATTGAAATACAGAAATGTCTGGATAGGGTTTTGCCGCTACCGCCAATCGCAGAAGTGTCTCGGGCGGAAATGCCAGCAACGGGGCTGGCTGCGCAGCTCCCCATGGAGGTCATGTAATGCCGCACCGAGTCCTTGCAATGGATGGTACGTCTATTTCCGGCGGTGAGGGGTATGTCACCGCGGGCTTGCTCAAGTCGTTGAAGGAGACGCTGACCAGCCGAGGCGGCGGGCAGAGCCTGCTGAACGACGTGGAGCTGTTCTCCGGAACGTCCGCGGGGTCCTTCAACGCCGCGTTCTTCGCCACCTACGAGAACCCCGATGACGCCTTCCCCAAGATCCTCGACTTCTGGGGGGAGGTCGTCCAGATGAACCGCAAGGCGGTGTCGCTGGGGCGGACCGCCATGGCGCTGACGGGCAACGCCGCGCTGCTCGACTCCAGCTACATGCGCGACTTCTTCTGCAGCTACTTCGGCGCCACGTTGCGCCTGGGAGACCTGAAGCGGAAGGTGGCGCTGCCGTCCTTCCAGCTTGACGGCCACCGCAAGTCGCTGCGGACCTGGAAGGCCAAGATCTTCCACAACACCGGCCCGGACAACGACTCCGACCACAACGAGCTGGTGGTGGACGTGCTGATGCGCAGCGGTTCGCCTCCGCTCTCCTATCCCGTCTACCAGGGCATCCGGGAGCAGGGCAGCGGCTACGTCGACGGCGGCATCTTCGCCAACAACCCGTCGCTGGTGGCGCTGGCGCAGATCATCAACAACATCACCCGCAAGAGCCGCTCGGAGAAGGTGGAGACGCTGGAGACGGAGCCGCCCGACCTGACGAACATCCTGATGATGTCGGTGGGCAACGGCTGCATGTCGTCGTACCTCACGCCGCGCTTCTGCAAGGGCGTGGCCAACTGGGGCTTCTCCAAGTGGCTGCTGGACTTCCACGACCCCATGGTGCTCGTGAAGATGATGCTGGAGGCCGGCTCGGACGCGGCGGACTACCAGTGCCGCATGATTCTGCGGAAGAAGTACTTCCGGCTGAATCCCGTGGTGGACCAGACGCTCTCCGCGGCGAACCTCAAGCAGGTGGAGTCCACCGTCCAGAGCCTGCTGAGCACGCAGTCCACCGTCTCGCAGCTCAACCGTGCGCAGACGTGGCTCGGGAAGTCGGGCTGGGTGTCTGACGCGGCGAAGGCGGCCTAGCGCGAGAGGTGGATTGAGATGGCCAGGATCATTCTTGTCTCCGGTACCGGCGGTTCCGGGAAGACCACGGTGGCGGCCGCGACGGGGCTCGCGGCTTCCCGCCGGGGGCTTCGGACGCTCGTGCTTTCGTTCGACCTGTCTCGCGGCCTCAGCGCCGCCATGGGCGTCGAGAGTCCACTCTTCGCTGGCCCCCGGGGCGTTCCCGTGGGCGTCAACGACCACCTGTCCTTCCACGAGGTGGATGTTGGAGAAGAGCTCCGTCGGGGATGGAACGGAGGCCAGGGCGGACTGGCCGCGCTCGTGGATGGCGGGCCAGAGCGCGTGAACGCGGAGGAGGTGGCGATGACGGCCGAGGCGGCCCACGTCGTCATGCTCCTCCGGCTGGGCGAATACCTCCGCGAGCAGCAGCACGACCTCGTCATCGTGGATTGCCCGTCCACCCGCACCGCCCTGCAGTTGCTCAACACCGTGCCAGCGATGAGCTGGTACGCACGCAGGCAGCAGACCCCCACGCAGGCCGGGCGCAAGGCACGCCTGCTGGCGGCGAGCCTCCACGGCGCGGACGCGAGCCTGGAGGTTCGTGACCGGCTGAACGCCGTGGACGCGCTGCTGCATGACCCGGAGGTGACGACCCTCCGGCTGGTGACCACCGCGGACACGGTGTCCGGACAGGAGGCGCAGCGGGCGTACACGTACTTCAGCCTGCTCGGCCTCGCGGTGGACTGCGTCGTCGTCAACCGACTCGCACCGGAAGCCGCCGACGCCGGCTCCGACCCGGTGCGGGCGCAGCAGCCACACGTCGAGAGGCTCCAGCGCGCCTTTTCGTCGCTGCTGGTGTTGAAGGTCCCGCACCAGGCCACGGAGGTGGTGGGGGAGAAGCCGCTGGAGGTCTTCGCGGAGCAGCTCTACCAGGGAGAGGACCCCGTCCGTCTCACGGCCCCGCAGCCTGCCCTGGGCATCCGCAAGGACGCAGTGGATGCGTACTCGCTGGAGGTGCGGCTCCCCTTCGCGGCGAAGAGCGATGTCGAGCTCTCCCGTCGCGGCGCGGAGTTCGTCATCCAGGTCGGGGCCGTCCGGCGCAACGTCGTGTTGCCTCGGATGATTGCAGTCCTCCCGACGTCGGGCGCCCGCATGGAGGGTGACCGGCTGATCGTGAGTTTTCAGAAAGAGAGAGGTGTTTGATGTCCACGCAAGATGATCGTTATCCGCAGGGTTCCTTTGGCGCTTCGCCGGAGTACGGCGCTCGGTTCGCCGAGCTCACCAACGCCCTGATTCCGGGCGGGCGAGGCCTGGTGCAGCAGCTCTTCCGCGCGAAGCAGGAGGCGCTCAAGGGCGTCGCGCAAATCCTCGATGCGCAGATTCACGAGCTGCAGCACATCGACGCGGCCATCGAGGACCGGGCGAAGCAGGCGCACACGGCCCCGGCGGCGGGCCAGCCGCACCGGTCCGGCGTGTCGTTTGGCGATGTGCTCCAGAAGGCGGGGGACCTGATCCTCGCGAAGCGGCCGAAGGGGACGACGGGTTCCGAGGCTTGCGCCCGGCCCAGCGATCGCCGTGCGCCTCCTGAGAGCGCTACCACTCCGGATTCAAGCAGCCCGGCCGCTGCGTCCAGCTCCGCGCCGGAACCGTTGGAAAAGATCTCCATCAGCTAGTCGAAGCGAAAGGGGTGGGCAGTGTCGGATGAGTCCATTCGAGTGAGGATGTCCAACGAGGAGAATGCTCTCTCGATGGAGTCAATGACGCCCTTGCAACGGGCGGCATTGGCCATCAAGACCCTCCGGGCGCGCGTGGATGGATTGGAGCGCGCGCGCTCGGAGCCCATCGCCGTCATCGGCATGGGGTGCCGGTTCCCCGGCGGCGCGAACGACCCGCGCGCCTATTGGGAGCTGCTGCGCGGCGGCGTCGATGCCGTGAGCACCGTCCCACCGGACCGCTGGGACGTGGACGCGTACTACGCGGCGGACCCGGACGCGGGCTGGAAGATGGTGGTCCGTGAGGGTGGGTTCCTCAACCAACCCATCGCCGGCTTCGACAGTGAGTTCTTCGGCCTGTCTCCGCGCGAGGCGAACTACGTCGACCCGCAACAGCGCTTGATGCTGGAGGTGTCCTGGGAAGCCCTGGAGGACGCTGGAATCGCCCCGGGCTCCCTGGTGGGCAGCGACACGGGCGTCTATGTCGGCTTCCTGAGCAGTGACTACGGGCGCGTTCCCTTCAACGCGGTGCAGACGCGGGACCTGCCGTACATGGGGACCGGGAACGAGCTCAGCTTCTCCGCGGGGCGTGTGTCCTACGTGCTGGGCCTCCAGGGGCCGTCCATGGTGGTCGCGACCGCGTGCTCCTCGGCGCTCGTCTCCGCCCACCTGGCCTGCCAGGCGCTGCGGCAGGGGGAGTGTTCGCTGGCGCTCGCGGGCGGGGTGAACGTGATTCTCCGGCCGGACAACAACATCGTCCTGTCGAAGATGCGGGCGCTGGCGCCGGATGGGCGCTCGAAGACGTTCGACGCGTCCGCCAATGGCTACGGGCGCGGCGAAGGCTGCGGCGTCCTGGTGCTCAAGCGGCTCTCGGATGCGCAGCGGGACAAGGACCGCATCCTCGCCGTCATCCGCGGCTCCGCGGTGAACCATGACGGGCTCAGCGGCGGCCTGACGGTCCCCAACGGACCCGCGCAGGAGAAGCTGCTGCGCAAGGCGCTGGAGTCGGCGAGCCTGGCTCCAGCGGACGTGAACTACATCGAGGCCCATGGCACGGGGACGCCGCTGGGCGACCCGATCGAGCTGCGGGCGCTGGACGCGGTGCTCCGGCATGGGCGCGGCGCGGACGCGCCGTTGCTCGTCGGCTCCGCGAAGACGAACCTCGGGCACCTGGAGTCCGCCGCTGGGGCCGCGGGGATGATCAAGGTCGTCCTGTCGCTGGGACAGGACGAGATTCCTCCGCACCTGCACTTCCGTACGCCCAACCCGGCCGTGGACTGGCAGCAGTTGCAGATCGCCATCCCCACGCAGGTGACGCCGTGGCCCAAGGGCGACAAGCCCCGCGTGGCCGGTGTCAGCGGCTTCGGGCTCAGCGGCGTCAACGCGCATGTCCTCATCGAGGAAGCTCCGCCCGCGCCTGCCCGGACGCCGGATGTGGCGCCGCGGCCAATGCACGTCCTGACGCTGTCCGCGCGCAGCCCCCAGGCGCTGAACGAACTGGCGCAGCGCCATGCGCAGGCGCTGGGCGGCCCGGGGCTCGCTGCACAGTCGCTGGAGGACATCTGCTTCACCGCGAACACCGGGCGTGACGCCTTCCGGCACCGGCTCGCGGTGCTGGGGAGCTCACAGGAGGCCATGCAGGCGCAGCTGACGTCCTTCCTGTCCGGGCAGACGCCATCGTCGGTGCTGCGCGGGAAGGCGGACGGGGAGCCCCGGCTGGCCTTCCTGTTCACCGGGCAGGGCGCGCAGTGGCTGGGCATGGGGGAGGAGCTCTTCCGCACCGAGCCCACCTTCCGCGAGACGCTCCTGCGTTGCGACGCGGTGCTGAAGCCGTTGCTGGGCCAGTCGCTCATCGACCTGCTGCACCCCGCTGAACGCGACGCGCAGGCGCGAGCCCGGCTGGACGAGACGGGCTTCACCCAACCCGCGTTGTTCGCGCTCGAGTACGCCCTGGCGCAGGTGTGGATGCAGTGGGGCCTCCGCCCGGACTTCGTGATGGGGCACTCCGTGGGTGAGTTCGTGGCGGCCTGCGTGGCCGGCGTCTTCACCCTGGAAGAGGGATTGGAGCTCATCGCCACGCGCGCCCGGCTGATGCAGTCCCTGCCCGCGGGCGGGACGATGGCCGCCGTGTCCGCGGATGCCGCGGAGGTGGAGGCGCTGCTCTCCCGGTACGACGGGCAGGTGTCCATCGCGGCCCTCAACGGCCCCCGCAACGTGGTGATTTCGGGGCGCGAGGCCGCCGTCAATGAATGCGTGGCCGAGCTGACGCGGAAGGGCAAGCGCGGAACGATGCTGCGCGTCTCGCACGCGTTCCACTCCGCGTTGATGGACCCCATCCTCGACGCGTTCTCCAACGCCGTGGCGAAGGTGAAGCTCCAGCCTCCGTCCATCCCGCTGATCTCGAACCTGAGCGGGCACGAGGCCGGGAAGGAGATCCTGACGCCCGGGTACTGGGTGCAGCATCTTCGTGAGCCGGTGATGTTCGCCCGGGGCATGCAGACGCTGGAGCAGGCCGGCGTGAAGGCCTTCCTGGAGGTCGGCCCGAAGCCGACGCTGGTGACCATGGGCCAGTCCTGCATCACGCGGGAGGACACGCTCTGGGTGGGCAGCTTGAGGCCGGAGCGCTCGGACTGGCAGCAGATGCTGGAGGGGCTCGCGGCCCTTCACGTCGCGGGCGTGCCGGTGGACTGGCGGGGCGTGGACCAGGGGCGCGAGCGCCACAAGGTCGCGCTGCCCGTCTATCCCTTCCAGCGGCGCAATCACTGGATGGACCTCAACGGGTCCACCTGGGACATCCCGGGCGTGAGCTCCGCGCCGGAGGCAGGGGCCTCTCGAGGACATCCGCTCCTGGGCCAGCCGCACGCGTCGCCTTCACAGGTGCGTCAGTTCGAGTCCTCCGTGGGCGCCGCGAAGCCCGCCTTCCTGAAGGACCATGGCGTCTACGGACAGATTCTGATGCCGGGCGCGGCCTACGTGGAGATGGGGCTCGCCGCGGGGGCTTCGCTCTTCGGCTCAGCGGGCGGGACGGTGGACGAAATCACCTTCTCGCAGGCCCTCTTCCTTCCGGAGGAAGGGGCGCGCCGGGTGCACCTGCTCTACTCGCCGGAAGGCGAGCGCGCCGGGCGCTTCGAAATCCACAGCCAGGAGGAGCGCACGGGAGAGGGTGAGCCGGCGTGGATCCTCCATGCCCACGGAAAGCTCTCCGCGACGACGGCCTCGCCAGCCGAGCGCGTCGACGTGGAGCGTCTGCGGGCCTCGCTGACTCGCGAGGTGCCGGTGGAGGGCTACTACGCGAAGCTGGGGCAGGCGGGGCTCGCGTATGGCCCCAGCTTCCGGGGCATCCAGTCGCTCTGGCGGGGTGAGAACGCGGTGCTGGGGCGCCTGGCCCTCTCAGGCAGCGCCGCGGCGGACGCGGGGCAGTATCAGCTTCAGCCCGCGCTCCTGGATGCGTGCTTCCAGATGGTGGGCGCGGTGCTCGACGAGGAAGGGGATGCCGCCTACCTCCCCGTGGGCGTCGGCAAGGTGCAGGTGCAGCGCGGTGGGCTGGGTGAGGTGTGGGCCCATGCGACCCTGGCGCGGAGCGATGACCCGAAGGGCCCGGGCTACGTGTGCGACATCCAGTTGCTCACGGCGGATGGGGAGCGCGTGGCCACGGTGGAGAAGCTGCTGCTGCGGCGCATCACCCGGGAGGGGCTCCTGGGCGCGAAGAGCAAGCGCTACCAGAGCTGGCTGTACGAACTGGAGTGGCAGGCCCGGCCGCTGGAGGCGCCAGCGGCAGGGGCGGAGGAGGCGCACGCCGGGACACAGTGCCTCATCCTCGCCGACGCGGCGGGGCTGGGCGCGCGCCTGGCCGAGCGACTGACGCAGCGAGGCTGGCACGTGGTGACGGTCCCTGCTGGAGCGCGAGCCACGGTCGATGGCCGCGATTCGGCGCTCGCGCTCCTGGGCCAGTTGCGCCCGGAGGCGCTGCAAGGGCCCCTGCATGTCATCGACCTGTGGAGCCTGGACGGTGGTGGGGACGACATCCCCGCGCAGGCCCTTGGACACGGGACGCGGGTGCTCGTGCTCGCCCAGGCGCTCGTCGAGGCCAAGGGAAAGAGCACCTCGCTCTGGCTGGTGACTCGCGGTGCCCAGGCGACCTCGGAGAAGGAGCGCATCACCCACCTGGGGAGTTCGGTCCTCTGGGGCCTGGGCAAGTCCATCACCCGCGAGCATCCGGACCTCCATTGCCGGCGTGTGGACCTGGATGCCAGCGCGTCCGAGCATGAAGTCGCGCAGCTTCAGGCGGAGCTGCTCGGTGCGAGTGCCGAGGACGAACTCGCGTTTCGCGGAGCCACGCGTCGCGTGCCCCGGTTGGTGCGCAGCCGGAAGCTCCGTGGGGCGAGCGGCGAGCCCGCGCTGAAGCCGGACGCGAGCTATCTCGTCACGGGTGGCCTCGGCGGACTGGGGCTCATCGTCGCGGAGCGGCTGGCGGAACGCGGAGCCCGTCACCTGGTCCTGATGGGGCGGCGTGAGCCGGGGCCCGAGGCGCGCGCTCGGCTGGAGGCGCTGGAGCAGCGCGGCGTCACCATCCACTGCGTGCAGGGCGACGTGGCGGTGGCCGCCGACGTGGAGCGCGTCCTCGCCGGGCTCTCCGGACGAGTGCCGCCCCTGCGTGGCGTCATCCACTCCGCGGGCGTCATCGATGACGGCCTCTTCGTGCAGATGACGCCGGAGCGGCTGGCCAGGGCGTTCGCGCCCAAGGTCTCCGGTGGGTGGAATCTCCACCGTGCCTTGCAAGGCACGGCGCTGGACTTCTTCGTCGTGTTCTCCTCGGCGGCGTCGCTCATCGGCTCGGCGGGACAGGCCAACTATGTGGCCGCGAATGCCTTCCTGGATGCGCTGGCCCGCTCCCGCCAGGCCGACGGGCTGCCCGCCCTGAGCCTCAACTGGGGCGCCTGGGCCGAGGTGGGCGCGGCGGCGGAGGAGCAGATTCGACGCCGCATGGAGCAACTGGGCTTCGGCGTGATTCCTCCGGAAGACGGCCTCCAGGTGTTCGAGCAGTCCCTGGGGCTGAGCGGTCAGCTCGGTGTCCTTCCCGTGGATTGGGCGGTGCTCGGCCGGCGCGGACGGTCGCCGCTGTTCGAGGCCTTCATCGAGAAGGCCAGCCCCGCGGCGAGCGAGGGGATTCGTCAGCGGCTGGAGCGGCTCGAGCCCAAGGAGCGGCGCGGTGCCTTGCGTGCGCACGTGGGCGAGCTGGTCAACGGCGTGCTGGGGCGTCCCACGACGGAGTCGCTGGACCCGAACCAGGGCTTCTTCGAGTTCGGCATGGACTCGTTGATGTCCGTGGAGCTGCGCAACGTCCTGCAGCGGAGCCTGGGCACCTCGCTGCCCGCGACGGTGGCCTTCGACAACCCCACCGTCAACGGGCTGGTGGACTACCTGGCGGCCGAGGTCCTGGGCCTGAAGGAAGAGGCAGCCGCGCCCGTGGAGGAGGCTCCCGAGGACGCGGAGCTGGAGTCGCTCCTGGCGGACGTGGACAGCCTGGACGATGACACCGTCCAGGCCATGCTTCGCCGGGGCCGCTGAGCGGCTACGGCTGCCGGGGCCTCGCGTCGTAGACGAGGTCGGCGATGGCGGAGATCGTCTGAAGGTTCTCAACCTTCAGCGACTCCGAGGGAATGGTGATGCCGTACTTCTTCTGGACGAAGCCCATCATCCGGGCGGTCTCCAGCGAGTTCAGTACGCCGAGCTCCAAGAGGGGCGTGGAGGAGTCGAGGTCCTCCGCGTCCCCATCCAGGAGTTCATCCGCGACATAGCGAGTCAGGACATCGAGCAGGTCGTCTCTGTTCATGGTGTTGGGGTTGCTCCGACTGCGAGTTCGGCATGGACGGCCTGGACCACCTGGGCCGTCAGCTCGTTGAGGAAGAAGTGGCCGCCTGGGAACATCTTCATCGAGAAGGACTGCTGTGTTTGCAGTCGCCACTCGTCGAGCGCGGCTTCCGAGACGCGAGGGTCGCGAGTGCCACCGAAGGCACACAGCCGCACCGGAAGCGGAGGCTCCTCCTGGTAGGTGTAGCGCTCTGAAATCTTCAGGTCGGCGCGCAGGATGGGGAGGATGAGGTCCAGGATCTCCGGCTGCGCCAGGACCTGCTGCGGAATGCCGTCATAGCGAGCGGACAGCTCGCGGATGAAGTCGTCTCGCCGCAGGCCGCTCAGTGGGGGAAGTCCACTGCGCCGGGAGGGCGCCTCGGAGCCGGAGACGACCAGGGTGCCAGGCAGCGGAAGGCCCCGGCGGCGGAGCTCTCGCGTCAGCTCGAAGGCGATGAGCGCGCCCAGGCTGTGGCCGAAGAAGGCGAAGGGGCCATCGAAGAGGGGCGACAGCTCCCGCACGAGCGCGTCCAGCAGTCGTGGGAGTTCTTCCACGGACGGCTCATGCAGGCGGTTCTCCCGGCCGGGCGGCTGAACGGCGCACACCTCGATGTCCGCTTCGGGGAGCAGGTCGGGCCAACGGAAGTAGGGGAGGCTGCCGGCTCCCGCGTAGGGGAAGCAGAACAACCGGAGGGCAGGCGACGCCTGGGGTTTGCGGCGGACGAGCCAGGGGGACTCGGCCGCCGCGATGCTGGATTCAGGGTTCATTGACGATGGATGAGGTGATGGACAGGGGTTCTATTTCCGGCAGCCGTCGCGGACCCCGCGGGCCGTCGCCGCGAGGGCCTCGATTCCCAACGCGAGCCAGTCCGCGCCGTCGCGCGAGAACCGCTCGGCCAGCTCTGCGTCCACCACCGGGGCCCGCTTTGAGCCAGGGCGAAGCTGCTGGAGGAAGTTCTCCCGGGCGGTGACGGAGTTCCGAGCGGAGCGCTCCGCGAGCTTGATTCCGCTGGCGAAGACCTCCGACAGGTTGGGGTCGCGCAGGTTGGACGGAGAGCCCTCGGTCGATTCGCGGCAGCGCCGCGCGAAGTCCGCCGCCGTGTGCTGGGAGGGCGACGTCAACAGCACGCGCTCCAGCACGGAGGCCTCCGGCCCGGGCGTGTCGAAGTTCGCCGCGTCTCCCTCCGCCTCGCAGACATCCATGGCGTCCAGGGCCGCTGCTGGCGCCAGCGCCCGAGGGCAACCGCCGAGCTGTTGCAGCTCCCGCCGGCAGGACTCCACGTCCACGGGCGGAAGCGGCAGGGCGGAGATGAGGGAGAACAGCGAGTGCAGCACGGGCAGCTTCACGGTTTCCGAGCCCGGCAGCGCCTTCAGGACGCGCTGCACGGAGTCCCAGGGCTTGGGGTCCCCGGGTGTGTAGAGCTTGAGGTAGCCCTGCTGGAGGAAGCTCAGCCAGCCCTCCGCGAAGGCTTGGGCGCGCTTGCGGCTCTCAGGCGAGGCGATGCGAGAAGCTTCGTCATACACCGCGAGGAAGTACTCGAAGCAGATGGCCTTGCGCAGCCGGATGATGCGCTCCCCCGCGGTGGCGGCCAGCGTCGCGGGCGGCGTCGTGGACAGCCCCAGCAGCTCGAGCTCCTCCGCGCTCAACCACACGCGTCCCCGCTCGAGATCCGCCTGGAGGTCCACCCCATCATCGAACATCTGCAGGCCCACGGCGGAGAGCTTCGCGATGCGCCGCACCGTGGCTTCGTCCACGTCCTCAAGCTGGAGTCGCTGCGCCATGTAGGCGCCCGGCACGGCCTTCAGGTACCAGAGGGAGAACAGCTCATGCGCGGTGAGCGGACGGCCCTGGTCCAGCGCGTCCCGTTCCGCGGCGAAGGCGCGAAGCTGCTCCACGAGCCTCCGGCGGCCGTCCATGAGCGGGGGCGCGGCGGCCATGAACTCCCGCAGCGCCACGATGGCGTCCAGGTCCTCGGTGAGGAGGGAGGCGTCGTCGAGGGCCGCGTAGCCGTTCGCGCGGACCCACTCATCGATGCGCCGGACGCCAAACCAGTAGTACGTCCAGAGGCGACCTTCAGACTCCGTGGCGGCAATCTGTGGCAGGTAGCCCAGCACATCGACTTCGAGGAGCCATCGCCGCATCGCGGCGAGGGAGATGTCGCTCAGTGGGTTGCCCTGCAGGTCGACCGCGCTTTTCATGTCACGCCTCCTCGGGAAGAGCCAGGAGGGTGACAGGATAGTGAGGGGGGCTGCATGCTCCAGAATGCCCTACATCGGTTCTGCGAGGCACACTGCGCAGGTTGGGAAGCGGGCCGCTGGGACGAATGCCCAGCGGCCCCAGGCCATCAGGACTGCTGGCCAGGCCTGGGGGCTGACGGCGGATGCGTCAATCGCTGAGAATGATTGCGCGAGCCGCGTGTGGTTTCTTCAGAACGCCGCGCATCCCTTCACGCGTCGCGGCAATGACTTTTGCATCATGTCTCGCAGAGCGTCATGTCCAAACAGGCTCACGAGTTCCTCGACGCTGACTGCTACGCCGGAGTTGGTACCAGACGGACGCTTGGTTATAGTCGCGGCTCCCTTCAAGACGCCAAACAAGCACCCATGACGACCCAGAAATTCCATGTCGCGCAGCTGGCGATTTCGCTGGCACGCGAACCCCTTGACCACCCCCTGATGCAAGACTTTGTCGCGCAGCTCCGCCCCGTGAATGAGCTGGCGGACCGCTCACCTGGATTTGTCTGGCGGCTGCAGACGGACGAGGGCAACGCCACCGGAGTCCGGGGGTTCGACAACCCGTTGATCCTGCTGAACATGTCGACGTGGGAGTCGGTCGAGTCGCTCTTCGACTTCGTCTACAAGAGCGAGCACGTGGTGCCCTTCCGCGAGCGCCGGAAGTGGTTCCTTCCCGTCGAGGGACCGCCGTATGTGCTCTGGTGGGTGCCCGCCGGCCATCTTCCCACGGTCGCGGAGGCCAAGGAGCGGCTCGACCTGCTCGCGAGCGAAGGGCCTTCGTCCCGAGCCTTCGACTTCAGGCGTCGCTTTCCGGCCCCGGGTGAAGCGCATGCGCCGGTGGAGCCCCACGGCAAGAGCGCGTCAGGCCAGGTCTGACGCCAGGCCACCTCGAACGGAGCCCTTGAACCATGTCTGGCATCGTCGAACTCAGTCGAACGGAAGTCATTGAATTCCACCGTGTCCTGGAAGCGTGGCTTCGGGGGACGGGCCCCGCCGCCGCGTCTGGGACGGCCCGGATGGCGGAGGCCTTCGCGCCGGACTGCACGCTGTATGCTCCGGGCGGCGTGGCCGAGAAGAAGGCGGTGTTGTTGGAGCGCCTCTCCCAGGCCCTCGGCGCTCAGCCGGACATGAAAATCACCATTGATGATTTCGCTCCGGTGTGGGCCCGGGATGAGGTCGCCCTGGTGCGGTACGTGGAGTGGCGCGAGGCTGGCGGGCAGAAGACGGGCAGGTACGCCACGGTGCTGTTCCAGGCAGACGCAGCCGCGCCCGGCGGTGTGGTGTGGCTGCACATCCATGAAACCTGGATGGCCAACCACGGCCCCAGGTAGCGAGTGCGCCCGCTCCCGGAGAGGAAACACACGTGAGACTGAGTACGCTCGCCGACTTCGACCTTCACTACACCTGGATGGAGTACCTGGACTTCGGCAGTGGAGGCCAGTACCTCGCCATCGTCGACGGAGTCCTCACCGGCGAGCGGCTCGCGGGCCCGGTGCGCTTCTTGAACACGCCGGTGAAGCGGCCTGACAACGTGAATCTGCCCGCGCTGCGGGGCGTGCTCACCACCCCAGCGGGAGGCAAGGTCTTCCTGGAGTTGAATGGCGTCTCGCTGCTGCGAGCCCATGACAAGGCTCGTGTCTGCACAGCGTCCGTGATGTTCCGCAGCAACAGCGCGGAGCACGCCTGGCTGAACGATGCCTTCGGCCTCCTGGAGGGTGTCCTGGATGCCTCCAACCGGGCGCGCGGCCGGATCCACCTGTGTGAGAACACCATCGGCCTGGATGCGCCCGGGGGGCCGGCCCGCTGACGGACGCGCCGAGGCTCACGCCGTCCGGTTCTGGCGTCCCGGCCGGAGCTCCGCGTCGACCTCGGTGCCCAGCCGCCGCACCAGGCTCGGCAGGCGCTCGATGTCCGCGAGCGTGGTGTTGTTGTTCACGATGCAGACACGCAGCGCGGCCTGGCCTTCCACGTCTGTATGCGAGGGGTAGGCCGCGCCGCTGCGCTGCAGCCGCTTGAGCAGGGCCTTGTTCAGGGTGTTGAGGTAGTCGCGGTGCGCCTCCGCCTGGGGCTCGAGGTCCGCGGGGATGAAGCGGAACGTGGTGATGCTCAAGCCGTGGGTCAGCGGCTCCAGCTCGGGCTCGGCCTCGACACAGTCGTAGAGCCGGCGCGCGAGCCGGATGTCGTCGGAGATCATCCGCGCATAGCCCGCCCGTCCCTCGTGTTGAAGGCACAAGCGCACCTTGAGGGCGCGGAGGCTGCGGGTGGTCTGCGGCCCCAGGTCCCGGAGCTGGAGCGTCTCCGGGCCTCCCATCAGGAGCTGCTCGTCGCTGTCCGCGTAGTAGGAGGCGCCCTGGTGGAAGGTGTCATACAGCACGCGCCGGTTTCGCGTGAGCAGGCACCCGACATCCGCGGGCAGGTACATCCACTTGTGGGGGTCGACGACCAGCGAGTCCGCGAGCCGGAGCGCCCGCAGCTCCAGTGGCGCGTCGGGTGACAGCACGGCCAGCGCGCCGTACGCGCCGTCCACGTGGAACCACAGCCCCGCCTCCTGGCAGAGGGCGGAGATGTCGGGCAGCGGATCCACCGCGCCGGTGCCCGTCGTCCCCGCGGTCGCGGCGACCATGAAGGGCCGCAGCCCCGCCTTCCTGTCCGCGGCGAGCCGCTGCGCCAGGCTGCTGAACCGCATCCGTCCACTTCGGTCGGTGTCGATCTTGCGCACCGCGTTCGACCCGAGGCCGCAGAGGTTGGCGGCGGACACGATGCTCGTGTGGGACTCGGCGCTGGCATAGAGGCACAGGGGCGCGCCCGCTGGCCCCCGCACCCCTTCCGCGCGCACGTCCCAGCCGGCCTTGTCGTGCAGGGCCGCGCGCATGGCCACCAGGTTGGCCAGGGAGCCTCCGCCGAGGAACAGCCCGCCACAGTCCGTGGGGAAGCCGACGAGCCGCGCGAGCCAACGCACCGTCTGCGCCTCCAGCGACACGGTGATGGCGCACGTCGGGTAGCTGGTGACGGGCGGGTTGATGACGGACGCGAGCAGGTCCGCCAGCGCGCCCAGCGGGCTCGGCGAGCCCATGATGTAGGCCCAGAAGCGAGGATGCGCCGTGGAGACGGCGTGCTCACGCAGGAGCGTGAAGGCCCGCTCCAGCGCCACGCCAGGCGCCACTCCCTGCTCCGGAAAGGCGTCCTCCTCCAGGATCGCGCGGATGCGAGGCGCCGAGTCCTCGGACCGGACGGGCTGCTCCGGCAGCGCGGCCAGGAAGTCGCCAAGCTGGTCCACCAATCGGTGCCCCAGCTCCCGGAACTCGGCCGCGGACATGCCCGCGGCCCGGGTGCGCCCTCTGGCATCGGGACCTTCAGTCATCGGCGCGTTCCGCCTCTTCCCGGGCCAGCTCCGCGGCGACGGCGTTGGCCCCCGCGGTGATGAACGTCTCCAGGTCGGACGTCTGCAGGTGCTGCTTCATCACCTGGACGAGCCGCGCCTTGGCCTTGTCGTCCAGGGTGCTCTTTCCATGGGCGAGCTCACGGACCGTCTTCCGGTAGAGGTGCAGGTAGCGGCGCTGGGCCTCCAGGCTGGCCTTGGAGGCGCTGGGCGCGCCGTGCCCCGTGAACAGCAGCGCGTCCGCGGAGAGCTTCGCCTCCAGGCGGTCCAGGTTCTTCAGCCACAGGGCGGAGTGGCCGTCATTCATGAACGAGTGGACGCCGCCGAAGACGATGTCCCCCACGAACGCCACGGACGCGTCGCGGCCGACGACCCAGTAGCTGTCCCAGTGGGACTCGCCTTCCCCCAGCTCCCAGACGGTGAACGGGACGCCGTCGAAGTGCAGCGTCTCCCCCTCCTTGACGAACTGGTTGGGGAAGCGCCGCGTGGCGGGCCAGTCCTCGCCGAAGATGGGCTTCCACTGCTTCTCCTTGGCGTCGTCGATGCGGCGGATGACCGCGTCCACGCCCTTGGTCGCAATCATGGGCACGTCCAGGCCCCGGGTGATTTCGGCCGCGCCGTTGTAGTGGTCCGGGTGCCCGTGGGTGACGATGAGGCCGACGAGCGGCTTGCCCGTCGCCTCGACGCGCGCCCGCACCCCCCGGGCATCGGAGACGCGCATCATCGCGTCGATGACGACCACGGACCGGGCCGTCTCGACGATGAAGGCGTTGGTGAACAGCCCCTCGCTCCCCGAGTTGTGGACGTGGACCTTGAACTCATCGGCGGAGTGGGGGGCGGGACGTTCGCGCTGCTGTGGTTTCACGGATTCACCGGGGGGGAAGAAGGCTGGGAGTCCGCGAGCTCCCTCATGAGCGCGGAGAGCCCCTGGGCGGGCTCGGGGGAGACACGGGCCTGACACAGCAGCGCGCTCAACCGGGGCAGGTCCTTGGCCACGACGCCGGGGAAGACATGGTGCTCCCGGTGCAGCGTGCGCGGCAGCCCGCTGATGAGCAGCGCAGGCAGCAGCCCCAGCCGGGTGGAGCGCGCGTTCACATTGAGGTCGCCCTCCTCGCGGGTCCACCGGTGCTCCGTGAGGTCCATGAGCGTGAGAATCATGGGGTACACGGTGTACATGGGGAGCAGCCACAGGAGCAGGAAGGGACGCCAGAGGCCAAAGTACGCCACGGCGCCCAGCGCGACGGCGAAGAAGAGCAGCTTGAGGCGCCGCTCCCGCTCCATCTCCGCGTCGTCCCGGAACGGGAGGAGCAGCGCCCGAAGGTGGTTGTCCCGCCATTTGACGGTGTGGTTCCCCTGGGGCGGCACGTAGTCCTGGCGGCCTTTGAAGAACTCGAGGACGCTCAGGAGCCCCGCCTTCACGCACGTCCAGAGCAGGCGCCCTGGCGAATAGGGGCGCTGGGTATCTCCCCGCAGGTGTCTGCCCAGCCAGTTGGGGTCCTCCGGGGTGAACAGGTGCCGGTGGTGCAGCATGTGCACCCGCCGCCACTGGACGAAGGACCAGGCCTCCGGGTGGTGGAACATCACCAGGTTCGAGAACACCGTGCCGACAAAGACATTGGCCTTGTGGGAGCGGAAGAGGCCGTAGTGGCTCGCATCGTGGTTCAGGATGTAGAGCGAGTGCTGCCGACCCGCGATGATGACAATCGCGAGCAGGGTGACCAGCGGATGCTGGAACCAGGCCTCTGCGGCGAACGCCAGGGCAATCCCAGCATAGACTTCCAGATAGAGCAGCACGCTGCGCCAGGGCCGGGCCTTGTGCAGCGCCCGGACCTGCTGCCAGACGTCCTTGGGGAGCAGATGGCTTGCCTGCGCCCCCAACTCGGGCCAGTCCGGGCGCGCCACGGGCGCGGGCTCCCCGGAGATGGGAATCGGTTGACTCATTTCGTCAATTCCTTGGCGCCCCCGCGCCTAGAGCTTCTCACCCCGAGCGCGGGCCTCGCGGCGCAAGGCCACGCTCGTACCATGAACGCCCCAGTTCTCCGGATCGATTTCCTGGATGACAATGAACGTGGTCGCGGGGTCCTTGCCGAGCACATCCACGAAGACCTTCGTGATGCGCTGGATGAGCTCCAGCTTCTGCTCCGCGGCAAGCCTATCTCCAGTGAGCTGGACATTGACGTATGGCAATTTTGAGCCCTCGGCGTGGCCAGCCCCATTGGGACATGGGGCGGCCAGGAATGACAGTCGGTACGCGTCGATTCGAGCGTGAGCGCCACGGCGCCCCGCATCAAGGGACGACGTGCGAGCCGCGGTACGCCCCGACGGTGGACACCTGGAGGTTCTTGATGTGGGGGTAGAGCCTGTCAATCACGGCCCCCGCGGTGTCCAGGCGGAGCAGGATTCCCAGGACGATATCGGGCATGACGGCCGGGTTGCGCTCGAGGAGTGGCAGGATGATCTCCCCCATCCAGGCGTTGGCGTGCTCCACGTCGACCGTGGTGTGCTCCAGCAGGTACTCCAGCGGCTTGTCGCCCACGCCGAGTCGCCGCCAGCCCTGGATTTGCCACTCGAAGCGCCCGGGAATCATCGTCTCCGTCGCGAGCAGCGCGCCCAGGATCTCCGTCAGACGCGAGCGGTTCGTGGCCATGCTCATGTACATGTTGACGAGCGCCAGCTCCTCCCGCACCAGCAGGTCGAAATTGTGGGTGTAGACATCCTTCGGGAGGTCCAGGAACTCCATCAGCCGGAAGCGCATGTTCCGGTGGACGCGCTCGTCCTGCGCGTGGCCGACCTCATCCCAGAAGTTCTTGGCCAGCTCGAGCTTGATGCCGCCATACACGCCCGGCATCATCAGCGCGATGATGTCACCGAAGAGCGATTCGAGCGGCGTCTCCTGGAGGATGAACTCCCGCATCTGCTCGAAGGTGGCCTGGTCACGCAGGAACGCGAAGATGGGGTGCGTGACGTTGGATGAATGAGATTGGACGCGCTGCGTAACCCAATCACGAAACTGTGACGCGGGAGGCAACGCGGCAAGGATTGGGGCGTACTTCTTCCGCGAGGCCTGGTGCCAACACTTCTCCAGGATGCTCTTCATCTGGCCAAATAGCGGGTCGCCCACGTTCAGGCGCTCGACCGTCCACGGGGCGGTGAGCAGCGCCATGTTGATGGCGTAGAGCACCCGGTGCGCCTCGGTCAACGACGCGTCGTCGTCTTCCAGGAAGGCGCTGCGTGCCAGGAGTTCCACCTGCTCCCGCAACTGGTTCCGGGCCCCCACGGCCATGCTGTCGATGTCATGGGAATAGAGCCACGCCTTGACGTCCAAATGGATGTTCTGAAGTTTGGTTTGACCCGACATTTGGCATTCCTCGAGCTGATGAGGTCCAGGGATGATGAAAAGCCCGCTGCCAGCCCCCATCCGGCAGTAATCAGCGAGGCCGCACGCTGTGTACCAAACAAGACACACTGCGGATAGTGGCAAATTTGACTCTCGGAGAATTGGAACATTTTCGAGACACGGCCTTTTTAGAAGCCGCATCATGAACCGCTGCGTCATGGGCCGGAGAGGTCCCCAATGACACATGGGCCATACTCCTCGGGGGGTAGGTTCCCTGTCTTTCCGGCGCGTGGCTGAGATGCAACCCTGCGCGTGCATGCCCACGCTCACGCCGTTGAAGAGTCCCGCCGATTCCCTTTGCTGGGTGGCGCCGCCCGCGGAGAACCCCGAGCTGACCTCGGAAGACCCGCTCGCGCTCGACTATGTCTCGCAGCAGGTGGGGCTCTGGGGGCTGCCCACGCTGACGACTCGCTCCAGCAGGGCCCAGGCCTTCGCGATGGTGCTCTATGGATTGCAGCTCGTGGAGCGGGCCATCGAGCACCATTCCTACCCCGCGACGGACGAGGTTCGGCGAGAGCTCTTCGAGCGTTGGGAGCGCTTCTGGGCCCTGGCCACGCTGGAGTTTCGTGAGGGCCAGCTTCCTCGGGGCGATTGGGATTCCATGCGGGGCGTGCGAGGTGCGCGAAATGCGTGGCGCTCAGGTGCGTCGAGCCTGCCGCTCGACTTCCAGCTCATCTCGCGTCAGCAGGAGCTGGGGAACCTGGGGGCCTACCTGGCGCCGCTGCGGCGCTCCGGGCTCGTCATCGAGGGTTCCCTGCGGCCGGGCCCGGGCGCGCTGGCGCTCATCGACGCGTTCTGGGACGAGCCCTCGGAGAACAAACACCGGGGGCGATACGAGGAGTACGCGCTGGTCGCGCTGGACAGGAAGTCGACGAGCGTCGCGCGGGCCCATGGACGGCTGACGCTGGCTCAGGTGGGGCGGTTCAGTCGTCTGACCTCCCTGGTCGAGCGCGGACGCACCGCCCAGCAGCACCGGTTGTTCGAGGCCCTCTTCGTTCACGCGCGGGACCCGCACTCGTTCGCGATGAGCCAGCTGGTCGAGTCGGCCGCGAAGGCCGGGGTCTCTGCTCCGCGAGACATCCTCGACGCTGCGCTGGCGGGCCGGCTGGGGCGGCTCTCGGATGAGCTGCTGGCGCTCCTGCTGACAGCGCGCCGCTTCGGTGAGGTGATGCAGCAGCTCGTCGCTGCCTTCGACAGGGTCTATTCCTGCCTGGATGGCGCCGGGTGGGTCGCTCCCCGCGAGCGTATCGGGCGCGAGGCCCTCGATGCCGGGACACTTGGGGCGCTGAAGGGCGCATGCGCGGCGTTGCTGTCCTCGCCGAAGGTCGGCGCGATCCGGCGACTGCCCATGCATGGCGCCGCTCTTCTTCGATTGGTCGAGGCGCTGGTGGATGCGGATTCACTCGCGGCGCTCGACCTGTTGCTGCTCTATCACTCCAGTGTGCAGCGCGAGCGGCGACGCGGCGAAGGCTGGATTCGCAACGAGGCCGGCAAGCTCATGCTCAGCGTCACGTCCTACACCGCGCGTCCGGAGTCGGAACGCTTCCCCTCGTTCAAGCTGGATGTGGTCCGCACACTCCTGACGGACCTGGGACGGCTGCCCATGAGCCGGGAGCTGGATGCTCTGGAAGGTGCCGCATGATGATCGAGTCCCGAAGGCTCATCGAGCAGGTCCTCGTCTCCGAACAGCCTTGTCTGGGAGCCGTCTTCTGCTCCTACACGTTCGACCCTTCCTACTTCGAGGACCGCATCCTGCGTGCATTGCTGCGCCTGCAGGGGGATCCGGAGGAGGAGGCTGCCCGCTACCATGAGGAGGCCCGCGCGGCGCTCCGCGAGACACCGGTGGCGTGCTTTGTCGACGCCCATGTCCGCCGGGGAGGCCGTCGCCTGCCATACGACCTCCAGCTCATCCGGGAGCGGACGTTTCACCCGAAGGTCATCCTGGTGCTGTACGACGGGGAGGCGCGCGTCGCCGTGGGCTCGGGCAATGCCACCAGGCCGGGCCACGAGCAGAACGCCGAACTCTTCTTCACGCGCACGTTGCGCTACGACGTCCCCGCCGACGCGGCGTTCCTACGGGCGGTGGACAGGTTCCTCCGTAGTTGCGCGGCGCTCGCGACCCACCCGGGAACCCAGTTGACGCTGGTCCGCTCCGCGCTCGCGGCGAGAATCGCCGACACGCCGTTTCCCAGCGGCCACGCGCCGATGGATGCACTCTTCGTGGACACCTTCAGCGCGTCCATGCTCGATCATCTGAAGGATGCGCTCCCCGAGGACGCGCGAGTCACTCGTGTGGGCATCCTGTCCCCGTTCTTCGAACAAGATGACCTCGACATCGCGAATGACACAACGGGGCTCGCGTCGGTGCTCTCCGAGTTGCTCGCGCTTCGCCCCGGGAGTCGGCCGCCGCTGGATCTCGGCGTGCCCTGGGAGGACGCACCACTCGCCCCTCCCTATCGCGGGGGAGCGCCCGTGCTTGCGGAGGGCGAAGGGCGGCTGTGGGCGTCGCGCTATCGCGAGTCGGTCGACGGCGAGAATCTCGAGCGCCTGGAGTACTTTGGGGTCAACCGCGTCACGGCGAAGCGTGTCGAACTCCAGCTCGGCTCCGGGCGGGCGGGGCGGTACGAGCGAGAGGCATTCGAGCATGAAATCGCGGAGGGGCGGATGTGGCCGCTGGAGCCACCGACGGTCCATGCGCCGAGGCGGATCCTCGAACGCATCGTCCGCGAGCACGAGGTACAGCTCTGGCTCCATCCAACGGCGACGCTGACACCTGCCGGGCGCGCAAGCCGGCGCCCCCTGCATGCCAAGCTCTTTCTGCTGACGGTGACGAGCGCGGGCAGGACGCTGACCTATGCGCTCGTCGGGTCCGCCAACGCCTCCGCCGCCGCGCTTTCGCGTGGGGTGGAGCAGGGGGGCAACGCCGAGGCGGGCGTGCTGCTCTGCCTGGACGGCGAGGTGCGCTTGTCGGAGATGTTGCCCTCGCTGGTGTGCGCGCCCTTCGAGTCGGTGCGCTTCGAGGAGCGAGAGGCGCCCGGGGCCGACGTCGACTTCTCGGCGTGGATCGAGGACGTCGTCCATGACGCGGCCGTTCGTACATTGACCGTCACCTGGAGTCAGCAGGGGCCAGAGGGACTGGAGGCCTGGTCCTGGTGGTACCTGGACAGGGAGCTGGCGAAGGGCGTGGGGCCGGGCTCGGGTCCGGTGGTGCTCTCCGACTTCGATCTGGCCGCGGCGGGAGCCGAGCTGGAGTTCCGCGCGGGGGGACGGTCGTGGCTTGTTCCCATCCGCGTCGCGGACCTCGCGATGCTGCCCACGAGTGCGCATCTGGTGGGCCTGGGAGTCCGGGAGTTGCTGGCGCTGTTGGCGCGGCGTGTGGGCGCCGAGCGGCTGTCGACCCTTCGCGAGCAGCGAGGCGTGGCGGGGGTCGACTCCGTCCTGGACTCCGTGTTTGGCGAGGGCTTTGGCCCCACGGATGTCTTCAAGGCCTGGTGGGGACTGAAGGAGGATCTGCTCGCCGCATCGACGGTCTCCGCGTTTCGTTATCGGTTGTTGGGGCCGATGGGGGCCCGGACGCTCTGGGAGCGGCTGCGCGACCTGCCTCGGGACTCCGTGTCCGATGATGAAATCTGGGTCTACGGCTGCGAGCTGCTTCGAGAACTGGAGCAGCTCGTGTTGCCCGAGAGCGCGGATCGGGAGGCGAAGCAGGCGCTGCTCGCGGAGCTGCGGACCCTGCTGCGCGCGGACTTGACGCGGCTGCGACCGCGAGGTGCGGGGTGGCTGGACGGTGTCGTTCGTTTCTACGGGCTCGAGGGCACCCATGGAAAGACGTGAGCGGACGTGGTTGCGGAGCTTCCTGCACCTGGATGCACGGGCCGATTCGACGGTGGTGCCCCTGCGTGACATCGAGCGACAGGAGGACACCGTCCTCCGTGCGCTGGAGATGTTCGATGACCAGCCAGGAGTCGTGCTGGCGGATGAAGTGGGGATGGGGAAGACGTATGAGGCGCTCGGCGTCCTTGCGGCCCGGTTGCATCTGATGCCGGACGCCCGGGCGCTGATTCTCACCCCGGGGCCCGACCTCAATACGAAGTGGTCCAAGGAGCTGCGTGCCTTCTGTGACACCAGCCGCCCCATGTATCGGGGCTTCGCGGGGCAGTCCAAGGCCGCGAGCACCCTGGCGGAGCTGGTCGCGGCCGCTCGCGAGACGCGAATCACCATCGCGCCCGTGAACATCTTCGCGGGAAGTCGCTCCCTGGCGGACCAGGCCTGGCTGCTTTCGTTGTGGGCGGATGCACAGGGGCTCGCCGGCAATCAGGTGGCGGCCATCTTTCGTCGCTACCGGGAGGGCGCGGTGGCGCGCGTGGACGTCGAGCAGCAGGCGTTCCTTGATACCTTCGAGTGGTCGGTCATCAGGCCCCATGTCCGAGAGGCGTTGAGGAGACACAAGCAGCGCGCGGGAGAGGGCTCACTCGATGCGCTCTGGAAGAGCGAGGAGTACGACGGCTTCGCGAACCAGCGGTGGGTCGATGATGCGCTGATGGACCTGCGCTTCCGCCTGGTCGGGCAGCTCATCCCCGACTTCGACCTGCTCATCGTTGACGAGGCCCACAAGCTGAAGAACGTGGACTCGGTGCGGGCCACCGGGGTGCGCACTGTTTTCGAGGGGCGCTTCGACAAGGCGCTGTTCCTCACGGCCACGCCGTTTCAGCTCTCTGTCGACGAGCTGAAGCAGGTGCTCTCGCTCTTCGCCCTGGCCCGGTCCGCGCCTGCTGACCTGATGGAGCAGGCCCAGCGATTGTTGGACGACGTGGCGGACTACAAGCAGGCATACAACGAGCTTGAGCGTGTCTGGTCACAAGCGGACGAGGCCGTCGTCTCGGACTTCGGCGCGTTGTTTTCCAGGGACCCCCAACTCGTGGAGGAGCCGGCGGATGCGTCCCTGCGGGCGGTGGTCCTGTGCGCGCGCCGGTTGCTGTCCCTGAAGGCGGAGCGCATCGAGCCGGGCTTCCGGCGGTGGATGATTCGGAGCCTCCGGGAGGACAAGCGTGTCTACCGCAGGAGCCACCGCTCCCGGCTGCGGGCCCAGGGTGGGGCGGGCGTTCCCTTCATGCTTTACGAGCGGTTCATCGCGGAGCTCTTCCGGGAGAAGAGCCGAACCCATAAGGCGGCGGTTCAGATCAACATGGTCTCCTCCTACGGCGCCGCGCGCGAGGGGGCGCTGCTCTCGAGTGAGCGGCAGGCCCTGCCTGACGGCGACGCCGAGGTCTACCGCGGGCTCTTGCGAAGCGTGGTGGGGGAGCTGCGCGTGGAGCAGGGGGGCCACCCGAAGGTGGACCACGTCGTGCGGGACGCGCTGGAGGCTGTCGCTCGCGACGAGAAGACGCTCATCTTCTGCGCCCGCATCGAGACGCTCCGTGAGCTGAAGCGGAGAATCGAGGCGGAGTGGGAGAATCTCCTGCTGGAGCGATGGAGGAAGGTGTTTCCAGCCGCGAGCCACGGCGACATCTTCGAGCATGAATTGGGCGGCAAGCGGGTGGATGGACATCACTCTCGCCTGCGTGATCGGTTCGGCCGCGCTCAGGATGCGCTCTACCTCGCGCTGCGAGAGCGGTATACCGGTACGCTGCTGGAGAGCGTCGTGGTGGAAGGGGCCCACCTTGAACGCGTCATCGAGCGGGCGAACGGCCTCCTGCGCCAGCAACGCGTTTCGAAGACGCAAGCGGAGAGGATGGACTGGTCCCTGGTCAAACGCTGTGTCGAGCAGGCCGTGGCCCTCTTCGTGCGAGACGGAGTATTGGCGGGGGATGTCGACCCGGAGGTGTTGAGGCGCCTGACGGACGCGCGCTTCGTGGCGCTCGGCTTCGACCTCGTCGCCGACGATGTCGAGGACTCCGCCGAGGGGGACAGGACGCCTTCCTGGTCGATTGACGCAGGGGCCGCGGCCCTCGTGCTTCGCCGCGAGCATCTCTGGTCCTACCTCAAGGCGCCCCTGCTCGAGGTACCTCCCGAGCTGCGGATCCGCACCGTCGAGCGGCTCGCCAGCTACCTCGTCGCTCGCAATGTCCCCTTCCTTCCGGAGCTGCTGGCATTCGCGAAGGAGCAGGGCGTTGACGTGGAGGCGGTGGAGTCCCGGGCGCTGTTGTCGGTGGTGGACCGCTTCTGGACCACGCCTCGGGGACGGCCCTGGTTTGAATTGCTGAAGCGCTTCCTGACCTATGCGGGGAAGCTCGACGAGGAGCGGCGGCGCGAAGTGCTCGATGATGCGGTTCACGCGGGTGCGCTCGTCCGCCACACCGTGGATGGCGAGAGCCGGGAGCGGCTGCGCGAGGCCTTCAACACGCCCCTGTACCCGATGGTCCTCGTGGCCAACGAGGTCATGCAGGAGGGGCTGGACCTGCATCATCACTGCCGTCGGGTGGTTCATCACGACCTGGCGTGGAACCCCGCGCAGCTCGAGCAGCGCGTGGGGCGCGTCGACCGACTGGGGTCGCTCGTCCAGCGGCTTCGCGCGCGACAGCCGGACACCACCCTGGACGTTCACCTTCCGTTGATTGCCAACACCATCGACGAGCGCCTGGAGCGAACGGTTCGGCTGCGGGAGCGCTGGCTGGAGTTCCTTCTGGGGGCGGCGCCCCGCATCGAGGAGTACGGCTTGGCGGATGACCCCCTGAAGCCTCTGCCAGAGGCCTTCGCGCAGGCGCTCCGCGTGGAGCTGGGGCCCGTGGCGAAGGCACGGCTGCCAGACGGTTGATGCTCATTTCGGTACGGAGGCCGTATCGCAATCGAGCGCCGCCAGGTTCCTGGTTTTATTCGGTTTTTCTCGATTTGCGCCCCCATGCGGCCCTGCGGATTCCAAGATTTTGGGAAACCGGACGCAACTCCGGGAGGGCCGTGACGACAATGGGAACCAGGAGACCTGAATGTCCACGTCCATCAATTCGAGCCGCCGGGGAGCATCTTCCTCCTACCTGATTCGCAAGGGGGACACCCTCTCGGAGCTCGCCGTTCGCTTCAAGACGTCGGTGAAGGAGTTGGCGCGCATCAACAACATCGCCAATCCGGACCTCATCTACGCGGGGGCCACGCTGCGCCTCCCTGGGAGCGCTGGCGGCCGCGCCACGGGCCACAGCGGCAAGGACTCCTTCGACTCTGGCAAGAGCGGTCCGCGGGGCTCTGGCGGTGCGTCGGGCGGCGGAGCGGTCAGCGGGAGCGGCGGTGTGGCCCCGGGCCAGGCGACCCCCGCGATGCGCAGGCTCGCCGAGGCGGGCCGTCAGGCCGCGCTGAGCATGGGCGGGTACAACAGCCAGGGCCTGTGCGCCACGGGTGTGAGCCGGGCCATCCAGAACGCCTTCGGCTTCAAGGTCTGGGGCAACGGCAACCAGATCGACAACAACCTGCCGCGCGACAAGTTCAAGCAGGTCAACATGTCGCTCGAGCAGGCGCTGAAGATTCCGGGCCTCGTCCTCACCTGGGAGAGCACCTCCACTCGACTGGGCAGCATCTACGGCCACACGGCCATCACCACCGGCGACGGCCACTCGTCCGCCAGTGACTTCATCGAGCGCAACACGACCAACAGCGGCCGCACCGGCTTCAAGGTCTTCATGCCCCTCATCTAGTTCCGCCGCACGGTGGAACCTGTCGTCTCATCGCCTCCGGGGCATTTGACCGGAGGCGATGTCGTGTCCGGGATTCAAGTTCACGGGGGACCGGCGCCTGACGGAGCCCCCTCCACATGCCGGATTGCGGCCCAATCGAGTCACGTACTTGTCCGCGAAACAGCAGGCTCGGCACCTGTCATGACACGTCAAGTGAAAGCGCTTGACGCGTCAGTCGCTCCTTCCGGTCAAGTCCCTCATCTTGTGTCGTGGGTTCGGAGGGGGCGGGGTTGTTCCGCGTCCACCGAGGGGCGAGAGTGGGCGCCGCGATGAGTGAATCCCCTGATGCGTTCCTGCTCGGCATGTTCCAGAAGTCGGGCCTGGTCTGTGGCTCCGTGGACGAGGCCTGGCAGCGCTCCGAGTACCTCTATCCCTTGCTGGGCTGGCTGACGGCGCGGTTCCCCGAGCCCACGGCCTTCCAGATTTGTGCGGAGTGGTTGCGGCTGGCAGCGACGCGCGTCGAGGGCGCCGGCGCCGCCGCGGACCTCTTCGCCCAGGCCCGCGGTGAGGCCTATCGCCAGGGGCATGTCAGCGCGGGGGCGCTGGGGGACCTGCGCAACACGTCCATCCTCGAACAGAAGCCCGCCGTCGCCGCGTTCGCGGACGCCGCCAGCCACCTGTGTGAAGTCTGGGCCGCGGTGACGACGAACGAAGCGGACGCGGAGACGAATCCCTGGGCCCGCGCCAAGGCCGCCGCGGGCGCCATGGTGACGGCGCTGGTGGTGCAGCGAGGTCATGACGGGAACGAGCCGGCGGCGAAGGCGCAGGCGCGTGTCGAGCTCACCGAGCTCCTGCGCACTGCCCGGGCCGCCGTCACCGCCCGCTGAGGCAGCCGTCAACCCGGCGGCGAAGGTGTTGCCCCGCAGGACCGGTTCTCCCGGTCCTCGAATCTCCCTAGCTTGAGTGCGCCGATTCCTGGAAGCCCACATCGGATGCACCCCCCACCAGCCGTGTCGCGTCCTCCAGGTCTGGCGCGCACGGCTGTTCCGCACTCATGCCCATGACACGAACCGCTCCATACCACCCGGAAGACGCCGCGATGCCTGCGGCCGCACTGCACCCGTTGCGAGACTTCGCCGAGAAGCTCGGGCGTGAGTTGCGCTTCGAGGACATCCGTTCGGGCGCGTGGCACGCCCGGCTGGTGACCGCCTACGTGCGTCACTACGAGGCGCGGCGCGCCGGTACCGCGTCCGCCGTCCGTGCGTCCGAGACGGATGCCCTCATCCGGCGTGCCAGCAAGGAAGCTGCGCTGGTGGGGGCAAGCGCCGCGGGTATCTCCACCAGCGCGGCCATGTTCACCCTGGACACCGGCTTCGTGGGAGCACTCGTGGCCGTCCCCGTGGCCGGAGCCGCCATGGGATTGGACACGATGCTGCGCTCGCTCATCCAGGCCCGGATGATGTGCGACGTGGCGTCCGCGTTCGGCTTGCGCATCGACCCGGATGACCCGTGGGATCTGCTCCACCTGAACGCCCTCACGTCGGGCTCGGAGACGTGGGAGGACTCGGACCACGGCGGTGCCGGGCTCGTGGGCCGGATGCTGACCGAGGACACGGAGGCGGCGGAGCGGAAGCTGGGCAACCGCTTGATGGGCGAGGGCGTGCTGCGAAACCTCCTTCCCTTCGCCAGCGTCCTGACCTCCTCCGTCACCAGCTGGCGGCACACTCGCCGGCTGGGCGAGGCCTCGGTGGCGTATGCGCGCTACCGCCGCGCCCTGGATGATGCGTTCTCCGCCGTGCGCGCCGTGGACGCGCGGTGCGTGGAGCTGCTCATCGAAGGCGCCTGGTGCCTGTTTGGAACGGACGGGGACCTGCGGTCCGAGGCGACGGTCATGCTGGCGCACCTGCTGCGCAACAGCCCTTCCGCGGCGCGCAAGCGGCTGCTGGAGCGCCTGGGCGAAGACGAGGCGCAGTGGGTCGAGCGTCTCCACGAGGTACCCGAGCCCGCGCGGGATGCCTTCCTGCACGCGCTCGAGGTGATTGCCGCGGTGGACCTGTCCATGTCGAACGCGGAGTGGTTGCTGCTGCGACAGGCCGCCGCCGCGCTCAACCGCCCGTTGCGCCGCGAGCGGGTGCAGGCCCTGCTGAAGCAGTTCCGGACCCAAGGCGTCGTTCGTGCGCCGCAGGGCGACTCGTTCGAGCCGCGCGACGGGCGGATGCCGTCGTCTCCCGTCGTCGGGCTGGACGCTGACGCCCATGCCGCTCCGGGGGGGCTATGAAGACGGCGGTGGCATTCCTGGCGGGCGTGGCCAGCGGCTGGATGGCCCGGAGCACCGTCGACAACTCACGCGGCGCGGTCGTCTCCGTCGCGACGGCGGCGTTTGATTTGGTGGCGTGGACGCGGCGGGTCATCGCCACCGAGCGTGAGTACCTCTCCGACCTGGTGGCGGAGGCGCGCTCTCGGGCGAACCTCCATCAGGCCCACAGCCGGCGTGCGGCGGACGGTGGCGCCCGGCCCGTCGCGGACAGCCGAGAGGGGCACGCATGAGGCTCGACCCGGACTCGGGCACCATCGAAGGGGAGTGGTTGTTGCTCGTGCACCACTCCCCGGGCCGGCTTCGCGTGCGCGCGAGCTGCTTCCGAGATGACTCGGAAATCGCGGACCGCGTGCGCGGTGAGCTGGGGGAGACGCAAGGCGTGTTCGGCACCGTCCATTCTCCTCTCACGGGCAGCTTGCTCGTCGAATACAGCCCGGACGAGGCCGACGTGGAATCGCTCCTGGCGGCCATCGTCGACTCGGCGGGCCTGGACGGCATCGTTGACGCCAAGTTCATGGTGAAGTCGCGGAAGGCCCCGGCCGAGCACGTGGTGAGCGGCGCCCGGTGGCTGGACGGACTGGCGCGTGAGCTGACGGGGGCGGGCCTCTACGAGTTGATTCCCATGGTGCTGACGGCCACGGGCATCTACTCGCTGGTGGCGAACCCGTCGCAGAAGGGCTGGCTGCCTCGCTGGGACAACGCGCTGTACTGGGCCTACAGCGTGTTCCGTGACGGTGTGCGGGAGCAGGAGCTGGAAGACGCCGCTGGCGTCAGCGGGACAGTGGCCTTCCGGCCCCGGCCCCACGCGTGAGGCCGCGGTTGCACTGCGTTCAGCTCGGGGGGCGTTCATGCGGGCGGAGGTGGAGTTCCTGAGTGGCATGGCGCGCGGCTTCAAGGGGCGCGCGCACGATGTCCTGGATGGGCATCAGCGGCCCGTGTCCGTCCACGTCACGAACGTGGCTCCGGGCCGGCTCCTCATCCGAGGCGCGGCGGAGGATTCCAAGACGCTGCGCCAGTTGCTGGGCTGGTTGGAGTCCCGCCCCGAAGTCCAGGTGGCCACGTGTCAGCGGAGCACGGGCCTGGTCAAGGTGCACTACCAGGAGTCCCCGCGCTTCCCTGGCGCGTTCGCGCTGCGGGTGCGGGACTTCGCCTTCACGTTGCACCAGCTTCCGCCCAAGCCGTTCCAGGTGGAGCTGCTGCACGCAGTGCCCGGGCGCGTGCGCCTGCACGTCCGGGGGCTCGAGGACGACGACATCCTCAAGCTGGCGGCCTGGGCCGCGACGCTGGCGGGGGTGCACAAGGCGAGCGCCTCGCCGGCCATCCATTCGCTGGTGGTGAGCTTCGACCCGGAGATGCTCAACGCGAGCCAGTTGATGGTGGCCCTGCGCGCGAGCGACCCGTCCACCTGGCCCGCCGCGCCCGAGCCGCCCCGGCGGGAATGGGCCGCCACGGTCTTCAATTCGGCGGTGCTCGCCGCGTGCGTCGTGAATGCGGCGCCCATGCCCGTGTTGGCCGCGGGCGTCGCGTTGACGAGCCTGCCGCTGGCACAGCGCGCCTTCCAGTCGGTCGCGGAGCGGCGCATCACCGTGGACCTGCTCGACCTGGTGGCGGTGGGGGTATCCCTGGCCACGGGGCAGGTGCGGACCGCGGCGCTCATCACCTCCCTGCTGGGCATTGGCGACTTGTTGATTGAGCGCAGCGCGGACCGCGCCCGGTCCGCCATCTCCCGGTTGATGCGGCTGGAGGTGCTGTACGCCTGGCGGCTGCGGGTGGACGGAGAGGTGGAGCAGGTCCGGGCGGACCGGCTCAAGGAGGGCGACCTCATCATCGTGCACGCGGGGGAGAGCGTGCCCGCCGACGGGACGGTGGTGGCCGGCACCGCGTGGGTGGATGAGAAGGCGCTCACGGGTGAATCAGAGCCCCGGGTCCGCGAGGCGGGAGACCGCGTGCTGGCCGCGTCCGTGGTGGGCGAGGGCAGCCTGCGGGTGCGGGTGGTGCGCGCGGGCGTGGAGACCACGGCGGCCAAGATTCTCCACATCCTCGAAGGCGCAGGCGCCAAGCCCATGACGCTTCAGGCGAAGGTGGACTCGGTGGCGAACGGCGTTGTGCTGCCGACCTTCGGGCTCGCCGCGGCGACGGGGCTGTGGACGCGCGAGGCGTCACGGCCCATCAGCATCCTCATCACGGATTTCGGGACGGGGGTCCGCATCGTCGTGCCGGCGAGCGCGCTGGTGGCGATGACGCTCGCGGCGCGCCAGGGCATCCTCATCAAGGGGGCGCAGTACCTGGAGCGGCTGGCGCAGGCGGACACCATCGTCTTCGACAAGACGGGCACGCTGACCTTGGGTGTCCCGGAAGTGGTGGACGTCATTCCCGCGCGGGGCTGGGACGCGCGCGAGGTGCTGTCGCTGAGCGCCGCCGCCGAGCTGCGTCAGTCTCATCCCGTGGCGGAGGCGGTGCGCCAGCATGCCCAGGCGCAAGGCGTGGAGGTGCCGCAGCCCGAGGCGGGACTGGAGGAGTTCGTCCTGGGGCGGGGCGTCTGCGCCCAGGTGAAGGGGCGCCGCGTCTGTGTGGGCAGCGCGCGCTGGATGCAGCAGCAAGGTGTGGACGTGGCGGACGCGGGCTCGGCGCTGGCCTGGTCCGTGCCGCGCGATGTCGCCACCCTGTGGGTCACCGTGGATGGCGCGTTGGCCGGGTGCATCAGCTACGTGGAGACACTGCGGCCGGAGAGCGCGGGCGTGGTGCAGGCCCTGAAGGAGAACGGGCGCCGGCGCATCATGCTGCTGTCCGGGGACTCGCCGTCGCGGGTGGCGGAGGTCGCGAGCCGGTTGGGCGTGGACGAGGCCATCGCGGAGCTGCTTCCCGAGGACAAGGCCACGCACGTCCGCGCGCTCCGGCGCCAGGGACGCATCGTGGCCATGGTGGGGGATGGCATCAATGACGCCCCGGCGCTCGCGCTCGCCGACGTCGGTATCTCCTTGAGGGGGGCGACGGACGTGGCGCTGGAGACGGCGGACGTGGTGCTGCTGCGTGGCAGCCTCGATGACCTGTTGCTGGCGTTCGACGCGGGCCGCGACACCCTGGCCCGCGTGCACCTGGGGCTTGGGCTGGTGCTGGTGCCCAATGCCGTGGCCATGGTGCTCGCGGCGCTGGGGTGGCTGCCGCCTGTCGCCGCCGCCGTCATCAACAACGGCTCCACGGTGGTGGCTGGCTTCGCCGCGCTGGCGCCGCTGTTCCGTCAGGCGCGCGCCGCCCAGCGCGAGGATTCCATCACCCACTGAGCATCAGGGCGTCTGGGGCGCGGCCGCCTGGGGCCTGGGCTTCACGTCCGTGTTCTGGCCTGCCAGGATTTGCCACTGCCCGTTCTCGTGCTTCATCACGTACCGCATCTGCGTGCGCAGCAGGCCGGGCTCGGTGTCCTGGACACCGGGGGGCAGGCTGGGATGGCCCGTCACCTCGTGCAGGGTGTCGACGATGGCCAGGTCCTCCTGGATGAACTGGACCTTGCGCACGGTGACCTGGCTCTGGCTGCCCTTGAAGATGGTGGCGAAGATGCCCGCGTGGCGCTCCTGGATTTCATCGCGGCCTTCGAAGACGGTGCCCACGATGTTGATGAAGGCCGCGTCCGGGGCGAAGTCCTTGGACCAGGCCACCGCGTCCTGGCGGTTCCAGGCCTCCGTCTGATCGCTCACGAGTTGGAGGATGTCCGCCTCCGCTGGCGCCGTGCCGGGGGTCGCGCACGCGGACGCCAGCAGGAGGAGGGGGGCCAGGAAGCGAAGGGGAAGGGCGCGGCGCATCATTGGAAGCCTTCTTTCGGGAAAAGCCGGTTGTCGTGTCAGGTCCCATAACACGGCCGGCTTCTCCCGAGCGCCCTTCCCGGAGCCTCAGGCCTTCGCCTTGTCGCCGCGTTCGCCACCGCCGACCTTGATGCGCTTGGGCTGCTCCTCGGACTTCTTGGGGATGCGCACGTTGAGGACGCCGCTCTTGAAGTCTGCCTGGACGTCGTCGGTATTCACGCCTCGGGGGAGCGTGAAGGTGCGGCTGAACGAGCCATAGTTGCGCTCGTAGGCGTAGTAGCGGTCGCTTTCGTCGCGGCGCTCTTCTTCCCGCTTGCCGCTGATGGTGAGCCGGTTCTCCGCGAGGGTGATTTCCAGGTCCTTCTCCTCCACGCCGGGGACATCGGCCTTGAAGATGAAGGCATCCTGGGTCTCCTTCACCTCGAAGTCGGGCACGAAGCCGCCTTCCCGTGTGCCCTGGGGGCCGAGCATCCGGCCGAGGTCGAATCCCAAGAGCTCCTGCATGCGCTCGAAGGGGTCCCAGCCGCGTGGGGCTCCCAGCATGCCTCCGCCTCTGCGGGCAGGTAGGTCCGCCATGATTCCGTCTCCTTTCAGCCCTGCTCCGTTCGTCGAGGCAGGGGTTCAGGGACTCACGGTAGGGAGACGGTGGCCGAAGGGGAGGCACCGGGGAGCCTGCCGGTGCCTCGTCTCGCGCCTGGGATGGGCGCCCGGCGCCCCGCGTCAGTTCCCTTCGGCGTACTGGCGGCGGTGGTCGCGAATCTCCGTCAGCCGGAAGGCGCCGGGCGACGGCGCCACGGCCTCGGGCGCATCCGCTGGCAACCTCATCAGGCGCTCGTATTCCTCGATGGAGACGCGCTCGCGCCGGGCGAGCACCGCCTCCAGGTCCGCCTTCGCCATCCGCTCGGCGGCCTTCTCGCCCACCGTGCCGGAATAGAATTCGGCCGCGCAGCCGCTGCCATAGGACAGCAGGCCCATGCGCTGTCCCGCCAGCGCGCCGGCCTCGTGGTGCAGCAGGCCCGCCAGCGCCAGGTAGAGGGACGCGGTGTACACGTTGCCGATGCGCGCGTTGAGCCCCAGTGAAGTCGCCACCTGGGCGTCATAGCTGGCGGCCGACTTCGCCTGCGCCTCCCGCGACTCCGGCGTCGAAGCCGCCGCGCCCGCCGCATCCTCCAGGTCGCACAGGCGCAGCTGGGTGTGCGCCTTCCGGGCCATCTTGCAGAAGGGCACGTGGTAGGCGATGCGTGCCAGCTGTTCGCCGGGCAGCGCGTCCGACCAGCGGACCAGGCCCGCCGCCAGGGCCTTCTCGCGCCAGCCCCGGTAGGCGCCGGACAGGGCCTCCAGGTAGCAGGTGATGGAGTAGTGCCCGTCCACCAGCGCCTCCCGCCGGCCCACGGGCCGCCAGAAGTCATACACGTCCATGGTGCACACGCCGTTGAGGCCCACGTCCATGGCGAGCAGGTCGGGTTGCTCGGAGACCAGCAGCGCGACCGCGCCGCCGCCCTGGGTGGGCTCGCCCGCGGTGTGCAGCCCGTAGCGCGCGATGTCCGAGCACACCACCACGGCCACCTTGCCCGCGCCCGCGCCGGACGCAATCCACTCCACCGCCGCCATCAACCCGGCGGTGCCGCCGTAGCACGCGTGCTGCGTGTCATAGGTCCGCATGGTGCGTGGCAGCTTCAGCAGGCCCTGCACGTGCGAGGCGACGGGCTTCGAGTGGTCGATGCCCGTCTCCGTGCCCACCACCAGCATGCCGATGCGGGACGGGTCCACGTCCTGCTGACGGATGAGGCGGGCCGCCGCGGTGGCGGCCAGGGCCACGGTGTCCTCGCCGGGGTCGGTGACGGCCATCTCCCTGGCGCCCAGGCCCGCCGTGTACTTGGCCGGGTCCACGCCCCGTGCCCGGGCCAGGTCTTCGATGTCCACGTACCGGGACGGCACCGCGACCGCCAACGCTTCGATTCCCACGCGCTTCTTCATCGGACTCCTCGATTCCTTGTCGTGCTCTGGATTCCAGCCGCCGCTTCGCTCACGCCTCGGGGGGCACCAGCACCAGCCGGCCCGCCACCTCGCGGTTCTCCAGCCGGAAGTGGGCCTTCGCGGCCTCGGCCAGGGGCACCGCGTCCGTCACGAACTGCCGCACGCCGCCGGTGGCCGTCAGGCGCAGGGCCTCGTCCAGCTCCGCCTGCGTGGTGGCGTAGGCCCCCAGGATCTCCAGCTCCTTGACGATGACGAGCCCCGGGTTGAGCTGCACCATCCCCGACTCCAGGTTGCCCACCACCACCACGCGGCCTCCGGGCGCCATGGACTTCAGCGTCTGGTCGAACGTGGCGCTGCCGACGATTTCGACGGCCACGTCCACGCCCGCGCCCTGGGTGCGCTTGCGGACGTCCGACGCGAAGTCCAGCCCGCGCGACACGATGACCTCGTCCGCGCCCGCCTCCTTCAGCGCCTGCACCTTCGCCTCGCTGGACGTCACCGCGATGACGCGCGCGCCGTCCAGCCGCGCGAGCTGCACGGAGGACAGGCCCACGCCGCCACTGGCGCCGGTGATGAGCACCGTCTCGCCCGCGCGCACCTTGCCGCGCGTGCGCACCGTGTGGACGGCCGTGCCGGTGGTGCAGCACACGGTGGCCGCCTCGTTCCAGGGCAGCGACGCGGGCACCCGGCCCAGTCCGCCGACGGGGGCCACCATGAACTGGGCGTAGCCACCGGCCAGCTCCTCGCCGAAGAAGCGGTTGTCCGTCTTGCAGAGGCTGTTCCGGCCGCTGCGGCACAGGGCACAGTCGCCACACGACATGCGCTGGAGCGTCGCGGCGCGGTCTCCCGTCTTCCAGCCCGGCGTGTCCGGGCCGACTTCAATGACTTCACCCGCGGCCTCGTGGCCAAGAATCGCGGGCACGCTGGTGCGGGGCAGGTTGCCTCGGCGGTTGATGACGTCGTGGTAGCAGACGCCACAGGCATGCACGCGCAGGAGGACCTCGCCTCGCCCGGGACGGGGCATGGGCACGGTCTCCATCTTCAGGTTGCCCGCTTCACCAAAGCTGCGCAGTACGACGGCTTTCATCTGGGTGCCTCCGTGCATCTGAATTCGTGGAAGGGGAACGGCCCGGCTCAGGCGCCGACGAGCGCGTCGCGGTAGCCGCGCGGGTCGATGGCGCGAATGGCCGCCACCGTCCGGGCATCCGGAAGCGAGGTGACGGACAGCGCTTCGGAGACCTGGAAGGCGAAGCCCGTGCGCTCCGCGATGTGCGCTTCCGAGGCCCAGGGGTGTCGCGCGAGCAGCCGCGCGCCGGACGCGCCCAGTTCGAACACGCCCAGGTCGGAGATGAGCGTCACCGGCCGGCGCGGATCTCTCGTGGTGGCGACCTGCACCTCCGGCACCAGGTTGCGGCGCGACTGGCGCGGCACCAGGAGCACCGGCCGGCGCACCCACTGCCGCAGCGTCGCGGCGCCCGCCACGCCGGGGAACTTCGTCCGCGGCTTGTCCAGGCTGCCGCTGGCCGTCATGTTGGTGCGGCCCTCGGCATCCACCTCGGCCGCGCCGAAGAAGACGGTGTCCACCCGGCCGCGCCGCGCGTGGTCGAACAGGTCCGGAATGGTGATTTCCGCGGACCGGCCATCCAGGTAGCCCAGGTCCTCGGAGGAGGGCAGCAGCGTGGGAATGTCCGGGTCCAACGAGCCCACGCAGGCCAGGTACGTCAGGTCCGGCGCGTGCGTCGCGCGCGCCACGGCGATGGCCAGGATGGCCAGCGGTGACGCCACGCCCGTGGCCACCACGCCGCCGTCATCAATCTGCCGCGCCAGCAGGGAGACCACGGTCTCCGCTGGGGTGATGTCCAGCGTCGCGCTCATGCCGCCCTCCGCGTCAGCACCGTTTCCAGGAACTCCGCTTCACGGCCCGTCTCCGCCAGCGACAGGTAGCGGGCCAGCATCCCGTCGTCGTGCGGGTAGAGCCCGGCGCAGCCGGTGGGCAGGGCGCCGCCGGGCGCCAGGACGATGCGGTCCACCTGGAAGCCGGGCAGGGTGGCGCGGGGCAGCTTCGCCACCCGCTCCTCCACCGTGGCGATCACCCGCTTCGCCGCGCCCGCCACCAGCAGGTCCGTGGTCGGGTCTTCCATGTAGAGGTTGCCGCGCTCGTCCGCGGCGCGCGCGTGGAGCAGCGCCACGTCCGGATAGAAGGCAGGCTCCACCGCCACGCGCAGGCCGGTGAAGGGGTCCTCCACCGTGGGAGGCGGCTCCGTCCGCGCCAGCCCGGACACGTCCGCGTCCGGCGCGGGGATGAAGGGCAGCCCCATGGACGCGGCGCGCAGGCGCTGGACGACGCGGTAGCCGTCATGTTCGCGCCAGGCGAGGGTGCCTTGCTCCATGGCCCGCTTGAGGCAGGGCATGGGGCGCACGCGGCCCTGGAGGCTCAGCGCGCCGAAGGCGATCTCCAGCCTGCCCAGACAGCCGCCCGCCACCAGGAACTCCGCGGGCAGCGGGTTGGGGAGGGAGATGAGGCCCAGGTCGCGCTTGCCCTGCGCGATGAGCTCCATCACCAGCGCCATGGGGGCGCGACCCAGCATGAAGCCGCCGGTGGCCAGCGACGCGCCATCCGGAATGGAGGCCACCGCCTCCTCCAGCGAGCACCAGCGCGCCGTCTTCATGCGCCCTCCGGATCCGTGCCGGTGGCCGACACGCTCGGCACCATGCGCAACGGGGAGGGCCCTGCCTGTCCAGCGGTGTCCCCAGCGGCGGCGAAGGGCGGGAACAACATGCCCACCATGCCGTCGGCGATCTGCTCATCCGTGAGGCGCCCGTCCGGCTTGAACCACTTGTAGATCCACAGCACCATTCCCAGGAACGAGAAGGCGCCCACCGTCGGGTCCACGGGGCGGATGAGGCCCTGCTGCGATGCCTGCGAGAAGGCCTCCTCCAGGAAGTCCACGTACTTCTTCTTCCGGGCGTCGATGAAGGCGCGCGTCTCGCCGGTGAGCGTGGCGTGCTCGTGGAGGATGATGATGACCTCCTTGCTCCACCCCCGCGTCACCAGCAGGATGTTGTGGCGCATGCACGCGCGAAGCCGCTCCACCGGATTCGCGATGTCCTGCACCCGCGAGAGGACCTGCTCCTCGAACAGGTCCATCCCGTAGTTCATGATGGCGAAGAGCAGCTGCTCCTTGTTCTGGATGTGGTGGTAGAGGCCCGCCTTCGTCATCCGGCACGCGGCGGCGATCTCCTGCATCGACGTGCCCTCGTACCCCCGGTCACAGATGAGCCGCGCCGCCGTTTCAAGGATGGCTCGGTAGCGCTCGCCCTCGTCCGGCTTCCGTCCTCCGGTGTTCGTCACGTCTGCTCCCTTCTGGAGACCTACCGACCGGTAGGTAGCAGCGCCCGACGCGGAGTGTCAATCGCCAAAGTCGGCCCCCGGGCCGCCGAGCCTCCTAATTTCCCTGCTATTTCAAGGGGTTGGGGAGGGGCTGGCGGTTAGACTCCGCGGGCCATGCGGTACGCGCTCGTCCCCATCCTGTTGCTCTGTGTCGCCCTCACGACGGTGGGGGTGGGGGTGTTCACCCTGTTGGAGCGCAACCGGGAGGCGCAGTGGCACCAGTTCGCGGTGGAGCGCCAGGCCCAGTTGGATGAGGCCACGCGCGGGGTGGCGGAGACGCTGGATGACGTGGCGGAGGACCTGCGCTTCGCTGGGGAGCTGATGTCCCAGCCCGGCACGTTGGCGGAGCACCGGCGGGAGATGCGGGCCCTGTTGGAGGCGGTGGGCCAGTACAAGGTCCTCATCGCCTACGACGCCAGCGGCAAGGAATGGCTGCGCATGTTGGACCGGCGCATGGGCAAGCAGGTGGCGCGAGCGCCCGTGCTGGCGCAGATGGCGGAGGCGGCCCGGCGGGCCCTGCTGCGGCCGCCGGGGGACGTCACGTTGTCGCCTCCCATGGAGGAGGGCGGCTTGGACTCGCTGCGGGTCATGGCCACGGCGCTGCCCGTGGATGAGCAAGGCCGGCCCGAGGGCGCGGTGGCGGTGCTCGTCGACACGACATCGTTCTTCACACCGCTGCGCATCGTGACGTCGGACCCGGACGCGCGGCTGTTGCTCCTGGGCACCTATGGCCAGCCGACCTCCGCCAGCGACGCCACCCTGGCGGACTGGTTCCGGCGGCTGGAGGCGGAGGGCTCCTCATTGGTGCCGGGCTTCACGACGCTGGTGGCCCGCATGCGTGAGGGGGAGCGCGGCGCGTTGCCGCTGCGCGCGGAGGAGGCCGAGCGATTGGGCCTGGGCCGCTCGGAGGCCATCGCCGTGTTCACGCCCATCCGCGTCCGCGGTGGCAGCCATTGGGCCGCGGCCACGTTGGTGTCTACCGCGACGCTGCGAGCGCATCAGCAGGCCCTCATCTGGCGGCTCCTGGCCGCGGCGCTGCTCGTGGCGCTCTTCCTGGTGACGTTCGCCGTGTACGTGGTGCTGGCGCAGCGCCGCGCGGCCGCCTTGCGAGAGAGCCGCCAGCACGCGGACCAACTGGCGCACCTGCACGACAAGACGCAGAAGATTCTCGACCACATTCCTTCCGGGGTGCTGGCGCTCACCGTGGACGGGCGCATCAGCGCGGTGAACCAGGTGCTCCGCGAGCGCATGCCTCCGGACGCCATCGGCGCGCCGTTGGAGACGGCGTTCCCCCAGGCACCGGCACCCGTGGTGTCCCGGATTCGCGCCCTGGTGGAGGCCGCCGCGAGCGAGTCGCGCGCCCATGGCATCCTGGGTGAGACGCTGGTGCTCTTCGGTGAGGAGGGCCGCTTCAATCTCCACGCGGTGCCGCTGGAGGCGCGCCACCCGGAGGTCCAGACCTTGTTGGTGGTGGAGGACCTGAGCAACGTGCGCGCGCTGGAGACGCAGTTGCTGCGCGCGGAGAAGCTGGCCACGGTAGGCGTGCTCGCCGCCGGTATCGCGCATGAGATTGGTACGCCGCTGGGCGTGGTGCGTGGGCGCGCGGAGTACGTGCTGGGCAAGCTGGGCCGGGAGCACCCGCAGGGGCCTGGCATCGCCGTCATCATCGAGCAGATCGACCGGGTGAGCCGCACGCTGCGGCAGCTCCTGGACTTCTCGCGCCTCCAGCCCACGGCGGTGCGGCCGGTGCCGCTCATCTCCCTGCTCCGGGACGTCCAGGAGTTGCTGCGCATGGAGGTGGAGCGGCGCGGGGTTCGCTTCGAGGTGACCGTTCCGGAGACGCTGCCTCCCCTGGCCGCGGATCCGGACCAGCTCCAGCAGGTGCTGGTGAATCTGGCGCTCAACGCCTGCCACGCGTGTGGCGAGGGCGGGCAGGTGACGCTGTCCGCGGCGGTGCCAGAGGCGGAGCCGTGGGGGCTGGTGGCGCTCACCCTCCGCGACGACGGCTGCGGCATTCCGCGGGAGCACCTCAATCAGGTATTCGACCCCTTCTTCACCACCAAGAAGCGGGGACAGGGCACGGGACTGGGCCTGACGATGGTGGCTCACGTCGTGCGCAACCATGGTGGCCGGCTGGAGCTGGAGAGCGAGGAGGGGCGGGGCACCTGCGTCACGGTGCTCTGGCCCATCGCGAAGCCCAGCGCGGAGGAGCGGTATGTCGGTTGAAGGACGCATCCTGGTCGTTGATGACCACGTGGACATGGGCCTCATGCTGCGGGAGCCCCTCACGGACGCGGGCTACGTCGTGGACCTGGCCACGGGCGGCGAAGAGGCCATCCGGATGGCGCGCGCACAGGCCTACGACGCGGTGCTGTGTGATTTGCGCATGGAAGGGGTGGACGGCCTGGACGTTCTGGAGGCCGTGCGGGCGCTCGACTCGGACATCCCCGTGTTGATGATGACGGCCTTCGGCGGCGTGGAGAGCGCGGTGGAGGCGATGAAGCGCGGCGCGTACCACTACTTCACCAAGCCCTTCCGCTTGGATGAGGTGCTGCTCTTCCTCGAGCGTGCCTTGAAGGAGCGCAGGCTCCAGGCGGAGAACCGGGCCCTGCGGCGCGCCGCCGCCGAGCGCAGCGGGCTGGGGGCGCTGGTGGGCCGAAGCGCGGCGATGCGGAACCTCTACGAGCTCATCGACCGCGTGGCCTACGCCCAGGCGGCGGTGCTGCTGCGAGGCCCGAGCGGCACGGGCAAGGAGCTGGTGGCGCGCGCGCTGCACTTCCAGGGGCCTCGCGCCTCCGGGCCCTTCGTGGCGGTCAACTGCACGGCGCTGCCACATGACTTGCTGGAGAGCGAGCTGTTCGGTCACCTCAAGGGGGCCTTCACCGGCGCGACCCACGCCCGCCGCGGCCTCTTCGTGGAGGCGGATGGGGGCACGCTGTTCCTGGACGAGATTGGCGACATGCCGCTGGAGCTCCAGGCTCGCCTGCTGCGCGTCCTGGAGGACGGCGAGGTGCGCGCGGTGGGCGCCGACGGCAGCCGCACCGTGGACGTGCGCATCGTCGCCGCCACGCACCAGGACCTGGACGCCCGCGTGCGCGAGGGCCGCTTCCGCGCGGACCTGTTCTACCGGCTCAATGTCGTGACGCTGCTGTTGCCTCCGCTGGCGGAGCGGCGCGAGGACATCCCCTTGCTGGTGGAGCACTTCACGGCTCGCGCCCGCGCGCGCAACCCTCGCTCCCGCATGCAGTCCCTGGCTCCGGAGGCGGTGGCCGCGCTCGCGACCTTGCCTTGGCCGGGAAACGTGCGTGAGCTGGAGAACCTGATAGAGCGGCTGGCGGTGATGGTGGCGAGCGAAGTCGTGGGGCTGGAGGAGTTGCGCCCACACCTGCCACCCGAGGCGCCGGAGGTGCAGCCCTTGGTGATGGCGCAGCACGCGCTGTGGCCCCTGCGGCGGCTGGAGGCGGAGTACATCGCGTGGATGGTGACACGCTGCGGCGGGAACAAGACGCGCGCCGCGGAGGTGCTCGGCATCGATGTGTCCACCATCCACCGCCGCGAGCGGGAGCGCGGGTAGGGGCGCGCGAGACACCGTGGTAATCCGCCAGGGACGTCTGGCGTGATGCAACGGTTCGCCCGCACGTTGCCCGGACTCTCGGGGCGGGGACAGCGGGCATGGGCATTGCTTGATGTTGCAACGTGAAGTCCTCGTCCATCGCCCGTGCCCTCCTGCTCGGAGGGGATGCGTCGCTCAGCTCGCTCCTGATGGACGTGCTGGCCGAGCTGGGCATCGCGCTGGAGTCGGGCGCGCCGGCCGGTGGGTGTCCGGACCTCGTGCTCGTCCACGTCGAGCGCGGTGAGAGTCTCCAGCGTCGGCTTCAGCGCGCCCGGGAGCTTGCGCCCCAGGGGCCCATCATCGTGTTGCTGCCCTTCGCCGATGAGCGGCTGATGGGACTCGCCCTGCGGCTGGGCGCCCGCGACTGTTTCGCGCTGGGCGGGCCGCTCGGTGAGCTGCGCCGGGTGTTGCTGGCCCACGTTCCAGGTCATCCGAGTTCCGTATTCATCTCTCCCGGCGGGGCCGTGCCGCCGTCGACCGAGTCGCCCCATGATTGAGCCTCTCGCCGTGTCCGCGGTGCCCGCCACTCCCGCGTTTCCGGACCGCCCGCTGGTTGCGCCGCCCGCTCCTTCCGAAGTGCCGCTCTTCCAGGACGCCGGCCTGCGGGTGACGACCGAGCGGATCGTCGCCCGGGGCAGGATGCTGCTGCTCGCGGACGTCCAGCGGGTGGAGACGGTGCGGCGCACGCCTCGCATGGTCCCCGTGCTGGCCACGCTGGGCCTGTGCATGAGCGTGGGGCTGCCGGCCCTGTCCGCGCTGTCCGTCTCCAGCAGCACGGCGAAGGGCGTCTACGAGGCGGCGCTGATCGCCGTCGTCATGATCATCTTCGGGTGCATCGCGCGGCTCGTCCTCGCCGAGGAGTCGTACCGGCTGGTGCTGCATACCCGCGCCGGCTCCTGGCGCGTGCGCGCGAGCAAGGACCCGAAGTCCCTCAAGCTGCTCGCCGGGCTCATCCAGGACGCCGTCGCGGCGCGGGGCCGGCACTGAGCGCAGCGGGAGCAGGGCGGGCCGACGCCAGGACGTGGTCGCGCGGTGGCGATACTGCGCGAGCCGCCCATCGCTGCGGGAGCGACGCGAGACTTCAGCTGGGCATGGCGCGGAGGCGGGGGCCGCCAGCGCCAGGTCGCGCTGAGAAGGCAGCCCTGGCCCAGTGACGCCGGCGTAGGTGTCTCGTGCTACGGCACGACATCCCCGCGCAGGCGTTCGGCTTCCAGCGCATCGTGGATGGGACGGCCCCATTGCTCCGCCAGGGCCCGCCCATGCGATGAGACGCGGCGCGCCTTCTCCTCCGTGTCGTCCTCGAAGGGCAGCACGGGGTTCTTCGCGTTCCGCTCCAGGACGTCGCGCAAGCGCGGGGTGTCCTCGTCCGTCAGCTCGAGAGCGAACAGCTCCGTGAGCACCCGCAGTCCTTCCGGCTGGAGCTGCCGGTAGTCCATCAGCCGCGCCTGGGCTGTCCGCGCGCGATAGCCTTGGAGGCCCGCTTCGCAAATGGCCGCGAGGACGCGCGCGCCGTACTCGTCCAGGGGCATGCCTGCGATTTGCCCGGGCTCCAGGCCCAGGTGCGCGGGGTTCAGCAGTCCCGGCAACATGTGCGCGCCCCGGTGATTCTGATGCGACGCCATGACCTCGACCGGATCCCGGTAGAGGAACATCCACGGCACACCGGGGAAGGCGCGCTGGAGCAGCGGGAGCTCCAGGACGTGCCACGCGTCCAGCTTGAGGAACACCGCGTGCTCCTCCGGATGCCGCTGCTGTCCGAGGGCTCCCACCACCGCGCGCAGCCATTCGATGCGCTGCGTGTCCGTGACGCCTGGCACGTACTGGTGCGCGCGCAGCACCGTGTCCACGGGTCCGGCTTCGGACAGCACGACGTGGCGCGGCAGCGCGGCCAGCAGCTGCGCCACCAGCGTGGAGCCGCAACGGGACATGTGGAAGACGAGCCCGCGCACTGGCAGGCCGGGCTTCGCGGCATGTCGTGCGACCAGCGCGTCCATGGACGTCTGATGCCGGAAGAGCAGGGCGAATGGGTGGCGGAGCCTGCGCTCCAGCGTCTCGTTGAAGAATGGCTCCGTGAATCGCTGGCCTCCCAGGTGGCACCAGTCCACCCGCGGTTGTCCGCCGTCCAGGTGGATGCGCGCGGGCATCCAGCCTTCGAGGTCTGGTGTCATATCCATCGCTGCCGCCAGTCCCGGCGGGCCGCGCGCAGGGCTTCGTGGATGTCCTCGGCGCTGAAGTGACAGTCGTGCGCGGCGCCCAGTTGGATGGCGCGTGCCACGAAGGCCGGGGTGTCCGGAGTCTCGCGCAGTGCATCCTGGAGCGTGGCGTCCTCCAGGACGCGGAGACGGAATCGTTCAAACGCCTCAGCGCTCATTCACGGCCCTCATGAAGACGTCTCGCATCCAGTCATTCACGTCGCAGTCCAGCACCAGGTGGACGCGGTCGGTGTCGCTGGGGTTGTCCACCCGGTGGGGACGGTTGAAGTCCAGGTACCAGCACTCACCGGGCTGGAGGATGACTCGCTCGCCGCCAAGGAAGAAGGCCACGTCGGGGTGCGTGGTGATGGGGACGTGGAGACGCACCTCGCCGTCCGCGTAACCCAGGTTGTAATCGGTGTGCTCGCGGATGCGCGCGCCCGCCGCGAGCTTCAGCAGACGCGCGGCGCCGATGGGACACTGGAACGTGGCCAGCACGGCGCGGAGCGCGGGGCAGCGCGCCAGCAGGGGCGTGTCGGCGTAGCGCTCGCGCCCTGTCGGATCCGGATAGATGCGGCCTTCCATGCCGCCAATGGAGCGCAGGGGCACGCCGCTCCACTCGCCTTCGTATTCGCGCTTGTTGAAGTGGGGAACCCACGCCTCGGCGGGCAACGCCGCGAGCTCCTGCTGGAGCGGCGCGACGTCGAAGTGGAAGGGCAGGCGGAGGCGGTCGGGAACGGGCGTCGACATGCGGTGCTCCTCGTCGCGGTGAACGGTTCCAGCGTGGCTCATGCCAGCCGCAGTGGCCGGTGTCCCGTCTTGGCCCGGATGAGCGCTGCCTGGGCTCGGGCCAGCGTTCCCTGGGGGTCTTCCTCGCCCTCGACGGTGACGGTGGTGGACACCACATCGGGTGCGCCAGGGGTGTCGCGCAGCTTCTGGCGCAGTGCTTCGGCCCGCGCCGCGTCCACGCCAGGAAGGGCCAGGAGGAACGCCCCGCCTTCCCAGCGCACCGCGAAGCCTCCAGGGACTCCCAGGGCTTCGATGGTGCGGGCTCCATCTCGCAGCGTGGCGTCCCCCGCGTCGAAACCTCGCGTCGCGTTGATGCGCCCCAGTCCCACAAGGTCCGCGAGCAGCACGCTGAAGGGCATGCCATCCCTGCGGCAGCGGCCAATCTCGCGCAGCACCCGTTCCTCGCCCGCGCGCCGCGACACCAGTCCCGTCAGCGCGTCCACCCGGTGCTGCCGCTCCCGCTCCTCACGGGCTGGCCGGATGTGTCCGATGTCAGCGAGCGTCAGCATCTGCGCCATGCCGCCAGGGATGGGGAAGGGCCGCGCCACCCAGCGCAGCCGGTGCGGCTGGGGCCGCTCCAGGACCAGCGTCAGGCGGAGGCCTCGCGACGATTCGGAGGCCAGGTCGAGCTGCCGCAGCGTGCTCGCCGGGTCCGCGGTGAGTCCCGCGACGTGCTGGCAGAAGGCATCGAACGACATGGCCGGGAAGGGCTCCGGCGGCAGGCCCAGCAGGTCCGTCATCGCGGTGTTGCACGCGTGGGGTTTGCGTCCAGGCGCCACCAGCAGGGCTGCGACATCCAGGGCCTGCACCGCATCACGCAGGAGCCCCAGGGCCGACGCTTCGGTGAGCGCGGGCTCTGCCGGGGCCTTTCCGGTGGCCGGTTTCATCCGGGCCCGTTGTTCCAGGTCCTCCGCGACACGGTTCGCGAGCTCCCGCAGCGCGGCCAGGTCCTCGGCTCCCAGGACGAGCGGGCGCGTGTCGATGACGCACAGCGAGCCCAGGACTTCGCCCGTGGACGTCAGCAGCGGTGCGCCCGCGTAGCTGCCCACGATGCCATCGCGCACCAGCGGGTTGTCACGGAAGTAGGGATGGCGCCGGGCGTCCGGTACGACGAGCGGCTCGCGCCCCTGCACCACGTGGTGACAGAACGCCCAGTCGCGCGGCGTGCCCCGGTCCTTCGCGAGGGCGGGTGGCAGGCCGACGTGGGCCTTGAACCACTGGCGCTCGCCCAGCACCAGCGTCAGCAGCGCCACGGGAACACCGAAGGCCTGGGCGACCTCCTTCACGAGCTGCTGGAGCTCCGTCTCGGGCGGTCCGTTGTCGACCAGGTGCATGGCCGCGATGCTCGCCAGCCGTTGCCGCTCCTGCTCCGCGGCCCCCTCCGCCGGAGGCGGCTGTGGCGCGAGCTGCCCCGCGAGTACGCGACGCAGCGTGTCCCGCATCACCTCCGAGGAGGCCCGGCGACTGAGCAACGCATGGATGCCCAGCGCCTCCTTGAGCTGCCATGCGCGGACGCGCAGCTCGTCGAAGGCAGTGACCACCACGACCTGCGTTGCGGCGGAGTCCTCCTGTTCCCGGAGCCACGTCAGCAACGCGAAGCCGTCCAGCCGGGGCAGCGCCAGGTCCGTGACGAGCAGCAGGGGCGCACCGCGCTGGCGCACGACATCTTGGGCTTCCGCTCCATCCTTGGCGACGACGCCTTCCAGGCCTTCCTCCGTCATCAGGGACAAGAGGCCAGCGGCTCGCTGTGGATCGGGCTCGGCGATGAGGGCGTAGCGGCGCATGCGGGAGCGAGGATGCTGCCACGGCTGCTGCCTGGCTCAAGGCTTCGTGTGGCGCGGGTTCGCCCGGAGCGGTTGTTTGGCCACCTGCTAGTCCTGGTGCGCTGCGTCGGCGCGGGCGCGCTGGGCGTCTCGCCGCGGCGCCGTCGGCTCCACCGATGCCTGGGGGTAGCGGATGAAGAGCCGGCGGAGGGCGCCTCGCTGCCGGCCCATCTCCTGCGCGCGCGACGCCGCGTCCACCACCAGCATCAGCATGAGGCCCACCCACGAGGGGACCAGCGGAATCACCCAGCCCGGGTCCGACGCCAGCCACGCCACCAGCGCCGTGTGCAGGATCGCCAGCGTCACCGCCCATCGGAGGACCGCGCCGGACGTGCGCGCGCGGCGGCAAAGCCAGACGAAGGCCGCGAGCACCACCGCGGTCTCCAGAACGCCCAGCAGCGCCACCAGTCCGGATGAGCGCATCAGCCGGCCCGACCGCAGGTTGTCCAGGGCGAAGGCGTGAATCTCCACGCCGGGCACCGCCACCTGGCCGGGCAGGGTGCTCTGTCCATGCAGCCCCGTGGCGGTGACACCCACGAACACTGTCTTGCCTCGCAGCGCCAGGTCCAAGCCCACCGAGCGCGGGTCCGCGTGGAGCAGGTCCGCCAGACTCACCCGGGGAAGCCAGTCGGGCGCGGGCAGCCGCATCAAGGGTGCGCCGTGGTCCCATGCCGCCAGCTTCCGCAGAGGCTCCGCCCGTTCGGGCGTCAGGTGCAGCGCGGTGGCCAGTGCCAGCGAAGGCCAGGCCTGTCCGCTCACGCCCACGGCGTAGGGATAGCGACGGATGACGCCGTCACCGTCCACCAGCATGTTGAGGGTTCCACTGCCCCGAGCCGCCATGCGCAGGGGCGCGATGCTCCCCGCCACCTCCTGGGCCTGGAGCCGCAGCGCGTGGGGGGGCAGGGCCAGCGGCGTGCCCAGGGCGCCATCCTGGAGGGGCGCCATCACCGGGACGTCGTCCGTGAGCGCCGCGGCTCCCAGGACGACACCGTTCCCTTCCGAGATCGCTTCGGCCAGCCGGGCATCGCCGTCGCGCGCGAGGAGCCGGGCCTCCAGGTCCGCCGCCAAGGCTTCACCCGCGGGCTGCTCCGTCAGTCCAGAGCGGCGGAGCGCCTCCAGGATGTCCTCACCCATTTCCAACGCATCACGCGGCCCGGGCTGGTCGAAGACGACGTCCACCGCCACCGCGGCGGGGCGCTGGGCGGCGAGCGCTTGGAATGCGCGTGCCCACGTGGTGCGTGAAAGCGGCCAACGCTCACCCAGCGTCGCGAGGGCGCGGTCATCCACTTCCACCAGCACCAGGTCCGCGCTCGGCGGCACGGCGGGCAGCAGCCGGCTCACCGCCTGGTCGTAGAGCGAGCGCTCCAGGAAGCCCGGCGCGCCGCCGGTGGCCGCCGTCGCCCCCGCCAGCGCGATGCCCACGCACGCACCCAGCACCCGCAATACGGCGGGCGAGGGCAGACGGAGACCGTCGCGGCGGTGGGGCTCGGCGGGACTGGAGTCCATGGGCGGGGGCCTGCTGTCAGGCAGGGCCCGGCCATCATGCGTGCGCGGGTGGGCGCACGCAACGCAACAGTCTCAGGGCGGGACGTCGAACGCGTAGATCTTCGAGGGGAAGCCCACGAAGCCGTCTGGGTCCACGGCCATCACCCGCCAGAACCACTTGCCGTGGCGGGGCCCGGGAATCGCCAGCTCCGGGCTGGCGCTGTCATAGGTCTGGACGCTCGCGGCGAAGTCCGCCGTGCGGGCCACCTCCACGCGGTATGTCGCGGCGCCCTCGAGCGACCGCCAGGACACCTTCGGGGCCGTGGCGAACGCGCCTCCCCGAGGGCCCACCAGCGTGGGCGCTGGCAACAGCGGGCGAGGCGGCTCCGGTGGCGAGCCCGGCTTCGCGCGCGAGCCATGTCCGCCCGACACCTCGACCTCGGCCTGCTCCGCGCTGAGGGCCACCTTGCCTTCCAGTGTTTCCAGCCGGCTGGTGCCGTCGTCCTGGGCCGACACGCGGAACCGGGTGCCCCGCACACCGGCCACCGCGCCGCGCGTTCGGACCTCGAAGATGGAGCCCGCGCCACCCGGCGCCGCGTCCGTCTCCACGGTGCCTCGCAGCAAGTCCAACTGCACCTTGCGCTGGAGGTTCGCCATCAGCTCGATGGCGCCCACCTTGATGAGACTGTTCTCCACCACGCGCACCATGCTGCCGTCCGCCAGGGCCAGCTCCGCCCGGGCGTCCGCGCCGGTGCGCAGCAGCTCGCCCGGGTAGAGCGAGTCACCCACCGTCCGCGCGAGGAGTCGGGCTTCCGTCGCGCCGGCCTCCACCGCGCCGCTGGCCGCCCGTAGCCGGGCCACCGCGGGCTGTGCGGGCCGCTCCACGTAGGCGAACTGGAGCTGTGCGGGCTCGCCCTCCACGGACGGTGGCGCCATGGCGGACACGCGCGTGCGGGGCACGCCCGCCGCCACCAGCACATCCGCGGCCCGTTTCGCCGCGGCCAGGCCCCGGCCGTCCAGCCGGTCCGCGTCCGGAAGCTTCGCCGCCACCGTCACGGAACGGATGGCGGGGCGCGCCAGGAGCGCTTGGGCCACGTGCGCCAGGCACGCGTCCGTCTCCGCGCCCTGGGGGGCCAGCGGCCGGCCGAACACGATCCGGCCGCTGTCGAAGCGCAGCCCGCCGCACGGCGCCTGCGTCTGCGCGGCGAGCGCGGGTGGACCCGCCAACATCACCGCCATCATCCAAGGGGCTGTCCGCATCAACGCGTGCCTCCTCCCGTCGAAGGCTCGGCGACCTTCACGATGTTGAACTCGACGCGCCGGTTGTTCTCGCGCCCCTTGGCCGTCTCGTTGGTGTCGACCGGCTTCGCCTCACCATAGCCCACCGCGTCCAGCCGCTGCGCCGCGATGCCATCCTTCACCAGGAAGGCCACCACATTCCTCGCCCGCCGCTGGGACAGGTCCAGGTTCTTCGCGTCATTGCCCTGGTCGTCCGTGTGGCCTTCCACACGGACCATCTGGAGCTGCGGGTTCGCCTTGAGCGTGGCGGCCACCTGCCGCAGCAGGCCGTGGGACCTGGCCAGAATCACGTCCTGGCCCGTGCCGAAGTACACCTTGTCCAGGATGACGATGCGCGCGCCCTCCACGCGCACCTGCGCCTTGCCCGGGTCCGGGCAGCCGTCGTCATCCTTCACGCCGTTGATGGTCTCCGCCTCCAGCGGGCACCGGTCCTCTGCGTCCGGGATGCCATCCTGGTCGTTGTCGGGGTCCGGGCAACCGTCTTCGTCCTCGAAGCCGTCCAGGTCCTCCGGCTCGGCCGGGCACAGGTCCTCCGCGTCGGCGACGCCATCCTGGTCGGTATCCACCGGCGCGGGCGGCAGCGCCAGGGGCGCCGGGGCCGGTGCGGGCTGGCCCGCCTCGGTGGGCGGCTGGTGGGCGTTCGGGTCGTCCGGGCAGCCGTCCTCGTCTTGGAAGCCGTTGAAGCTCTCCGGCTCGGTGGGGCACACATCGGTGATGTCGGGGATGCCGTCACCGTCGTCGTCCGGGTCCAGGCAGTTGTCGTCGTCCTGGAAGCCATCGAAGTCCTCGGGCCCCAGGTCGCAGACCGGCGCGGCGGAGGCGGGGCCTCCCTTGGATTCGAACGGCGTCCAGGCCACACCCGCGAGCACGCGGAAGGACGGGGTGCCATAGCCCCGCGACAGGCCCGGGCCCGCGCCCACATGCGCGGCCAGCCCCGGAGTGAAGCGGTACTTCAGCGCGGCCAGGACTTCCATGGGCCGCTCCTCGGCGCTCGTCTCCTTCAGGCCCAGCGCGCCCGCGAGGGTGGCCTGCGCCGTGAGGGCCTGCGTGAGGGGCACCTCGGCGCCCACCGCGTAGGCGAACTCGTTGCCCACGCGGAGGTTGCGCAGCTGCTCCTCGCGGCGGACGTTGAAGCCCACGTTGGCCAGCAGGCGGACGGCGGTGGTGGCCCACTCCGCCACGAAGCGCGGCTGGAACGTCACCGTGTCCGAGCCCAGGAACTTCGAGCCGCCGCCCGTGGGCAACGTCAGGGGCGCCGTCACCGCCAGGTGGATGCCGATGTCGGTGGAGAGCAGGCGGACCTTCGGCACCAGCCGCAGGTCACCCACGCCCGTGGTCCCCACGCCGTTCGACAGGTCCGGCGCCACCGCGGCGGCGGGTTCAGACGTCGTGTGGGAGATGGGCAGCGCGACGCCAAGCTCCACCCGGTCGAACAGGGAGATGGCGCCCATCAGGTCCAGCGTGAGCTGGCTGTCCACGATGCGGTAGAGGAACCGGTCCGCTCGCGGGTCCACGAGGTTGAGCGGATCATTCGCGTAGTTGAGCGACGCGCCCAGGTTCCAGGAAAGGTGCGGCGCGATGCGCGCGCCATGCATGCCGAGCACGTCATGGGCACCCGGGGCCGGCTTGTACTGCTGCACGTCGATGGCCTGCGACGCAGCGGGCTGGGCGCTGGCGGTGGCCGTAGCCACCAGCAACAACGAGGCGGCGAGCCGTGTCACGCGGCGAAGGAAGCTGCGCGGTGAGGACGGTGTGAAGTGAGGAATGCGCATGGAAGGTCGAGGCTGGGACGGGCCCCGCCGAGGAGCCGCGAAGGTTGTCACCGGCGGATGACCGACTCAAGAAACGATGAGCCGTCGGTGTCCCAGTGGTTCGGGGCGTCCCGGCGACATGCAACTCGATGACGCGTCGTCGCGCGGGGGCTGGGCGGCGCGCACGCGGCGGCGGGAGCGCGCACTACACGGCCGCGGCGAGCAGGCGTGAGACGTGCTCAGCCAACGCGGGCAGCGGCTGCGGCTTGGAAAGCACCAGGTCCACGCCCAGCGCCTGCGCGCGGTCGGTGAGCTCCTGGGTTGCGAACGCCGTCAGCAGCACCACCCGCGTCTGGGGCGTGTAGCGGCGCACGAAGTCCGCCAGCATCAGCCCTTCTTCGGAGAGCGTTCCGCTCAGGCGCAGGTCGCTGATGACCAGGTCGTAGCGGCCCGTCGTCATCAGGTCCAGGGCCTCGTCCAGCGCGCCGGCCGAGTCCACGCGGTAGCCGGCCCCGGAGAAGAACTGGCCCAACACCCAGCAGAGGGAGGACTCGTCGTCGACGATCAGGATGTTCTGGGCCACGGAGTGGGCCCCCCAAGCAAGCTCAGGGCCAGAGACGCGCTTGTCTCGGTTCCAAGCAAATTCGGGTACTTGTTCCCGCGCAAGGGCTTGAGACTGCTTGCTGCGTCCAGGCTACGGATCCGGTTTCTGGAATCCGGACCGGTTGATGCCCAGGCGCTTCAGCCGCTCGTAGAGGGATGACCGGGGGATGCCGAGCCGCGCGGCGGCGCGCTCCACGTGTCCGTGCTCGAGGCGGAGGATGCGCTCGATGTGGCGGCGCTCCAGCTCCTCGAGGGTGAGGTGGTCGTCGGCGTCGGAGGCGGGCTCGCCGGCGCTGGCCTCGAAGCGCAAGTCCCCCCGGGACAGGGGCCCGCCGCCGGACAGCAGCACCGCGCGCTCCAGCACGTTGCGCAGCTCGCGGATGTTGCCAGGCCAGGCGTAGCGGGTGAGGGCCGTCTCCGCGTCGGGTTGCAGCCCCACGCCGCCGCGGCCTCGCGCCGCGCCCAGCTCCGCCAGGAATTGGTGCGCCATCCCGACGATGTCCTCGGGCCGCTCACGCAGCGGGGGGACATGGAGGATGAGCGTGCTGACGCGGAAGTAGAGGTCGCTGCGGAACCGCTTGTCCCGGGCGGCCACGGCCAGGTCCTGGTGCGTGGCCGCGATGAGGCGCACGTCCACGCGGCGGTCCCGCACGTCGCCCAGCCGCCGGAAGCGCTTCTCCTCCAGCACCTTCAGGAGCTTGGGCTGGACGGCCGAGTCCATGTCGCCAATCTCGTCCAGGAAGAGGGTTCCCCGGTCGGCGACCTCCAGGAGTCCCTGCTTGGCGGCCACCGCGCCGGTGAAGGCGCCCTTCTCGTGGCCGAACAGCTCCGAGTCGAGCAGGTCCTTGGAGAGCGCCGCGCAGTTGAGGTCCACGAAGGGCGCGTCCTTGCGCGGGCCGCCTTCATGCAACCACCGCGCGAGCACGCTCTTGCCGCTGCCCGTCTCGCCGGTGATGAGCACCGGGCTGTCGCTTTCGAGAATGCGTTCGGCCTGCGCCTCGAGCGCGCGGATGGCGGCGCTGCCACCCATGAAGGGGTTCACCTTCCCTCGGACGATGCGCGAACGCTCCGCCAGCAGGCGCTGCCGCTCGCGGCGCTGCGACACCAGCCGGTCCAGCACCACCTTGAGGACGGCCAGCTCCACCGGCTTGGTGAGGAACTGCTCGGCGCCTTCCTTCACGGCCTGGACGGCCAGCTCGATGGAGCCATGGCCGGTGAGCACCACCAGCGGCACGGAGGCGTCGATGTCCTTGAGGCGCGGCAGCAGCTCCAGCGCGGTGCCGTCCGTGAGCCGGTAGTCCACCACGGCCACGTCCGGACGCGAGGTGCGGAACGCCTCCTGCGCCTCGACGAGGCTGGTGGCCTCGTCCACGTCGAACCCATGGGCGGTGAGGAAGCCTCTCATGCCCAGGCGGATGCCGGGCTCGTCGTCCACGAGGAGGATTCGAGTGCGCGTCATGAAGTCAGGGAGTCTACGTGCTGGGGTGATACACGCGAAGAAACAACAGGAAGCAGCAGCGTGACCTCCGCGCCGCCCTCCGGGTGATTGCGCAAGCGGATGATACCCTGATGCTCCTCCAGGATGCGTTGGACGATGGACAGGCCCAGCCCCGTGCCGCCGCGCCGCTTGCTGAAGAAGGGCTCAAAGACATGGGACAGGTCCTCCGCGCGGAAGCCTGGCCCACCGTCGCGCACGGTGCACCGCACCCAGGACCGGCCCGCCTCTTCCACCTCTTCCGTCGCCACCCGCACCGCGCTGCCCGCCGGCGAATGTTGCACGGCGTTCTCCACCACGTTGCGAAACACGTGAAACAAGCGCCGGGCGTCCATGCGAACGCGGGGCAGCTCCGCCGCCAACTCGCGATTCACATTCACACCGGCTCGCTCACTGGCCAGGGCGCACGCGGACAGTGCATCCATCATCACCGGGAGCACGGGGCCTTCCACCCATTCACCGCGGGTGGGGCGGCCGTACTCGAAGAGCTCCTGCGTGAGGTGGTTGAGGCGCTTCACCTCGCCGCGCAGCACGTCGACGTAGGGCTTGAGCTCCGCGCGCGCGCCGAAGGTCGCCTCTACCGCGTCGACCACCGCGGAGATGGAGAAGAGGGGGTTGCGGACCTCGTGGGCCACGCCCGCGACGATGGCGCCCATGGCGGCCATCGTCTCGCTGCGCCGCAGGCTGGCCTGGAGCTCGAGGAGATGCGTCAGCTCCGTGGCCACCAGGATGACGCGCGAGTCCTCGCCGCTCGCTTCCTCCACCCAGGTGGCGGACACCTCCCACGTGCGGCGCGACACCGGGTCGCCCAGCTCGCGCGTGGCGCTGGCGCGGGTGCGGCGCAGCTCCTCCACCAACGGAAGCGCGTGGGACCAGGGTGGGGCGCTGGCCGCGGTGAACAGCGGCTGGCCGGACGGGTCCATGCCTCCGAAGAGCGCGATGGCGGCGGCGTTGAGGCGCTGGACGGTGCCATCCGCCCCCAACACCATCAGCGGCGAGGCCACCGCGTCGAAGGTGCGGCGCCATTCCTGGGCGGAGCGGCGGAAGCTGTCATGCAGGCGCTGGCGCAGGTCATCCGCGAGCCGCCGGTCGGTGATGTCGGTGACGACGCAGCCGACATGCAGCTCCGCCTGCGCATCCAATGCGGAAGCGGCGGCGCGGCTGCGCACCCAACGCACGCGGCCGTCGGCGCAGATGAGCCGGTGCTCCAGCTCCGCCTCGGCGCCAGGGGCCAGGCCCTCGATGCTGGCCCGGTAGCGGGCGCGGTCCTCGGGGTGGATCATCTCCGCCCACAGCGGCGGCGGTCCGCCATCCGGCGCGGGCTGGACGAACGCGGAGGCGGCATAGCCGGTGGTGCGCTCGATGACGGGCGTGCAGTAGAAGTCGCGCAGTCTCCCGCCGCGCAGCTTGCCGCCCCACAGGTAGTCCGGCAGCGAGCGCGTCAGCACGTCCAACCGGCCCTCGTGCTCCTGGAGGCTCTTCTCCGCGCGCATGCGCTCGGTGAGCTCGGACATCGCGGCGATGACACCCAGCACCTCGCCGTTCGCGCCGCACACGCGCAGATAGCTGCCGAACCAGAAGCGGCTCTCGCCCGGCGCGGCGGGCGTCTCCACCTGGAGCAGCGTGTCCTGGATGGCGGCACCCGTGCTGAGCGCCAGTTGGAGGCGCGGAGCGATGCGCTTGCCCAGGTCGGGCATCACCTCGGTAACGTGCCGGCCCAGGTGCCGCTCCGCGGGCAGGCCATGCATCGCCGCCAGGGCCGCGTTGATGTGAACGTAACGCAGCTCACGGTCGAAGAAGGCGAAGCCCACGGGCGTCACGTCCATGACGGCTGTGCGAAGCGCGCTGGCGTCATCCGCGCTGCGCAGGGCGGCGTCCCGTGCGCGGTGAGCGCGCTCCCGGGTTCGCAGGAGCAACAGCGCCAGGGTGCCGCTGATGAGCAGCCCCACGGCGGCGGTGAGGAGAACGCGGGCAGGGGGGCTCACCGCCCCGGAGTAGCTCCAGACCCCCTCGACTGCCGCGGAGAGAGTCGTGGCCACGAGGACGGCCAGCAGCAACTGTCGACGGGAAGGAAACTCGTGCATGCGGTGGGCGGCGAGCGCAGGAGCTTAACCGCAATCCCCGGTCGGACGGTGGCTCGTCGGGCATTCGCGTGAAGCGGTTGGTGGACATCCTGGTGGGGCGGACGTCCACGCGCGCGTGGGGGCCCGCTCCGCGCGGCGCCGGGCTCAGGCGGAGGGCTGTGTTTCGCTGGCAGCCCCTTCCCGGGTTGCCTCGGCGAGCAGGGCGCGCACCTCGTCGTCCTCCGTCTGCGCGAAGTCGCGGTACCAAAGGCCCACGGAATAGAAGGGCTCGGGCATGCGGACGCAGACGACCTCGTCCGCCACCTGGGCCAGGCTTTCGCAGGACTCGGCCGCGCCCACGGGCACGGCCACGATGATGGCCGCGGGCTCCAGGAGCCGCAGCGCCGCCACGGCCGCCCGCATCGTCGTTCCCGTGGCCAGCCCGTCATCCACCAGGAGGACCGTGCGCCCACGCACGTCGGGGAGCGGCCGGCCTTCCCGGTATCTCTCTTCACGCCGCTGGAGCTCCACGGCCTCGCGGCGGGCCGCGGCTTCAATCTGTTCGCGGCCGATGTTCAGCTCGTCCACCACCTCACGGTTGAGCACGCGCACGCCCCCGGAGGCGATGGCGCCCATGGCCAGCTCCTCGTGGCCGGGCGTGCCCAGCTTGCGGACCAGGAAGACATCGAGCGGCACTCCGAGCTTCCGCGCGACTTCGGCGCCCACGGGCACGCCGCCCCGTGGCAGCGCCAGCACCAGGGTGCCGGGTTGCCGCGCATGGCGCCGCAGGTGGTCCGCGAGCACGCGGCCTCCCTCATAGCGGTCCTGGAATTCGGGCCCTCGCATACCGCCACTCCTCGCCGCTCCCTGGAGTGGAACGGGCGCTCGTCAGGAAAAAGCTGGCCACGCCGGTGGCCTCGTGGAACGGGACGGGCGTTCGTGCTGGCACTCGTTGCTCGCCTGGGCTCCCGTCTTCCCAGCGCTGGGGGCGGCGTGCTCGTCCGCCGCGCTCCCGGCGTTGCTCACGCGATGATTTCTGGCCGCCCTGGCTGATTGGGCACCGGCGGGTCCTGAATGCCCGGTGGCTTGATTTCGGGCGGCTGCGGCGGCTCGATTTCCGGCGGCTGGCGCGTGGGCGGGTCCTTCTTCGGCGGCGCCTGCGGCCCGGGAGGCTCTCGCCCGGGCCTCTTGTCGGGGTCGGGCTCCTTCACGGGCGAGTCAGGTGTCGTCGGTACCTCGGGCATGCCGTGTTGCTCCTCTCGGGTTGACCAGCACGAAAGACAGTGGGCACGCCCGGGCCCGCGGGCACCGCCCTCGTTGCCCAGTCAACGCGAGGGCCTCCGGGCCCCGGGCCGCCCGGTTGGTGGTCAGGCATCCCCCGCGGACGCGAGCGAGGCAGCCCCTTCCCGTCTGCTGCACCGCGCCATCGCCGCCGTCACGTTCCGTGGAGCGAAGGACACGAGCCAGAAGGAGGCGGACGATGAAAGCTGCCCTATGGGGAATCGGTGGCGCGGGGCTGGGCCTGGGGCTGATGTACTGGACGGACCCACGCAGCGGCCGCTGGCGCAGGTCCCATCTGCAGGGGAAGGCCGTCCACGCGGCGCATGAGGCGGGAGGCGCGGTGGGCGTCGTCGCTCGGGACCTCTCGCAGCGCTCGCGCGGCGTCTTTTTCGAGTCGATGCGCAAGCTGCACCGGGAACCCGTGGAGGACCTTGTCCTGGAGGAACGGGTGCGCTCGGCCCTGGGCCGGGTGTGCTCGCATCCCGGAGCGATTCGCGTGATGGCTCGGGATGGCGTGGTTCGGTTGGAAGGCCCCATTCTTCGCGAGGAACTCCGGCGCGTGCTGCCCCGCATCGGCAAGGTGCAGGGGGTGCATGGGCTGGACAACCAGCTTGTTCCGTATGCGGAGGGCTCAGCGCACCCGGCGCTGCAAGGAGGCAGCATGCGCTCGGGTGAGTCGAGGCCCTTCTTCCAGGAGCACTGGTCGCCTTCCGAGCGGCTCTTCGGAGCGCTGGGCGGCTTGACCCTGACGGCCTGGGGGCTGGGGCGCCGGGGAGTGACGGGAACCCTGGCGACCCTGGGCGGCGTGATGTTGGGCACGCGGGCCTTCACGAACCTGGGGCTGCGGCAGCTCACGGGGATGGGCGCGGGACGGCGGGCCATCACCCTTCACAAGGACATCAACGTGAACGCGCCGGTGGAGGAGGTGTTCGCCTTCTGGAGGGAGATGCAGAACTTCCCCCGGTTCATGACACACGTGGATGAAGTGATTCCGGGCGTCGAGGGTCGCTCGCACTGGAAGGTGCGCGGGCCCGCGGGGCTGCACTTCGAATGGGACGCCGTCGTCACGAAGTTCGTGCCCAACAAGGTGCTGGCTTGGAAGAGCGTGGAGGGCACGGCGGTGGAGAACCAGGGCGTCATCCACTTCGAGTCCACGCCGCGCGGCGGCACTCGGGTGGACATCCGGCTGTCCTACAACCCGCCAGCGGGGGCCATTGGCCATGCCTTCGCGAAGCTGCTGGGCGCGGACCCGAAGAAGCAGATGGATGACGACCTGCTGCGCTTCAAGTCGCTGCTGGAGCGAGGGAGGGCCACCGGCCGTGAGACGGTGACGCGCGAGCAGGTCGCGCCCCGGCGCATGGCGTCCCGGGGCCCCCTCACGCACTAGGCGGTGCCGGCCCCGGCGCTTCCATCCATCCCTGGGTCGCTGGGGCTCCGTTTCTCTGCTGGGGCTCATAAGGAGGCGCTGTTCGAGGCGACCATTCAGCGGGCCAGGACACCTGTGCCACGTTCCAGCTGTCGAGGGCTCTGGGGATTCGCCATGAACCCATGTTCGCGTGCAAACCTTGCGCCTTCAGAATCCGGATGAGGGGGGTGTCCTTCTTGCGCGCACTTCTTGCGTGCGTTCTTGGGCCGCCCTCCGCGCACAGGCACTGGCCTGGGGCTTGCTGACGCGCTCTCGCCGGGCCGGAATGGCCGGGCTCCAGGAGCCTACATGGTCATTCGCGGTGCGCCACAGGGGGGCCATGTCATGTCCCCGGCGGAGTCCTTGGACTCGCGGGCCGTGGCCCCTGGGCGGTGTGCCGAGCCAGCGCGACGCGGGGGAGGAAGTTCCTGCGCTCATGCGTTCAGCGCGGATAGGCTCTTACCCCAGGACTCATGGCGGAAACCTTGTTCGAGGAATTGAAGCGGTACGTGGGGTTCAGCTCGGCGGACGAGCAGGCTCTCGTGTCCTTGCACGCCACCGCGAAGCCCCACTTCCCGCGCTTCGCTCGCATCTTCTACGACCGCATCCTGGAGCATGAGGGGGCTCGGCAGGCGCTCGAAGGGGGAGAGAGCCAGGTGGGGCACCTGCGCGGCACCCTGCAGGTGTGGATGGACCAGCTCCTCCGCGGCCCCTGGGACGAGGTCTATTACGCGCTGCGCTGCCGCATTGGCCGCATGCACGTGCGCATCGCCCTGCCGCAGCACTACATGTTCGGCGCGATGAACATCCTGCGGCAGGAGTTCAACAGCCACATCGACGCCACCTACCTGGAGCAGCCCGCGGCGCTCCGCGCGGCCCGCTCCGCGGTGGGGAAGATCCTCGACCTGGAGCTGGCCATCATGCTCCACACGTACCGGGAAGATCTGCTGGCGCAGCAGGCGCGCAGCGAGCGGCTGTCCACCTTTGGCCAACTGGTGGGTTCCATCGGCCACGAGCTGCGCAATCCGCTGGGCGTCATCGAGACGTCGCTCTACATCCTCCGGGGGCGCCCGGGGGCCGTGGACGAGCGCACGATGAAGCACCTGGACCGGATTGGCGATCAGGTGGGCATCGCCAACCGCATCGTCTCCGACCTGCTGGACATGATTCGGGACCGGCCTCTGCACCGGCAGGAGGTCTGGTTGGACGAGGTCTGGCAGGAAGCGCTCAAGGCCGTGCAGCGGCCCGACACTGTCGTCGTGAGCGCGGAGGGACTGACCTCATTGCCCGCGGTTCAAGGAGACGCGGGGCAGCTGCGCCAGGTGTTCGTGAACCTGCTCGACAACGCCGTCCAGGCCCTGGAGGAGACGGGCGGGACGGTGTCTCTGTCCGCTGCCACGCGCGAGCCGGGGATGGTGGAGCTGGTGCTGGAGGACTCCGGGCCGGGCGTCAGCGACGTCATCCGCCGCCGCCTCTTCGAGCCGCTGATGACGACGAAGGCGCGTGGCATCGGGCTCGGGCTCGCGCTGGTCAAGCGCATCGTGGAGCGGCATGGGGGGAGCATCGCGTATGTCCCCCGTCCCGGAGCGGGTGCGCGCTTCGAGATTCGGCTTTCCCTCGTCGCTTCGGAGGAGACGCGTGCGCCAGTACCTCCTGTTGGATGACAACCGGGCGTTCGCGGAGAACCTCGCGGAGATTCTGCGCGACGGCGGGGACGCGGCCACGGTCGTCACGAGCGGTGACGAGGCCGTGCGGTTGGCGCGCACCACGCGCTTCGACGTCCTGCTGACCGACATGCGCATGCCCGGCATGAGCGGCGCGGATGCCGTGCACCACCTCCGCCGCGTGGACCCGGGCTTGGCCGCGGTGGTCATCACCGCGCACCCACGCCAGGATGACCTGGAGACGGCCCGGCGCGAAGGGCTGCTCGCGGTGCTTCCCAAACCCGTGCCCATCCCCGCGTTGGTGGAGCTGCTGTCCGGTGCTCGCCGGGATGGGCTGGTGGTGCTGGTGGAGGATGACCCGGCGCTGAGCGACAACATCGCCGAGCTGCTGCGCGGGCGCGGCTTCTCCTGTGTGACGGCGGCCTCGGTGCTGGACGCGGACCGAATCCTCTGCGCGCAGCCCTTCGCCGCGCTGGTGGACCTGCGCATCCCCGGTGGGCCGGATGGTGAGGCCCTGCGACGGCTGCGCGCGCGCTATCCGCACCTGCCCACGTTTGTCATGACCGCCTATCCCGACGCGGCCCCGCTGGATGGGACCACGGGCGTCTTCTCCAAACCCTTCGACCCAGGCGCGCTGATGGAGGTGCTGGAAACGGCGCACGCGGCACGCCCCACCCACGCCTCATGAGCGAGCCCACCTCTCCATCCCGTCCGTCCGTCCTGGTGGTGGATGACAACGCGGCCTTCCTGGACAACCTGGAGGAGCTGCTCGGGGACGCGGGCTATGCCGTCCGCGGCGCGTCCAGTTGCAAGGCGGCGCGCGAGCGGGTCCGGGAGGGCTTCGACGTGGCGCTGGTGGACCTGCGCCTGCCGGACGGAGATGGGACGGCGCTGGCCGCCGAGCTGAAGGCCGCGTCTCCGGACTCGGAGGTGGTGCTGCTCACGGGCTTCGCCACGTTGGAGACGGCGGTGGCCGCGGTGCGGGCGGGCGCGTGTGCGTACCTGATGAAGCCTTGCGCGCCGCAGGAGCTGCTGCTGACGCTGGAGCAGGCGATGCGGCAGGTGCGCCTGCACGCGGAGAAGCGCGAGCTGGCACGGCGCGCCCAGGTGACGGAGAAGCTGGCGGCCGTGGGGACGATGACGGCGGGCCTGTCCCACGAAATCCGCAACCCGCTGAACGCGGCGGCGCTCCAGCTCTCCGTCCTCGAGCGGCGTCTACGGCGTCTTCCGGATGGGCAGCAGGCGCCCTTGCTGGAGCCGCTGCTGTTGGTGCGTGATGAGATTCGCCGCCTGGACCACATCCTGGAGGACTTCCTCCAGTTCGCGCGGCCTCGCGAGTTCCGTCCCGCCTCCGTGGACGTGAACGAGCTGCTGCGGCGGGTGGTGGACCTGCTGAGCGGACAGGCCGCGTCCCGCAAGGTGTCGCTGGAAGTCTCGCCACGCGAGTCGCCGGTGCCGTCGGTGGCGGGTGAGGAGGAGCGGCTGCGTCAGGTGCTCATCAACCTGTGCCTCAACGCGCTGGAGGCCACGCCAGCGGGAGGCACCGTGACGCTGTCCGCGGGGCACGAGGGCGGGCGCGTGTGGCTCACCGTGGACGACAGCGGCCCGGGTGTTCCCCAGGAGGTTCGGGACCGCATCTTCGAGCCCTTCTTCACCACGAAGGCTCAGGGCTCGGGGCTGGGGCTGTCCATCGTCCATGCCATCGTCACGCAGCATGGCGGTTCGCTGGAGGTGGACTCGGCGCCCGGTGGGGGCGCTCGTTTCATCCTCCGGATGCCGCTGGCGGGGTAGGGCCCGTCAGCGGAAGGCGGGATGCGCTACCGCTGCGCCGTCGGGCTGTGGAACTCGAAGGCGTCGCAGTCGTCGCACGTCCCTGGGGCCGCGGCGCCCACCACATCGGAGATGTCGAGGCCCGCGAAGTGCCGGGACTCGTGCATTCCGCCGCCCGGCTCCTTCGTGAACCAGATGTCGAAGACGTAGCGCACGGCCACGGGTCTCCCGTTGAGCGTGGCGGGCTCGTAGCGCCAGGTGGAGAGCGTGCGGATGACGCCTTCCTCCAGGCCCCGCAGGCCCTGGATGGGCTGGCATTCGGTGACGGAGCCCTGCGTGGTGATGATGCAGCGAGCCACCACCGCGCCCTTGGGGAAGCCTCCGAAGTGGGACTGAATCCCGTAGGCGATACTGGGGAGGTGGATGCGCTCGCCCGAGAGGAACCGGGGCGGGGTGATTCCGGGCCGGAGCGTCTTGACGGGAGCCGACGCCTTCATGGCCTTGTAGACGGCGTCGAGCGCGGAGGCGCGCGAGGGCGCCGGCGCGGAGACGACCACCCGGGGCAGCTCGGTGGCGTGCTCGTCGGCGTGCGCGGAGGCCGCCTCGGCCAGGGTGGTGTCGGGCGACTCCTGGGAGGTGTCCTCGAGCAGGACGGGCGCGGCGGGCTCACCGTCGAGCGAGTAGGGCACGCGCGACAGCTCCGTGCGGGCAATTGTCCCCGTGTCCGGGATGAGGAGGGGGGCGGGCCGCGTGGGACGAGGCTTCGCCGCGGGTGCTCGCTCTGCCTTCGCCGCCGCCTTCGGGCGCTCGATGGGGGCGGGGGCCTGCGGGGCCTGGGCGGAGAAGGTCGCCGGGGCCACGAGCAGATGGTGCATGGGCATGGTGCTGGACAGTCGCTGCACCGTGCCAGGGGTTGCCTCCACGTGGAGGGGCGGCGCGCTCACCGGCTCCGTGGCGTGGGCCGTCTCCGGCAGTTGCGACGACCCCAGGGCCACGGCGAGCACGGCGCTGCCCAGTCCGCTGGCGAGCCGCCAGGACCTGCGCGGCGTCGTGTCCTCGGACGCGGACAGCAGCCGGCGTACGCGCATCAGCAGCGAGCCATCGCTGACGCCCAAGGCGGGGTGGGGTGATGGGGCCAGACGCAGCTCCTCGATGTGGGCCAGGGCGCGGGCGTAGAGCAGCGCATCCCCGCAGCACTGGACGGCCAGGTCATCCGCGCAGTGCTCACGCTCCTCGCGGATGCGGTGGGACAGCCACCAGACGGCCGGGTGGTAGAACAGGAGGGTCTCCACGAAGGACTGGAGGAGGTTGACCACGTAGTCGTGGCGCCGGATGTGGCCCAGCTCGTGGGCGAGGATGGCCTCCAACTGCGCGGCGGACAGCCCGGTGATGGCACCCGCCGGCACCAGGATGAGGGGGCGCCACAGGCCAATGACCATGGGCACGTCGACGCGGGCGGAGGCCAGCAGGCGCACGGGCCGGGACAGGCGGACGTGGCGCAACGCACGGGTCAGCGCCTCGCTCCAGTGGGCCGAGGGGGCTTGCGTCTCCTGCCGGGCCATCCGGTGGGTGATGAGCCAGGCGGCCACGGTCCGGGCCGACAGGAGGAGCACACCGCAGCACCACGCCGGCAGCAGCCAGGGCCGGAGCACCTCCGTCCAGTGCGGCGCCGCCAGGGAGGTGGACTCCGTCGTGACCACGGCCAGCATGTTGGACTGGGTCAGGGACTCGAAGGCGCCGAACGTCACGGCGCGCGAGGCCTCCGCCAGCGCGGTCAGGAACGTCACCACGGGCAGCACGGCCATGGCCACCATTCCCAGACACGCGGTGGCGTAGCGCGCCCGAGCGGCACGCTGCGGCGTCAGGGACAGGATACCCGCGACCGCCAGGGCCACCACCGCGCCCTGCCACAGGAAGCCGAGCAGCGCCTGCTCCAGGGCGTGGAGATAACGCGCGTCCATCACTTCCCCCGCTTTTCGTGTGCGTCGAGCAGCCTGCGAATCTCCGCCAGCTCCTCGGCGGACGCGCGCTTCATGGACAACGCCTGGGCCACGACCGACGTGGCGGATCCCCCGAAGGCGCGGTCCATCAAGTCGCGCAGGAGGTCGCGCTGGGTGCGCGTCTCGCTGATGGCGGCTTCATAGACATGGGTCCGCTCGCTCTCGTCACGCTGGACGATGCCCTTCTCCGTCATGTTCTGCAGGAGCTTGAGGACCGTGGTGTAGCCGGTGTCCTTGTCCTGGGTGCCCCGAAGCAGCTCGTGCACCTGTCGGACGGTGCTGGGGCCCTGCTTCCAGAGCACGCGGAGGATGGCCAGCTCGGCCCGCGTCGGCTGCGGGAGGGCGTGGGTGGTCATCTCGCGGAGTATTACGACGGTCGTCGTAAGAGTCAACGACGCCCGTCGTAGATGTCCGATCCAGGGGCATTGCCCTTGTCAGGGGGAGCCAGGGCTTTGAGCTCGCGGAGCGGGTCGAGGGTGGTCAGCGAGGATGCCAGGATTTGGAGTGCGAAGGGGCCCCTGAGGGCGCTCGTGGGAATCAGCCGCGCCGCCAGGGGACGCTCGTCCCCTGCGCCCGGCCCTGCATCGTCATCCATTACCGTGAACCCTTGCTCCCAGATGGACGCCAGCAGTTGCGTGGGGCAGTGGCCCGCCGCGCTGGCTGTCTTGAGTTCCAGGTACGCCTGCCGGTGCGTGCCTTTCGCGTAGGGTTCCAGGTAACGGCCTCGAAGGGCGGCTTCCACCAGGCCAATACAGCGGCCAATCGCCGGCTCACACGCGCGTGCCTTCTCGCTGACCTCCACGGGAGAAGCGATGCTCGAAAAGGCAGCGGCGGACCACAGCACGGCCTTGAAGCGCTTCTGTTGTTCGAGGCTCATGGGCCGCCAGTCAGGCGGGGGATTCTCGAAGGTGGCGTGGAGCTTGTGTTCGACGGTGAGCAATGAGAGGGCGACCATGCCGCCCAACAGCGTGTCCGTGCGGTAGGCCAGCCACGCGAGCTGCCTCACGTCGCGCACGGCTTCTAGCGGCGTCCCCTGTTCAATCGCATGCCGGAGCCGCAACTTCGACCAGAGCACCAGGAGCGAGAACTCCGGAAAGGACGCGGACATCAGGTCGAAAGGCTTGTCCGGTGCGATGGACGCACGGGGAATGGCATTCCAGTGGTCGAACGCATGCATCTGGCGCATCCAGCCGAAGTCCAGGCTGGAGAGGTCCAGGTCCGACGTTACCCAGTCATCCTTGCTCTCGGCCTTCTGGAGCAACAGAAGGTGTGCCGGGAGCCGAAGGGGTGACTCTTCAAGACCGGGCGGGCCGGAAGCCGCGCGGAGCCATTCGTTGAGCAGCGGGCCCGCATCGCCCGAGCCCCGCGGCTCGTGAAACCACGGCTCCGCGCCCACCAGCGCCTGTTGTTCGCAGAAGAACTCCACCTGCGCCGTGACGTCGGCCCGGAACTGCCCGATGGCGGGGCCATATTGGCGCTGAGACCAGACGTGGAAGGCCGCGACGGCCAACATGGCGAGCAGCAGGATTCCGCTCGCACCCCATATCAGGACCCGCAGCAGCACGTTGCCCCGGTGAACCGAGGCTCGCCTCGAACGCCATCCCATCCAGGGCACGGTAGCAGTGCCCCAGCCCCCCATCAAACCGCTACGACTCCGCGGCCAGGTCCTCCGCCTCGTCGGCCACGACCTTCAGCGGCGCGCCATCCGGCGTGCTGTACTCCTTGAGCCGGTATTGAATCTTCCGCACGCTGATGCCCAGCACCTCAGCGGCCCGGGACGTGGAGCCCTGCACCATCTCCAGCGTGCGCAGGATGGCCTCGCGCTCGATGGCCGCCAGCGTGGCTCCCGGGATGAGCGCGCCCGTGGACGTCCCATGCGGCCGGGGTCCGCGCAGCACGGGCGGCAGGTCATCGGTGGTCAGCTCCTGTCCCTGCGCCAGCACCACCGCCCGCTCGATGGCGTTCTCCAACTCGCGGATGTTGCCCGGCCAGTCATGGGACAGCAGCGCCTGGAGCGTCCCGGGCGCCAGGCCTCGCACCTGCTTGCCGTATGAATCGCTGTACTTCTCCAGGAAGTGGTTCACCAGCGCGGGGACGTCGCTCTTGCGGTCCCTCAGCGGCGGCAGCGTCACGCTCACCACGTTGAGCCGGTAGTAGAGGTCCTCGCGGAACCGCCCCGCCTTCACCTCGGCCACCAGGTCCCGGTGCGTGGCCGCGACGATGCGCACGTCCACCTTCAGCGTCTGGGTGCCGCCCACGCGCTCGAACTCACGCTGCTGGAGGACGCGCAGCAGCTTCACCTGCACGGCGGGAGAGATTTCGCCAATCTCGTCCAGGAACAGCGTGCCACCGTCCGCCAACTCGAAGCGGCCTTCCTTCCGGGCCAGCGCTCCCGTGAATGAGCCCTTCTCATGGCCGAACAGCTCGCTCTCCAGCAGGTTCTCGGACAGGGCCGCGCAGTGCACACGGATGAAGGGCTTGTCCTTGCGTGGCGACTCCTGGTGCAGGGCCTGGGCAATCAACTCCTTGCCCGTGCCCGATTCGCCCAGGATGAGCACCGTGGCGCGAGTGCCCGCCGCCCTCCGGATGACGTCGTAGATGCCCTGGAGCTGGGGCGATTCGCCGATGATGTCGTGGAAGCGGCGGACGCGCGAGCGCACCTGGTCCCGCAGCGCCTCGGCCTCCTGGCGCAGGCTGCGCTTCTCCAGCACCTTGCCCAGGGTGACGAGCACCTGGTCGGCGTCCAACGGCTTGAGCAGGAAGTTGTCCGCGCCGGACTTCATGGCCTCCACGGCCGTCTCCACGCTGGCGAACGCCGTCATCATCACGAAGGTGGCGTCGCTGCCCTGCTCGCGGGCCGTCTTCAGCAGCGTGAGGCCGTCCATCTGCGGCATGCGCACGTCGGTGAGCACCACCGCGGGGGAGAACTCGCCGATGCGAGCCAGGGCCTCGGCGCCGTTGGCGGCCTCGGCCACTTCATAGCCTTCCTCATTCAGGATGGTGGCAATCGCCCGGCGGGCATTGTCCTCATCGTCGACGACCAGGATGCGCTGTGGGGACATGGGGGAGGTGGGGCCTTTGCTGTCAGGTCAGGATGCGGGGGCGGTCGCGGCGGGTACGCTTCGACCACTGCTACGAGCGTGCCACGTCTCGACCACCGGTTCGATGCGCGGAGTGATGTTGACGACGGAGCTGGGGAAGCACTGCGCGGGGAGCTCGGTGAAGATGAGGCGGACGGCCTCCGCGTCGGCCTCGGTGGCCACGGCCACGTGTGGGCGCACGATGAGGTCCGTGAGGTGTGGAGGCTGGTCCGCGCCACACACCACGCGGGCCACCGCGGAGCTCTGGTAGAAGAGCACGCGCACGTCCGCTTCCCGGGCCTGCTCCAGGAACGCCAGCAGGGTGCGTCCCTCCACCGCCCCCACGAGCAGGGCCTCCGGGGACCAGGGGCCCACGGCCACGGTGTCCTGCCCGGTCAGCGGCTGGCCAATGGGCACGGGCGGCGCACGGTCGCTCGTCAGAACGGCGCCGCGCTCGCCCTGCCAGTAGAGGCGCGTTTCATACTCAGTGATGGTCACGTTCGTCACGGGCTCACCTCCGCCGAAGCCTGAGCAGGCAGTGCCCCTTCAACGCGCATGCCGCGCGACTGCTTCTTCCGGGACACCGCGTTCGTACCGTGGTGCCGAGCAGGCGGGGAGAGAAACTCATGGCAACCCAAAGAGGCGCAGCACGGCAGGTCCCGAGAGGCTAACCAGCAGACAGCCGCCCAACATCAGGGGAACCCCCAACTTCATCAGCTCGGAGGAGGCCAGCCCCTCGCCCACCGTCATCGCATTGGGCGGGGTGCTGATGACGAAGGGCATGCCCAGCGAGCATCCCAGCGCGATGAGGATGGGCGTCGAAGCGGCGGGATGGAGCTGCGAGGCCAGGGGGATGAGGAGCGCCGCCGTCCCCGTGTTGCTCATCAGCGCGGACAGCACCGCCGCGACGGCCACCAATACCCCCAACTGCACCGGCACCGGCCAAGCTGCAAGGTCCGCGCCGGCAAGTGCGCGAGCGATGAGCCCGGAGTGCTCCAGCAGCCGGCCCAGGGCGATGCCGCCAGCGATGAGCAGCAGCGTGGCCCAGTCCAACCGGCCCAGGTCCTCGCGCCTCAGCAGGCCGCTGCCGAAGAGCAGCGCGGTGGCGCCCAGCGCCACCACGGGCGCGGGCACCCCGTGGAGCGGCTCCGACAGCCAGGCCACCACGCACGCCGCGCTCACCCACAGCACGCGGCGTCCCGAGCGCGCCAGGGACACGGGCGCTTCGGTGGGCATCGTCAGCCGGCCGCCCACGCGGAAGCGCAGCAGCACCAGGCCGAAGCCCGCGAGCAGCAAAAGCAGCGTGAGCGGCAGGGCGAAGGACATCCACTTCGCGAAGGTGACTTGCGCATGCTCGGACGCGGCGGAGACGGCGAGCGCATTGGGACCGCTGCCCACGGGCGTGGCGATGCCGCCGACGTTGGCGCCCAGGGCCACGCCCAGCAGCAGCGCGGGCCGCAGCGGCGCACCCGCGGGCATGGCCTGGAGCAGGGGGCGCAGCGCGGCCAGCATCATCGCCGCCGCGGCCACGTTGGACATCCACATGGAGAGGAAGGCGACGCCCGCCATCACCAGCAACACCAGCCGCCGCGGCCGTCCACCCGACAGCCGCATCACGTGCCGCGCCACCGAGGCATCCAGGCCGTGCCGCATGGCGGCCACTTCCAGAGTGAAGCCACCCAGGAACAGGATGAGCACCGGGTCCGCGCACCACGCGAGCACCGACGGCAGCTGATAGGCACGGTCCAGCGGCCCCAGGAGGACGGGCGTGGCGCCCAACAGCAACAGCGTGGGCACGAACGAGGGCACCACCTCCGTCAGCCAGAGCACCAGACAGACACCGCCGATGAGCACCGTGCGCGTGGCCACCGGTCCCTCGACGCCGAGGAGCGCCACCAGCGCGACCCCCGTGAGCCCGGCCAGCGCGAACGCATGGCGGGACGCGGAGACGCCGGGTGGAGTCGCGGAGAGGGGGGCCTCGGGGGAGGCCGCGCCGGCCCTGTCTCTTATACACAA
>NZ_JABFNS010000130.1 GCF_013116825.1 Myxococcus xanthus
TGCGCGGCCTGAAGCGCGAGGACATGGAGCGCGGCCAGGTGCTGGCCAAGCCGGGCAGCATCACCCCGCACACCAAGTTCAAGGCGCAGATCTACGTGCTGTCGAAGGAAGAGGGTGGTCGTCACACTCCGTTCTTCAAGGGCTACCGCCCGCAGTTCTACTTCCGCACCACGGACGTGACGGGCTCGGTGAAGCTGCCGGAGAACGTCGAAATGGTGATGCCGGGCGATAACATCGCCATCGAGGTGGAGCTCATCACCCCCGTGGCCATGGAGAAGGAGCTGCGCTTCGCTGTTCGCGAGGGTGGCCGTACCGTGGGCGCCGGCGTCGTGGCGGAAATCATCGAGTAATGCCGGGTCGGCCGTAAGGCCGCCGGGCTCACTGTCCCGATTCCGAGGGGAGGGCTGCGTTGTGGTGGCCTTCCCCTCTTGTATCTGGTGAGGTAGGTCATGCCGAAGGGCAATCGTTCCATTATTTCGCTCGAGTGCACTGTGTGCAAGGAGCGGAACTACACGACCACGAAGAACAAGCGGAAGAGCCAGGATAAGCTCGAGCTGAGCAAGTTCTGTCCTCGTTGCCGCAAGCATCAGGACCACAAGGAAGGTAAGGTCTAGGTCGGTAGTTCAGGGAAGGTTCTAGGCCAGTAGCTCCAACGGTAGAGCAGCGGTCTCCAAATCCGCGTGTTGGGGGTTCGAATCCCTCCTGGCCTGCCAACTCTCAGTAGTCGCGGGGCCCCCGGTACCTGGAGGTGCCGGGGGTTCCTGTGTTTGCGTAGTTTTGCGAATTCGCATCCGCAGTACCTCGTGAGGCACCATGGCGACGGCATCAGAGGCCAGCCAGCAGGCTAACCGCTCGGCGATGGATCCGAAGCGGCTCGTGGTCATCTTCTATCTTCTCGTCGGCATCGTCCTGGCCCTCTTCCTGGAGCGTCTGCTCGGATTGCTGTGGGCGCGATTCAGCTGGAGCGACCCGGTCCTCATCGAGGGCTTGGACTGGAAGGTCTCCACCCTGGTGAGCTACGTGCTGGCCGTGGGATTGGCTGTGGGGGCGTACGTCCACCCGCGCACCCATGCGCTGTCCATCGATGTGGCTTCGGAGTTGATGAAGGTCACCTGGCCCACCTGGTCGGAGACCAAGGCGTCGACCATGGCCGTCGTCGTGGCGTCCCTGGTGGCCGCCGTCATCCTCTTCTGCATCGATACCGCCGCCTACAACCTGATGGTGGAGTGGCTGCCGGCCATGTGGGGGAAGCTGTAATGGCGATGAAATGGTACGTGGTCCACACCTACTCGAACTTCGAGAACCAGGCCAAGAAGAGCCTGGAAGAGAAGGTCCGTCTGGAAGGCCTTCAGGACCAGTTCGGTGAAATCCTGATTCCGATGGAGCAGGTCGTCGAAATGGTGAAGGGCGAGAAGAAGACCTCTCGCCGCAAGTTCTTCCCCGGCTACATCTTCGTGCAGATGGAGCTGAACGACCGGACGCTCCACCTGGTGAAGAACACGCCGAAGATCACCGGTTTCCCGGGAACGGCGCAGCACCAGAATCCGTTGCCCATCTCCGACCAGGAAGTGGCGCGGCTGACGTCGCAGATCTCCGAAGGCACGCTCAAGCCGAAGCCCAAGGTGCAGTTCGACGACGGCGACACAGTGCGCGTCATCGACGGCCCGTTCGCGAACTTCAACGGTACGGTGGAAGAGGTCAACGCGGAGAAGGGCAGGGTGAAGGTGCTGGTCAGCATCTTCGGCCGTGCTACTCCGGTGGAACTGGACTTCATGCAGGTGGAGAAGACCACCGGCTAGCAGTTGATGCCGCGCCGTGCACTCCTGTATGGCGTGCGCGGCGTTCGCATTTCTGGTCCCCGTATTGGGGCCGGACTCATGGGTGGGAGGGCTTCCCCGTCTGGTAGCCCGCTCGCACCACCCACTCGAAAGGCAGTTGTCGTTCGATGAAGAAGATCACAGGTCAGGTCAAGCTGCAGATCCCCGCCGGCAAGGCGAACCCCGCTCCGCCGATCGGCCCCGCGCTCGGTCAGCAGGGCGTGAACATCATGGAGTTCTGCAAGCAGTTCAACGCGAAGACCCAGGCGGAGGCCAAGGAAGGTCTCATCATCCCGGTGGTCATCACCGTGTATGCGGACCGCTCCTTCACCTTCATCCTGAAGACCCCGCCCGCCGCCGTCCTCATCAAGAAGGCCGCGGGTCTCCACACGGAGAAGAAGAAGGGTTCGGGCGCGAAGAAGCCGGGCAAGGAGAAGGTCGGGCAGATCACCCACGCTCAGCTCGAGGAAATCGCGAAGAAGAAGATCCAGGACACCACCGCCGCGTCGCTCGAGGCCTGCATGAGCACCATTGCTGGCACCGCACGCTCCATGGGCATCGACGTCGTCGGCTAGGCCGCCGCGCACCCACTCACGACAAGGATTTCTGTCATGGCTAAGACTGGGAAGAAGTTCCGTGCGGCCGCCGCTCTGGTTGACCGCGACAAGCGCTACGCCGTCGCCGAGGGCTTTCAGCTCCTGAAGAAGACGGTGGAGGCTCGCGGCACCAAGTACGACCAGACGGTCGACGTCTCCATCAACCTGGGCGTGGACCCGAAGCACGCGGACCAGATGGTCCGTGGCGCCGTGGTGCTCCCGCACGGCACCGGCGCCACCGTGCGCGTGGCCGTGTTCGCCAAGGGTGAGAAGGCCACCGACGCGACCAACGCCGGCGCGGACGTGGTCGGCGCCGAGGACCTCCAGAAGCGCATCGAGGAGGGCTTCCTCGATTTCGACACCGTCATCGCCACCCCGGACATGATGGGTGTCGTCGGTCGCCTCGGTAAGGTGCTCGGTCCCCGTGGCCTGATGCCGAACCCGAAGGTCGGCACGGTGACCATGGATGTCGCGAAGGCCATTCGCGACGCCAAGGGCGGTAAGGTCGACTTCCGCGCCGAGAAGGCCGGTATCGTCCACGCGAAGCTGGGCAAGTCCTCCTTCGAGGTCGAGAAGCTCGAGGCCAACTTCAACGCGCTGGTGGACCTGGTGATGAAGCTGAAGCCGGCCGCCGCGAAGGGCGTGTACCTTCAGGGTATCGCCATCTCGTCCTCCATGGGGCCGGGCATCAAGCTCGACACCATGGAGATCAAGATGCGCCACGGCTAATCGCCGTCCGGCCGCACGGGCAGGGGGACGCAGCCCTGACTTTGAGGCAGGGTTGTCTTCTGTCTGACGTCACAGGTTCGAAAGTTCTGGATCTTTGCTGAAGCCGGGGGTATAGGCCCCCGGCTTTTGCAATTGGGGCGCCACGTCGTGAGGCGCGGCGTCCCGACACCTGGTTCATGACAGCAGGGACCTGGGCGGAGAGGATGCATGTTCCGTTGGCAGCCGGGCAACCGGCCGGACGGTGTCTTCGACCCCTGGTTCAAACGACCGCAAGGTCAGCCCTGCCGAGACTGGAGGTGCGGTGTGGTGCCTCTCGAGGCTCCTCTCGCTCTGCCACTTTGGCCCAGGCATCACGCCCGTCCTGAAAAGGCGGGCCCAGTAAGGAGGTGAGTCAAAGTGCTGAAGAGCGAGAAGGAAGAGATGATCAAGGAGCTCCACGAGAAGTTCTCGAGGACGACCTCCGCCGTCGTCGCCGAGTTCACCAAGGTGGACGTGGAGACGGTGACCAAGCTCCGCAAGAAGTTCCGCGAGGGCAACGTCGAGTACAAGGTCATCAAGAACACGCTGGCGCGCCGTGCCGCGCAGGGCACGTCCGTGTCGGTCATCGCTGATGACTTCACGGGCCCCGTGGCCCTGTGCATCAGCTACGGCGACGTGGTGGCTCCCGCGAAGATCCTGGTCGAGTTCGCGAAGGACATCGAGGACAAGATCAAGATCCGCACCGCCGTCGTCGAAGGCCGCAAGGTCGACGTCGCCGGCGTGAAGGCCCTGGCGAAGCTGCCGGGTCTGCCCGAGCTTCGCGCGCAGCTGCTGGGCGTCATCAGCCAGCCCGCGAGCAAGCTGGTTCGGACCATCGCGGCTCCGGGTTCGCAGCTCGCCCGAGTCGTCCAGGCCAACGCGGACAAGGCGCAGGGCTGAGAAGCCCTCATCTGTTCGAGAAGTTTTTCTACCGCAACCTCTCCGGCCGGAACTCTCCAAAGGGGGAGTTGGCCGTTAGTCGAAACCAGAAGGACACATTTCAATGGCTGACCTGAACGCGATTGTTGACCAGCTCTCCTCCCTGACCGTCCTCGAGGCGGCCGAGCTCGTGAAGCAGCTCGAGAGCAAGTGGGGCGTCTCCGCCGCCGCCGTGGCCGTTGCCGCGGGCCCGGCCGCCGCCGCCGCTCCTGTCGAGGAGAAGACGGAGTTCACGGTGGTGCTGGCCAACGCCGGCGCCAACAAGATCAACGTCATCAAGGAGATCCGCGCGATCACCGGCCTGGGCCTGAAGGAGGCCAAGGACCTGGTCGAGGGCGCTCCGAAGAACGTCAAGGAAGGCGTCAACAAGGACGACGCCAAGAAGATCAAGGACCAGCTCACTGCGGCTGGTGCGACCGTCGACATCAAGTAGTTTCTACAGGGACTGTCCGGTTTTCCGGGAAATTTCGGGCAGCCTCCTGACCGGATGTGCAGGCCGGCGCTCCCTGAGTGGGGGCGCCGGCTTTGCCCATTTGACCGTTGCAAATTTCCCGGCGCCGCCGCGCGTTACTGAAGTTTGCCCGCCCGAGCAGTTGTCCCCGGAGCCAGAATGCCGACGCAGATCCAGAACAATTTCCGCGTGCGGAAGACCTTCGCGAAGATCGCGAAGATCATCGACATTCCCAATCTTATCAACATCCAGAAGCAGTCCTACGAGAAGTTCCTCCAGGCGGACATTGCCGCCGACAAGCGCGAGGACCTCGGTCTTCAGGGCGTCTTCAAGTCGGTGTTCCCCATCCGCGACTTCAACGAGACCTCCTCGCTGGAGTTCGTGAGCTACCACCTGGAGCGCCCGAAGTACGACGTGGATGAGTGCCACCAGCGTGGCATGACGTATTCGGCGCCCATCAAGGTCGTTGTGCGCCTGGTCGTGTGGGACAAGGACGAGGAGACCGGCGCCCAGTCCATCCGCGACGTGAAGGAGCAGGAGGTCTACTTCGGCGAAATTCCGCTGATGACCCAGAACGGCACCTTCATCATCAACGGTACCGAGCGCGTCGTCGTCAGCCAACTGCACCGAAGCCCGGGCGCTTTCTTCGACCACGACAAGGGCAAGAGCCACTCGTCTGGCAAGCTGCTCTACAACGCCCGCATCATTCCCTACCGCGGTTCGTGGATCGACTTCGAGTTCGACCACAAGGACCTGCTGTACGTGCGCATCGACCGCCGCCGCAAGCTGCCGGCCACGGTGCTCATCCGCGCGCTCGGCGCCGTCCCGGACACCGCGAAGAAGAACCCGCTGGAGTTCAAGGGCTCCACCGAGGAGATCCTCAACTACTACTACGCGACGGAGACGATCTACCTCCACAGCGCGGAGGAGTTCGAGAAGAGCGTGGAGCTCGAGCTGCTGCCTGGTCAGCGCGCGACCCGCGACATCAAGGCCAAGACGGGCGAGCTGATCGTCAAGAAGAACCGCAAGTTCACCCGCGCCGCCATCAAGAAGCTCGAAGCGGCGAAGATGAAGACGCTCCCGATCGATGCGGACGAGCTCTTCACCAAGGTGTCCGCCTACGACGTGGTCGAAGAGACCAACGGCGTGGTGCTCCTCGAGTGCAACGAGGAAGTCACCCAGGAGAAGGTCGACGAGCTCCTCAAGCACGGCATCAAGGAGTTCAAGGTCCTCTTCATCGACAACCTCAACGTGGGCCCGTACCTGCGTGAGACGTTGATGCTGGACAAGCTCGAGACCCCCGAGCAGTCCATCATGGAGATCTACCGCCGCCTGCGTCCTGGCGATCCGCCGACGCCGGAGACGGCCATCAACCTGTTCACCAACCTGTTCTTCAACCCGGAGCGCTACGACCTCTCCAAGGTCGGCCGCCTCAAGCTGAACTTCAAGTTCGGCCTCGAGGAGCCGCTCGACGGGCAGATCCTCACCAAGCGGGACATCCTCGAGGTGATCCGCTACCTGATCGATCTGAAGAACGGCAAGGGGACCATCGACGACATCGACCACCTGGGCAACCGCCGCGTCCGCGCGGTGGGCGAGCTGCTGGAGAACCAGTACCGCATCGGTCTGGTGCGCATGGAGCGGGCGATCAAGGAGCGCATGAGCCTCCAGGAGATCGAGACGCTCATGCCGCACGATCTCATCAACGCCAAGCCCGTCACGGCGGTCATCAAGGAGTTCTTCGGGTCCAGCCAGCTGTCGCAGTTCATGGACCAGACGAACCCCCTGTCCGAGGTCACCCACAAGCGGCGCCTGTCGGCGCTCGGGCCCGGCGGCCTCACCCGCGAGCGCGCGGGCTTCGAGGTGCGCGACGTGCACCCGACGCACTACGGCCGCATCTGCCCCATCGAGACGCCGGAAGGTCCGAACATCGGCCTCATCGCGTCGCTGTCCACCTACGCGCGCGTCAATGAGTTCGGCTTCGTCGAGACGCCGTACCGCAAGGTCGAGGCGGGCGTGGTGACGACCGACGTGGCCTTCTACTCCGCCCTCGAGGAGGAGAAGCACACGATCGCCCAGGCGAACGCGGAGACGGACAAGAAGGGCAAGTTCGCCAACGCGCTGGTGTCCAGCCGCCGCGGTGGTGAGTTCGTCCAGGCTCGCGCCGAGGACGTGGACCTGATGGACGTGTCCCCGAAGCAGCTGGTGTCGGTGGCCGCGTCGCTCATCCCGTTCCTGGAGAACGACGACGCCAACCGCGCGCTCATGGGCTCCAACATGCAGCGCCAGGCCGTTCCGCTGCTGCGCACCGCGGCGCCGCTGGTGGGCACGGGCATCGAGTCCATCGTCGCCCGCGACTCCGGCGTCACCTGCGTGGCCCGGCGCGACGGCATCGTGGAGAGCGTGGACGCCGGCCGCATCGTGGTGAAGGCGGACGTGCCGGCCTCGCTGAGCGATGTCACGAGCGAGGTCGACATCTACAACCTGCTCAAGTACCAGCGCTCCAACCAGAACACCTGCCTCAACCAGAAGCCCATCATCAGCAAGGGCGACCGGGTGAAGAAGGGTGACGTCATCGCCGACGGTCCGGCCACCGAGACGGGCGAGCTGGCGCTGGGCCAGAACGTGGTCGTCGCGTTCATGCCGTGGCAGGGCTACAACTTCGAGGACTCCATCCTCATCAGCGAGCGCATCCTCAAGGACGACGTCTTCACGTCGATCCACATCGAGGAGTTCGAGTGCATCGCGCGCGACACCAAGCTGGGCAAGGAGGAGATCACCCGCGACATCCCGAACGTGGGTGAGGAGGCCCTCAAGGACCTCGACGAGAGCGGCATCATCCGCATCGGCGCCGAGGTGAAGCCCGGCGATGTGCTGGTGGGCAAGATCACCCCGAAGGGCGAGACGCAGCTGTCTCCCGAAGAGAAGCTGCTGCGCGCCATCTTCGGCGAGAAGGCCGGCGACGTGCGTGACAGCTCGCTGCGCGTCCCGCCGGGCGTGGTGGGCACCGTCATCAACGCCAAGGTGTTCAGCCGCAAGGGCGTGGAGAAGGACGAGCGCGCCAAGCAGATCGAGTCCATGGAGGAGGCGAAGCTCCTCAAGGACCAGAACGACGAGATCAAGGTCCTCCAGGACAGCGCGTTCGGCCGCATCCGCGGTCTGGTGCGCACCAAGGAGGTCCAGGGCAAGCTCGTGGACGACAAGGGGAAGATCCTCCTGAAGAAGGGGGACATCCTCGACGACGAGCTGCTGTCCACGGTGCCCTACAAGTACTGGGGTGAGATCTCCGTCGGCGACCCGCTGGACTCGCGCCTGCGCGACATCCTCCGCAACCTGGAGGAGACGAAGGAGGCCGTGAAGCTGGCCTTCGGCGAGAAGATTGCCCGCATCAAGAAGGGCGACGAGCTGCCGCCGGGCGTCATCAAGATGGTGAAGGTGTACGTCGCCATCAAGCGCAAGCTGGCCGTGGGCGACAAGATGGCCGGCCGCCACGGAAACAAGGGCGTCGTGTCCCGCATCCTCCCCGAGGAGGACATGCCGTACCTGGAGGACGGGCGTCCGGTGGACATCGTCCTCAACCCGCTGGGCGTGCCCTCGCGCATGAACATCGGGCAGATCCTCGAGACGCACCTGGGCTGGGCCGCCAAGGGCACCGGCGAAGCGCTGCAGCGCTACGTCGAGGCCAACTGGAGCTCGGACGCCATCAAGGAGCGCCTCAAGGTCATCTACAGCGACCCGGCGTTCGGCGAGTTCCTCGACAAGCTCGACGACGAGGAGATCAAGCAGCTGTGCCTCCGCTCCAAGCGGGGCATCCACGTCGCCACGCCCGTCTTCGACGGCGCACAGGAGACGGAGATCCACGCCCTGCTGGACGAGGCGCAGCTGCCCCGCACGGGCCAGATGGTGCTCTTCGACGGGCGCACCGGTGAGCCGTTCGACCAGAACGTCACCGTGGGCGTCATGTACATGCTGAAGCTGCACCACCTGGTGGACGAGAAGATCCACGCCCGCTCCATCGGGCCCTACTCGCTCGTCACGCAGCAGCCCCTGGGCGGCAAGGCGCAGTTCGGCGGTCAGCGTCTGGGCGAGATGGAAGTCTGGGCGATGGAGGCCTATGGCGCGGCGTACACGCTGCAGGAGTTCCTCACCGTCAAGTCGGACGACGTGGTGGGCCGCACGCGCATGTACGAGGCCATCGTCAAGGGCGACAACGTCCTGGAGAGCGGTCTGCCCGAGTCGTTCAACGTGCTCCTCAAGGAACTCCAGTCACTCGCGCTCGACGTGGAGCTGCTGGAGAGCGCCCCGCCGGAGCGGCAGCGCAGCTTCGGAGGCGACTTCCTCGGCGGTGGTGACGGCGAGGAGCGCAAGACGGGAACCGAGGCCTGATTGCACGGAGCGCCCGCCTGACCGGCCGCCCGCCGTCCCGATAGGGGCGGGCGCGGCCGGAACGGGGCGGGGGCCCGAATCAGATGGCGGCCCTCCTGGTGGAGGAGGGCGCCCAACGAGATTTCGGAGGCAACGTGAAGGACATTTTCAACTTCTTCGAGAAGCCGAAGGACCCGCTGTCGTTCAACGCCATCCGCATCGCCCTGGCGTCGCCCGACAAGATTCGCCAGTGGTCCCATGGCGAGGTGAAGAAGCCGGAGACGATCAACTACCGCACGTTCAAGCCGGAGCGGGACGGGCTCTTCTGCGCCCGCATCTTCGGGCCGGTGAAGGACTACGAGTGCAACTGCGGCAAGTACAAGCGCATGAAGCACCGCGGCGTGGTGTGCGAGAAGTGCGGCGTGGAGGTCATCCAGTCCAAGGTGCGCCGTGAGCGCCTGGGCCACATCACCCTGGCCACGCCGGTGGCCCACATCTGGTTCCTCAAGTCGCTGCCGAGCCGCATCGGCAACCTGCTCGACATCACGCTGAAGGAGCTGGAGAAGGTCCTCTACTGCGAGAGCTACATCGTCCTCGATCCGAAGGCGACGCCGCTGCAGAAGGGCGAGCTCATCAGCGAGGACAAGATGCACCGGCTCTACCAGGAGCACGGTGAGGACTCCTTCACCACGGGCATGGGCGGCGAGGCCGTCCGCGAGATGCTCAAGTCGTTGGACGTGGAGAAGCTGTCCGAAGAGCTGCGCAAGGACATGCGCGAGACCACCAGCGAGGCGAAGCGGAAGAAGTACGCCAAGCGCCTGAAGGTGGCCGAGGCGTTCCGTGTCTCCGGCAACAAGCCGGAGTGGATGATGCTGGACGTGATTCCGGTGATTCCGCCGGACCTGCGCCCGCTCGTTCCCCTGGACGGTGGCCGCTTCGCGACCTCCGACCTGAACGACCTGTACCGCCGCGTCATCAACCGCAACAACCGTCTGAAGCGCCTCCAGGAGCTGAACGCTCCGGACATCATCATCCGCAACGAGAAGCGGATGCTGCAGGAGGCCGTGGACGCGCTGTTCGACAACGGCCGCCGCGGGAAGACCATCACGGGCCCCAACAAGCGCCCGCTGAAGTCGCTGTCCGACATGCTCAAGGGCAAGCAGGGCCGGTTCCGCCAGAACCTGCTCGGCAAGCGCGTGGACTACTCGGGCCGCTCCGTCATCGTGGTGGGCCCCGAGCTGCGCCTGCACCAGTGCGGTCTGCCGAAGATCATGGCGCTCGAGCTCTTCAAGCCGTTCATCTACAACAAGCTCGAAGAGAAGGGTTACGTCACCACCATCAAGTCCGCGAAGAAGATGGTGGAGAAGGAGCGTCCCGAGGTCTGGGACATCCTCGAGGACGTCATCCGCGAGCACCCGGTGCTCCTCAACCGCGCCCCCACGCTGCACCGTCTGGGCATGCAGGCCTTCGAGCCCGTGCTGATTGAAGGCAAGGCCATCCAGCTGCACCCGCTGGTGTGCGCCGCCTTCAACGCCGACTTCGACGGCGACCAGATGGCCGTGCACGTGCCGCTCTCCATCGAGGCTCAGATGGAGGCCCGCGTGCTGATGATGTCGACGAACAACATCCTCAGCCCCGCGAACGGCAAGCCCATCATCGTCCCGACGCAGGACATGGTGCTCGGCATCTACTACATGACCCGCGCCCGCGAGTTCGCCGGCGGCGAGGGCCGCGTGTTCGCCTCGCCCGACGAGGTGCGTGCCGCGTACGACCACGGCGAGGTGCACCTCCAGGCGAAGATCGTCTGCCGCATCGACGGCAAGCGCAAGGAGACCACCGTCGGCCGCGTCCTCCTGTGGGAGGTCGTCCCGCGCGCGGTGGGCTTCGACGCCATCAACAAGGTGCTCGACAAGAAGTCGCTCGGCGGCCTCATCGACCTCTGCTACCGCCTCACGGGTGAGAAGGAGACGGTGCTGCTCGCGGACCGCGTGCGCAGCCTCGGCTACTACAACGCCACCCGCGCCGGTATCTCCATCGCGCTCAAGGACATGATCATCCCTGCGAAGAAGCAGGAGTTCCTGGACTTCGCGCGCAAGGAAGTGTCGGAGATCGAGAACCAGTACCTCGAGGGCCTCATCACCGACGGCGAGCGCTACAACAAGGTCATCGATATCTGGGCGGAGATCACCGAGAAGGTCGCCCAGGAGATGATGCAGCAGATCTCCCAGGAGGAGACCACCGGGGACCGCGACGGCAAGCGCGAGACGCGCAAGCAGCCGTCCTTCAACCCCATCTACATCATGGCCGACTCGGGCGCGCGTGGTAGCGCCCAGCAGATCCGTCAGCTGGCGGGTATGCGCGGCCTGATGGCGAAGCCCTCCGGCGAAATCATCGAGACGCCCATCACGGCCAACTTCCGTGAAGGCCTCTCCGTGCTGCAGTACTTCATCTCCACGCACGGCGCCCGTAAGGGGCTGGCGGACACGGCGCTCAAGACGGCCAACTCCGGTTACCTCACCCGCCGTCTCGTGGACGTGGCGCAGGACGCCATCATCAACGAGTACGACTGCGGCACCATGGACGGCCTGTTCATCGGCGCCCTGGTGGAGGGCGGCGAGATCATCGAGCCGCTCGGCGAGCGCATCCTGGGCCGCGTGGCCCTGGATGACATCCTCGACCCGGTGACGGGCGAGGTGCTGGTGCGCGCGAACGAGGAGATCGACGAGGACCGCGTCCGCCGCATCGAGAACAGCGGCATGGACAAGGTGAAGATCCGCTCGGTGCTCACCTGCCAGGCCAAGCGCGGCATCTGCGTGGAGTGCTACGGCCGTGACCTGGCCCGCGGCCGCAAGGTGTCCGTGGGTGAGGCGGTCGGCGTCATCGCGGCGCAGTCCATTGGTGAGCCGGGTACCCAGCTCACGATGCGTACCTTCCACATCGGTGGTGCGGCGACGCGGCGCGCGGAGCAGTCCAGCCTGGAGAACCGCTACGCGGGTAGCGTGAAGTTCGCGGGCCTCGTCACCGTGCAGAAGACGGACGGCACGCTGGTGGCCATGAACCGCAACGGCGAAATCGTCGTCGTGGACGACTCGGGCCGCGAGCGCGAGCGTTACCAGGTCATCTACGGTGCCCGCATCCTCGTGAAGGAAGGCCAGCGCATCGAGCCGGGCGTCCTCATGGCGGAGTGGGACCCGTTCGCGATTCCGCTGCTGACCGAGGTCGGCGGTGTCGTGCGCTACGAGGACATCATCGAAGGCGTGACGATGTCCGAGGCGCTGGACGAGGTGACCGGTCTGTCGCGTAAGACGGTCATCGAGTCCAAGGACCCGGAGGCGCGTCCGCGCGTCACCATCCGCGATGCCAACGGCAACATGATGGACCTGCCCAGCTCCCGCAACCCGGCGAGCTACTTCCTGCCGCAGGGCTCCATCATCACCGTCAACGACGGCGATGAGATCCACCCGGGCGAGGTCATCGCCAAGGTGCCGCGTGAGACGACGAAGACCAAGGACATCACGGGCGGTCTGCCCCGCGTGGCCGAGCTCTTCGAGGCGCGCAAGCCGAAGGACGCGGCGGCGATCGCGGAGATCGACGGCGTGGTGTCGTTCGGCAAGGACACCAAGGGCAAGCGCAAGCTCATCATCACCCCCGAGGTGAACGGCGAGCAGCGCACGGACCTGGCCAAGGAGTATCTGATCTCCAAGGGCAAGAACATCAGCGTCCACTCCGGCGACCGCGTGAAGGCCGGCGAGGCGATGATGGACGGCTCGGCCAACCCGCACGACATCCTCAAGGTGCTCGGCGAGAAGGAACTCGCGCGCTACCTAGTGGACGAAGTGCAGGAGGTCTACCGACTGCAGGGCGTGAAGATCAACGACAAGCACATCGAGACCATCGTGCGGCAGATGCTCCGCCGCGTGCGCGTCACCGATGTGGGCGACACCAACTTCCTGGTCGACGAGCAGGTCGAGAAGTGGGTGTTCGAGGAGGAGAACGAGAAGGTCATGTCGGAAGGCAAGCGTCCCGCCGTTGGCGAGCCGCTGCTGCTCGGCATCACCAAGGCCTCGCTCTCCACCGAGTCCTTCATCTCCGCGTCGTCCTTCCAGGAGACCACCAAGGTGCTCACCGAGGCCGCCATCAACGGCAAGGTGGACTACCTGCGCGGCCTCAAGGAGAACGTCATCATGGGCCGGCTCATCCCCGCCGGCACGGGTCTGCCGAACTACAAGCACCTGGACATCGCGGTGGAGAGCCCCACCGACGAGGTCAACGAGATGGAGGCCGCCCTGGCCGCCACTCACGGCGACACCGGCCCCCTGGGCGAGTCTTCCCGCCCGGTAGGCACCCAGACGACCGGCGCGGCCTGAGCCGCGCCTCAGCCGTCCTCAAAGCGTTCGCTTGAAGACAACCGCCGCTTCCAGAGCTTTCTCTGGGGCGGCGGTTTTCCTTTGTTTATGGCTAATCGCGTTATGGGCGCGTCGTTGGCTTGACGCTTATGGCGCGCTGCGTTAGCTGTTGAACGTTGGAGTGACGCACCTGGTTACCGCCCGGTGAAAGCCGGGATAGGGGAGGACGGTATGGCCACGACGAAGACCGAGACCGAGGCGACGCAGAACGAAGTCCAGAGCTCCGAGGCCGCCGCGAAGAGCGGACTGGCGCAGAATGTGGAGAGCTTTCTGAAGGCCCAGATTTCCCAGGCGCAGAAGCGCATCGAGGAACTGGAAGGCGAAGCGGGCAAGGTCGTGAAGACCTTGGAGTCCCGTGGGCAGGAGGCCGCCAAGGAGGCCCAGGCGCTGTGGGCGAAGTTCCAGGCGGGTGAGCTGCTGACGGACCCCCGCGTGCAGGAGCTGAGCAAGCGGGCCAACGAGGCCAGCACCGAGCTGAGCCGGCGCGTGGACGCCGCGGGCACCGAGCTGCGCAAGCGCTTTGACGGTATCCAGACGCGCGTCGTCGAGGCCGTGGGCGTGGCCAGCCAGGCGCAGCTGAAGGACCTCAACAAGGAGCTGGCGAAGCTGTCCCGCAAGGTGGACTCGCTGCTGAAGCCCGTCCGTCGGGTGAACGGCGCGAAGCCCGCGAGCAGCCCCGCATCCTCGCCGCGCGCCTGAAGTCCCGTCGAATCCCGACAAGCAGTGTGGCCTCTCCCTTTCTCGGAGTGCGAAAGAGAAGGGGGAGGCACATCGCCGTCGTTCCCTTCACGTCGGGGGTGTGCTTATTTCGGCCGTTCCCCGACCGGGTCGGGCCTGAACGTCTGGCCTGTACACCTCCCGGAGAGACCCCATGGACAACAAGCCCGAGGCCCCCCGAGAGAAGCACTCCGTGACGGAGACGTTCGAGCGTCTCTGGAGCCAGGCCCTGCTGGCGGTGAACACGGCCGAGGAAGAAGCCTCACGGGCCGTGCAGCGCGTGGCCGCGGTGGCGGGTTGGAGCCAGGACGAGGTGAAGCGCCAGGCCCGGGAGTTCAGTGACCGGCTGGTGGGCCACCGCAAGGACCTGGAGCACAACGTGGAAGAGCGGGTGCGCCAGGCCCTGACGAAGATGAAGCTGCCCCGCCGCGAGGAGCTGGCGGCGTTTGGAGCCCGGCTGGACAAGCTGGCCGAGCGCATCCAGGCCCTGGAGCACCGGAAGTGAAAGCCCCCGCCCCCTCGGGCGGGAGGTCTTTCGGTACGCGGCTCTTCGAACGTCTCCACGCCCTCAGCTCGGGTTGTTCCCGGCTCCCGCTGCTCGCGGGGGCGGCGCTCGTCGTGTCGGCGCGGCTGGTGCCGTTGCTGGAGGAGCGGCCGGTGCAGCCCGTCGTCCCGGGCGTCGTGGCGGCGGAGGTCGTCTCCCCCGAGGCGTCGCTCATCGACGCGGTGCTGGCGCGCCGGGCCCCGGACCTGGGCCTGACGCTGCGCCGGCAGCTCATCCAGGCCATCGCCGAGGAGGCAGGGCGGCTCGCTTATGATCCGCTGCTGATCCTGGCCATCATCGACGTGGAGTCGGACTTCACGGAAGATGCCGTCTCCGTGAAGGGCGCGCGCGGGTTGATGCAGATCAAACCGAGCACGCTGCACTTCCTGGCGGAGAAGGAAGGACTGCGCCTGTCCCGCGAGGAAGTGACCGCGGACACCGCGCTCTGCGTGCGGCTGGGCATCCGTTACCTGCGCTCGTTACAGGAGCGCTTCGGAGGGGACCTGGACCTGGCCCTGATGGCCTACAACGCCGGTCCTACCCGCATCCGCAACGCCATCAAGCAGGGCGAACTGGAGCGCTTCCGGCGCTATCCGCGCGCGGTCCGCCGGGACTTCCGGCGCTTCCGTGAGGGCCACGGCCTGGGCGGTGACTGGGCATTGGCGCAGCGCGAGGTTCCTCCCGAGCCCATGCCCTGAGTGGGTGGGGTGAATCTCCGGGCCGCTGGGTCGCTCCAACGGGGTGTATGCGCGCCTTGTTCCGTCCCGCCGAGTGCGCTAAGCGTTCCAAGTGCCCGGGACTGTTGGAGATTCTCAGGAGTGACCCGCATGAAGAACCCTCTGTTCCCCAGCGCCGCGCTCGCCGCCGCCCTGGCCCTGGCCCCGTTCGGGGCGCACGCAGGCTCCGTCTTCCTCAACGGCGTCAAGATTGACGGCGTCACCAACCAGAAGTTCGAGAAGGCCACCGTCCGCATCGACGAGGCCGGCAACGTGCACATCGACGCGCCGGGCTACGCGGCCCGCGTGACGGCGGTGACGCCTCCGGCCCCCGCCGCGTCACCCCAGGTACCGGCGCCCGCAACCCCGGGGCCGGCCGCCCCCGCCGCGAACGCACCTCCCGCGGCGCAGCAGGCGCCTGGCGCGCCCACGGCCCCCGGGCGCCTCACCCAGCGCTACTGGCTGGTGACGGAGCAGACGGTTCCGGGGATGACGGGGTACGACATCGACGTGTTCATCAATTCCACGTGGCTGCGCAAGCTGCGAGGCAACGAGGACCAGGTGGTGGTGGACATCACCCGCAACCTGCGGCCGGGGGCGAACAAGGTGACGTTCATCGCCCGGAAGGGAAACGCCGGGGATGCGCGCAGCAGTTCGCCTGCCCACGTGTTTCGGGTCATTATTGGCGAGGGCAACGAGGGCGGCGGGAACGTGATGATCGACAATCCCATCCTCCGCTTCCAGAAGACGGCGGCGGACACGCAGGATGCGACGCAGGAGTTCACCCTCACCACGCGCTGACGGGTGTGGGGCTTCGGGTAACGGAGACAACCGTGTTCAACCTCGACGAGCGCTACCGTGGGCTGCCCGCCACGCGGGAACAAATCCTGGCGCTGCATACCTCCCTCAACACGCCGCACGTGGCCATTCCGGGCAAGCAGGCCGGCCCGGCGCAGGCCTTTGTCGTGGGCCTCCGGGGAGGGCAGGGGACCGCGGCTGTCTTCGTGTACCTGTACCTGGCGGAGGCCGCGGACTGCGCGGTGTACCTGTCCGGCCGGCGCAACGTGTCAGCGGATGAGTACCGCGAAGACGAGGGGGACGCGCTGGCCTTCGTGGAGTCGCTCGGGTTCATGATGGACGACGCCAACTGGCGCGCGATGGCCCCCGAGCAGCAGGACGAGCAGCTCAAGACGTTGCCGGTGTTCTTCAAGGACCCGACGCTCGTGCCCGCCGTGGTGGCGCGCGCCGAGGGGAAGAAGAACGTCACCACCACCCTGGGCCGCTTCCTGGCCGCCTTCTGAGTCACCGCCCCCTCACCCTCGTCGAGAGCCGCTCCCCATGTTCCGCCTTTCCACCGCGTCCTGTTCGCTCGCGCTGCTGCTGGTGTCTTCCGGTTGCTCCCACACGCCCACGGAGAAGGAGAAGCGGAGCGCCGAGATTCACTACGACCTGGCGTTGCAGGCCCAGCAGGCCGGCGAGCTCCAGGAGGCGCTGCGCGAGCTGCAGGTGTCGCTGAAGAACGACCCGGACTACCCCGACGCGAACAACGCCATGGGCATCCTGCTGCACCTGGCGTTTCGCCGCCCCGACGAGGCCATCAAGCACTACACGAAGGCGCTGGAGGTTCGCCCCGACTTCTCCGAGGCACGCACCAACCTCGCCAACGTTCACCTGGACCAGGGCCGCTACGACGACGCCATCAAGCTCTATGAGCGGGTCCTCAACGACATGCTCTACCCGACGCCCTTCATCGCCCAGGGAAACCTGGGGTGGGCGTACTACAAGAAGGGCGAGCCGGACCGCGCGGTGGAGAGCATCAAGGCCGCGGTGACGACCAACCCCAACTTCTGTTTGGGCTACAAGAACCTGGGCCTCATCTACGATGAGACGGGGCGCACCTCCGAGGCGTGCCGCCAGTTCACCCACTACCGCGAGAATTGCCCGGACGTGGCGGAAGCGTACATGCGTGAGGGCGTCTGCCAGGCGAAGCTGGGGCAGGTCGATGCGGCGAAGGCAGCCTTCGCCACCTGTGAGACCAAGGCGAAAGCTGGTGAACAGGTGCTGAAGGATGACTGCCGGAGGCTGCTGGAAAAGCTCTAGCGCGTTGGGTATCTGGGGACCCGTGGACCACGTCGATTTCGGCAAATACCTGAGCCAGCAGCGAGAGCTCCGAGGGCTCTCGCGTGACGACGTCGCGCGGGAGACCAAGATTCCTCCCACGCTCATCACCGCGCTCGAGGCCGGTCAGGTGGAACGGCTGCCCTCGCGCATCTTCGTGGTGAACTACATCCGCGCGTACGCGCAGGTCATCGGCATGTCTCCGGAAGAGGCCGTGCTGCGCTACGAGGAGGTGGACAAGTCCGTCCCGGCGCCATCTCCCGTGCAGTTGGAGCAGGAGCGGCGCAAGCGGGCCTACGTGGGGCTGTCCGTGCTGCTGGCGGCCCTGCTCCTGGGCGTGTACCTGTTCCTGGTGCTGAGCGGAAAGCTTCCCAATCCGCTCGCGCGTTGACGCATCTCCATGGAGCGATACGACGACGATGCGCTCGTGCTGTCCTCGGTGGACTATGGCGAGTCCGACCGGCTCGTCACCTTGCTGACGCGGGAGCATGGGAAGCTGACGGCCTTCGCCGCGGGCGCACGCAAGAGCAAGCGGCGCTTCGCAGGCGCGCTGGAGCCGTTCATGCGGCTTCGCGTGCACATCGTGGAGACGCGCGGCAGCACGGTGCGGCTGGACGGCACGGACATCGTCGCGGGCTTCTATGCGGCGCGCGAGGACCTGTCCCTGATTGCCCGGGCCTTGTACGCGGTGGAGCTGTGCCGCGAGCTGACGAGGGACCATGAGCCGCAGCCGGAGCTGTTCGCCCTGCTAGAGTCGTACCTGGCGCGACTGGATGCGAAGGAGGCCGGGCCCACGTCGCTCTTGGCTTTCGAGCTGTCCGCGCTGGCGCACGCGGGGTTGATGCCTCGGTTTGATTCGTGCTCGCTGTGTGGCGGCGCTCCGGGCGAGCGGCCTCGGTTCGACCAGGCCCATGGCGGCGCGGTGTGTGAGCCGTGTGGAGTCCGTGCTCGCGAGTCCGTGGCGGTGCCGGTGGCGTTGCTGTCGGGCCTGCGCGCGCTCCAGGACGGGGCGCGCACGCCGCTGCCGCCGGAACTGCGCGCGCGTGCTCGCGGCCTGCTCAACGTCTTCATTGCCCATCACCTGGGTCGCCGCCTCAAGAGCGTGGACTTCATGGCCCAGGTGGGCCTGGATTGACGAAGTTCGGAAGCGAGGGGCTCATGCCGCCGCTGGATGTCGTGTGCTTTGGCGAGACGTTGGTGGACTTCCTCCCGGCGGCGTCAGGGCATCGCGTGCGCGACGTACCCGCGTGGCATCCGTGCCCCGGTGGCTCGCCGGCGAATGTCGCGGTGGGGCTGGCCCGGTTGGGGCTGCGTCCGGCCATGCTGGGCGTGGTGGGCGCGGATGAGTTCGGGCACTTCCTTCGCGAGCGATTGGCGGCGGAAGGCGTGGACGTGAGTCACCTGCGGCAGACGGCGGAGGCTCGCACCGGGCTGGTGTTCATCTCCCTGGATGGGAAGGGCGAGCGCAGCTTCACCTTCTTCCGGACACGCTCCGCTGAGTTCCTGCTGGGACAGACGGATGTCGACGCTGCGTTCCTGTCAGGGGCGAAGGCCGTGCACTGTGGCTCCAACTCGCTCCAGTGGCCGGAGGCGCAGGAGGCCGCGGTGCGGATGCTGGGGCTGGCGCGCGACGCGGGGCTCATCGTGAGCTGTGACCCCAACTTGCGGCTGCATGCGTGGGAGAACACCTCTCTCCTGAAGGGCCTGCTGGCGCGGATGCTGCCGCTGTGCACCGTGGTGAAGCTCTCCGAGGAGGAGATTGGCTTCGTCACGGGGACGGAGGTGCCCCACGAAGCGCTGGCGCGACTGGCCGCGATGGGCGTGCCGCTGCCCGTGGTGACGCTGGGCGAGCGTGGCGCGCTGCTGCAGTGGAAGGGGGAGCGCATCCACGTCGCGGCGCCGCAGACGCGCGTCGTCGACACCACCGGCGCTGGCGATGGTTTCGTCGCGGGCCTGCTGCAGGGGCTGGTGCGCTGGTTCGGCGGCGCTGAGGCGCTGCGTGATGCAACCGGGGAGGAGTTGGTGGCGCTGGCCACGTTCGCGTGTGAGGTCGGGTCCCGTGTCGTGGAGAAGCTCGGTGCGGTGGATGGGCTTCCCCGGGCGGAAGTGCTGGCTCAGGTCATGCCGTCGCGTCCGGACAGGTCCCGCGCATAGCGCTGTGACGGTGGTGTCGTCGCGTCCGACGATATCGTGAGCACGGTTGACCCGTCCGTGCTCGCGTGGTTCCCCGTCACTGCTCCCCCCGGGCTCCTGGCGTTCCGCGCCGCGGTGCCGGTGTGGAAGAAGGAACTCGAGCGCCGCGGCATCCCCGTGCTGACGCGTGGGTACGTTCGCACGCTCGACGTGGTGGACGGGCGGCTCCTGGGCGAGGTGGGATTTCGCATCAAACCCCGCAGGCGGCTGCCTCCCGGGAGCCGGCGGCAGGAGATGGCGCAGACCCTGTTCGCGACGCTGGAGTGCTCCGCCCGTGATGACCAGGCCGCCCATCGCGTGTTCCGCTTCCTGGCCGAACTGGGATTCCGTCCCGATGGGCTCCACCTGGAGCGCTACCTGCCCGGTGTCGCCGACCGGTACCTCCTGATGCTGGGCGTGCAGCGCCTGCGTCCCGTGGTGGCGAACGGGGAAGGGGGCTCGTCCCCGATGGCCTCGGAATGAAAAGATGGAACGGCCCATGTCTCACCCCGTCCCCCAAGCTGCCTCCGAGGAAGTGACACCGGCGCAGGCGCCGCTGACGCTGCTGCGAATCCCAGGGGATTCCCCCGAGGCCCTGGACACCTTCTGGCTGCGCGAGGTCTTCCAGGGGGACCGGGTGCCGCAGCTCACCCTGCGGGCGGTGCTGCTCGGAAGTGGCATTGGTGCCGTCACCTGCGCGACCAACCTCTACGCGGGCTTGAAGATGGCCGTGGCCTTTCCCGTGGCCATCACCGCCGCGTTGCTCGCGCACACGGCACACGGAGCGATGCGGCGCGTGGCGCCGGGCGTCGCGGGTGCTCCGCTTTCGCCGCTGGAGACGTGCTCCGCGCAGGCCGTGGCGTCGTCCGCGGGCTATGCGACGGGCGGCGCCCTGGTATCCGTTCAGGGCGCTTGGTTGCTCACGACGGGCAGTCATCCCCCCGCGTGGGCGTTGCTCGCGTGGACCTTCCTCCTGTCCGCGCTGGGCGTACTCTTCGCGGTGCCCCTCAAGCGCAAGCTGGTGGACCATGAGCAGCTTCCGTTCGCCACGGGTACCGCCGCGGCGGCGACCATCCGTGCGCTTCACACCGCGGGCGCGTCGTCCCGTCCGCGGTTGTCGATGCTGGGCCTGGGCGGAGGTATCGCCGCGCTCGTCACCCTGGTGCGGGACGGGCTGGGCCGCCTTCCCTATGTGATTCCCTTCCCCGGAATGCTGAGCGGGATGTCGCTGGAGCGCCTGGGCTTCGGCTTCGAGATGAGTCTGCTTCCGCTGGGCGCGGGCGCGCTGCTGGGACTGCGGCTCACGGCGTCCTGGTTCCTGGGCGCGCTGCTCATTCACGGAGTCGTGGCACCGCGCGCGTTCGCTTCGGGGCTGCTGCTTCCAGATGGAGACTTCCTCGCCTGGAGTCTCTGGCCCGGGACGGCGGCGCTCACCACCGCGTCGTTGTTGCACTTCGCGCTGGAGGGCCGCGTCCTGGGGCGCGCACTGAAGGGACTCTTCAAACGTCCTTCCGTTGCGCCCCATCCGGTGGACGCGCTTCAGGTGCCGGGACGCTGGCTGCTGGCGGGCCTGGTCGTGTTGACGCCCGCCACGCTCGCCGTGGCCAAGGTGGGCTTTGGCGTTCCGCTGCCACACGCCGCGCTCGCGGTGGCGTTGTCATTCGTGCTGTGCCTCATCGCCTGCCGCGTCACGGGGGAGACGGATGTCACGCCCGTGGGCCCGCTGGGGCAGGTGACGCAGATGACCTATGGCGTGCTGCTGCCGCGCAACGTGGAGGCGAACCTCGCCACCGCGGGCATCACCGTCAACGCGGCGTCGTCCGCGGCGGACCTCCTCAGTGACGCGAAGACGGGACACCTGCTGGGGGCCCATCCCCGCCGCGTGTTCCTGGCGCAGCTCCTGGGGTGCGCGGTGGGGGCCGCCGCGGTGGTGCCGCTGTTCTTCCTGTTGGTGCCGGACCGTTCGGCGCTGGGGGGCGAGCGCTTCCCCGCGCCCGCAGCCACGGTCACCGCCAGCATCGCCCAGGTGTTGGCTTCGGGCCTCTCGGGGTTGGAGCCGGGCACGCGCGCGGCGCTCGGTTGGGCCGCGCTCGCCGCCGCTGTCCTCACACTGGCGGAGCGACTGCTCCCCGAACGGGTGCGACACTGGGTGCCGTCGCCTCTGGGCATGGGCCTGGCCTGTCTGTTGCCGGCGTCCACCGCGCTGGGCTTCTTCCTGGGCGGGGTGGCGGCGGCCCTGGCTCGCAGGGCGAATCCAGGGGCACAGGAGGGACGGGTGGTGACGCTGGCCGCCGGCCTCATCGCGGGCGAAGGGGTGATGGGGGTTGTCATCGTCCTGAGCCAGGCGCTCTGGTAACGTTCGCCTCACCCCATGCGCTGTCCGGTCTGCCACCGCCGTCTCGCCACCGGCGCGGTGTGTCCCGTGCATGGCCAGCGCGCTTCGCCGCCTGGCCCTGACGCCGAGCCCTTTCCGTTCCCGGACGTGCCAGGTCTGAGCCCCGCGGCCTTGCTGGGTTCAGGCGGCTTCTCGCACGTCTTCACCGCCTACCGCGAGGAGGATGGCCGTGAGGTCGCGCTCAAGGTCGGGCGGCCGCCTCACCGCGACCGCTTCGCCCGGGAGGCCGCCGCGCTCCGCCGCATCGGCGCGCCGACGACGCCCACGCTCCACCACTCGGGGGTTGTCCGCGGGCGGCCGTTCCTCGTCATGGAGCGGCTTCATGGCCAGACGCTCGCCGCGTGGATGGCGGCGTTGCCGGGCTCGGGTGCGGCGTCCGTGCCCCGCGTGCGCGAACTGCTCAGGGGCCTCTGTGCGGCCTTGGAGCGCGTCCATTCCGCGGGCGTGGCCCACCGCGACCTCAAGCCGGAGAACATCTTCCTGCGTGAGGGTGGGGCGCTCAGCCTGCTGGACCTCGGGCTCGCGCGCTTCCTGGACGCACCTGACGACGGAGAGAGCCCGGAGTCCGAGGGCCTGACGCTCGTGGGGCAGCGGCTGGGCACGCCGTATTACATGGCACCTGAGCAGTGTCTGGACGCGCGCGAGGCCGGGGCCGCCGCGGATGTCTACGCGCTGGGCGTCCTCCTGTACGAGTTGCTCACTGGCGCGCCGCCTTTCATCGGCGGCGCCGAGGAGATTCGCCACGGGCACGTCAGCCTCCGCCCCGCCCGGGTGTCGGAGCGCGCGCCCGCGCCGACGGCGCTCGACGCGGTGCTGTCGCGGTGTCTGGCGAAGGCGCCCTCCGAACGTTTCTCGCGGGCTTCGGATGTGCTCGCCGCTTTCGATGCCGCGTGTACCCAGTCCCTGTCCATGGCTCCGCCGGACGGCGCGCCCGCCTCGGTGCCCACGTCGTCCGGGCTGGGGGCCGGCGAGCGGTGGGTCGCGCTGCTGGGCGTCCGCGCGGACATACCTGTCGACGTGCTTCGGCTGACCTTCGAGCCTCAGGGCGGCACGCTCGCGCGCGCCAGCGCACGGGGCTATCTGGTCGCGTTCTCCGAGTCCCTGTCCGCCGAGGCCAACCTTCGCGCAGGCGCACTGGTGGCGCGCAAGCTGATGGAGGACGGCAAGGCCGCCACCGTCCTGCACCTGTCGCGGCTGCTCGTTCTTCCGGGTGCCACGACCACGCGGGTTGCGGGGCCTGCCTTGGAGTCCGCGGGAGACTGGTGGCCGGAAGACCTCGCCCTGGGAGAAGCGCGCGTCACTGCCTCCGCCGAGCCCAGGTTGGGGCCGGGCGCCACGGAGCACTCGCCCGATGGCGCGCGCCTGCGATTGCACGACGGGGCCGCGGCCACGTCCTCCGCGGATGTACCGCCCCTGTCGGGCCGCGATGCCGTCCTGGCGGCGCTGGAGGCCGAGGCATCACGCAGCATCGAGGAGGGGGTCCCTGGGTTGTGCGTCCTCACGGGGGAGGTGGGGCACGGCACATCCCGTGTCCTGGAGGCACTGTCCTCCCGGCTGGAGGCTGCGGGGCGGTGCCTCGTGGTGCGGCTCCGCGCGCCTTCTCCGGACGCCGCGTCCTCGGCGTCGCTGCTGGACGCGCTGCGAGCCACCGCTGAGCCGGCCGGTGCCGTCCAGGCACCAACGCTTCCACTCGCGGATGAGCGACACGCCGCCGCGCGCTGCCTCGCCGAGGGACTCCAGCGGCAGGCCCAGGCGGCCCCTTGCGTGTTGCTCGTCGACGACGCGCACCTGGCGGACCCCACCAGCCTGGATGCACTGGAGGTCGCCACCTTGGCGGGGGTTCGTGCACCGCTCTGGGTCTGCGTCGCTGCGAGGCCCGCGTTGCTCGGGTTGCGGCCGCACCTGGGCGAGCGCAGCGCCCGCGTCGCGCGAATCGCACTGCCGCCGCTGACGCCCGAGGCGAGCCGTTCCCTGCTGCTGCATCTGCTGCGCCCCGCCGAGCACGTCCCCGAGCCGGTGCTGGCGCGCTTGGAACAGCTGGCGCAGGGCGTCCCCTTGTCGTTGGTGGAGCTCGCGGGCGCGCTGCGGGCAGCGGGGGCCTTGCGGGCGTCTCCAGGCGGCGGGTGGTACATCGCGCCGGACGCGTTGCTGGACGTCTCCGTGACGCCGCTCTTCGAGCGACTCGCCGCGCGGGCATTGGCCGGGCTCCCCGCGGCACACCGAATCCTGGCGCGGCTATGCGCGGTGCTGGGCACGGAAGTGGAGGTGTCCCGCGTGGATGCCGCCCTGCGACACCTGGAGCCGAGCGAGGAGATGGTGCGGGTGACGTCGCTCGACGCGGGAGCCGGACTCCAGCGGCTTGCGCGCTCGGGGCTGTTGCGGCCCACGGCTCCGGGCCACTTCGCCTTCCGTCACCCCTTGCTGCGCGAGGCGCTGGAGGCGTTGTTGCCGGCGTCCTCACGTCGCGTCCTCCACGCCGCGGCACTGCGGGCCACGCCCCGGGAGGGGATGGCCGAGCGCCGTCGCTGGGCCCACCATGCCGCGGCCTGTGGCGCTCATGCGGAGGCCATCACCGCGTTCCTCTCGCTCGCGGAGTCCGCGCGCCGCGCGCACCTGTCCGTCGAGGCGGAGCAGCACTACACGCGCGCGCTCGCGTTGTTGCCGGAGGGAGATGTGGAGCGCCGGGCCCTGGCGTTGTCGGGGCGTGGGCGCGTCCGTCACCGGCTTCAGCGCTTCCGGGAGGGGTTGGCGGACCTGGGCGCGGCGCGGGCCCTGGCCGTGGCCCGCGGCGACGAGGCCCGGCAGGTGGAGTTGCTGCTGGAGGAAGCCACCGCCCGCGACTGGATGGAGGACGTGGAGGGCTCGTCGGCCTGTACACGTGAGGCGCTGGAACGCATCGAGCGGCTGGATGAGCCTCGCCTGTCCCTGCGCTGCTCGCTGGCCCGGGGCCGGCTCCACGTCCGGCTGGGGGAGTGGGGCGCCGCCGTGCGTGTTCTTTCCGGCGTGGTGGACGGCGCGGAGCGGGCGAAAGACCACGAGACGCTCGTGGTATCGCTCGCGCTGCTGGGCTCGGCGCTCACGTTCCTGGACCGGACCGACGAAGCCGCGACCCGCTTCGACATGGCGCTGCTGCGCTGCGAGCAGGCCGGGGACGCGCTGCACCGGGCCGCTACGCTCATCAACCGGGTGCTGCTGTGGTTGCGCCTGGGGAATGTGGCTCGGATGGAAGAGGACCTACGCCGCGCGATGGCGCTGGGCCGGGAGCTGGGCCATGCGCAAGTGGAGCGCTGGTCCACCTTCAACCTCGCCGAGGTGCTCTACATGCAAGGCCGTCTGGAGGAGGCGCTGCCGCTGGCCCGGCGTGTTCATGAGCTGGGCGTGCGCTTCTTCCGTGAGCACCCCGTCCCGGTGGATGCGTTGCTACTCGCGCGCATGGCCGCCGCGCTGGGCGACCTGGAGGAGGCGGCGCGGCAGCTCCGGTGGATTGACTCCCACTGTCCGCCCGAATCGCTGCCGCCCACCGCTGTCATGCGGAGGCTGGTGGAGCTACAGGTCCAGGACGCACGGGGCGGCGGCTCGGCGCGGGAGGCGTGGCGGTCCCTGGCGGACGACGCGGACACCCTGGCTTCGGCGGATGAGAAGGCGGAGATTCTCCTCCAGGCTGCCCGCGGCGCGCTCCAGGCGGGACGCGCCGACGAGGCGCGCACCTGGTTGGTCCGGGCCGAACGCGCGGTGGAGGAGGGCGCCCCCCTGTGGCGAGCCCGCCTGGAGTCGCTGCGGGTTGCCTTTTTCGACGTGTAGCGGGAAATGTCACTGTCCGGCGGCGGTGTGACGTGAATCGCTACACGAATGCTGCGTGGAGATCTGCTCTCATGGCACCGCATACAACCTCCCAGGCTGGCTCGGCACATGCTTGCTGGGAAGCAGCTCTCCTTCCTTCCGTCGTTCTTGGAGGACGTCTCATGGCCCTCGGTTCGCCTCGCCTGTTGGCGGTTTCCTCGCTCGTGTTTTTCGCCCTGTCGGGCTGCGGAACCGGGCCTCTTGAAGAGGAGACGCCCGCGGTAGGGGCGCTGGCGTCGGAGATTCGCATCGCCAACTCGCTCACGACGCAGGCGCTGGTGCTCAACGCCATCTCCACCAACGCCGACTCCAACCAGTTGCTGGGGACCTCGGCGCTTGGGCAGCTGTTCCACCCCACGCAGGGCGACGAGAACACGCGCCGACGGCTGTACGACCCCAATGCGCAGCGGTTCATGGAGTACCTGGTGGGCTGCGCGCTGACGGCCGGACAGGAGATTGCCTACTACGACCCGAGGGAGCCCAGCCCCGGCGTCCGGAAATGGCTTGGACAGGCGGGGCTCTGCCCGGCTTGGGCCGACTTCCCGCCGACCCAGAGCTGCCTGGAGCGTGTCTCCGCCTGTGTGCTGGCGCGCAACAACGCGGAGGGACGGCGCGTGGAGCTGTCCATGCGCGGCGAGCATCAGTTCGACGTGTCGGGACCCAACATCTACACGTTGGATGCGAAGACGCGCCCGGCCGCACACGTCCCCAGCACGGGCAATGCGGTTGCCAGCTTCGGGAACTGTCTCCTGGGCGAATCAGGAGCGCAGCGTGACTGCGGTTGGACGCCGGATGGTATTGGAGTCTGCACGCCTGTCTCTTATACACACT